>JBDTMI010000068.1:0-16174 GCA_039934355.1 Gemmatimonadales bacterium
GTTCGTGGGGCAGGCGTTCGTGGGGCAGGCGTCCCGCCTGCCCACGCCGACTCACTATAGTTGCCCGCTTCAACGCTATGAGCTGATGAACTGGTGCGGGCAGGCGAGACGCCTGCCCCACCAGACAATACCTTCTCTCAAACTCCCTACTGCCAAGCCCCCATCGCTTATCGCCTATCGCCTGGTACTCGAGCCTCCCCGCGGCTGGAGCATCCACCCCGAGCGAAGTACCTTTCCCCACTCATGTTACAGCTGCTGCTCGACGCTGAACTCTTTGCCCCGGAACGCCGCGGTCGGCAACACCTGCTGATCGGCGGTGGCCGGATATTGTGGATTGGCACGGAGGCGCCCTCCCTGGGCGCCGAGCTCGGGGTCACGGTCCATCGCTGCGCCGGCCGACGGGTCATTCCCGGCCTCATCGACGGACACGTGCACCTGACCGGTGGCGGTGGCGAGGCGGGCTACGAAACCCGCGTGCCACCCGTCGCCCTGACCCGCTACACCCTCGGCGGCATCACCTCGGTCGTGGGTGTGCTCGGGACCGATGACGTCGCGCGCGACACCGGCAGTCTGGTGGCGACGGCGCGCGGCCTCATCGCGGAAGGGCTCTCGGCCTGGTGTCATACCGGCGGCTATCACTATCCGCCGACCACACTGACCGGGTCGGTGCGCGGCGATATCGTCCACATCGACCGGATCATTGGTGTCGGCGAGATCGCCCTGAGCGATCACCGCTCGAGCCAACTCACACTGGACGAGCTGCTGCGCCTCGCGGCCGAGGCGCATGTGGGCGGCATGATGACCGGCAAGGCGGGCATCGTGCATCTGCATCTGGGCGACGGGCCCCGCGGCCTGGCGCTGGTGCGCGAGGCGCTCGACTGCGGCGAAATTCCGGCGCGGGTCTACCACCCGACGCACGTCAACCGGCGCCGTGCGCTCTTTGAAGAAGCCTGTGCGCTGACCCGACGCGGCTGCACCATCGACCTCACCGCCTTCCCTGTTGGACCGGACGAGGACGCGTGGTCGGCGGCGGATGCCCTCGCGAAGTACCTGGATGCCGGCTTGCCGCCGGCTCAGGTCACGATCAGCTCGGATGGGGGCGGGTGCCTGCCGGTCTTCGATGCCGCCGGACGAGTCAGCAGCATGGATGTCGGCCGGCCCGACGCGCTGGCCCTGACGTTGCGGGAAATGGTGCAGCGCGGGTATGGGCTCGAGCGTGTGCTGCCCGCGTTCACCACCAATGTGGCGGAGCTGCTCCGCCTGAACGGAAAAGGGCGCCTCAGTCCGGGCGCCGACGCCGACCTGGTGATCCTGGATGACGCCGGTGATATCGCCGATGTGATGGCCGGCGGCAGGTGGCACGTGCGGGATCATGTCCCGGTGATCCGGGGAACATTCGAAGGAGCGTTGGCATGAGTCCCTCCCGTCCGTCCGACGATACGCCCCGCGGCTACATCATCCCCATCGGGGGCGCGGAGGACAAGATCAACGACCCGGCGATCCTGCGGCGCTTCGTGAAGCTGTGCGGGGGACGACAGGCGCGGATCGTCATCATCCCGACCGCCTCACTCTCCTCCGACACCGGTGAGCGCTACGAAGCGATCTTCCGCGACCTCGGTGCCCGGCATGCCGACGCCCTGCCACTGGAGAGCCGGGCCGATTGCGACTCACCCGACGCGATGCACACGCTGGAAAAGGCCACCGGCGTCTTCATCACCGGTGGCAATCAGCTGCGCCTCGCCACCCATCTGGGCGGCACGCCCATCGCCAAGGCGCTCCGGGTCCTCAACGCTCGCGGGGTGCATGTCGCCGGTACCTCCGCCGGTGCGGCGTTCCTCTCCGAGCACATGATCGCCTTCGGGGAGGAAGGCGCCTCCCCGCGCGCCGGCAGCGTCACGCTCGCCCCGGGGCTCGGGCTCACCAACCGGGTCGTGATCGACCAGCATTTCCGCCAGCGTGATCGTCTTGGCCGCCTGCTGACCGCGCTAGCCTACAACCCGTTCGCCGTCGGGCTGGGGCTGGACGAGGACACGGCGGCGTTCATCGGCCCGGATGAAACGATCGAGGTCACCGGCTCCGGTGCCATCACCGTCGTCGATCCTTCGGAGATCGAGTTCAGCTCCATGGATAAGGCCAATCGCGACGATCCTGTCTGCCTCATCGGTGTCAAGCTGCACCTGCTGATCCAGGGCGCGACCTTCCAGCTGCATACCCGGACCGCCTCCGCCGGTACCGTCGCGACCGCCAAGGGATAAGCGCCCCTCTTCCGCTCCCCTCCGGCGAGCGGTACGATCTCCCCATCCCAGCGCACGGATGACGGCCTGCCGCCCGAACCGTAGCCGGCGGCTTGCCCCGGCCGCCGGCTTCCCGCCCAACGCTGTCACGAGACCACTGATGCGCATTCTCGAACGTTCGGTCTACGTCGGTCCCTCTCTCTACGCCCACTTCCCCGTCATCCGGCTGGAGCTGGACCTGGGCGATCTCGAGGCGTGGCCCACAGCGCGCCTCGGGCCCGGCTTCATCAACGGCCTCCTGACGGCGTTGCCGGGGCTCGCCGAGCATGGCTGCTCCTATGGCGCCCCCGGCGGCTTTCTCCGTCGTTGCCGCGAGGACGAGGGGACCTGGCTCGGTCATGTGCTGGAGCATGTCGCCATCGAACTGCAGGCCGTCGCCGGCGAAAAGGTCACCTTTGGCAAGACCCGCTCGCTCGATACGCCGGGCCAGTACCAGATCGTCTACCAGTTCGAAGAGGAGTCCGTCGGGCTGGAGGCGGCCAATCTCGCCGTGACCCTGATTCAATCCCTGTTGCCCGCGGAGTTGCGCGCCTCGAATGCGGTCCCGGCGGACTTCGACGCGAAGAGCGCACTGGAATCGTTCATCCGCTACGCACAGCGGCGGGACCTCGGCCCCAGCACGATGTCGCTGGTGCAGACCGCGCAGGATCGGGGCATCCCCTGGCTGCGCCTCAATTCACAGAGCCTGGTGCAGTTCGGTCATGGACGACACCAGCAGCGGATCCAGGCGACGATCACCAGCCGAACTCCGCATATCGCCGTGGAGCTCGCCTCGGACAAGGAGGAGACCAACCGGATCCTCTCCACCCTCGGCCTCCCGGTGCCGCAGCAGCGACTGGTGCAGAGTGAAGTCGAGGCGGCGCGGGCGGCGCGTGATATCGGCTATCCGGTGGTGGTGAAGCCGTACAACGGAAATCATGGACGCGGCGTCTCGATCCACCTCATGGAGGAGGCCCAGGTTCGGCTGGCCTTCAACGTGGCGCAGGAGCACAGCCGCAGCGTGATCGTGGAAAAGTTTGTCACCGGTGATGACCACCGGATGCTGGTGGTCAATGGGCGCCTCGTCGCCGTGTCGCGCAGGGTTCCCGGGCATGTGGTGGGCGACGGCATTCATAGCGTGGAACAGCTCGTCGCCACTGTGAACAGCGACCCACGCCGCGGCGTCGGGCACGAAAAGGTGTTGACCCGCCTGGAATTCGATCACCAGGCGGAGCAGCTGCTGCAGAAGAAGGGCTATACCCGCGCTACCGTGCCGCCGGCCGGGGAGGTCGTCTACCTCCGCTCGACCGGCAACCTCTCCACCGGCGGGACGGCGATCGACGTGACCGACATCGTTCATCCCGACAACGAAGAGATGGCGGTCCGCGCGGTCCAGGCGATCGGACTCGATGTCGGCGGCGTGGATTTCCTGAGCGACGATATCACCGTCTCCTACAAGGAGAATGGCGCGGGGATCTGCGAACTCAACGCCGCGCCCGGATTCCGGATGCACGTCGCGCCAAGCGAGGGGAAACCGCGCGATGTCGCCGGCGCGGTGCTCGATATGCTCTTCCCGCCCGGCATGCCGGCGCGCATCCCGATCGCCGCGATCACCGGCACCAATGGCAAGACGACGACCGCGCGGATGCTGGCGCATATCCACAAGCTGGCGGGACGCTGCGTCGGGCTCACCACGACCGACGGCGTCTACATCGACGGCCAGTGCACCATGAAGGGCGATATGACCGGCCCCGTCGCCACCCGGATGGTGCTGCGGGATCCGAGTGTGGATGTCGCGGTACTGGAGATCGCCCGCGGCGGATTGCTCCGCGCCGGCATGGGCACCCGCTTCTGCGACGTCGCCGCGGTGCTGAATGTCCAGCCGGATCACCTGGGCCTCAAGGGGATCGACACGCTGGAGCAGCTGGCGCAGGTGAAGCGGATCGTGATCGAGGTGGCCGAGGACACCGCGGTGCTCAATGCCGACGACGCGCACTGCCTGCGTATGGCGGACTACACCAGGGCCAGAAACGTCTGCTACGTCACACTGAACCCGGCGCACACCCTGGTACGTGAGCATATCCGCGCCGGCGGGCGGGCGGTCTCGCTCGAGAGCGGGATCAACGGGCAGATGATCACGATCTACGATCACGGCACCCACATCCCGCTGCTGTGGAGTCACCTGATTCCCGCTACCCTCGAGGGCCGCGCGACCCACAATGTGCAGAACGCCATGTTCGCCGCCGCGCTGGCGTTCAGCATGGGGGTCAAGCTGGAGGACATCCGCCACGGCCTGCGGACCTTCGACACGACGTTCTTCCAGGCGCCGGGACGGATGAACGTGTTTGACGATCACCCGTTCAAGGTGATCCTCGACTACGGTCACAATCCCAGCGCCATCGAGGCGATGTGCCGGCTGGTCGAACGCCTCGACGTCACCGGGAGGCGCATCATCGTGCTGGCGGCTCCCGGTGACCGGCGCGACGAGGACATCCGCGAGATCGGCCGGCTCTGCGCCGGACGGTTCGATCACTACATCTGCCGCCGCGACGACCGGCCGCGCGGACGCGGACCCGATGAGGTGCCCCGCATGCTGCAGCAGGCCCTGCTGGACGCGGGCGTGCCGCCGGAGAAGGTCGAGATCATCGTCGATGAACAGGCGGCCATCCACGCCGCACTCCGCGCCGGCAGATCCGGCGACGTCCTGCTGATCTTCGTGGACGCGATCTCTCGCGGCTGGAAGCAGGTCACCACGTTCAAGCCGGAGACACCAAACACTCCCGCCGAGTCACCCAAGCCGGCGTATGTCGAGACCCAGGTCGGACCGGAACCGGTCATGCAGGAGGGGGACCAGCTGGTGCGAGACGAACGGGGCGTCCGACTGGCCCGGGAAACCGACGACTGACGCGTCGCGTGTGGAACCGGTGATGGCATCCAACATGACGGAGATGATTGTGCTGACGGACAGTCGCCGTCTGCCCGGCCTCAATCTGTTGTGGGATCGGCCCGGTGCGGTGGCCGACATCGCCTGCCCCGATGACCTCACCGAGCGATTCATCGCGCGATGGCAGGAGCAGGCGCGCCGCATGCTGGACGCGCTGGGCTGGCGCGAGGAACTGCTCACCAGTCGGCGCTTTCCCAATGGCGCCAGTGTTGCCATCAGCGCCCCAGTTGACGGGCTGTTCGCCGCGACGGAGATCAATGAATGGGCCGTCGCCACAGCCACCACGCGACTGGCCGGCGGCGATTCGCCCCCCCTCGAACCAGCACGTGCCTCACTCGCCCTGCAGATCGGCGCCGAGGCCAATCCGGCGCTCGCTGCACTGCACCAAGCCGCACGGCAGCATCAGGTCACATTCCTCTTCGATCCCGACCAGGTCTCTGTGGGTGGTGGCATCGGGTCGCTCACCTGGCCGCTCAACGCCATTCCATCCCCCGACGCGGTGGACTGGTCGGCGGTGCACGATGTGCCGCTGGTGCTGGTCACCGGGTCCAACGGAAAGACCACCACGGTTCGGCTGCTCGCCGCGATCGCGCACCAGGCGGGACATGTCACTGGCTTCAGCTCCACCGATGCCGTCGTCGTGAACGGGGAAGTGATCGATCGGGGCGACTGGGCCGGGCCGGCCGGCACCCGTCTCGTGCTGCGGGACCGGCGGGTGGAGTTCGCCGTGCTGGAGACGGCCCGCGGCGGCATCCTGCGGCGCGGACTCGCGGTCAGTCGCGCCGTCGCGGCAATCGTCACCAACATCGCCGAGGATCATTTCGGCGAGTGGGGCGTTAGCGACCTGCGGGCGCTGGCCGATACCAAACTCGTGGTCGGGCGAGCGGTGCTGCCCGGTGGCCGACTGGTCCTCAACGCCGACGACCCGGTGCTGGTCACGGCTGCGACGACCCTGAGCGTCCCGATTCTCTGGACCTCCCTCGACAGCGGCTCCCCGCTGCTGCAGCGGCACCGCGCCGCCGGCGGCGAGGCATGCTGGTTGGCCGACGGCAGCATCATCCTGGAGCAGCACGGCCAAACGACCGAGGTCGCCTCACTCACGAGCATCCCGATCACCGTAAACGGCACCGCTCGCCACAACGTGGCCAACGTCCTCGGCGTCGTGGCGCTCGCCGCGGCCAGCGGTCTCCCGCTCGACGCCATCCGGCGCGGACTCACGACGTTCGGCGTGAGCCCGCGCGACAACCCCGGACGCCTCAACGTCTACCGGATCGGCGAGGTCACGATCGTGGTCGATTTTGCCCACAATCCGCACGGCATGGATGCACTCGTCGCCATGGCGACCCAGCTTCCCGCCCGCCGTCGCCTCGTCGTCCTCGGCCAAGCCGGTGATCGCGATGATCTCGCGCTCCGCCAACTGGCGGCGAGCGCGGTCGCCTTCCGGCCCGATCGGGTGATCCTCAAGGAGATGGAGAAATACCTGCGCGAGCGGCCGCCCGGTCAGGTCGGCGACGTGATGGAAGCGGAGTTCCTCCGTCTCGGCATTCCCGCTGCGCACATCACGCGGGCGCCCTCCGAGTTTGAGGCGGTGCGCTCTGCTTTGGACTGGGCACAGCCGGGCGACCTGCTCCTGCTGCCTACCCACGCCGAGCGAGGGCGGGTGCTCGCCTTTCTCGACCAGCTGGAGCGCGCCACCTGGCGGCCGGGCGACGCATTGCCGGAATTGACGTAGGGGCGGGAAACAGGGTTGGGGCGGGAAAACCCGCGGAACGGAACAACCCACGGGACGGAAAAAATGTAGGGGCGGGTCTTAGACCCGCCCCTACAATGTTTGCCCGTTCCCGCACCTGGATCGCGGACGTTTCGGTCAGACCCGCCCCTACAATGTTCGTCCGGCGCCGCACCCGGATCGCGGACGTTTCGGTCAGCGACCCCGTGCACCACCACCGCCGCCGCCGGGACCACCACGGCCCCCGGCACCACCACCGGCCGGACCACCTCGACCACCGCCGCCCTGGCCACCGCTTCCGCCAGGACCACCCCGACCACCACCGCCCGGACCACCACTTCCACCAGGGCCACCCCGACCGCTGCCGCCACCCTGTCCACCGCGTGGACTGCGTGAAGGGTCCTCGTATTTCCGCGTCTTGGCCAGCTCCTCGGCCTGCTTCGCGGCGATGCGGATCATCCGCTCGGGGCTCTCCGCCTTCATGATCTCGCGCTTGGCGCCAGCGGTGAAGGTCACCTTGCCTTCCACCAGCTCGGAGGTGAGTGGCCGGCCGGTCGTGAGCTCGTAGCACCCCAGCACGTTCTCCCCGGCGCCCTGGGCCGCGTTGATCCGCTCGGCGAGCGCATCGCGGCTTGGCAATCCTTCCAGCGTGACGGCGGGCTTGCCGAAGGGGGTGATGGGCTGGACCAGCAGGGCCACCTTGGCACCGGTGACCGAGGGGGCGATGCGGACGTCCTTCCCGCCGACCTCCTGGGCCCAGCGGTGGGCCTCCCGCTCGGCGGGCGAGACGGGAGCGACCTTCGGTCCGGCGGTGGTGGCCTTCGCTGACGGAGCCTTCTTCTGCTCCTGGTTGCGGCGAATGGCCTTCAGGTATTCGGGTTCGTCGTTTGACACAGCGGTATCTCCGTCAGGCAACTAGGCGTGTTTGGGGAGGGAGAAGATACACCGGGGTCGGCGCACGTGGGAGGTGGCACCCGCCAGCCGTCAGCACGGAAGCTACCCCACTTCCCTTCCCTGCTGTCAGCTGCCAGCGTCTACCGCTTCAAACTCAACAGCACTACCCCCACACCCACCAGCGAGATTCCCGCCCATTCACGGAGCGAAGGCCGTTCGCCCAGAAATGCCGTGGCAAAAATGGCGACGAGGATGACGCTCACCTTGTCGACTGGCGCCACCCGCGATGCATCGCCGACCTTGAGTGCCCGGAAATAGCAGAGCCACGAGGCGCCGGTGGCGAGGCCAGACAATGTTAGAAAGACCAGCGCCTTCTGCGACAGGCTGGTGACATTCTGCCATTTGCCCGTGGCGTAGACGATCGCCCCCAGCACGACGGCGATAACCACGGTCCGGAACAGGGTGGCGAAGTCGGAGTCGACGCCCTCGAGCCCGATCTTCGCGAAGATGGCAGTGAGTGACGCGAAGACGGCCGAAAGCAGCGCCCAGGCGAACCAGTTCTGCAGTGCGGGCATGGCGGTGAGCGGTGAGAGGAGGAGGTGCGGATCGCGGCAGGCATTCATGCCGTTCGGGAAAGGACATACGGCGAAAGGGAGGGGCCGACATCAGGAATCGCCGCAGCACCAACCTTCAGCCCGGCTCGGCGCAGCTTCGAACTGTTCACCTCGGCACCCTCACCACCGAGGACCACCACGGTCCCGGGCGGCACCAGCCGGAGCAACTCGCGCAATTCCGGCAGGCGTGCACGCACGTTCGCCGGGTCCGCTGCGGAGAGCGCGACCACCTGTGGCACCAGGGTCCACGCCGCCCTCGCGACTTCCGGCAGGGGGAGATTGGCGCCCAGGTACCGCACCCGCCACCCCCTGATTTTCAACGAGGTCAACGTCACCAGGAAGCCCCACTCGTGGTGCTCTTCCGGAAGGCAGGCGGCCAGCAGCACCGGCCCGGTGCTCGACCCGCTGGTCAGCTCGTGCTTCAGCAGCTGCACCACGACTTCGCTGGCGAGATGTTCGACGGCGATGGCCAGCTTGCCAAACGCCCACTGATCACCCAGCACCTCGCCGAATGGCAGGACGATGGCCCGCCCGAACTCCTCCAGATCCATCCGACGACGTTGCTCCGTCAGCAGACTGCTGAGCCGGCCCCGATCGAGCTGCTTCGCCGCCTCCACCAGCTGTGCGAGCGGAGAGCCGCCCGTCACCCGCCCCTCGGCGCGAGCGATGACCGAGGCCACAGGTTCCCTGGTCAGGTCGCCAATCCGCTCTCCCGCCTCGGTCAGGTGCGCGAATGCCCGCAACAGCGCCACCTGCTCGCTGGTGTATGCCCGATACCGATTCGCCAGACGCCGGGGCCGGACGATCTCGTGCCGCCGCTCCCACGCACGGAGGCGCGCCGTGGCCAGGCCGGTCAGTTCCGCGACTTCCTGGATCCGGTAGGTCCGCATCGAACTCAGCACCGTCGTAATCTCTCGGTCAGGGATCTTGTTCAATGTTATTACCATAAACACTGGACGAGGATACCGACCCGTCCCGCCTCCCGCCAGCACCTGTTAGCTTGTCGCGTCCTCACCGGAGCACCACCTGCCGACGCCCGCCCTCTCCTCCCGCCCCGCGACGGACCACCGCATGAACAACACGACCTGGCCGACCATCAATTCCCTGCGCGTGCTGGCGATGGACGCCGTGGAGCAGGCCCAGTCTGGACACCCCGGTACACCGATGGCGCTGGCACCCGCGGCCTGGTTGCTGTGGGATGGGTATCTGCGCTTCGACCCCACCGATCCCTCCTGGCCCGACCGCGATCGATTCGTGCTCTCCTGCGGCCACGCGTCGATGCTGCTCTACGGGCTGCTGCATCTCAGCGGCTACGACCTCTCGCTCGACGACCTGCGCAATTTCCGGCAGTGGGGTTCGCGCACGCCGGGCCATCCCGAACGAGGTCATACCGCCGGGGTGGAGACCACGACCGGTCCACTCGGGCAGGGCGTCGGGAACGCCGTCGGCATGGCCATCGCCGAGCGGGTGCTGGCCGAACGATTCAACCGCCCGGGCCTGACGATTGTGGGGCACCGCGTCTGGGGATTTGTGAGCGATGGTGACCTGATGGAAGGCGTCGCGAGCGAAGCGGCGTCGCTCGCCGGGCATCTCGGCCTCGGGCACCTCAAGCTGATCTTCGACAACAATCACATCACCATCGACGGCAACACCTCGCTCAGTTTTTCCGAGGATGTGGGCCGCCGCTTCGAGGC
Organism: Gemmatimonadales bacterium; assembly: GCA_039934355.1. GTDB lineage: Bacteria > Gemmatimonadota > Gemmatimonadetes > Gemmatimonadales > GWC2-71-9 > JADJOM01. The sequence goes on from JBDTMI010000068.1 coordinate 10,149, forward strand.
GTACGGCTGGCATGTCGTCCGGGTTGAGGATGGCGAGGACCTCGCCGCCATCTCCGAGGCGCTCGACGCGGTCGCGGCCGAAACAGTTCGTCCGTCGCTCATCATCCTCCGTACCGTGATCGGCTACCCCGCCCCGAACAAGCGCGATACCTCAGGCGCCCACGGCGCTCCACTCGGCTCCGAGGAAATCAAGCTGACGCGCGCGATACTCGGCTGGCCCGAGCCGGCGTTCCACGTCGCGCCGGAAGCGGCGGAGTGGAAGGCCCACTGCATCCGCCGTGGCGGCGCGGCGCATCGCGCGTGGCATGAGGTCATGGACCGGTATCGTGCGGCGCATCCCGAGCTGGCGGCCGAGTTCGCGAGCTGGCTGACGCTGACGCTGCCCGACGGGTGGGACGCAGGGCTCCCGGTGTTCACGCCGGCCGACGGCCAGCTCGCCACCCGACAAGCCTCCGCCAAGGCGCTGAATGCGATCGCGGCAAAGGTCCCCAACCTGATCGGTGGCTCCGCCGACCTCGCAGAGAGCACCGGCACCGATCTCAAGGGTGGCGGGAGCCTCTCGGCGACGAAGATCGGCCGGAACATTCACTGGGGCGTGCGGGAGCATGGGATGGGCGCGGCACTCAACGGCATCGCCGCACACGGCGGGCTGCGTCCCTTCGGCAGCACGTTTCTGATATTCGCCGACTACTGCAAGCCAGCGATCCGCCTGGCAGCGCTCATGCGGCTCCCGGTCATCTACGTCGGCACCCACGACTCGATCGGCCTGGGCGAAGATGGTCCGACCCACCAGCCGATCGAGCAGCTCGCCATGCTGCGCGCGACGCCGAACGTCATGGTGCTGCGTCCCGCAGATGCGACCGAAACGGTCGAGGCATGGAAGCTCGCGGTGGGCCGTACGGACGGCCCCACCATCCTGGCGCTCTCCCGCCAGAAGCTGCCGATCCTCGACCGCACCGTGCTGGCCCCCGCCAACGGGGTCCAGCGTGGCGGGTATGTCCTGCTCGATGCGCCGGGTGGCGCACCGAGCGTGATCCTGCTGGCGACAGGGGCGGAGGTGCATATCGCGCTGGCCGCGGCAGCCTTGCTGCGGGCGCAGACGATCGGGGTCCGCGTCGTCTCGCTGCCTTCATGGGAAATCTTTGCGACCCAGCCGGCGGCCTATCGTGAATCGGTGCTGCCGTCAGCGGTCAAGGCGCGTGTCGCCATTGAAGCGGCGAGCCCTTTCGGCTGGCATCGCTGGGTCGGCGACGCCGGCGAGGTCCTCGCGCTCGACCATTTCGGTGCCTCCGCGCCAGCCGACCGGTTGTTCAGTGAATTCGGGTTGACGGCGGAGAAGCTGGTAGCAGCCGCGAAGCGGGTGATCAACGCCTGAGGCGCACGGGACGACGGGGTACCCGTCGCCCTCGGCCGCCCCCTCCGCTATTTTCCGCCCCCATGACAACCAACCCGCTCATCCGCCTTGGCCAGCTGGGCCAGAGCCCCTGGTACGACTTCATCACCCGCGACCTGGTCAGCTCCGGTGAGCTGGCGCGCCTGATCGCCGAAGACGGGCTGCGTGGCATGACGACCAATCCGACGATCTTCGAGAAGGCGATCGCCGGCAGCGAGTTGTATGACGACGATATTCGCCGGCTGGCGGCGGAGGGTCGGCGTCCCGCCGAGATCTTCGAGACGCTCGCCGTGGAGGATGTGCAGGCGGCATGCGATCTCTTCCTGCCGATCCATCGTGAGAGCCGCGGCCTCGACGGCCTGGTGTCCATGGAAGTGGCACCCACGCTGGCGCACGACACCGCCGGGACGATTGCCGAAGCCGAACGGCTCTGGAGTCGCATCGCGCGGCCCAATGTGATGATCAAGATCCCGGGAACACGCGAGGGGCTGCCGGCCATCACCCACTGTCTGGCGCGGGGGATCAACGTCAACGTCACCCTGCTCTTCGCCGTTGAGCGCTATCGCGAGGTGGTGGAGGCGTTCCTGAGCGGACTGGAACAGCGGAAGGCGCGCGGGGGTGAGCTGCGGGGCATCGCGTCGGTCGCCAGCTTCTTCGTGAGCCGGGTGGACGGCAAGGTGGATGCGCTGGTGGGCGCCACGGAATTGAAGAGCAAGGCGGCGATCGCGAATGCCTGCGCCGCGTATGCGGCCTTCGAGGAGCTGTTCGGTTCCGCACGGTGGAAGACGCTCGCCGCCGCGGGGGCCATCGTCCAACGACCGCTATGGGCCTCGACCAGTACCAAGGATCCGAAGCTCCCCGATGTGTACTACGTCGAGGCGCTGATCGGCGACCACACCGTGAACACGCTGCCGCCCGTCACCTTTGCGGCGTATCGGGACCACGGCCAGCCGGCCCGCCGGATCCACGATGGCATGGCCGACGCGACCGCCACCCTGCGCCTGCTCGCCAAAGCTGGCATCCAGCTCACCAGCATCACCGCGGCGCTGGAGACCGAGGGTGTCGCGTCATTCGCGGCAAGCTTCGCCTCGCTGCTCAAGGTGATCGAACAGAAAGCCGCCGCGCTGACGCCGATGGCCTGACGCGGGGCCGTCATCAACCGTGATGGGCCCGGTTGTCCGCCGGCGCCTGATCCCGATCGTGGAGACCGTAGTCGCGGATCGTCCCCACCACCCGCAGTCGATAGTCCCGAAAGATCCCACCCCGGCCCCTCGCCTGGGCCACGCGGTGTTCCGCGATGGTGCGCCACGCGGCCACCGCCGCCTCATCCCGAAAGAAGCTGAGCGACAGCATCTTGCCTTCCTCAGAGATGCTCTCGAATCGTTCGATGGATATGAAGCCGTCGATCTGATGCAGCAACGGCCGCAGCCCGGTCGCCAGGTCGAGATACTCCTGCCGCCGTCCTTCTGCGGGCCACACTTCGAAGATGACGCCAATCATGGGGCGCCTTCCCGTAGCATTGAGGGAATGCCCAGAGTGCCCTCGACGCTTTCCACGAAGTTCCGCTCCTCGCGAAGAATGAATCGCTTGGTGCGCGCCATCTCGAAATTTGCCAGCGCTTCCGGATCCGACGTGAGGCGGGTCCGGTAGACCTCATACGCCGCCAGGCTATCGAACGCGATCAGACCCCAGGCGACGTCGCTGGTGCCTTCGTGGGGCAGGAAATATCCGACCAGATGACCCCCACATCGGGGGATGATCCGACCCCAGTTCTCGGCGTAGGCCTCGAAGCCGTCGCGCTGAACGGAATCGATTTGGTAGCGGATGATGCAGGTGATCATGATGGCCCGGCTCCAGTCCGGGAACGCTGACGTCGTGAGTTCCGATCGGGGCTCCGCCACGTCCTCGTGACGCACCTGGCCCGGCAACACAGTAGCCGGCGGACACTTCGATGGCGGTCGAACTGTCGGCTGCTATACTGGAGGCCATGGCCAGGACCCGGGTGGAGACGCTGGTGGCACCGGTGGCGGCGTTGCTGGCCGACCCGGCACGCGCGGCGATGCTGTGGGCGCTGGCGGATGGCCGGGCGCTGCCGGCGGGCGAACTGGCCCGCTCGGCGCGCGTCTCTGCGTCCACCGCCAGCTTTCACCTCGCCAAGCTGCTCGACGGCGGACTGGTTGCGGATGAGCGCCACGGCCGGCATCGCTACTTCCGGCTGGCCACCCCGGAAGTCGCGGCGGCACTGGAAGCACTGGCGGTCGTCGGTCAGCCTCATGTATCGGCCGTGCGCCCCAATCCAGCCACATTCGAACCGATGCGGTTTGCCCGCAGCTGTTACGACCATCTGGCGGGGCATGCTGGCGTGGCGCTGACGGATGCGTTGATTGATGAATCACGCGCGTTGACGCGGGTGGGACGGATCTACCGGTTGACGCCCGAAGGCCGGGAACAGTTCGCCCGGATCGGGATTGATGCGGCGTCGGTCATGGCGGCGGCGGAGAGAGCGGGGCGTCAGCCCGCGCGGGCCTGCCTCGACTGGAGCGAGCGACGCTACCATCTGGCAGGCGTGCTGGGCCGGGTGCTGCTGGAGCGTGTGCTGGAGCTGGAATGGTTCCAGCGGCGACGCGGAACCCGCGCCCTGAAGCTGACCAACTTGGGACGACGGGCGCTGCAGCGGGAATTCGGGGTGCGGTTGATGTGAATCGCTGGACCGGGCCGCGCAATGGCCCGACCCTAGCCCAGGAACAATCGATACGCCGGATTCTTCGATTCGTCGACGAACGGATAGCCCAGTCGTTTCAGGAATGCCCGGAAGGTCCCCATCTCCCCTGGCGGCACCTGCATCCCGACCAGGACCCGGCCGTAGGCCGCCCCAGGAGTGCGGTAGTGGAAGAGGCTGATGTTCCAGTCGGAGCGCATCGCGGTGAGAAAGCGCAGGAGCGCGCCGGGCCGTTCGGGGAACTCGAATCGATAGAGCAGCTCGTGACTGGCAAGCGGAGCGTGTCCACCGACCAGGTGACGCACGTGAAGCTTGGCCATCTCGTTCTCCGAGGGTAGGAGGGTGGAACGGCGGTGAAGGTTTGCAGGTGGTCGGAGCGTCAGCGGTCAGCCGCGAGTGTGGCAGAAGGGAACCGGCACGACGGACCGACACAAGGCTCAGCGCTGGCGAGTGGGATGGGCTGTGCGCATACTTCACCCGCCCAATCGCCCAATCGCCCAATCGCCCGTTCGCCCCTCCCCGACTCCCGAGCCCCCGTCATGCTCGCTGCCCTGCGCCGTCTTTCCCTCACGTCGTGGATCATCATCTCGATGGTCGTCGGCGTCATCATCGGCTACCTGGACAACACAGTCTGGACGACGATCGACCTGAGCATCTGGCTGCAACCGGTGTCGTCGATCTTCCTGCGCATGATCAAGTCCATCGTGGTCCCGCTGGTCTTCTCCAGCCTCGTGGTCGGCATCGCCGGGCATGGTGACGACCTGAAACGGGTCGGTCGGCTGGCCTTCCGGTCCATCCTCTACTTCGAAGTGATGACCACGGCGGCGCTGTTCATCGGGCTGGGCGCGGTGAACCTGACCCGCCCCGGTGACGGCATCAACCTGCAGGTCCCGGTCGACAGCGCCCAGGTGGCCCAGTTCACCAGTAACAAGCCCACGCTCAGCGGCGTGCTGGAACACACCGTCCCGGCCAGCTTCTTCGACGCCGCGGCGAAAAACGAGGTGCTGCAGGTGGTCTTCTTCGCCCTGCTCTTCTCGATTGCGCTGGCCCAGGCCACCAGCAAGCACAAGGCGACGGTGCTGGGCTTTTTTGAGGGGCTGGCGGATGTGATGTTCAAGTTCACCGCCCTGGTGATGAAATTCGCCCCCTTCGGCATCGGGGCGGCGATCGCGATCACCGTGGGCCACAGCGGTATCGGGGTCCTCGGCAACCTCGCCAAATTGATCGGGACCTTGTATGGCGCACTGATCGTCTTCGTGGTGGTCGCCCTGATCCCCATGGCCCTCTTCGCGCGGATCCCGCTCCGGCGATTCTGGCACTACGCCAAGGAGCCCTGGCTGATCGCGTTCAGCACGGCATCTTCCGAGGCGGCCCTGCCCCTCGCGCTCGAGAACATGGAAGAGTTCGGCGTACCCCGGCGGATCGTCTCCTTCGTACTGCCGACCGGATACTCCTTCAACCTCGATGGTTCGACGCTCTACCTCGCCGTGGCCTCGATCTTCGTCGCCCAGGCGGCGGGGGTGGAGCTCAACCTCACCACCCAGCTCCTCATGATGCTGACGCTGATGCTGACCAGCAAAGGCGTCGCGGCGGTCCCCCGCGCCTCCCTCGTCATTCTCGCCGGCACGCTGGCCCAGTTCCACCTCCCGATCGAAGGGATTGCCGTCATCCTCGGCGTCGATGCCCTGATGGACATGGCGCGGACCTCGATCAACCTGCTGGGCAACTGCCTGGCCTCGGCAGTCATGGCGCGGTGGGAGGGGGAGCTGAAGGTGGAGGGATAGGGGTTGGGCGATTGGGCGATTGGGCGGTTAGGAGATTAGGCGGTTGGGCGGTTGGGCGGTTAGGAGATTAGGCGGTTGGGCGCGACCGAAGCGCCTTAGGAGCGGCGAAGCCGCGACTCGGCGCGAGGGA
>JBDTMI010000069.1:0-15789 GCA_039934355.1 Gemmatimonadales bacterium
CAGCGTTCAGCGTTGCGGAAATTGTCCTCAATCGCCCCTCCCTCGCGCCCAACCGCCTACCCTCCAAACTCCTCGAACCTGCCCTTCACCCCGGCCTCCCCCATCAGCTCCGCCAGCCCCCGGGCCATCGGCGAGAGTGGTTCCCGGTCCGGCAGCACCAGCCCGACGCTGTGGGTCAGCACCGGCTGCACCAGCGGAAGGCTCCGCAAGCCCGGCACCTCGCCCACGAGTTTCAGAAAGGTGTGGGGCAGAATGCTGGACCACTTGCCGGTGCGGAGCAGTGCCGAGAGCGTGAGGACCGAGTTGGTCTCGATGACCGGGCGCGGCACGGCGCCCACCTCGAGGAAGGTGGCGTCAAGAATCCGGCGGTTTTGCATGTCGGGCGTCATCAGGCAGAGCGGCAGGGTCGCCGCGTCGCGCCATGTCACTTCGCGCCGGTCCGACAGCGAGCCGCTCTCGGGCGTGAACAGCAGGTAGCGCTCGTGGTAGAGCGGAATGGTGCGGACGTGGCTGAGCGGTTCATTGTCGAGATAGGTCAGCCCCGCATCCACGCTGAAGTCATCCAGTCCGCGCTGGATCTCGACCGAAGGCGTCGACAATACAGTGAGCGTCACGCCGGGATGTCGTTCGGTGAACAGCGCGCTGATCAGCGGCACGACCGGCAGGGCGACAGGAATCACGCCGAGGCGCAGCCTTCCGTGCAGGCCACCGCGGAGTGACGCGGCCTCCTGCAGAAGGCTCGCCGCGTCGGCCTCGACCCGGCTGGCCCAGGCCAGGATCTGTTCGCCCTCGGCGGTGAACCCCTCGAACCGCCGCCCCCGCCGGACCAGCAGCAACCCCAGCTCTTCCTCGAGCTGCTTGATCCCCGCCGAGAGCGTCGGCTGGGTCACCTTGCAGGCCTGGGCCGCGCGGAGGAAGTGCTGTTCGCGCGCAAGGGCGGCAAGGTATTCGAGCTGACGCAGGAGCATCGGAACCGGGGGCGGTGGCTGGGGCACGGCCCGAACCGGCGACCGTGACGGGGAGCCATACCGACACAATTGTAAGGTTCCGGCGGGCCGAAGGGCACCGGCAGGTGGCGGAGTCGAATTCTCCGGCGGTATGCTTCACCCCCGATGAACACCCCCGATCCACTTGCCGAACTCGACATCCTGGTCCGCTCGCGCTACGGGATCATCCTGCTGGACACCGCCGACGCCAGCGAGGCCGACACGATCCTGCGCGGGCTCGCCACCCGGCAGTCGCTGGCGCTCTGGATGTGGAGTCGGCACGCCGGACTCCGGCGCATCGGCGGCGACGGCGCACTCGCAAAAGACACCCAGCACCCCCTCGCCGCGCTGCAGTATCTCACCCTGGCCGGTGCCGAGGGGCTGTTCGTCTTCCCCGTGCACGAGCCTTGGCTCGACGATGCCGGCGTCGCCTCCGCGCTCCACGAGGCCGGCGTGATGTTGGGTCAGCGGCGCGGGGCGGTGGTGCTGGTGGGTGACGCGGTGAAGCTGCCGCCGAGCCTCGCGCGCCATTCCGCAACCATCCCGATCGCGTCGCCCACCCCCGACCAGTACCGCGACCTGCTCCGCCGGGTGGTGCGCGACCTGCAGCCCAAGATGCAGCTCTCCCCGGAGAATACGACGACGTTGCTGCAGGAGCTGCGCGGCCTCACCCGCGAGGAGGCGCGACGGATCCTCACCCGGGTGATCCTCGACGATGGCCTTCTCGCCCCGCATGACATCCTCAAGGTGAGCGCGGCCAAGCGGCAGAGTGTGCTGCAGGAGAGCCTGCTGGAGTACTACCCCGCCGAAGAATCGCTGGCCGACGTCGCGGGGCTGGCGCAACTCAAGGCCTGGCTCGCGAGCCGCCAGGCAGTCGTGAACGACCCGGCACGCGCCGCACAGTTCCACCTCCCCTTCCCCCGTGGCATCCTGCTGCTCGGCGTCCCCGGCTGCGGCAAGAGTCTCACGGCCAAGGCGGTGGCGAAGGGGTGGGGGCTGCCGCTGGTGCGGCTCGACGCCTCGCGACTGTACAACAAGTACGTCGGCGAAACCGAGCGGAATCTGCACCGGGCCTTCCGCGCCGCCGAGCGGGTCGCGCCGACGGTGCTGTGGATCGACGAGATCGAAAAGGCCTTTGCGATCGACGGCGGCAGCGACGACGGCGGCCTCTCCCTGCGCCTGCTCGGCAGCTTCCTCTCCTGGCTGCAGGAACGGAAGGAGTCGGTCTTCGTGGTGGCCACGGCCAACGAGATCCAGCGGATTCCACCCGAGTTGCTGCGCAAGGGGCGGTTCGACGAGGTGTTCTTCGTGGATCTCCCCAGCGCAGAGGAACGCGCGGCGATCTTCCGGCTGCAGCTCACCCGTCGCGGGCAGGCACTCGACGCGTTCAGCCCCGAGGCGCTTGCGGCGGCCACGGAGGGATGGAGCGGGGCCGAGATCGAGCAGGCCGTGGTCGGCGCGCTCTACGCCTGCCTGTCGGCCCGCGCGCCACTCTCCGACCTGTCGCTGCTGCAGGAGATCGAGCGGACCCAGCCGCTCAGCGTGACCATGCAGGAGCGGATCGCCGAACTGCGCCGCTGGGCCCACGGGCGCACCGTCCCGGCCAGTTGAACCGGGAACCGTTGCCCCTTCCGCTGCGTTGACCGCAGACTACCAATGCTGACACTCACGACGGCCACCTGGCTCGTCCGGCTCGCAACCGGCTACCTCCTGATCGGCAGCGTCTTCTCCGTCCCCTTTGTGCTTCGGTGGGCCGGCCGGCTCGACCCGGTCGCGGCCCATGGCACCGGTGGCTTCCGGCTACTGATCGTGCCCGGCGCCACCCTGCTCTGGCCGCTGCTGCTCGGTCGGCTGCTGCGGGGCGAGAGGCATCCCCCAACCGAGCGCACCGCCCACCGCCGGAGTCGCCTGTGATCCGGCGGCTGCGGGTTCGCCACCGCTGGATGATCCTCGTCGTCGCCCTGGTGTGCCTCGCGGTTTACACCATCGCGTTGCTGGCCCGAGCGCCGGTGCGGCGGACGGCCATCCCTGCGGCGCTGCAGCCCTCGGTCGGTGCCCGGTGAGCTCATTCTACCGTGCGGTCAACTGGAACCGCCAGAAGTTCATCTACGACGGCCTGCTGTCGGGCGGAGTGGCGCTCTACCTCCTCCTCTTTGCCGGCGCCACGCTCGGTCTCGATGCCAATGCGACACTCGAAACGGCGTTGATCCGCGGCCTGGGCACCGCCGCCCTGGTGCTGCTCCACCTGATTCTCTGTCTTGGGCCCCTGGCGCGACTCGACCCGTCCTGGCTTCCACTGCTGTACAATCGCCGCCACCTCGGCGTGTTGATGTGTCTGCTGGCGCTGGCGCATGCCACGTTCGCGCTGATCCAGTTCCACGCGCTGGGCGACGTGAATCCGCTGGTCAGCCTCCTCACGGCCTCGAGCGACTGGCGCAGCGTCGCGGCCTTTCCTTTCGAGCTGCCGGGCCTCGTGGCGCTGCTGATCCTGCTGGTGATGGCGGCCACGAGTCACGACTACTGGCTTGCCACGCTGTCCGCCCCGGTGTGGAAGGCGCTGCACATGCTGGTCTACGTGGTCTATGCCCTGCTGGTCGCGCATGTCGGGCTCGGCAGCTTGCAAGCGACGGCGAGTATCCTGCCGGCCCTGCTGCTCGGGGCCGGCCTCACGCTGGTGCTCGGATTGCACCTGGTCGCGGGATGGCGGGAACGACCGCTCGATGCGGCCGCGCCCGCGCCCGCCAGCGATGGCTGGGTGCCGGTCTGCCGGGTCGAGGAGATCGCGGAGGATCGGGCGAGAATGGCCACAGTGGGTGGCGAGCGGGTGGCGGTCTTCCGCTACGACGGAAAGGTGTCCTGCGTGTCCAACGTGTGCCAGCACCAGAACGGCCCGCTGGGTGAGGGGAAGATCGTCGACGGCTGCATTACCTGCCCCTGGCACGGCTACCAGTACCTGCCTGACAATGGGCAGTCCCCACCGCCCTTCACCGAGAAGATTCCAACCTTCAACCTGGTGATCCGCGACGGGGTCGTACTGGTGGACCCGCGGCCCAACCCCGCGGGCACGCGGGTGGAACCGGTGCGCATCGCGCCACTCGCACCCGCCGAGGCGGAGCCGCGGTGGGATCGCCCAGCCAGCGACGAGCACAATGACTGAGGCCGGCGAGTTCTACGTCGGCTACCATCCGGCCGCTCCCACGAGGCTGGCGGGACGATTGCGCCGCATTGTCACGCTGCTGCTCGTCGTCGTGGCCCTGCTCGCCGTCGCCCTCGCCCTGACGCAGGATCGAGCCGATCCGGGCGTGTTCGAGTATGGCCACCTGCGCGCGCTGCGCGGCCAGCTCCGCGAGTTTCCCTATCCGTCACTGCTGGTGCCCGACCCCAGCCCCACCAATCGCAGCGCCGCCTACACCCGGTACCTCCTCGTGGCGGAAGGAAAGCATGGGGCGCAGGCGCTGACTGCGGGACGCGACGGCGCCTGGGTGGAGCTGACGGGAACGCGCATTGCGCGCGAGGGCCGGGAGATGCTCGAACTCGCGCCCGATGGACTGATGGAAACACCCCCCGCCCCCAACGTGCGGATGGGCATCCAGATCCCGCCGCCGACCTCGCTCGGCGTCGAGACGCTGACCGGCGAGATCGTCGACAGCAAGTGCTGGCTGGGCGTGATGAAACCGGCGACGCGGACGGTGCATCGGGGCTGTGCCACGCGATGCCTCAGCGGCGGCATCCCGCCGCTGCTGCTGGTGCGGGACACCAGCGGGGCGACGACCGCGCAACTGCTGCTCGTGGGGACGGATGGCCGGGCGGCCCACGAACGCTTCAAGGCGCTGGTGGGCCGCGATGTGGAGCTGACCGGCGAAGTGATCCGGGACGGCGACCTGCTGGTGATGCGGGTGGCGTCAATTGTGATCCCCTAACTACGGCACGACCACGACCACACTGTCCACGAAATACGGTGTGTCGGCGAAGCAGGTGGTCGGTACCCCGCGGTGCTCGGTGTAGTGCACCCGCACTTCCTTGCCCACCAGGGTATCCAGCGCCCGGAGCACATGCGCATCGCGTACACTGAAATCCCATACCCTCGGCGCCACGTTGGTGACCACCGATTGCCACAGCTCCCCTTCGTAGGTCTTGCAGACCCAACCGCGCCGGGAAAACTTCTGCAGCGTGCCGCTCCGATAACCGTTGGAATAGTCCCAGTGCAGCGCGACCCAGCTGTACAGGACCACCAGCAGCAGGATGGCGGCGAGGACCAGCAGGATTTTGCGGCCCCAGCGACGGCCCCGGTGGGGCGGGACCGCGGCGGGCATCGGATCAGATGGAGTAGTCATGGGAGTCCGTCTACGGGAAATGTCACCGCGATGGCAGGGACCGACCGGCGGTCGGCCCCTATTGCCGCGGCGACGTGTTGAACACCAGGCCCGACGCCACCACGAAGACCCACCCCGATTTCACCCGGTCGTTCTTGAAGCGATAGGCCAGGTCGAGGCGCGTCACGTTGGCATCGGCGGCGCGTGAGGCGGCCAATCGCAGACCAAGGCCGAGGTCGGTGCCGCTGCGGCGCTTGCTGCCGTCGTACCAGGCACCGCCATGATCCACGAAGCTGGCGAGTCCCAGGTCCAGCGCCTTGAACACGTCCTTGCCGAAGATGTACCGGTATTCGGCGGTGGCGAAATAGGTGCGGTCGCCGGTGAAGGCATGGATGGGAAATGCCCGAGGCCCGATCGCAAAGCCGAGATCGAATTCCGTGGCCGGCAGCGGATTCCTGATCCAGCCAATGTCGGCGTGACCGATCACCAGGTGCCGGGAAGCCGGCGTGAGCACCACCGTGCCGCCCACGGTGACCGAGCCGGAGTCCAGCCCGCCGGCGTTGTAGAGGCCGTTGGCCCGGGCGTCGATCCACGCGAAACCGCGGGTCAGTTTGGTGCCGACCCGAAGCTGCGCCACGATTCCGGCGCCGCTCGAGTCGTAGCCGAGAAAGCTCGGCGCAGCGAGCAGGCCGAGGCGGGCAAAATTGCTGACGTCGACGTCCTCGTCCTGCCCGAACCGGGCGAACCCGCTGGTGACGACGTAGTTCGCCCGGCGCCACTCGATGAACGGGCCGAACGCCGCGGTGGTGCTGCGGGTGGTGGTGTTGGTCGGCCACACGGCGTAGTCGTCCCGTCGGACGTTTCCATTGACGCCGATCCGCAGATACCCCCGGCTCCCGCGCCGGATCGCCTTGGCCAGTTCGGCGGAGCCGAGCACGTACCGCCGCCGCAGCGAATCGCTCGCGGTGCCGAAGCCACCGGTGAACCGCAGCACCCGCTCGTTCCGGATATCGAACAGGGTCTTGAGCCCCACCTTGTCGCTCAACGAGAAAAATGGCCGCTCGATCGCGACCGATCCGCGCTCCCCGTCTGAGCGGTTCTCGTAGCGCAGGCCGAGCGCGACGGTGCGCGCCACGAGCCGGGGCTGCAGAAACTGGAAGCTGAGCTGGTTGCGGTCCGGCGTGTGACGATACTTGGTCGAGAAGCGCGTCGCCGTGCCGAGCAGGTTCCGCTCGTTCAGCGCGACCTGCCAGTCAGTCTGATTTCCCGCACTGCGGAACCGGAGGTCGAGCTGGGTGGTCCAGCCATCCTTGCTGCCCACACGGAGGACCATCCCCGAGTCGGTCGTCACCGTGTCGAGCGACACCTTCCGGAACACCCCGACCGTGCGCAGGTTGCGCAGCGTCTCGGCCGCCTGCAGCGAATCGTAGGGTTCCCCCACCTTCAACAGGAGTTCGCGGCGGATGACATACTCCGCCGTCGTGATGTGCAGACCGTTGACCAGCCGGGGGATCCAGCCCTTCACTTCTGTGGAGTCGAAGACATCTGACCGCGATACCACGATGTAGCGGATGATCGGCCGACCGAGGGAATCGGTGTCGGGCATCCGTCCGATTGGTCCGAAGGCGGAATCGTGCGGGGCCGTGGGGGGCAGACTGTCCTGCGCGGACAGGGCGGCGGGGAGTGCGAGCAGGCCCAGCACGGCGAGCAGGCGGAGAGTCTTCATTGTGCGGGGGAAAGTACACCCCTCCCGAAGACCGGGGAACCGCCGCGTGGTGGTGGCCGCCCCGCGGCTGCTATTACTATACCGCGCATGGCGTCCCCTCGCGTTCTCGCGGTTATTCCGGCCCGTGGCGGGTCCAAGGGGATCCCCCGCAAGAACGTTCGCTTCCTGGCCGGCAAACCTCTGATTCGCTACGCCATCGAACACGCCCTCGCGAGCCGTCGAATCGACCGGGTCGTGGTGACGACCGATGACGAAGAGGTCGCCCATGTGGCGCAGGTGGCCGGCGCCGAAGTGCTGATGCGTCCGGCGGAATTGTGCGGCGATGCGGTGCCCCTGGACCCGGTCATCCACCATGCCATGACCACGTGGGAAGCCACGCGCGGAGAGCGATTTGACGCCGTGGTGACCTTGCAGCCCACCAGCCCCCTGCTCACCACCGCGACGATCGATGCGGCCATCGAGCGGTTCGTTGCCGGCGGCGGCGACACACTGCTCTCCGTCATCGACGACCGTCACCTCTCCTGGACCAGCAGGGACGGTGCCTGGATTCCCGCGTACGAGCGGCGGGTGAATCGACAGGAGCTTCCTCCGCATTTCCGCGAAACCGGCGGCATTGTGGTCGCGCGACGCGAGTGCGTTGCCGCTGGCCGTCGGCTGGGAGCGCGGATCGACCTGTTCGAGGTCCCGGCGCGGGAATCGGTGGACATCGACACACCGATGGACTGGTGGCTGGCGGAGAAGCTGCTCAATCACCGTCGCATTCTCCTCCGAGTCGACGGCTCCGAACTGATTGGCCTGGGTCATGTGTACCGGATGCTGATGCTTGCCGCGCGACTGATCGACCATGAGGTGCTGTTTGTCTGTCGGGAAGACCACCGGTTGGGGAGCGACCTGGTGCGCCAGAGCTTCTATCCCCTGCGTACCATCGGGGACGATGCCGAGTTCGCCCGGATCGTCGCCGAGTTCGCGCCGCATATCGTGGTCAACGACATTCTCGATACCGAGGCCGACTTTGTGGCCGGCCTCAAGGCACGCGGGATCTTCGTGGTGAACTTCGAGGACCTTGGACCCGGGAGCCGCGTGGCGGACCTGGTGGTCAACGCGCTCTACGAGGAGTCGTTTCCCTCGGAGCATGTCGTGTGGGGACCGGCCTACTTCGACCTGCGCGACGAATTCGTGATCCTCGAACCCCGTCCGCTCCGGCCAGCGGTTGAGGAAGTGCTGGTCACGTTCGGCGGCACCGATGCCAACGACTACACCGCCCGGGTCCTCGCACTCCTGGCCCGGCTGCCCGGTCCAGCGCCCCGGGTGACCGTGGTGCTCGGACTCGGCTATGGCCGGCTCGATGCGCTCACGGCGCTGTTGGCAGGGCTGCCCTTGCAGGTGGAACTGCTGCAGAACATCAAGACGATCAGCCGCTACATGCAGCGCGCCGATCTCGTCTTCACCTCCGCCGGCCGCACGGTGTACGAGGTGGCCTCCCTCGGCACGCCGATGATCGTCCTGGCCCAGAACAACCGCGAACTGCACCACGTCTTTGCCCGGAGCGAGAATGGCATCGTCAATCTGGGGCTTGGGACCGCGGTCACGGACGCGGAGATCACCGCCGCCTATCAGGGCCTGGCGGGCGACGCCGCGATGCGGGAACAGTGCCGCACCCTCATGCGCCGGCACGACCTGCGCCGCGGCATGACCAACATTCTCACTCTCCTGTTCTCCCGGTACGAAGCGTTCCGGGCCGTGGAGCATCCATGAGCCTTCTCACCGGTATCGCCGGCAAGCGCGGCGCCTTTGTCATCGCCGAGATCGGCGTGAACTATTACGACGTGGCCACCGACCTTGGGATCGGAGTCTACGAGGCGGCCGTCCGGATGATCGACGAGGCTCGCCTGGCTGGCGCCGACGCGGTGAAGTTCCAGACCTACAAGGCGGAGAAGATCGTTTCGAAGCACTCGCCCGCCTACTGGGACCGGAACGAGGAACCGACCGCCACCCAGCGCGAGCTGTTCCTCAAGTTCGACAAGTTCGGTGAGCCCGAGTATCGCGCCCTGGCGGACCACTGCCGGACCACCGGCATCATGTTCTGTTCGACCCCGTTCGACTTCGAGTCCGCGGACTATCTCGATCCGCTGATGCCGTTGTTCAAGATCTCGAGCTCCGATCTGACCAACCTGCCGTTCATTCGCCACCTGGCACGGAAGGGCAAGCCGATTCTGCTCTCCACCGGCGCCTCCACGATTGGCGAGATCGACATTGCGGTGCAGACCATCCTGGGCGAAGGCAATGAGGAGATCTGCCTGCTGCATTGCGTGCTCGACTATCCGACCGCGCCGGCCAACGCCAATCTCCAGATGATCCGGCACCTGGGGCAGGTGTTCCCGCGGTTTCTCCTGGGATATTCCGACCACGTCCGCCCCGATCCGTCGATGGTCACGCTCACGACCGCCTATCTCTTCGGCGCGAAGGTCATCGAAAAGCATTTCACCCTGAACAAGGCGCTCAAGGGCAACGACCACTACCACGCGATGGATGCCGCCGATCTTGCCACCTTTGTGGGCAACGTGGAGCTGATCGAGACGGTGCGCGGCGGCTACGAGAAACATCCACTCCCCTGCGAAGCCGCCGCCCGGCTGCAGGCCCGGCGCAGCATCGTCGCCGCCCGCGACATCGAGGCCGGCGAGCTCATCGACGACCAGAACATGACGTTCAAGCGACCCGGCACCGGGATCTCCCCCAGTCTCTTCGAACAGCTCCGGGGTCGGCCGGTGCGGCGCCGCATCAGCGAAGACATGCTGCTCAGCTGGGACGACCTCTGACCGGCTGATGTATACCATCCTCTCCGGCGCCAAGATCAACATGGGTGATTTCCTGATCACCCAGCGGGCCCGAGAGCTGCTCACCCACCTGCGGCCGGAACACACGCTGTTCCAGTTGCCACACTGGGAGCCGCTCGAACCGCACCTCGAGCAGGTCAACGCCAGCCGCGCGGTGATCATTCTTGGCGGACCGGGGTACCAGCCGCAGTTCTACCCCGGTGTCTACAAGCTGACCCAGGACCTGCAGCGCCTCCGGGTGCCGATCATTCCCCTCGGCGTCGGCTGGAAGGGCTTCCCCGGCGATTGGGACACGGTCCGTCACTATCGTTTTACCCCCGAATCACTCGCGGTCCTGCGACGCATCTCGGCCGAAACCCCGTACCTGGGATGTCGTGATCATCTGAGCCGCGAGGTGCTGCGCCGCAACGGTATTTCCAATGCGCTCGTGACCGGCTGTCCCGCCTGGTACCACCTGCCCAGCCTCGGCCTGCCATTGCACCTGCCTGACAGCATCACCTCGTTCGCGGTGACGCCGGCTCAGCGGCCGATGTATCAGGCACAGTCGATCGCCGTGCTCCGCGCGCTGGCCGAACGGTTTCCCGCAGCCCGTCGTTATTGCTCGTTCAATCGCGGTATCGACCAGGACGACCCCCGCATCCCGGGGGAGGATCGACGCAATAACCGCATCATCGCGGCGGCGGCGCTCCAGTTCGGCTATGAGGTGATGGATGTCTCCGGCGGGCTCGACCGGATCGGCTTCTATGACACCTGCGATTTCCACGCAGGGTACCGGGTCCACTCCCACATCTATTTCCTGAGCCGGCGACGGCCATCGTTTCTGCTGCACGAGGACGGCCGGGGCCGGGGGATGTCGGCGGCCCTGAGTGTGCCGGGGATCGACGCCTTTCAACGCGCGGGCCGCTTCTGGAACCGGGGCATCCGGCCGGGGCGTGACACGGTGGAGATGCTCGCGGCCTACGTCGATGAGGAAGTGACGAACGGCTTTGCCCGCTTCGCCGGCATGCCGGACGTGCTCGACGCGCACTATGCCATCATGCGGCGGTTCATCGCGGGCCTCCCCGCCTGAGCCCGCGAATGTTCGACTCCCTTCGAGGGCGGCTGTCCCGCCTGGTCGGCCCGGAGAATCGCGAATTCCTGGCCCACGGGCGGAACTACCTCTCCGGGACCCTGGTGGCGAACGCGCTGGTGGCGCTCAGCCTCCCGCTGCTCACCCGGCTGCTCACGCCGGCGGAGTACGGCGTCATCTCGGTGTTCGCCTCCGTGGTGTCGATCCTGACCGTCCTCCTCTCGCTCAACCTGAACAGCGGCATCACCCGCTACTATCTCGAGGACCCGCCCGACTTCGCCGCCTGCCTCGGCGGGAATCTGCTCTTCCTGCTGGGATTCACCGTCATCATGGGCGTCGCGCTGTTCCTGCTGCGCGGCCCGCTCGCGGCCTTCACCCAACTCGACCCCGGCGTCTTCCTGGCCGCCGTCGTGGTGTCGATGTTCGCAGGGCTGATCGAGATCCAGCTGGCCCTGCTCAACGCCTCCCGGCAGAGTCGCTGGTATTCCATTCTCACCGTGTGCCGCACCGGCGGCACGCTCGCGCTGTTCGTCCTCCTCGCCGTGATTCTCACGAAGCACAAGTACCTGGGTCGAGTGTACGCCGACCTGGTCGTGTCAGGAGTCTTTGGGGTGTACGCGGCCTGGAGTCTCAGCCGGATCGCACGATTCCGGATCGAGTGGAAACACATCCGCTACGTGCTGATCTTCTCGCTTCCCCTCATCCCCCACTCGATCTCCCGATTCATCCTGGGCTATTTCGACCGGATCATCCTGCTGCAGCTGACGACGAAGGAGGCGACCGGGCTCTACTCCTTTGCGTATGACGTCGGTACCGCGATGAACCTGGTCGTGCTGGCCTCGGCGAAGGCCTGGCGACCGATCTTCTTCGACGACTATCGGGCCGGCAATTTTGACAAGATCAACCGCATGTCCCACGACTATGCCGACTACGTCTACCTGGCCGCCGTGGCCATCATGCTGTTCGCCGGCGACGTCGTGCGTCTGCTCGCCGACAAGCAGTACTTCGAGGCGCTCCCGCTGGTACCGGTCGTCGTGCTGAGCTACGTCTTCGTCTTCCTGTACACGCTCTTCTTTCAGTATGCCGCGTACCGCAACCGGACCGGACTCATTTCGCTCAATACGTTCATCGCCGGCTTCGCGAATATCGGGCTGAACTACTACTACATCCCGATCTTCGGCTACCAGGTGGCGGCCTACACCACGCTCGCCTCGTTCGTGCTGCTGTTCCTGCTGCACTACGTCAATGCCCGGGTGGTGCTGCGTGAACAGGTGCTCGCGCTGGGCCAGCTGCTGCCCAACCTGCTGTTCACCTGCGGGATCACGCTGGCGACGGTGCTGGTGGCGCGGAGCACGCTCCCCTACGCGGCGGGACTCCTGCTCCGCTTCGTGATGCTGGGTCTCGCCACCTGGCTCCTCCTCCTCCGGAAGCGCGCGCACCCCGCCGCGCCCAGCGCCTGAATGGGGTCGTTCTTCGTCACCGACGATCCCGCCGCCCTCGACGGCGCGCGGGCGCACTTCGCCGCCAAGGGACTCGATCGCCACACCAGCTGGACCGTCGGCGCGACCCATGTGCTGGTCTTCGACAAGCGCTTCGTGCCATCGGGACAGCACGAGGCCCGCATCGACGACGACGCCATTCTCGGTGTGGGCGCGTACACCTACGAGGATGCCAGCGGTCCCGAAGCGCTCCGACGCATCCTCGCCGCCTGCCGTTGCGGCGAGACACCCTTCGCCCAGGTGCACGGACACTGGCTCCTGATCGTGCGGATCGGCGGTCGCCTCTCGGTGGTGACCGACAAGACCGGCGTCTATCACGCCCACGTCGGCCGAACCGACCGCCACGCCTACCTCTCGAACTCCCTCTTTGCCATCGCCGACGCGCTGGGCCGGCTGACCGTGTCGTTGCAGGAGTGCCTGGAGTTCCTCTTTACCCAGTGCACCTTCGGGCAACGCACGATCTTCGAGGAGATTCGGCATCTCGATCCCGGGACCATCCACGCCGGCGATGGCTTGCACCCCAGCACGGTGTACTACCGGCCGCTCGACGACGCGGTGGACCTCGCCGGCTACTTCCGCGCCTGCACCGCGTACTTCGCGCCCTACCATGACCCCGCCTCACGAATCAATTGCGACCTCTCCGGCGGATATGACACGCGCACTGTGGCGGCGCTGCTGGTCCAGGCCGGCGTTCCCCTGTCCTTCAACACCAACATCAACGCCGACGACCCCGACGACCATCGGATTGCCATCGAGCTGGCGGCGGCCGTCGGTGCCGGGATCGAGCTCTTCGAGCCCCCGGCCGGCGGGGACTCACCCGACGCGATGGTCGACCGGACATTTACCGAGCTCGAGCTGTGCCGCGACATCTACCGCTCCTCGCTCACGCCGTACTACTTCGAGGCGAAGGCCCGCCGCTTCGGCGTGATCTTCGGCGGCTATGGCGGTGAGCTGCTGCGCGACAAGTACAGCCGGTTCCGTTCGGTCCGGGAGATGGTGGAGGCGGCCTATCTCACGCCCGGCATCCGTGGCGCCGACCGGGCGCGCACCGCCTACGTGGACCGCCTGGTGGCCAAGTTCGAGGCGCGGCTCCAGCAACTCGACGAGCGCGACATCCGCAAAGGGGTGGAGAAGATCTACTACCTGGAAAAGATGAAATACTGGGGCGGGAGCCGGATCACGGCATTCAATCAGTACTGCCACCACGTGCATCCGCTGCTCGACGACACGCTGGCCCGTCACGCCTTTGCCTTTACCCTGCAGGAGAAGCAGGATGGCGCGCTGCAGCGCCGGATGATCACCGCGGCCTCGCGGGCGCTCGCCGAGGTGCGCTCCGGCTACTCCAATCGGTCCATGCTCTACCCCGATCCGTCGCCCGGCTTCAGCGCGCAGAAGCTCGCGAGCCGCCTGCGACAGGTCGTGCGCAACGCCCGCACCACGGTGACCAATGCCCGCGCACTCCGGTTCCTGCGCCCGGGGCAGACCCGCGCTGCGGCCCTCCCCAGTTCCGCGCCTCGGTTCGAGGCGCAGACGGGCATCAAGCTCTCGCAGGTCTACAACAGCAAGATCGCCGGCCGGGTGCTTACCCTCGAGCGCGCCCTCGCGCGTTTCGGCGACCGGATCGGCGGGTAGGGGCGGCCGCCCCCACCCACCCGAATCAGGCGCAAGGATATCCCATGGCGTTCCCGGAAGCTGAGCAGTGACCGACCTGTCCGTCCGCCAACTCTGCGAACGCTTCTGGCAGCTGGAGCGGGAGCACGGGCTGCTGGAACAGCCCGTCGGCGGCGTGCGCGTCTGGCAGCTGCTCCGCATGGTGATCTACTACCGCCTGGCGCGCGCCACTGGCGTGTTCGCCGAGCCGCATGTGGAGAAGGAAGGGCTGCTCGATGCCGTCAAAGCGGCCGGCGCACTGATGACCGCCGTGACCCGCAACCCGCTCACCGGCGACTACCAGCGCGACACGCTGGTCTTCGACCACGCCAGGAAGCCGCTGGTCGACGGGCGCCACGTGGACATCTACACCAAGTCACTCATCGAGCAGTTGCCGCCCGGCTCCTTCGACGTGCTGGAGAGTCTCTATCTCGGCCGGCACCTCGCGCCGCCGGAGCCCTATCGACGGTATCTGGATGCCGTGACCATCGGTACCTTCCTCTACCACCACACCCACCGGGTCCGTTTCACCGACGCGGAGCGGCGCTGGATCCGCGACGTGGAGGCGGGCATACTCCACCTCTTCGACGTGTCGCTCGCGCTGCAACCCCTCTTCCGCCGGGAGATCAACCACTACCGCTACTGCAGCAACTATTATCGGCGCCTGCTGCTGAAGCGCCGCCCGCGACGGATCTACCTCGTGGTTTCGTACGCCTTCTACAAGCGACCGCTGATCGCGGTGGCACGCGAGCTCGGCATCGAGACCATCGAGCTCCAGCATGGCACCATGAGCCCCTACCACCTCGGCTACAGCTTTCCCGATTCCGCCGCCGGGCTGGAACACTTCCCCAGCACCTTTCACGCGTTCGGCGAGTACTGGCACACCGCAGCCCGGCTGCCGCTGCCCGCGGAACAGATTCACACCTCCGGTTTTCCGCATTTCACCCAGCAGCGACAGCAGTTCAAGAGTGTTCCGCGACAGATGAACCAGGTGCTGATCATCTCACAGGGTGTGATCGGCGCCCGTCTGGCCGAATTCGCACTCGCCCTGGCGCAGGCCCAGCCCGACCGTCGGGTGGTGTACAAGCTCCACCCCGGTGAAGTGGACGGCTGGCGGACCCGCTACCCGAGCCTGCTCGCGGCGGCCGCGTTGCCGAACGTGCAGGTGGTGGAGAGCGGCGCGAAGCCGTTGTACGCCTGGTTCGCGGAATCGGGGGACCTGGTGGGGGTGTTCTCCACCGCCATCTACGAGGGGCTGGCCTGTGGCTGTCGCACGTTCATCGTGGATCTGCCGGGCCGGGAGTACATGCAGGACCTGATCGACCGCCGGTACGTGCATCTGGTCGGGTCGGTGGAGGAGTACGTCCGCCTGCGGGACGGCGCCCCGCTGCCGATGATCGACAGCGAGTACTTCTTCGCCACCACGCCGACCTGAGCGGCGAGATCCTCATGCGGATTCTCTACTCCTACGACTCCCCGATGCCCAACACCGGCGCCGACACCGAGCAGGTGGTCAACACCGTCGCCGCACTGGCCCGACGGGGTCACGCGATGACGCTCCTGATTCCCGGGCCGGACGACACGCCGGAGGACGTCGATCGCCTCCGCGACTATTACCACGTCTCGGGCGAGTTCGCGGTGCAGCACCTGCGGCTCCGGTATCGCGGGCTTCGGCTGTTCGAGAAGTGGTCCCATGCCCTCCGCGCCCCGCG
>JBDTMI010000070.1:0-14232 GCA_039934355.1 Gemmatimonadales bacterium
CATCCGGCCGACGAGACGATTCGTCTCGGGGAAAACGTCCTCGCCACTCCGCGCGAGCGGTGGGAGTTCGACGCCGAGCTGGCGCGCACCGAGCTCGCCCGCCGCTTCCAGCTCGCCAGCATCGACGGCCTGGGCCTGGGCCCCGAAGATACCGCCGCGATCGGCGCCGCCGGGGCGCTGCTGCGCTACATCGGCGAGCTGCAACCCAGCGGGTTGCCGCATCTGCGTCGTCCCACGGTGCGGCGGTCGGCGAAGCACCTCTGGATCGATGAAATGACCCGGCGCAACCTGGAGCTGGTCGAGCCGCTCCGCGCCGGCGCGCGCGGCACCACGTTGCTGGAAGCGCTGGACCTCACGCTCACGCCGATGGGGGCCCGGCTCCTGCGCCAGTGGGTGCTCTCACCGCTGCGCGAACCGTCCGCCATCATCGAGCGACTCGACGCCGTGCAGGTGCTGGTGCAGGACAACCGGGGGCGGGCCCGCCTCCGCGAAGCGCTCGATGGCGTGCGCGACATGGAACGCCTCGCGGGTCGCGCCGCGGCGGGTCGCGCGACCCCGCGTGAGCTGGGGGCGCTGCGCGATTCGCTGCAGCGATTGCCCGATGTCCTCGAAGCGCTCACCGGCCTCGCGGCTCGGGACCAGAGCACCGCACTCGGCCAGGTCGTGGAAGAGTTCGACCTGCTGCAGGATCTCGCCGAGGCGCTGGTCGCGGCGCTGGCGGATCGCCCGCCCGCCGTGCTGGCCGATGGCGACGTGATCCGGCCCGGTTTTGACGCCGAACTCGATGAGCTGCGCGACCTGCGCGACGGCGGCAAGCAGTATATCGCCACGTTGCAGCAGCAGGAGCGGGAGCGTACCGGAATCACGTCGCTCAAGGTCGGCTACAACAAGGTGTTCGGCTATTTCCTCGAAATCACCAACGCGCACGCCGACAAGGTCCCGGCGGACTACGAGCGGCGCCAGACGTTGACCGGTGCGGAACGCTACGTGACGCCGGAGCTCAAGAGCTACGAGGCCAAGGTGCTGGGCGCGGAAGAAAAGATCGGGGTGCGTGAGGCCCAGCTCTTCGGTGAACAGCGGGACCGCGTCAGCACCGCCACGAGCCGGATCCAGTTGACCGCCCGCGGGCTGGCACGTCTCGATGTCTGGGGCGGGCTCGCCGAGGTGGCGGTGCTGCACGGCTATGTCCGGCCGGCGGTGCATGACGGTCTCACCCTCACGATCCGGCAGGGACGCCACCCGGTCATCGAACGGCTGATGCCGCGTGAGTCGTTCATCCCGAACGACGTCGTGTTCGATCCGGCGGAACGGGTGCTGCTCGTCACCGGCCCCAACATGGCGGGCAAGAGCACCATCCTGCGGCAAATCGGGCTGATCGTCGTGCTGGCGCAGTTGGGCAGCTACGTGCCTGCGGCCGCGGCGGAAGTCGGGGTGGTGGACCGGCTGTTCACCCGGGTGGGCGCAAGCGACAATCTCGCCCGCGGCCAATCGACATTCATGGTGGAGATGAGCGAGACCAGCGCAATCCTCCACAATGCGACGGCGCGGAGCCTGGTGCTGCTGGACGAAATCGGCCGCGGCACCTCGACCTATGACGGCGTGGCGATCGCCTGGTCGGTGACGGAGCACCTGCATGACCAGGTCGGCTGTCGCACCATGTTCGCGACCCACTACCACGAGCTGATGCAGCTGCCGGAACAGCTCGCGCATGCCCGCAACTTCAATGTTGCGGTGCGGGAAGCCGGCGATCAGGTCATCTTCCTCCACCGGTTGGAGCCGGGCGGGACGGATCGCTCCTACGGGATTCATGTCGCCCAGCTGGCGGGACTGCCGGCCAGCGTCGTGCGCCGGGCCCGCGAGGTGCTCAAGACCCTGGAGGGCGAACACCGCGTGGCGCCGGGACCGGGACCGGCAGAAGAGGATCCGGGTCAGCTGGCCCTGTTCGGCGGTGGCGCGCTGCCGCACCCGGTGATGGATGAACTGCGACTGCTCGACCTCGATCGGCTGACCCCGCTGGAAGCGTTGAACCGTCTCGCCGATCTGAAGCGGCGCTCCGCCGAGTAGGGTAGGTCCTTCCTCGGCGGGCGACAGTTCGAGTCGTTAAGCTGGAGCGTGACTATGCCCACGATCGAGCAGCTCACCGCCAGCATCAACGCCCCGACGCTGATCGTCGCCGTGCTGCTGGTTGTTGCGGTGCTCATCGTGATCAAGGTCGGCAAGGCGCTGCTGATGGCCGGCGTCTTCGGCGCGATGGCCGGTGGCGCCTCGCTGGGCCAGGGCAATACACCGGGGATCGCTGGCGCCCATGCGGCGATTGGCTTCGGCATCGCCGCGGTGACGCTCTTTCTCATCAAGTTCACGAAGAGCCTCATGCTCTGGCTGCTGATCACGGCACTGGGCGTCGGGGCAATGCTGATTTTCGGGGTGGGACGATGAACAGCAAGGGGCGAGTCGCCATTCCATCCTTCGTCATCCTGACCCTGCTGCTGGCCCCCGCCTGCAACCGCGCCAGCCCGGACACGGTGCGCCTCCCGGACGAAACTCCGGCCCGCCGCGGAGACGACGCCCCGGTCATGATCAATCCGGAGTCGCCGGTGGAGTATCCTCCAGCCCTCTACACCCGCGGCATCGAGGGCAATGTCCTGCTGCGGCTCCACGTCGATTCGGCCGGCAATGTCGCCCCGGATTCGACCGGGCTCGCGGAATCGTCCGGCTATCCCGCCCTCGATACCGCCGCGCTCGAGGCGGTCGGGCAATTTCACTTCGCGCCCGCGCTGCGCGGCGGGATGCCGGTCGCCGCCACCTTCCTCCAGCCCATCCATTTCCGCCACTCGCAGGTCGGCGGCACGACGCCCTGAGTCGCTGGTGGCGACCCGCCCGGCGGCGGCCTGCGTGGGCTGAGGCCGGTCGATTAAGATTCCTGCCCGGCTTCCTGAATGGTCCGCCCCCTGGTCAAGGTCCGACACTGTGACATTCGCCCCGCCACACACCAAAGCCTACGACTCGGTCCTCCCCACCATCGGCTGGACCCCACTCATCCGGTTGCAGCGCATCGGCGCGGGCATTCGCACCCCGATTTATGGCAAGGCCGAGTACGCCAATCCGGGCGGCTCGGTGAAGGACCGCATCGGCCTCAAGATCATCGAGGATGCGGAACGGCGCGGCGAACTCAAACCGGGGGGCGTGATCGTCGAAGGCACGAGCGGGAACACCGGCGTTGGTCTCGCGATCGCCGCCGCGCTGAAGGGCTACCGCTGCATCTTCACGATGCCTGACAAGATGTCGCAGGAAAAGGTGCGGCTGCTCAAGGCCTACGGCGCGGAGGTCGTCATCACGCCGACGGCGGTGCCACCGGATCATCCCGACAACTACGTCAACAAGGCCAGGCAGATCGTGCGTGACACGCCGGGCGCAATCCTCGCCAACCAGTTCAACAACCAGGTGAATCCGGAAGCGCACTACGAGACGACCGGCCCGGAGATCTGGACCCAGACGGAAGGGCGGGTCACGCACTTCGTCGCGGGCGCGGGCACCGGCGGCACCGTCAGTGGCACCGGCAAGTTCCTCAAGGAAAAGAATCCCAAGGTGCGGGTGATCGCCGGCGAGCCGCAGGGCTCCCTCTACACCCAGTTTTCGAAGACGAAGACGATGGGCGAGGGCAACCCCTACAAGGTTGAAGGGATCGGTGGCGACAAGATTCCCGGCACCATCTGGTTCGACTATATCGATGAGTTCCGCCAGATGGGCGACCGCGAGGCCTTCGCCATGACCCGACGGCTGGCGCGGGAAGAAGGGATGCTGGTCGGGGGCTCGGCGGGCCTGAACGTCGCCCTCGCCCTGGAGATCGCCCGGGAGCTCGATGATCCGAGCGCCTGCGTCGTCACGATCCTCTGCGACACCGGCGAGCGCTACCTGTCGAAGGTCTTCAACGACGAGTGGATGCAGGAGAACCAGTTGCTCGACATCCCCCGCGTTACCGTTGAACAGCTGCTGCAGCGGCGACCGGCCAACTCCCCCGCGCTGGTGAGCGTCGCACCCGCGGCGGCGGTGCGGCAGGCGCTCAACCTGATGAGCACCTGGGGGGTCAGTCAGATCCCGGTGCTGGAGGCGGGACAGTGCGTCGGCGGCCTGATCGAGAACACGCTGATGACCCGGGCGCTGGCGCAGCCGTCGCTGCTGGACCGGCCGGTGCGCGAGTTGATGGACCCGCCCTTTGTCGTGGTTGACGCTCTCACCCACACCGAGCGCCTCGGCCCGCTGCTCACCCGCGAGAGCCCGGCTGCGCTGGTGCAGAAGGACGGCGTGCTGATCGGCATCGTGAGCCGGTATGATATCTTGCAGCAGATGATCGGAACGAGGTAGGAACCGGGCCGTTGGCCGTTAGCCGTTTGCCGTTAGCAACCGCCCTCAGCCAACGGCAAACGGCCAATGGCTAATGGCCAATGGCCCATCACCACGCTGAACCCTGCGAAACCGGGAGTTTCCATCCGCATCACCGTCCTCACCGGCGGCGCCTCCGCCGAACGCGATGTCGCCCTCGCCTCTGCCCGCCAGGTGGTCCCGGCGCTGCGACTGTCGGGGCATCACGTCGTTGTGGTCGACACCGCCACCGGCTTCGTCCCCGAATCACGCGAGGCCGATCACCTCCTCGGCCAGGTCGGCACGACACCACCATCGGTCGCGGAACTGCAGTCGCGCGAGCGGAGTTTCCTGCTCACCGCCCTCGGCGCACTGCCCGAAGTGCGCGAGGCGGATGTCGTGTTCCTCGTGCTGCACGGTGGTCGCGGCGAGGATGGAACGATTCAGACGATTCTCGACACGCTCGACGTCGTCTATACCGGCAGTGGCGCACTGGGCAGCGCCCTCGCGATGGACAAGGATGTGTCGAAACGACTGTTTCTCCAGGCGGGGGTTCCCACCGCGAAGTGGCGGATGGCGCCGGTCACCGCCGGCGAGGCGGGCCACGCCCTGGGCTGGCCGATCGTGGTCAAGCCATCGAAGCAGGGATCCACGGTGGGACTGACGGTGGTGAAGCGGGCCGAAGATTTCGACCGTGCGGTCTGGTACGCCAGCGAATTTGACGATGAGGTCATGGCCGAGGGATTCATTCCGGGACGGGAGCTGACGGTGGGTGTCCTGGACGATGCCGTGCTTCCGGTCGGCGAGATCATCCCGAAGCACGAGATTTTCGACTATGAGTGCAAGTACACCCCGGGGATGTCGGAGGAGATCTTTCCGGCGGATCTGCCGCCTGAGGTTTCCGCCGAAGCGGGTCGGTTGGCCTTGCTCGCCCATCGGTCGCTCAAGCTGGGCGGCTACTCCCGGGTGGACTTTCGCTTGACACCAGCCGGTCAACTCCTCTGTTTAGAGGCGAATACTCTGCCGGGCATGACCGCAACCAGCCTCCTTCCCCAGGCTGCAAAGGCGGCGGGCATCGAGTTTGCTGCGCTCTGTGACCGGATTTGCCGTACGGCCCGCCGTCGAGGGGTCGCGGAACCTGGGAGAAGCCCCGAGGGTCTAAGTAGTTAGGTCTCCATGTCCAATACCAGTCCGTCGTTTCCGCGCTTGACGCCGTCGGTCGCCCGCCTCATCGCGGTGACCGCTGTCGTGCAACTATTGCTGGAAACGGTCTTTACCTCCCCTGGCATCCGTGCCGGGCTGGCCATGGACCCGGCGGCATTCATCACCCAGCCGTGGGGCGTGGTTACCTACCTGTTCGTCCACGACGGGATTCTTCACCTCGCGACCAACATGCTGGGGCTGTACCTGTTCGGGACCGCGGTCGAGGCCCGGATGGGGTCGAAAGCGTTCCTCACTTATTACATCTACTGTGGCGTCGGCGCGGCGCTCGCCTCGATCGTCCTTGCCTTTGTCATGGGCGCGCACCCGGTGATCGGCGCGTCTGGCGCCGTCCTCGGCGTTGCGGTCGCCTTTGCGATCTACTGGCCCGATGCCGAGATTCTGGTCTTCCCGGTGCCATTCCCCATCAAGGCGCGGACGCTGGTCATCGGCCTCGCGGTCATGGATCTTGTCGCAGCACGCTGGTTCCCCGGCAGCACCGCCCATGAGGCGCACCTTGGCGGCATGCTGGCCGGCTGGCTCTTTTTCCGACTGCAGTCCCTCACCCAGCGCCGCCCGCTTCCCGCGCCGCGCCAGCAACCCGAGCAGGTGGTCATGGTGCAACAGCCAACTTCGCGGGACACCGATCCCCGCGCCGCGCTCCCGTCCCGTCAGCTCAGCCCGCGCGCCGGCAACGATCCGGTGACCACGGAGCTGGATCGGGTCCTGGACAAGATCAGCGCCACCGGCATTGAGAGCCTGACGCCGGAGGAACGCCGCTTTCTGGACGAAGTGAGCAAGCGGAAGCAGCGGGAGATGAACTGAAGCCGGGCGCAGAACAAGGATGGGCAGGACGCATTCAGCGTTCAGCACAACAACCGAGAGGCCCCCGGAGCAGTCGTCCGAGGGCCTCCGTTTTTTTGCTGACCGCTGACCGCTGAATGCTGACCGCTTCTCACTCCACCACGAACACACACCTCGGCCGATCCCCCCGCTCGCAGCGTTCCCGCACCGTGATGCCGGACACCTCCTTCACGACGGTCTCCACCACCCGACAGATCTCCGGATGTCCCTGGACCAGCTCGCCTAATGGACAGCCACTCGCCACCAGCGCCGTGGTGCGGCCGGTTGTCTCCAGTTTGAGCCGACCGCCGAGCTGTTCGACGACGCGGGCAGCCGCGAGGAGCCGGTCCCGCTTCGAGCCGGTGGCTGGAGGCGCGCTCGCCACCAGCCGGCGACCGACCTCGCGAAGCATGGCGTTGCGTTCCGCGGGGGAGAACCGGGTGGAGATCGTATCCAGCACCGCGTTGAGCACCGGGACGTAGCCGCGGGAGAGCAGGAAGTCGGCCCGCTGCGTCAGCCCATAGACCAGGGCCGGCTTCCGTCCACTGGGACGGCGGCCATCGACCCGGATCAGGCCGTCCCGCTCCAGGGTCGCGAGCTGCAGCCGGACGGCGCTTCCGGTGAGGCCGAGCTCGTCGGCGAGCTCTTCCACGGTCCGCGACCGATCCCGCAACAGTTCGACGATCCGGCCCGGGGTTCCCTCGAGGAACCGGCTACTCATCGGGTGTGTCATGCTGCCTCCAGTGACCCCGAAGGTACTGGCGGCGGAGGCCGAAAGCAATAAACACAGGAAATACTTGCATTATCAATGTTGTCGAGGTACTCTACGACTGCTGTTCCCGGGGCCACGCCCCACATCTCACCTTTCCGGAGCCTCCACCATGCGTCATTCCTTCGCGACCGCCCTCGGCCTCCTCACCCTGCTGGGTGGCGGCCGTACCACCGTCGCTGCCCAGACCCTGACCGATGCCAACATCGTCGCCATCTTCGACGCGGCCAACACCGCGGATATCGAGACCGGCGGCCTCGCGGTGAGCCGGTCGACCAACCGGGAGGTACGGGAGCTCGGACAGTCGTTCGTGGATGCGCACACCAGCGTGCGGAAGATGGGACGGGATCTCGCCCAGAAGCTTGGCGTCGTGCCGGTGCTGCAGGCCGGCGACCAGGGCGCGGCGGCGCAGGTGACCGCAATGAAGGCGCTGAAGGGCACGAAGGGTGTGGAGTTCGACCGGGCGTGGCTGGACCACGAAATCGCCTTCCATCAGGCGGTCATCGATGCGATCACCAAGACCCTTCTGCCGGCCATCCAGAACGCCGAGCTCAAGGCCCTGGTTGAAAAGGTCGCCCCGGCCTTTGTCGGGCATCTGGAGATGGCGAAGAGCCTGCGGGCGAAGCTGGGGACGTAAACGTCAGCCGTCAGCCGACGGTACCGCGAAGCCCCCGGGGGATTTCCCCGGGGGCCTCTCGTTCTCTGATGGCTGACGGCTGCTTACTGCCTCACCAGATACTGCCGGGGGCTCGGCCCATTCCCACCCAGTATAGGAAGCGTATCCTGTGCGACCAGCGCCGAGATCGTGGAGGGCGATACCGCTGGCTGGGTGGCGCTGCAGCCAGTGGGCATCGCACCACTCACCCACACCGCTTCACCCTGATCTTCAAGTTGCCAGTCGCTCCGGGTGAGCGGGGACGGCCCCTTGGCGAGGAATGGCGCCGAGTAGCCGAGGCAGCGCCCGGTCACATTGAGGATCCGGCCCACCAGGGCTGGCTTGGTCAGGACCTCATGTACCGTGGCCGTGGTCGGATCTCCTCCGCTCGGTGGGGGCGACCCGGCACCGTTGTTCTGGTGGCAGGCAGCGACGCACAGGGTGAGTGCGGCGAGCAGTCGGAGACTCACTGGGCACCTCCGCGGCCAAAAGCCATCGGCTTGCCAAGCCGGCCGACGCGGCCCCGCGCGTCAGTTTGAGATGCGGCGCGCCGTGACACCAGCAGGCGGCGGATGGTGGCCACTTGTGCGGTGGTCATCTCCGGATGGCGCAGCGATGCCGTCATCGCGGCGCTGGGTCGGCGCAGACTGCCCGGCACTCCGGGCGCCGGGAACGTCGCGATGGCCACGCCCTGCAGATCGGAATATGCTCCGGCATCCGCTTCCGCCAGTGTCGGCGTCGGGTCGTTGAGGTACGAGGTGCCCAGCGACATCGTCGGCTGGTTGCCGGCACCGAAGAACAGGGCGAAGGCCCCGTTCTGGTCGTAACGGTACGCCAGATCGTAGATCGGCTGGAAGTTCGCCGGATCGCGCCAGAGATTGGCGTAAATGGTGTACGCCCCCTGCTGAATGACCCGATTGGTCAGGTAGCCCTCGAAGTTCACCCCGTCGGTATAGGAGTCATTCGACATCGTCCCGTTGGGTGAGACGCTGCCGAAGGCCGGGATGTAGATGTTGCCATCTGGTTCGAGAATCCAGAAGTCGATGTCGGCACTGGCGGCGATGGCGGCCTGATCCCAGACCAGGTAGGACTCGAACCGGGTCAGGTCGCCCTGATCGAAGACCGCCGTCGTACCACTCCCCGCGCCACTGACGAATGCCGTCAGGAGCTGGGTCCACGGCTTGCCCGGGTAGAGCACCTGATATGCGGTCAAACTCTGCGAGCCGCTGGCGTTGAACTGATCGTTCCCCTGCATGCTGGGGAGCACGATATTGAGCCCACTCGAACGACTCACATCCACCGACGACTGCTGGCCGCTGCCGCTGCCATTGCGTGCCCGCGCCCTGAGCCGGAAGGTGGCGCTGGTCGCGGCGGTCTTGGCGGCGGCGATCTGCGCGCCGACCGTTGGATCCGCCACCCGTGCGCCCAGCGAGTCGAGAAAATCAACGACATCAGTGAGCTGGCTGATGGTGTATTTCTGACTCGCAGCCGCCGCACTAGAGATGTTGGCGCCGTACGTCCCGATGGAGCCCTGTAACGAGGCGGCGAGGGTACCGATGGCCTGATCAAAGGTGGCAAAGCCCGCCAGACTGTACGCCGACAGCGTTGTGGATGCCTTGTCGTTCCTGTTGGTGTAGTCGGAGTGATACTGGTCCACGATCATCTGTGCGGCCGCAGCGCCGTCCATCGTGGAAGTGCCTTGCAGCGCATTGAGGATCGCGGTGTACGGATTGCCCGCCGCCGGTTCGGTCTCCTCGGAAAACACCGCGTAATCGGTCAGGCCGGCGATCTTGAGCAGGGTCTCGTAACCCGCCATCAGGCACATGTCAAAATTCACCACATCGAGCGGGCCCACCCCGGTCAGCCCGGCCTTGAGCGCGTCGAGCGACATCAGTCCGCCGCCCCCGCTGGTCTGATCCGAGAGCAGCCCGGTGTAGCCCCCGCCATGATTCCACAGCACCAGCAGGTAGTGATTCGCCGGATAGTTCTGCTTGGCATAGTTGATGAACGCCTTGAGCTGGTTCGGGTCAGTCATGTCGACATTCCCGATATCCGTGGCCGGACCGTTCGGGCCGGTGACGGTATTCCCCGCTCCGGTGATCGCATAGCGGAAGGTGTTGAAGTTGGGCCGATTGAAGCAGCTCGCATCGCACTGGTACTGCTGCAGCTCTTCGGGACTGAACTCGGCCTGCACGACGACATTCACATCGGGGTCTACACCCGCCGCCTCCATCTCATCGATATCGAAGATGCCGCTGGTGGCGAGGTTGTTGTCCGCCGCCATGTAGACCATCACGGTCCAGTCGGCGGGCCCACCGCCACCGCCACCCGGACCACTGGAATCGGATCCGCCGCAGGCCGCCGCCAGGGTGATGGCGGCAAACGCCGTCAATCGCCGGTACTTGAGCATGGAACACCTCGGTGAAGGATTCAGGTGGGAAGCGCGGTGATCGGCAGAGTATGGTCGCCCGGGCCGGTTCCGGATAGAGGTTTACTCCGCGCGGCTGGAGCGGGCGAAGCTGCGGGTGGGGGTGCTGCCAGGGCTATAGGCGCGGGCGTCTGGGGGCCGACCGCCGATCGGCCCGTACCGGCGTGATTCCCAAGCACGTCATGCCGAAAGAAAAAGGCAGGTGTGATTCGGGTCACGATGCAATCGAGGACGGCGCCCGCTTGACACTCCGGAATTTCCCATCCACCGCCCCGCACCTCGCGCCCATCGCCTACTTGCATCATTCTCCGAATCACCGATATTCCCGAACGTGCTGATCAATCTCGTCCCCGATTTCCTCGCCGTCCTCCAGGCCCCTGATCGCGAAGCGGCGTTCGAGCACTATCTCAATGCCCATCGCGCTGTGCTCTCCGCCTACTGGCACAACTATGTGCTGGATCTGGAGAGTCCGCAGGCGCGCGCGGTGATTTCCCATGCGCTCAACGCCGAGCGCGCCGACCTGACCGAGCTGCTCGGCACGACCGACGTCGAGGAGATCATCGAAGACGCGATTGCGCAGTCGGAAGACCTGCTGCAGGTGGATCGGCCGACCGATGTGTACCTGATGGTCGGCATGGGTGCCGCCAATGCGGGCGAGCTGGTGGTGGGTGGGCGGGGGGTGGCGTTCATCTGTATTGAACATTTTACCGGTCGCGCCAATCCCGAGACGTACGGCATGGGGCTGCCGCCGGAACTGATGCCGCTCTGGGTGGCCCATGAGCTGGCCCACACGGTGCGCTACACCTCGCCGACGAGTCAGAGTGAGCTGCGGCGATTGGTGGCGGACCAGGGCGGGAACTACGACTACTGGGTCACCGGCAGCCGGGCCACCCTGCGGGAACTGCTCGTCAATGAAGGCTTGGCCGTGCACGCCGCCCAAGCGGTGGTCCCAGGGCTCGACGCCGCCAACTACTTCGGCTACCCGCGGCGGCAGTACCGCCGGCTGAGGGAACTGGAGTCGTTCCTGCGCCGGGTGGTCGAGCCGGAGCTTGATGGTCGCGGCATCGGGCTCCGCCTCAGGTACCTGAGTGGCGGCATGTCACCCTCTGCCCGCCTGGTCGCCGGGCGGGTGCTGCCGGAGCGCTCCGGCTATTATCTGGGTCATCGCATGACCGAGGCGCTGGTCCAGGAGCGCGGGATCGGCGCGGCGCTACGGGCGCCGGCGCAGGATTTCCAGATCGCCGAAGACCTTTCCCGTGGCGTGCAGACCGCCTGAGGACGCAGCCCCGATGGATCCCACCCGTCCGATCACCGTCATCTTCAAGAAGAAGGGCACCATCACCATCGAGGGCACGGTCATTGTGCTCGATGAGGATGGCCGGGTCATGACCCAGCCCGAGACCAAGCGGCCGGGCATGATCAAGCTGTGCGGGTGCGGGCGGTCGGAGACGAAGCCGTTCTGCGATGGGAGCCATAAGAAATAGGGTACCGGCGGGCGTCCCTGCCCGCCGGCAACGAGGTGAGGGCGGCCCCCACATCGACTGGGGCCGCAAGCGTGCGGCCCGATGAAGGTGCCGGTTACGGCCCCAGTAAATCCGACCGAGCCCTTGACCTCACCATGAACCACCTTGAATCTGACTCCGGCAGCTAATACGCCCGCGCTTGCTGTCACCTTCAGGAACTCACACTTGGAGCAGTCGCGCAGCGTACACTCCATTTGCCGCGGCGCTCCTGACGCCCCGGTTTCCGGGCACAATGCTGCGGCCGACTCCCCGGCTACGTGAGGGTTGCTGCGCCCCGAGTCACCGATAGATTTCTCGGCATGCCGCCTCCCCTCAGTGAGCCGACCGCACTCCGCCGGTTCAACAGCCCGGTCGTGGTCTATCGCTTGGGGGAAGAGCCCGGCGATGATCTCTCGCGGAGCACAACGCCCGAGGAACGGATCGCGTTGGTCTGGGAACTGACCCGGCGCATGTGGACTCTGACGGGCCAGCCGTCATCGGGCGCTTCCCGCGAGCACCTCCCGATCCGGGTCATTCGCCCCGGATGAACGACGACTGGTTCGACATTCTCCAGGCCCTGCTGGCGGCCGAGGCTCGGTTCCTTGTCATCGGGGCCCACGCGATGGCCGTCCACGGGGTCTCGCGCGGTACGCAGGATCTTGATGTGTGGGTCGAGCCCTCGGCCGCGAACGCGGCGCGGGTGTGGCAGGCCCTGGCGGCGTTCGGGGCACCGCTCGCGAGCCTGGGGGTGACCCCCCGCGACTTCGAATACCCCGGCCCGATTGTGCAGATCGGGCTTCCCCCCAATCGGATCGATGTGCTGACCGCCATTAGCGGCGTCCCCGAATTCGCGGCCGCATGGGACGAGCGCCGCGTCCACGTCGTGCGCGACCAAGCGGTGCCCTTCCTGGGCCGGGCGGCGCTGATCGTGAACAAGCGCGCCAGCGGCCGACGCAAAGACCTCGCCGATCTCGAAGCCCTCGGCGAGTTGCCTCCCTTGGCGTAGGGCGCGGCGGCTGGGCGCGCCTGGCGACCTAAGGGTGGACGTGGCGCAAGCTCTCAAGATCTCCGCCGATGACCTGTGTGATTGACAGGGGCGCTTACGCCGCCTGGATCTCGGCCGCCGCGGGGAGGGTATCGGAGCCGTTGCGCGGAAGGGTCACCAGGGCCTCGTCAAGCGTAATGCCTCCGGGGGAATAGCCGGGGAACGCAGGCTACCATTCCAGCACAGTTGCTGCCAATCAGCGGGTCCGGGTGTGGCGGACGCACGGTTCTCGACCTCGAGGGGCATCATCACATCGAGGGCACGATCGTCGTGCTCGAAGAGGATGGCCCGGCCATGACCCAGCCGGAGACCAAGCGTCCGGGGATGATCAAGCTGTGCGGGTGCGGGCGGTCTGAGACCAAGCCGTTCTGCGATGGGAGCCATAAGAAATAGTGAGGAATGAGGAGTAAGGAGGAACGGCTGTTACTCCTTACTCCTCACTCCGTACCCCTCGTCCATCGCTCATCCGCCCTACAATCTCCTTCACGCAGGTCGCCGCCACGCGAGCGGTGAGATCCCGCAGGTCATTCACCGGATTCAGCTCCACCACATCCGCTGCGACCAGGATCCCGCGCGGAATCGACTGGATCAGGGTCAGCAGTTCGCGCGTGGTGAGCCCACCCGGTTCGGGGTGGGAGATGCCGGGAACGAAGGCGGGATCGAGTACATCCAGATCGACTGACAGGTAGAGCGGTCCCGTCAGCGACGCGATCGCTGCCCGCATCGCCTCGAATCCCACGCGCATCGACACGACTTCCACCCCGAATCGATCGGCCTGCGTCTGCTGATGGGCGTTCATGGTGCGGATGCCGACCTGCACCAGCCGCCGTGCCAGTCGTTCCTCCATGATCCGCGCGAAGGGGCAGGCGTGACTGGTTCGGCTGCCATCGAGCTCATCGTAGAGGTCGGAATGGGCGTCGAAGTGCAGGATGGTGAGTGACGAGACGTGGCGCGACACGGCGCGCACCACCGGCCAGGTCACGGCGTGATCGCCACCGAGAAAGATCGGCGTTGCTCCCGTCGCCAGCACCCGCTCCGCCCCCGCGGTGATCGCCTCGAGCGGGAAGGGGCCATCGTTATCCAGCGCCAGGTCGCCGGCGTCCTCAAGTAGCGCGCGCACATCGACTCCATCCTCGTTGCAGCCGTTGGTGGAATCGGAGTGCAGCGCGGCCCGGATCGCTGGCGGGGCCAGCGCCGGCCCCCGCAGGAAGGAGGAACTGATGTCGGAGGGGACGCCGAGGAGAGTGGGGGGCATGGGGATGCGGGAGAATGGAGAAAGGAGAAAGGGTAGCTCGGGGCGATGACAGCGCAGATTCGGCGCCCGGCTCCGAGACACAGAAGATCCTTCGCTACGCTCAGGATGACAACACTAACCGCCTAACCGCCCAACCGCCCAATCGCCCAATCGCCTAACCGCCTAACCGCCTAACC
>JBDTMI010000071.1:0-13882 GCA_039934355.1 Gemmatimonadales bacterium
AACCGCCCAACCGCCTGACTTCCACTACGGCAGCCCGAACGCCATCACCATATCCCCCTGCGTGAATCCGAACAGCGCATTCCCGCCCACCGCCACCGCGACATACTGGTGTCCGCCCACGGCATAGCTGATCGGCGGCGCGTTGACACCAGCCTCACACTGCCACGACCAGAGTTGAGCGCCAGTGCCGCTGTTGAACGCCGCAATCATTCCCTTCCCCGCCCCGGAAAAGACCAGGCCTCCCGCCGTCGCCAGTACCCCACCGATGAGCGGCTCCTCGGTCTTGACCTGCCAGCTGATGCGGCCGCCAGCACCAAGATCGAGCGCGGTGAGCGTGCCCCACGCCTCGGTCGTATTCTGGGTGCTGGCGTACTGCATCACGGAGCCGTCGGGCCGGGCGACGTCGTGAGCGATGTATCGCGTGGGCAGATGCAGTGCGCCAACGATCATGCGCTGGTGACCCGCATCGTAAGCGGAGGGCGACCAGTTGGCCCCACCGGCGATGCCGGGAGCGATCACGACACCGTCGCCCGGTTGCGGCGGGGTGAAGAGGTTGCGCTGCGGGACGAACGGCTCCGACTTGAACAGCAGCCGCCCATCGCGCCGATCATGCACGAACACCCAGCCAGTCTTGCTGGCATGCGCGACGGCCGGTATCCGCGCTCCACCCACGGTCAGGTCCAGCAGGACCGGTGAGCTGGCGACATCGTAGCCCCACCGGTCATGCGGCACCTGCTGATACGACCAGACCAGCCTGCCGGTGCGCAGGTCGAGGGCGACGAGGGATGACGTGTGCAGATTGTCGCCGGGACGCGAGGCATCCGCCATCTGAGGCGACGGGTTGCCGGTGCCGAAGATGAGCAGCTTGCGCTCGGCATCGATGACCGGTGTGGCGTAAATCGATCCGCCGCCATACCGCCACGCATCCGCGTGTCCCGCCGCCTCGGTTCGCTCCCGCGCGACATCACGCTGCATCGGCACACCGTCGGGGGTGGCGGTTCGAAACTCTCCCTCCCAGCCCGCAGCGGTCACATCCCAGTGCCAGAGCGGCTTTCCGGTCCTGGCATCGAAAGCCGCCATCAGCCCCGGCCGCCCGTACTGCCCGGCGACGCCGACCACGGCGAGACCCTGATCCGGGTGCAACCCGTAGCCCACGCCTGCTATCCCGACGAACACCTTGCCGTCATAGACCAGCGGCGCCGCGCTGATGCCGACACCAGTGGATCCGGTCTTCCCCACCTGCGACAGCGGATCGTCCTGCTGCAACTGGCTCGTTGCCTCCGTAGTGCCCTGGTACTCGGCGACGGTGACATCCCACACCTTGGCGCCACTCCGCGCGTCGAGCGCCACCAGCCGCCCATCGACGGTGCCGATGTACACCAGGCCCTGCGCCACCGCGACACCGCGGTTGGCTGGTCCGCAGCAGAGTTTCTCGCTGCGTGACGCGTGAGTGTACCGCCAGCGTTCCCGTCCCGTGGTGGCATCGAGCGCCGCCACACCGCTGAATGGCAGCGAGACGTACATCACCCCGCCAACGACGATCGGCGTCGCCTGAAACGTCGCCGTCACGCCGCTGTGGAAGGTCCACTTTGGCACCAGCCGAGCCACATTCGCCGTGTCGATGGCGGTGAGCGGCGAAAAACGCTGACCACCCAGGTCGTGACCGTGCAGCGGCCAGCCGCTGCGGGATTGAGCCGAGAGCGGCCACGAGGCGAGGAAGGCGAGAAGGAGAGCTGGGCGCATGGGGTGGTTGGGCGATTAGGCGATTGGGCGATTAGGCGATTGGGCGATTGGGCGATTGGGCGAAAAGGAGTAGGCGGGACACAGTGATCTGCTGACCGCTGACTGCTGACCGCTGAACGCTGACGGCTGAACGCTACCGGCCACCGGCCTCATCACCCTCTTGAAGAAACTGCAACACCACGACCTCCTCCCGCCGCAGGGCGCCCGTCGGGCGTTCCCGCCGCTGGCCGCCGAGTGGGGGGGCGACCGGAGCGGTGCGACCTTCGAAATACGCCGAGAGCAGCACCGGATGCACGTAATACTTGCGACAGACCGCGCGGGTATTCCCCAGCCGGAGGGCCACCGCATCGATCGCGCGCACCACGTTGCGCTCAGCGTCTTTCTGGGTCGGGGCTGGGCCGAGACCGCGGAGCTCGCGGGCAGCGAGCATGGTGCCGGCCCAGGTCCGGAAATCCTTTGCCGTGACACTGGCGGCGGTAATGTCCTGCAGATAGCCGTTCACGTCGCCTGACGACACCGTCTGCCGCTTGCCGTTGTCGTCGAGGTACTGGAACAGCTCCTGGCCGGGCAGGTCCTGGCAGCGCTGCACGATCCGGGCGAGTCGCCGATCGCTGATCGAGACTGAGTGGCTCACGCCACTCTTGCCGCGGAAGGTGAAGCGCATCTTGTCGCCCTTGACCTGCACGTGCCGTTCCCGCAGCGTCGTCAGTCCGAAGGACTTGTTGTCCCGGGCGTACTCATCGTTGCCGACGCGGATGAGCGTCTTGTCCAGCAGCCGCACCACGGTCGCTAGAATCTGGCGACGGGAATAGTCGGGGGCGCGGAGGTCCAGCTCGACCCGCTCGCGGATCAGCGGCAGGAACTCGCTGAACTCGAGCATCCGGCGGAACTTCGACTGATCCCGCGCTTCCCGGTACTGCGGATGGTAGCGGTACTGCTTGCGGCCTCGTGCATCGCGCGCGGTTACCTGAATGTGCCCCGCGGGGTCAGGACAGATCCAGACATCGGTCCAGGCCGGGGGGATGACCAGGCCGAGGAGGCGCTTGCGCACCGCCGGATCGGTGATGCGCGAGCCGTCAGGGGCGAAGAAGGTCCAACCCTTCCCGGCCCGGCGCCGGCGAATGCCGGCGAAACCGTCCGTGACGTAGCTGAGCCCGGCGTGACGGGCCGTCAGTTGGTGCTCGTCGAGCCGGGGATCGCTCGACGGCGGCTCCTGCGGTGAGGCGGCGGTGGTACCCAGCAGGTCCCCCGGCGATGGTGGCTGGGGTGGAAGTTGTGCAGAGCCCCCCTCTCGACGCCAGACCACCGGTGCAATGTCGCCGTCCCGCTCTTGCGCCCGTCGGCCGTTCTCCCTAGCTTGACCCTCGCAGGACATCCGGGCTCCCGGTCAGGAGCCACCCTTGATGGGCGGGAACGACCCGCAAGTCGAAGGCGCACGCAGACTCTCGCTGGTTGAGAGCACTGCGGCGCCTTTTCTGTTGTGGGAATGTCATGCGACGGGCCGCCCCCTGTGCCCGGCGCGGATTCAGATTCTTTCTTAGTCAGGAGATGCTGCACATGCGTTCATACTCTCGATGGGCCCTGGGCACCGCGCTCGCGTTCGGAGCGGCCTGCACCCCGAAGGACTCGGCGGTCACGACGACCACCGATCAGGGAACGACGGCTTCTGCGTCGGGCGAGGCGGCGGCCCAGCGGGACCACTCGATGATCCGCCTGATCAATGCCGTCCCCGATGGACCGAAGATGACGCTCCTCGCCGATGAACGCACGATGTTCAACAACGTCGCCGGCAGCGAGGTCACGTCCTACAAGGAATTGCTCGACAACGCCGTCAAGTTCAGCGTGCGCCGGAGCGATCAACCCTCCGCTGCGGGCGAAGGGGTGAATCGTGAAATGATGGGCGACGGCCAGCGCTACACCGCGGTCGTGTTGCCGGACGTCAAGGGGAAGACCAGCGGCCTGCGGGTCCTGCACGATGAACTGACGCCAGCCGAAGGCAAGGCGCGCATCCGGGTCATCAATGCCGCCTCCGGCGCGGGCGACCTGGATGTCGTCCTGACCGGGCGCAAGGGTCAATTGTTCAGCGGAATCAATTTCGGCAATGAAGCCGGCTTCAAGGACATCGATCCCGTCGCCGGCACGCTGGAAGTGCGCCGCGAGAATGAGCAGCTGATGCTCACCTCGATCAGGGGCATGAAGCTGGAGGCGGGGACCGCCTACACCGTCGTCATCGTCGGTGGACCCAAGGCACCCCTCAAGACCATCACGTTCGAGGATCGCGCGACGCCGGCCCATCCGGTGGTCAGCATGAATCCGTAGCCAGGGAAAAAAGCCCGGGCGGTTCGCTCCTACCCTCGCGACCGCTCGATCTACCGTCGCCCATCCGGTCTCCCCGACCGGTGGGTGGCGGGGCTTCCTCCGGGCAACCCGCCCGGAGGTGGCCGTTCACCAGGGCGCTGGTCGGGGTCGCCTTCGCCTTGGCTGGTTCATCACTCCTTCACACAACCTTACCAACCTCCCGCCTACCTTCACTCCCCACATGAAGGTGAGGGTGCGGGAGCGCTCCCAGGACAACTCCTCCACTCCGATCATTGGGCCGCCATCGATGGCGCCGGCCCGTATTCCCCGAGGACAGGGCCGCGATGAGTACCAACTTGACCATGCCCCGGATCATTCAGGGTGGGATGGGAATCGCCGTCTCCAATTGGCGGCTCGCCAGTGCGGTGTCCCGCCGGGGCCAGCTCGGCGTGGTCTCCGCCACCGGGCTGGACGCGGTGTTTGTTCGGCGGCTGCAGGACGGCGACGAGGGCGGTCACCTTCGCCGCGCCATGGAACAGTTCCCGCTGCCTGACGTGGCCCAGGACGCGCTTCGGCGCTTCTTCCTTCCTGAAGGACGGAAGGGCGCATCATACAAGGACCTGCCGATGTACCGGCTGGCCGGACCGGCGGCGCGCGAGCGAGTGACGATGCTGGCAAATTTCGTCGAGGTGTTCCTCGCCCGGGAGGGGCACGACGGCATCGTCGGTATCAACCTGCTCACCAAGATCCAGTTGCCCACCCTGGCGTCGCTCTACGGCGCGATGCTCGCCGGCGTGGATGTGATCCTGATGGGCGCCGGCATTCCAAAGGAGGTTCCCGCGGCGCTCGATGCGTTCGCGG
This sequence comes from Gemmatimonadales bacterium, assembly GCA_039934355.1. Lineage (GTDB taxonomy): Bacteria > Gemmatimonadota > Gemmatimonadetes > Gemmatimonadales > GWC2-71-9 > JADJOM01. The sequence goes on from JBDTMI010000071.1 coordinate 4,903, forward strand.
AACACCGCCCGGCCAGCCTCCGTTTCGAAGTCGAGGGCCAGTCGCCCGATGTCACCGATCGCATGCGGCTTGACCCGGCCGACCACTTTCCCGGGACCCCACCGACGCTGCGTCGCCCACTGTTCTTCCCCATCATCTCGAGCAGCTCACTCGCGATCATGCTGGCGCGAAAGGCGAGCGGGCGGGTCGATGGTTTCATCATTGAAGGACCGACCGCCGGCGGCCACAACGCTCCGCCGCGGGGGGACATGACGTTCAACGAGCGGGGCGAACCCCTCTACGGTCCCCGCGATGTCGTCGACCTCGACAAGGTGAAAGCACTCGGCCTCCCCTTCTGGCTGGCCGGTGGCGCCGCGCGTCCCGGCTTCCTGAAGGCGGCCCTCGACGCGGGGGCCGCGGGGATCCAGGTGGGGACACTGTTCGCCTTCTGCGACGAGTCCGGCTTTACCACCGAGATCAAGGCCTCGGTCCTCAGTCACGTCGCGCGCGGCGAGGTCGAAGTGTTCACCGATGCGCACGCATCCCCCACCGGCTTTCCGTTCAAGGTGGTCCGCTGGGCCGAAGACCCGGGCATCGGCGTGGAGCGGGAACGGGTCTGCGACCTGGGCTACCTCCGCACTGCCTACCGCACGCCGGAGGGGAAGCTCGGCTACCGCTGCGCCAGCGAGCCGGTCGAGACCTACATCAAGAAGGGCGGAACCCTCGCCGAGACCGAAGGCCGGCGCTGCCTCTGCAATGCGCTGCTGGCCGATGTCGGCCATGCGCAAGTGCGCGGCGATACCGTGGAACAGCCGCTGATCACCAGTGGCGATGACCTGATCCAGCTCGGCGCGCTCCTCAGGGGCAGAACCCACTATTCTGCCGCCGATGTGATCGAGTACCTTCTCCAGCCGGAGGGATAGTCCAGCCGCCGACACCGTACCGAGCGCCGTGACCCGGTCGTCCGCTCCGGTACTCCACCGTACCGCCGCAGGTCCACCAGTTTCCCACCGAGTGTCAATCCTGTTCGTGAGGTTCCCGCCATGGTCCATGCTGAGCGACACCGCACCGCCCACATCGGCTGGCTGCGTGCCGCCGTGCTCGGCGCCAACGATGGCCTGATCTCGACCAGCAGTCTCGTCGTCGGCATCGCCGCCGCCCAGTCCAGCAGCGACCCGGTCCTGCTGGCGGCGCTCGCCGGTCTGGTCGCGGGCGCGTTGTCGATGGCCGCGGGGGAATATGTGTCGGTCAGTTCCCAGTCCGACACCGAACAGGCCGACCTGGCGCGGGAGCGGCTGGAGCTGGCCACGAGTCCGGATTTCGAGCGCGCCGAGCTGGCCGGGATCTACGTGGCCCGCGGACTTACCCAGGATCTTGCCGTCCAGGTTGCCGACCAGCTCATGGCGAAAGATGCGCTCGCGGCCCATGCCCACGACGAGCTGGGACTCTCCGAGCTCACCCGGGCCAGACCGCTGCAGGCTGCGCTGTCCTCTGCGGCGGCCTTTGCGGCGGGGGCTGCGCTGCCGGTGCTGCTGGTCCTGCTGCTTCCCTTTGCCGCGCTCACCGTCGCGGTGATGGGCAGTTCCCTGCTCCTCCTGATCGGGCTCGGCGCTCTCGCGGCTCGGCTCGGCGGCGCACCGGTTTTTCGGGGGGCCGTCCGGGTCGCCTTCTGGGGTGCCATGGCGATGGGGGTGACGGCACTGGTGGGTCGCCTCTTCGGCACGGTCGCGTAGCGGTGAACAACACCACGGTGACCGCACTCGCCTGGCTGGCGCTCGCCCTGCATGTGGTGGTCGGTGGGGTGACGCTGCGGCGCCCCGGCGGCCCTCCGCTGGTGCCACTGGTGAATCTTGCGACTGGGCTCTGTGTGCTGGCCTACTGGGCCCAGAAGTGGTACGGGTACCTCACCCGGGGCATCACCTGGTATCTCACCGACCAGCTGGTGCCGCTCTACGCCGTCCTCGTTGTTGTCCTTGCGGGGCTGACGCTCGCGGGCCGCACCAGCGGCAGTCTGCCGCACTGGCTGGTGTTCGGGATCGATGCCGTCGTGCTGCTGGCGGCCGCCCTGTTCTTCACCTTCTTCCGAATGACCCGGCTCATATAGCCATCAGCCATCAGCCGTCAGCTATCAGGTGTTCGCTGATGGCTGACGGCTGAAAGGCCGCCCTGTCGTTTCACTACGCCAGCTGTACCGCTAGTTCATCGCCAGTGGCGTATCGCCGCTCACAATCATGAACTCCGCGCGGCGATTTTGCGCCCACGCGGCTTCACCGCTCCCGGAGTCGATCGGGGATGCCTCACCCGTGGACACGCCTTCGAGGCGGGCGACGTCGATGCCCTGATCCATGAGATACTTCTTGGCCGCGGCGGCGCGCCGCTTCCCGAGGGCAAGATTGTAACTGTCCGAGCCGCGTTCGTCGCAGGCACCGGTGATCTGCAGCCGGACCCCGGGGTTGGCATTGAGGATGGCCACCTTGCGGTCGAGCGCGGCGCGAGCGTCACCATCGATCTGGGAACGGGCGACGTCAAAGTGAACCATCACGCCCAGCTCATCCCGGAGCGCCGCGCTCTTGGCGGCCGTCGCGCGGGCTTCGGCCTCGAGCGCCATCCGGGCCTGTTCAATGGAGTCGGCGCGTGCCTGCGCGGCCAGCGCGAGCTGACGAACTCGTTCCACGGAGTCGGCGGTGGTGCGGGCGACGGCATCGAGCGAATCCTGTATATGCCGGTGCATCGCGATCTCCGCCTCGCTCGGATCGGGAGCCGGCGCCGGACTGGGGGCATTGCCGTGACAGGCCACCGTGAAGGCGACGACCACGAGTGAACTCAGGATAAGTCTGCGCATGATATTCCTGCCTGGTTGGAGATGCCAATGTGTGCCGCCGGCATTACTGCCGTGTCGCGAACCCATCGACCTGTACCACTGAGCCGCGAAGCACTTCGAGCGAGCTAACGCCGTCGGGAGCCCACAGATGCACCGTGCCCACTGCACCGGTCCCGGCGTGTCCGCTGTACACTCCGCCTTCGGTCCACCACGACACTCCACCCACCACGCAGTTCGGCTTCATCCGAAACAGTTGGGACGACTGACTGGCCATCGTTGTGTCTCCAGCGTGGCGGTCCCGGGACCGCCTTGTCCTGCATGTATGTGCTGCACCGGCCGTACGCGGCCGAGGTGTTTTCAACCTCCAGCGTCAAATCGAGCTGCGGCGACCACCGGAAAAGAAGTGCCACACGATCGAGATGAGCGCGACCAGCAGGAGCAGATGAATCAGGCCTCCAGCCACATGAAACACGCCAAAGCCAAGAAGCCAGGCCAGGACCAGAATGACCGCGAGGGTGACGAACATGACGTACTCCTTCAGAGGGATGCCTCAGCCTGCACCGCTGATCGAGGCTGGCCGGGTCGGGATCAGCGTGTGCCACAATACTATCTGCAACGCCGCAGGAGGGGGATCGCTCGTTGGAAGGGTTTGTGGGCTAGCTCGAAGGGACTACACCGCGATGACGCACCTGGCCGAGGGTCGGGCCCTCGGGCTCCAGACGAATCCGCAGCGTGAGCTTTTCCATCAGGTTCTGGAGGTGACTTCTGACCGTGTAGACCGGAACCCGCAGGCGGGTGGCGATGTCCCGGTTGCTCAGACCGTCTCCGGCGAGCGCAAGCACCTGCAATTCCCGACGGTTTGGTCGCGTCGCCTCCAGCAGCGCTGCGCTGCCGCTGCGCGCAACCTCCAGGGCACTTTGGGCGATGGCACTCAACGTCAGTTGCGCCGGCATCACGTCCACGCCCTGTACCACTGACCGGATGGTCGTGAGGATGTCGGCAATCGGCGAGTTCTTCATGACGAAGCCTGACGCTCCGGCCCGCACGAGGTCGGTGACATCCTCCGGGACCGGAAGGAGGCCCATACCGACGATCTTGACCTCGGGAAGCTCGGCATGCAGCGTCGCTGTTACCTGCACGCTGTCGTCGTTCACCAGCCCGCAATCCAGCAGAACGACCTGAGGCCTGACCTTGCGGATCTGCTTGAGCGCCGGTCCGACGCGTGCCGGGGCGGCCACGACGGCAAAGTCCGGTTGGGCCCGGATCAGTGCCACGATCCCCTCCCGCAACAGCCGATTGTCTTCGATCAGTACGAGCGAGATGGGAGCACCGCGTTGATTCAGCTGGCCGGACGCCATGAGAGTCTCCAGGGGGAGAGACGGTTGCACCGGACTACCTGCATGCCTGCCACAATCTTACTGCGCACCGGCGCCGTCAGCACGCCGCCTTGCCGGTGAACCAGCAGAAAACCGCTCAATCCATCAGCCTCAGGCGCGCCGCCGAGGTCGCCGGGATGTCCCTGGCCTGTTCGGCCCTGATGCGACTCATCTGGTGGAAGTCGACCAGTCCGGACCTGCGCTCGTCCAGCCGGTCCGTCGCGTCCGCCTCCGGTACACTCCCGGCCTCATCGGCGAGAAAGCTGAGCCGATCGTACAAGTCATCCATGTGAGCGCCTCCAGGTCAGAATGAAAACGGCTATCGTCCCACGCTCAGATCCACTCCCGCCACTCGGTCATGTCGTGCGACCACATCCACCCGACCGCACCCGAGAGCGCGGCGAGGCTGAGCAGGATGATTCCGGCGACGAGCCAGCCGCGGAACGTCCCCGCCTTGCGGCGCGGAAGGTGGCGCACCGAATAGCCCCGCACCGTTCCGTCGATGATCCGCCGCCCCACACCGGAACAGCGAGCGTCGGCCTCCGCTTCAGTCTGGTAATGCTCCCGCAGACTGAAATGCTGCTTCTGGCCTCCGCGCCAGATCTCGAGGTCGACGGTCCAACGCTTCGTGTCGTGGAGCTGGTACGGCTGCGCCTGGATGGCGAACCCCTTGTATTTGATGGTCTGCATGCCCCGCATTCTCCAGGTGCCTGGCCGCCGGCCTCACGACGCCGCGACCGAGTCTCGAGTCAGGCTCCGAGTGGCGGATTTCCCGGGCGACTCCATCCGGTCCAGCCGCCGGGCGGCGATCCCGAGTTCCCCCTCGGCTTCTTCCGCGGTGCGGATGGCGCGACGGAGCATTTCACCCGCACGCCGCACATTTTCCCGCGCCCGACGAAGCTGGAGTTCGTGCTCCCGGACCGTGACCACCGCCCGCTCCTGCTCCGACACCGGATTGCGATCACTCATCCCCACACCCCTTCGTGTCCCGGTTGACCACGCTGCCATGGTGACCCGCCTGTCAGGACCGCCGCGCCCGGACCGCTCCGGCCAGACGGCGGAGACTTACGTCGTTTCGCCCGGGCTCATCCTGCCCTGCTGCCCGAGGCGGGGTCGCGTGCCCCGACGGATCCGGCTGGAGTCCGGGTGACCGAGCACCCGGACGCTGGTCACATCAAGGGTGAGCATGCCGTACCCCGTCGGAGTCTTGGTCGGCTCAATCGTCTCCGTCACGGTCAATTCCACGATGGTGCCCACCGGTATCACGACCTGCCCGGTGGCGTCGGTCAGGTCGGCGTCCAGCGTCGCCGTCATCCGCCGTCCCGCCGGCCTGACCCTGCGCTCGACGGTGTCGCCCCGAATCGAACCAGCCACATCTTCGGTTGCATGCAAGGCGGATCTCGAAGGCTGTGGCTCCATTCGAGCGGCAATCGACTCCCGGCCATGGACCGGCGCGAGCCTGAGCCCATGATCGTTCGCCGGCGTGCCGACGGCATCCTGCTTTCGCCGGGCGTAGGCCAGCAGCCCCAGCGCGGCGAGTCCCACCAGCGTGGTTCGGGCGACCAGCATCAGCCCGAGATCGTGACGCGGGTCGGCCGCCTCAGTCGACCGGCTCACCCCCGGGGCATTCGCCCCGGGCCGTTCCGTCGCGAGGGGAGCACTGGCCGGGCTGACGACCTGACCCTCCATCGATCGCGACGGAACCAGGAGCAGTGCGGCCAGCAGGAGATTCGACGGAGGAATGTGCATTGACGACCCCCATGACATCGGGAAACCCGCTGCTACCGGCCTAAGATCGGTCCCCGGAAACCCCACGGGTCGTCGTCGTCGCCGCCGCCGAAGAAGCGATCGCGGTAAAAGAGGATGTCGCGCGGTGCGGCACGCGGGGGGAGCGGGTCCAGACGAATCGGAGCTGCGGGAGCAGCGACGACGCGTGGTGGAGACGGTGGAGGTCGGATCGATCCCTGCAGCCGGGCAGACCACTGGTCCGGCGCCTTCCACAGCTGAATCGATGCGGCCTGCGGGCGCTCAATGGTGCGCTTCATGATCTTCCCCCCGGCCCCAGGCGGTAGCCCGGTGCCTTGACCATAAGTTGATCGATCGCTCCGGGAGCCGCGGCGAATTCCGGGGCCGTGTCGGTGAACCAGCGCACGGCCTGCTCCACCACGGGTCGCTCAGTCGCCGGGATGACGGCCTGGATGGGTGCTTTCCAGTCGCGGGGATTCCTCACTCGATCGAACGCCGCTGCCAGTTGCTCCAGCCGATAGCCGGTCTGACGCTGCGGGTTGTATTTCACCGATGTCGGCATCAATTGCTCTTGGCCGGAGTTCTCTCGTTCCCATGATCCATCGGAGAGCAACGCTACTGGAAACACCAGGACGAACCAATCGATCAATCGGGTGGATTGTGAGCTAGCTCCAAGGAACGACGTACATTTGTCAGGGGGGGGAACGCGGCGAGGGATGCATCCGACTGCCGAAGGTGCCGTCCATGCAGACCGGCGCCTCCGACCCAGCCGAATAAATCCCTCGGTTCGCTTCGCTCAGCTTCGCTGCGATCGGCAGTGTCTCGGCGCTGCCCTCGTTCGCCCCCTGCCCGGAGCCGTCAACAGCTCCGTCCCCCAGAGGGCATGAGGAGGGCAAACTGTTAAGCCTGCCCCCCTTGGGTAGAGCGGATAGGTCCTGCGGGGATGAACAAGATCGGTGAACGTGTCCAACGATACAATCAATCGGACGATTGAAATGTGGGGGATGATCGAAAGGACTAGAAGGAACTAGGTCGCGGCCAGCGCCCGACGACGACGGGGTTCCACTCCGGTCACTCCCTGATGCGACAACGCCGCGACTTCCAGCCGGCTGTTGAGCGCCAGCTTCGACAGGAGCGCGTGGACATGGCACTTGACGGTGTGCACCGAGATCCGCATCCGGGCGCCGATCTGCTTGTTGCTGCATCCCTCGATGATCAGATCCGCAACCTGTCGCTCCCGGAGGGTCAGCCGCTTGATGTGCAGCGTCCGCTTGGGGCGCCCGGGGAGGCTGTGCCGACTGAGTTGGCCAAAAAGAGCGCGAGTCAGTTCGAGCGGTAGCACCTGGATCCCCGACGCCACGGAGCGGACGGTGCGGACAAATTCGTCGTACGATGCGCCGGACATGATGAACCCCGAGACACCAGCTCGAACCAGACTCGTCAGATCCTTCTGGCGCGGATGCAGTCCCATCATGATCACCCGCGATTCCGGGGATTCCCCGTGCAGCGCGCCGGCCAGCGTCAGGCTGTCGTCGCCCTCCGGCCGCAGGTTCAGGAGCACGACATCCGGTCTCAACGCCTGCACCACCTCGAGCGCGACCTCAACCTCCGCCAGGGTGGCGAGCACCTGGAAGCCTGGCTGGGCCCGGATGCGGGCCACCACCATCTCGTGCTCAGCGAGGTTGTCATCAATGAGCACCATTGAGATGGCCCGGCTCATCCGTGACATCCGGCCACCGCACGATCCGGCAACGGCTCCGCCGGACCCAGTATCTCACAGGCGGCGAGCAGGGTCAGGAGCACGAGCGAAAGCCTCCGCGTGTGCGGCGAACTGTTCCGGGCGAGTGGAGCGCGGGGCATCGGACCTGGCGGCGGCACGACACCTCACCTGCACGAGTCGGCGTGTGAACGACTCATGTCCCGTGACCGATTCGCGGGACTCATCCTGTTGCCGACGGCAGCGGGGAGATCCGGGAGCCGGACTCACCACGATCCGCCCAACGTGGCGGGATCGAGAGTCCAACGAATGTGAATGTGGGATGAAGCGGCGGGAACAACAATCGCTCATGCGGACCAGCCGGGTACCCGCTCGAAAGAGCTAGGACGCGGTGCTCTCGGGCGGAGCGCTATCGGTTGGTGCCTCGTGAACCTCCCTCGCCGTGGGTGAACGCCGCGACCTCGAGGCGGCTGTGCAGCGCCAGCTTCTCCAGCACATTGTGCACGTGACTCTTCACCGTGTGAATCGCGATGTTGAGCCGGGTCGAGATCTCCTTGTTGCTCAAGCCCTCGCCGAGCAGGTCGATGATCTGGCGTTCCCGGCCGGTCAGGCGGACCGCCTCCAGCACCCGGGCCTTGTTGCTCCCGGAGTTGCGGGCGATCTGGCTGAAGAGCGAGTTGGTCAGCTCCCGGGGCAGCACTTCCGCGCCACCAGCCACGGCGCGAATCGTCGCGAAGAATTCCTCGAAGGAAGCATCCTTCATGATGAACCCGGACGCACCGGCGCGAACATAGGTGGCCACATCCTCCTGCACCGGCAGCAACCCCATCACGATGACCCGGGCGGTGGGAACCTCGTCCCGAACTGTCGCGGTCACGCTCAGGCTGTCATGGTCCTCCAGCCCGAAGTCCAGCAGGACCACATCCGGTTTGCTGACCCGCACCTGCTGGAGCGCTTCCGCGACATCGGCGGAAGCCGCCAGGACCGTGAAGCCCGGCTGGCGCTGGATCATCGCCGTGATCCCCTCGCGCAGCAGCCGGTTGTCATCAATGAGCACCAGCGAGATCGTCGCGGGCTCCGCCGGGGTCTCGATCACGACAGGCCGTTTGGCTCGGCGCGCCAGTTTCTTCGTCATGGCGCACCGCGCGGCGTTCGCGGGGTCGTGTCAGGCGCACGGCGCTGCTGCACATGGGCAAAACGGATGTGGGCCGGGGACTTCCAGATGGGGGGGGGAGCGAAGCCGCAGAACGCGATCATGCTGGCACCCTCCTATCGGGGTGTCGACTGGAATGCGGCGAAGACTGAACCATGACGAGCCCAGCAGATGCCTCTGCCGCGGTG
>JBDTMI010000072.1:0-13140 GCA_039934355.1 Gemmatimonadales bacterium
GGCTATCGGCTCCTCGCCGCCCTGATCACCGCCTCCATCACATCACGATGCTGACTGAAGGTGTCGTCCACCACATTCAGCGTCGCGATCGTCCCCTCCCGCAGGCTGAGCGTTGCCGGATCGAACGCCCCGAACCCCGCCTCATGCACCCCGGTGCTGCCGCGCCCCGGCGCCGGATGGCTCAGGTGAGAGAAGAAGCGGGCGAAGCGTGCGGCCGGCCGGTTGTAGACATGGAAGAGCGGCAGACAGGCGAGGAGAGCATCGTAGTGGAACTCGCCACAGGCCAGGGTGTCGGGGAACTGCTGCCGGATGTCGCTCACCAGGGTACAGAGTCCCTCATGCATGTCGGCGGTGGGGTTGTTGATCCAGCCGCCGCTGATATCGAGGAAGTACCCATCGACCCCGAAGCGTTCGATCGCATCGGTGATCCGCCCCGCGAGCCACGCCCGCCACGCCGGCACACCCAGGTTCATGTAGGCGAGCCACCCCTCCTGGTGGCGGTCGTTGTCCCAATCCACCCAGTCGAGCGCGATCGCTCCGCCATCGAGCCGCTGGGTCACTCCCGCCGCAATCTGCCGATACGCCGGGTGACGCCGATTGGCCGCGTTGGCGCCGAACATCGGCATGAACCGAAAGCCCAGGTCATGCCCTTCCCGCACCAGTTGCTTGAGGCCCGCCTCGCCGCCCAGTCGACTGGCCACCTCGTACCCGGGATAGTCCCAGTAGTAGCGCCCGTCCCACGCCGGCAGGAACACCAGCACTTCTTTTCCCGGAATCCGCTCGGCGGTCCAGCGCAGGATCTCCAGCATCCGGGCAAAATCGTTGAACACAAATCCGGTGTAGTGCATCCCGTGCAGCGTGAGCACCAGCCGAGTCGAACGCAACCATGCCGGAACGTCGGGCCGGGTCTCCCAGGCGGGGATGTGATGGGCCTGCGCCAGGTGATCGTAGTGCCGCTCCGTCGCCTGCTCCAGCGTGTCGGTGCGCGACAGTCTCCACGTCGGCGCCGTCACCAGCGTCGCATCCCGCCACCCCTCCGCCTCGAAGATCGCCTCCACCCGATACCCCTGCTCCCCCGGCTGGAGATAGAAACGCTTGGCGCGCACCCGGTCATCCAGTGAAGTGAGCGAGAGCACCGGTCCGGTCGCGGGGAGGAAGCTGATGAACGGCGTCGAGATCCCCTGCGCGGTGTTGCCGCCAAAGAGGTCCCCGGCGCCGAAGGGGTAGCCGTAGAGCAGTTCGTCCTCACCCGGATCGAACGGCGCGCCGCCATTCACGGCAATCTTCCCCCGCGGCAGCCCACGAACAATCGTCGTGATCGACTTGATCGGCTGCCCCAGCTCGGCGGCCACCTCCCACTCGACCGCGTCGTCCTTCAGCCGGAAGCGGGCGGTGAGTCGCCCTGGTGCGACCTCCTGTCCGCCGGCCCACACCAGTCGATCGCAGCGGAGCAGCAGACCGTCCTCGGTGGGCTCGGCCCGGATCGCCGCCTGGTCGAGGCCGTAGACATTCTCCCGGCTGAAGATCCGGAAACCGAAGCGGTAACCACCCAGCTCAACCGATGGCTCGGGGAAATCGAAGCTGAACTGCTGGAAGGAGGCGCCCCGCGGCGGGACATGCACTTCGCTGGTCGACCCGAGTGGGAGGACAGGGAGTACGGAACCGGGCGACGGGTGCATCCCGCCGATGAGCCCAGGATACCCCGGCCCCAGCAGCGCGCCACCACCGGCAATGCTCATCAGCGTCAGCCATTCGCGTCGGGAGTATTCCTCGCTCATGCGGCGCTAGCCCTTCAGCGACCAGTAGACCGCATGGCGCTCGTCGAACAGCCGATAGAATGGGACCAGTTCCTGGCCGTCGACCTCGAATGTGAGCGGCTTCCCCGCCACCGGCCGCACCGTGGCGGCGGGATCGTCGGCGGCAAAGCGGAGCGGTGGCGCGGCCACCGCATCGAGCTTGTACTCCGGCACCGTGCGCGGCTTGGTCGGTTCGGCACGCAGGGTCTCCGGTGTGAGCCCTTCGCGGCCCAGCCGTCCGGCCAGCACCAGGGGACCGTAGAGGAGCGCATGCTGCGTCGGGTCCCCGGGGAGCGATTCGCTATGGAGTGCAAGCGGAAGCTGCAGACTCAGCGTGTCGCCGTCCTTCCAGGTGCGGTCCACGACGAGATAGCTCCCCGGCGCCGCGGAGCTCTCCAGCGCCCGGCTGTTCAGTCGGGCGACGGTTCCCCATCCGGCCCACCCGGGAATCCGCACTCGGAGCGAGAGTCGCACCGGCCGCGGCACCCGCACCGTGAGGCGCACCGCCCCCGACGCGGGAAAGTCGGTCTCCTGTTCCAGTCGCAGACCATGCTCCGGCCAGCGGACTTCCGAGGCGATGAATTGATTGACCCAGACACCATCGTCGTCGTGGAAGTAGATCCCGTCGGTCAGCGACGCGAACGATTCTCCCATCGTGCCGGTGCAGCACCAGTAATCGTGGCCGGCCGTGCCAAACATCTTCCAGTAGCCGCTTGCGAGCGGGACGTAGTAGAGCTTGCTCCCGTCGGTGGGATGCTGCGAGCCGATGATCCCATTCCAGAAGGCCCGTTCATAGTACTCGGCGCACGCCGCATCGGCGGTCCAGCCGAACAGATGCCGGGTGAGCTTCAGCATGTTGTAGGTGCAGCAGTCTTCCTGGGTGTAGCCGCTCAACTCGCCGCCGAGTTGCCCGGGCTCTGTGTTCCAGCTTTCGCCATTGCTGGTGCCGCCGGTGCAGTAGGCGCGGGCACCCGTCACCTGTCGCCAGAAGAACTCCGCCGTGCGACGGTAGCGCTCCTCGCCGGTGAGCTCGTAGCGCCGAGCGGCGCCGACGATCTTGGGGATCAGGGTGTTGGCGTGCAAGCCTTTCAGTTCGTCACGACCCGCGGCGAGCGGATCGAACATCCGCTCGTGATCGAACCGGTGGGCCAGCTCCCGCAGGGACTCGTCACCGGTGACAACAGAAAGATTGTAGAGCAGCTCGTTCATCCCGCCGTATTCCCGCTCCAGCACCCGCGCCATCTGGAAGTCGCCCAGCGGCTGGGCCCAGCGCGCCGCCCAGCGCGCCATGCCACGCAGCACCGTGAGCGCCTGCGCGCTGCCGCAGTAGACATGCACGTCGAGCAGACCGGCCATGATCTTGTGCACCGTGTACCATGGGGCCCAGACCGGCTGCCCATTGCGCAGCCGGTCGAAGAACTCTTCGGGAAACGCGCTGAGATAGCTTCCGCCTAGCGCGCTCTGGCACTCGGCGAGTGCGGCGACCATGCGATCGGCCCGGGCGCGCGCATCGATGTCATCGTGCACCGCGTAGCGCAGCGCGGCGGTCGAGAGATAGTGACCGGTGTAGTGTCCCCGCAGTTCGTTCTCCGGCGCTTCCCAGCCACCGAGCGGTTCGGCAGTGGTTGGCAGGCCAGCGGTCAGGCGGAAGGCGTGGAGCAGGCGATCAGGATCCTGGGCCCGGAAGAATATCGCGTTCACCTCCGCCGCGTCGAGTACGGGGCCGGGCCGGAGCCGCACCGCCGAGCGCGCAAAGGGGCGGGCGACGATTCGATCCGGGCCAATGCTCCGGCCCTCGGCAAAGAGCCGCGAGGCGGCGGGCCACAAGGCCGTCACGCTGGCCGAGGAGACGAGGAAGGCACGCCGCTGCATGTCGGCTCCAGGAAGCGTAGTAGCGATCGGTGGCAGGTTGGAACGGTGCTCACCCAATCTCCGCGATTCGAGAGCGAGCGCCAGAGGGACGAGCCGTTGACCCCGCTCTGCCCTGGGTTTCTGAAATCAGTTGATCGCCGCCACCGCTCCACCGCGACCTGCTCGAAACTCGGACATCCCACCGGAAGTTTCACTCTGAATGCTTCGCTGACCGCTCGCAGCATGTGATCGCAATGGTGTGTTGACCTTCTCGCCTCGTTAGTCCCCTGAGCAGTCAACACTCCCGCGATCAACAACTACGAACGTCATCCAACACTCGCGAGGCCACAGGTGGGCAGTCATCGAGGCATTGGAAACGACCTGTTGCGCCTGCAGGGGCAGTGGACGATGGTCTCAGGGTCGCGCGACGGACGTCCGCTCCCTGAAACGTTGGTGAAACGATCGGAGCGCGTCATCGACGGGGAGGAGACGATCGTCCGGATCGACGGACAACTGCTGGACCGATCCACGTTCGTCCTCGATACCTCGTCCACGCCGTTCACGATCGACTGCCTCATCACCGCCGGTCCGGGGAAGGGGCATCTCCAGCGTGGCATCTTCGCATTCACGGAAGAGACGGTCCGCTTCTGCTTCGCGAGGCCGCTCGCGAGGCGGCCGGAGAGCTTCACCACTGCTCCGGGCGACGGCCTGACGGTCAGCGAATGGCGGAAGGATCACAAGGTGGAGTGAGGAGTGAGGAGTGAGGAGTGAGCAGGACAATCCGCTGCCCCTGCTTTTCCTCCTCACTCGCTTTACTTCCTCACTCCTTGCTGCCGTCAGCGTACCGCTCCGGATATTTCGCCATCTCCTTGCGGAAGACGCCCTGGAGCCTGGCAAGATCGGCGGCGGTGTCTTGACCGGGAGTGACGGGAGCGCCGATCCCGATCACGTGCGCCGGATAGTCGATCCACACCGGTACGATCGGCACACTTGCTCCCACCGCGATCCGGAGAAATCCCGTCTTCCACTTCTCGATCCGCTTCCGGGTGCCTTCGGGGGAGAGGGCCAGGACCCACGCTGACCGGGTACGGAAGTTGTCGATCGCGGCTTCCACCGTGCCGTGCGTCGCCGAACGGTCGATCGGCTCGCCGCCGATCCATCGGAGTATTGGGGCGACGGGGAAGAAGAAGATGGTGTGCTTTCCCAGCCAGCTGGCCCTCAGGTCCACGGCGAACATCGTCAAAACGCCGAGGGGAAAGTCCCAGTTCGTTGTGTGAGGCGCGACGATGATGATGAAGCGGGAGAGCGCTGGCAGCTCGCCTTCCACCCGCCACCCTGCCAGGGCGAGCAGTCGGGTCGCGAACCCCCGGGCAAGCCAGGAACCGCGTCGGGGATAGCCGGGAGCGGTCAGGATTGGTCACCGAACCCTGATCCGCTGGGTCCAGGGCGACGTCTTCGGGTTGGTGAGCGTGAGGCGATACTCCCCCGGCTCCGCGAGAAATTCGACGTCGCGGGTTTCGCCGACATCCACCAGCTCACCTGATTTCACCATGAGCGCCTGCGCCGGCGGAAGCTCGGCGCCGTCGCGGGCCAGCAGGCGCCACTCGACCGGAGTGCTGTCGCGCAGGATCTGGAAGCGGAACCGCGCCGCGACTCCGATGTTCACGAAGCGAAGCCGATGGGCCACGCCGGCCGCCAGTTCGAGCGGCGGCGGCAGGCTGTCGCCGTTCACCAGCAGGTGAATCGGCTCCCCATCGCTGTCCCAGCCCGCCACGAAGATGTGATCGCGCCGGGGATCCCATCGTGTTCCCGGCTCCAGCACCACGATTCCGCCGTAGAGGCCGGAGGTGAGCTGCTCGACGTCGTTCATGTGGGTGTGGTAAATGAACGTGCCCGCCCGGGGGAGCGTCAGGTGCGCGACGAAGCTGTCGCCCGGTTGGATCGACGGCGCCAGTCTGTTCCCGCTGCCGCTCCACCCCGCCACACCATCGGAATAACTTTCCAGCTCAATGCCATGCCAGTGGATCGCAACCGGCTCCGGCAGGCGGTTGACGATCACCACATCGGTGGGCTCATCCCGCTGGAGCACCAGCAGCGAGCTCATGGTCTCGATGGAGTCACGCGCGGGCGCACGGGCGCCGCGCTGCAGCACGTAACTGAGCGCCCGCTCAGCGCGGCTCCGCTGTTTCCCCTCCTGCGCGAAGAGGTGCAGCCGTCGCGCCTTCCCCCGGACTGGTTCCGTGGCACCCGGCACCGGATGCACCACGATACCGATGACCAGCCCGGCCATGTGCACCATCGGATCATGCGCCATCCGGTCGTGGCTATCGGGCGCCGGCGGATCGAGTCGCGCTTCGGGAATGACGTGGAACCCGATGTGGCAGTGAAAGAGCCAGTCGCCCGCACGATCGGGGGACCAGGTCATGGCCATCGTCTCGAATGGCCTCAGAGTCTGGGTGACGGCCATCGGGCGATTGTCAGGCGGAAGCGCCGCGTCGCTGCGGACATTTCCTATCGCATCGACCCGGAAATAGAACCCATGCAGGTGCATCGGGTGGTTACGAAAGGTGCCGTTGATCACCCGCCAGCGGATGCTGTCGCCGACCGTGGCCTCAAACCGCTCGGTGTAGGGCCAGGAGCGGCCGTTGATCGCAAGGGCATTCCGGTAGGTGAGCGAGTCAATGGTGGATCCCCAGATGTTCATCATGAGGATCCGGTCCGGGGGCGATCCTCCAACCGGGTCCACAATGAATGCGCCGGAGACCGTCTCCCGCTCGTCGTCCACATCCTTGATGTAGTTGTGGGTGCCGAGCACGGCCATATAAAGGAAGGTGCCGGGCGCCCCGGCGACGAAAGTGACGGTGGTGGATTCCCCGGGCTTGAGCACCAGGCTGTCGTCGCGCTCGATGGGGCGGGTGAGCAGCCCGTGCACCGCGATGGTGGAATCGGTGAGCCGGTTCATCACCGAGGCGACGATCACCGTGCCCGTCGGCACCCGGATGAGCGGTCCGGGAATCCGCGGCTCCTGCCCCGCCTCGCCGAATGCCACAACGTCGATCGCGGGACCGGGGTCTGCCTCCGGCCGCCAGGTGGCCACCCGGACTTCCAGGTTGATGTCGAGCGTGTCACCGTGGAAGCGGCCGGCGGGCGTGCGATTGTCGTTGGGGTGAACGGCGGGGGATTCGGAAGCAGGTGATCGCAATCCGGCGGGACCCGTTGACCAGAGCAGCAACGCCGCGGCAAGGACCGGAAATTCGAGCAGCTTCATCTGCCCT
This sequence comes from Gemmatimonadales bacterium, assembly GCA_039934355.1. Taxonomy (GTDB): domain Bacteria; phylum Gemmatimonadota; class Gemmatimonadetes; order Gemmatimonadales; family GWC2-71-9; genus JADJOM01. Next base: position 6,923 of record JBDTMI010000072.1, read on the forward strand.
CCTGACCGCGGAGTTCGTTGAGCCGCTGCTTGACGCTGGCGACTCCGGGCTGGAGATCGGCGTCGGCGTTTTTCCACTGCTCCACGAATGCGGCGTAGTGATCGATGGCCTTCTGCCGTTCGTGCCGGCTGTCGTAAAGCTCCCCCAGCCGTTTCTCTACCGCGGCCAGTGCGACGAAGTCCTGTCGAATCGGTGCGGGGATGGCGAGATAGCGCTCGAAGTGACTGATCGCCGAATCGGGCTGGCGCGCCAGGTCGAAGCTCCGGCCCAGATTGAACTCGGTGCAGGCTTCGCACAGAGTTGGCGCGCCATCCTCCCGCAGGTCTCCCGCGCGGAATTGCACCAGCGCCTCGGATGCCTTGCCTTCCGCCAGCGCGATCTCGCCATTCACCACCGCGAGTGGCTGCTGGTTCGGTCCCGCCGTGGCCCCGGTGGGATCCTCGGTGCGAAAACGCGCCAGCACCTGCCGAGCCCGCTCCGGCTTCCCCGCACGGGCAAGCATGGTGGCGGCCCAGAAGTAGGGGCGGTCCTTCGGATTGGCTGCGGTCCACTGCCCTCCCGCCATGATCGCTTCGACCTGCTGCGCCCCCAGCGCCTGTTGTCCGCGGAAGAGGATGTTGGCCGCCGCTTCGTTCTGCCCGTCCAGCCGTGGCACCCCGCGCTCGGCGAGCAGCGCGTTGCGCTGGTCGTCCGCCGTGCTCGCCTGGCGCAGCCGGCCTGCGGTGTTGCTCAGGTTGCGCTGGATCGTGAGTCCGGTGAGCTGCATCGGAATGGAGGGTGCGCGCCGCAACTGCTCCGCCATCAGCAGGGCGGAGTCGCGCCGGCCCCGCGCGACGAGGAGAGTGGCCCGACCCACGAGTATGGCCAGGGAGCTGCCCGCCTCGGGCGCGGCCTGGAGTATGGAGTCGAGGATGCCCGCGGCTTCATCCAGCCGGCCGAGAGTGATCTCGACGCCTGCGATCCGGGTCGCGTTCATCACGTTGGGCTCGACGGCGAGCTCACGACGGGCGTAGCGCATGGCGCTGTCGTTCTGCCGCCGGTTCGTGAAATTCAGCAGCAGCTGGTTGGTCGCGATCTTGTTGAGGCTGTCGAGGGCGTACGCCGCCTGATAGGCGGCGAGGGCCTTGCCCCGGTCGCCGTAGGTCCGATGGGACTCGTAGTAGGCGCCCCGCACCACATTCCGCTCGATCTCCGGCAACCGGTCGGCATACCGCATGGCGCGCTCCAGCGCCGAGTCTCGCGCCACCAGCGACGCCCTGGCATTGATCAGGGCGGCGGCGAGCTTGCGCCAACCCAGCGCAAAGGTGGTATCGATGGCCACCGCCTCCCGCAGCAGGCGGACCGCCCGGTCGTAGTCCTGGGTGACATCATTGGCTTCGGTCGCTTCGCTGTACTTGCGGAGCGCCTCCAGCGAACTCGTCGTGGCCTGCTGCAGCGGGACACTGCGCTGCACCCGCTTGAGCGACTCGCCGACCTTGCCGCGAAGCTTGCGCGCCAGCTGATCCACCACGCCGAGGAGGTCCTTCACCCCATCGGCGGTGCCCTGGTACGAGGCGAGGGAAACCCGGTCCGCGGTGCTGGTCAGCTCCAGACTCACTGCGTAGCCCGTCCCCACCCGTGCAAGACGTCCGCTCAGCACCGCCGCAGCCCCGCCCCGGGTGGCGACCTCCCGCGCGGTGGACCCGTCGAGCGGAGTGTTTCTCTCCCGCTGCATCTGCTGCAGCAGGTCGGAGACCTCTCCCGCCTCCAGCACCCGGATCGAGGTCGACTGCGACAGTGCCGCGCGGACCGCCGCGCTTACGATCGGGGCCAGGGATGAGTCCTCCGGCGCGGCGGTGAAGTCGGCCAGGACAATGCGGGAGTCCGCACCCAGCGATCCCGCCGCCATCAGCGAGCCCCACGGCCCGATGCCCAGCGCACGCAACGTCATGAAGGTCACCACGAGCAACACGAACCCGCCCATGGCGTACATCCCGCCCCGTGCGGTGCGGCGCCACGAGACGTGAGGATTGGCCTTGAGTGCGATCGTCGCGATCGTCCCCGACGGCAGCGACGCCATCATCGAGCCGCCGGGGGTCAGCGTCGGCGTCGCCGTCACCGCATGGCGGGCCACCCGCTTGACGTAGGCGGTGGCGAGCAGCGCGGGGAGGCCGAGCAGCATCACCAGCACGGCACCGGGAAAGACCCAGTCGGGCAGCCCGATGCCGACCACCGCCGCCTTGGCCAGCAGCGCCACTGCGCCGGTGGCGAGGGCGTAAAGTCCCAGCACCTTCGGCAGCATCCCGGGAGTGCTCAGCGCCGAGGTCGGCGAGGAGCTGGTCCCCACGGCATCGAGCGCATGGAGCACGTCGCCGGCGGTCTGCACCCGGTCGGCGGGATCCTTCTGCAGCAGGTGCTCCACCAGGGCGGCCAGTGGCACCGGGCAGTCTGCCCGCAGAGTCCGCACCGGCATCGCCGCTTCGCTGAGATGGGCCGCGAGCATCTTCTGCGGCGTCCGGTCGGCGAAGGGCGACTTGCCGGTGAGGAGTTCCTGCGCCATGCAGCCGAGGGCGTAGAGGTCGACGCGATGGTCGATGCTGGGGTCGCCGGCGACCTGCTCCGGCGCCATGTAGGCCGGCGTGCCGATCGCGGTGCCCATCTGGGTCAGCGTCGCGCCGGCGCCCGACGTGCGACTGGCGCTCAACGCCTTGGCGATGCCGAAGTCGGTAACCACGGCGGTGCCGCCGGAAAGCAGCACGTTGTCGGGCTTGATGTCGCGATGGACGATGCCCCGGGCATGGGCGTAGGCCAGCGCCTTGGCGACGTCGCGCAGGATGGCCAGCACATCACTGATGGGGAGGCCATGACCGTCCAGCCGGTTGCGGAGCGACTCGCCCTCCACGAACGGCATGGTGAAGTACGGCAGGCCGTCGACATCGCCGGCCGCAAGCACCGGGACGATGTTGGCCTGCTGCAGCGAGGCCGCGAGCAGAATCTCCCGTTCGAAGCGCTGGGCGTTGAGTCCCTGCACCAGCTCGGGATTCAGGACCTTGATGACCACCTTGCGGGCCAGCCGCACCTCATTGGCCACGAAGACCCGCGACATGCCGCCGCCCCCGAGCTCACGCTCGATGACGAATGCGGCTCCAAGACTGGCTTGCAGTTGGGACCGGAGGTCCACGTGTATCCCGGTGCGGATGAGCGAAAACGGGTGGGGCGGAGCAGCAGATAACCTAGACCGTCCGGAGGGACGGCGCCAGTTCACTCCTCACTCCTCAATCAGCGGTTGGCCCCGTCCACCGCCGTCTTCATCTGCGCCACCCAGTTGGGAACCACGCGGAGGTAGGAACTGCTGACCTCTGCCGGCCCCTGCACGTAGATGATCCCGCCGTCCTGCGACGGCCGATTGGACCAGCCCGAGGTATCGGAGAAGCGCGGATCACGGGCCCAGAAAACGGGAGCGCCCAGCGGCTCGCCGCTCTCTGGATTGAGGCGGGCGAGATACCACGAGACTCCGGTGCGGTAGAGCACTTCCGCTGGGGACAGCCACAGCGCTTCCACTCCGTCCGACGCCAGCTGCCACCGCCGTCCCGGCACTGGAAAGGCAGTGACCACGATTCTCCCGCCATCCTGCGTTTGATACGCGATCAGCCTGCCGTTCGGTGACACCGAGGGAAACCGCGCACCGGTGAGGATGGTATCGAAGCTGGGGTGCGCGATGCCGGGGTCGAATCGCATCACGACCGACCCACCCCAATCCTGGGCCACCGCGGAGTGGTCGTCGTGAAAGTCCACCGGGTCGGGGGCGAACGGAGTAAACTCGAAGGCCGCCACCGTGTCCGGCCGGGCTCCCGAGCTGGGCGCGCCACGAAGCACCGTCCAGCGACTGGAATCACGCACCGATACCAGCAGCCGTTCCCCATCGGGGCTCCACAGAGGGTGGCGGATCGCCTCCCCCTTGAGCCAGGTGAATCGCTGGCCGTCGCGCAGATCGTAGATTCTCAGCTCCGCCCCATCCGCCGCCTGTACCACTGCCGCCAGCCAGCGCCGGTCCCGGCTCAGGTCATAGCGCTGGAAATCCGCCATCTCCATCGGCAGCGGTTGCGCGGCGCTCCCGGGGCGGAGCCGCACGATCCGGCCGACGGTTGCGTCCACGCCTGGCGCATAGATGAGCGTGCCGCTGCTCGCGATATCGAATTGCGCCTCGCCGATGGCTTCCCGCCGGATCCCCGTCGCCAGCGACACCGATCGCTGGACCAGTTGCGTGGCAGGATCGTACCGTGCGGCGAGCAGATTGCCGTCGACCGACAGGTAGACCAGATAGTGCTTGTCCACCACGGTGAAGGCGGTGCCCGCGAGCAATCCGCCCGGTGTGCCGTCCGGCCGCGCCAGGCGGATGGTCGACTGCGTCCCCGTTTCCGGATCGATCAGCTGGGCCGTCCGGTTGTAGGAGCAGATCAGTTGCCTGATCTCGGGAATCCACTGGCCCAGTGCGCAGCGCGTGATGGGCTTTGTCCGGATGTTCCCGCCCTCTGGATCGAGCCAGGTGAGCCGGTTCCCGTCGAGGTCGACGGTCAGCAGTTCGGTCGCCGAGATCCATTGAATCGACATGGTGGCTTGTGCCTGCATCAGCCGCCGGGCCTCTCCGCCCGTGACCGGCACGACCATGACCTGTTCTCCGATGAGGAACGCGACCCGGGCGCCGTCGGGAGAGATGCGCGGCGCCGTTCCCCCGGTGGTCCCCAGGATCGGTCGCACCGTGCCGTCCCGGAGACTGCGGTACCAGAGGCTGGTGGAATCCCGCTGGCGCGCGGCATACACGGCAAAGTCGCCGCCCCGGGAGATGCTGATATTGCGGGGCGATTGTCCGTATGTCGTTCCGGACGTCGTCGCGGCGAACGTGATCGCGGCGCTGTCAGGGAGCGCGGCGTCGTACACCACCGGTCCCCCCGCGCCCCCGCCTCGGCTCAGCGCCCAGGCGGCGAGCAGGAGGCAGCCAAGGGCGGCGACGCCCAGCGCCAGGCTGATCCGCCGCCACGGGCCCGCGCTCGCGACGGTCGTCCGTGTGCCGCGGGTGGCACCGCGGGCGGTCGTTCCGCCGGCGAGCGCCGCCGCAAACTCCGCCGCGGTGGCAAAGCGATCGGCGGGGAGTTTCTCCAGCGCGGTGAGCACCGCATCCTCCACTGCCGGCGGAACGGTGTCCCGCATCCGACTGGGCGGCGCCGGCTTCTCGGTCATGACTTTGGCGACGATCGCCTGTGCGCTGCCACCGAGGAATGGCGGGTCGCCCACCAGCATCTCGTACGTCACGCAGCCCAGCGCGTACACGTCGCTCCGCGCGGTGATCTCCCGCTCCCCCATCGCCTGTTCGGGCGACATGTAGGTCGGGGTGCCGAGCGACATCCCGGTCTCCGTCATCCTGGTCCCGCCCGCCTTGCTCGCGGCCAGCGCGATGCCGAAATCGGCGACGAGGGCGCGGCCATCGTGCAGCAGGATATTCTCCGGCTTGATGTCGCGATGGATCACGTTGTGGCGATGGGCGTAGTCGAGCGCACTGGCGATCTCGGTGCCGATCCGCACCGCGTCGTTGATCGGGAGCTGCTTCTCCCGCGTCAGGCGATCTCGCAGCGATTCGCCATCGATGAACGGCATAACATAGAACAGGAAGCTGTCCGCCGCGCCCGAATCGAACAGCGGCAGAATGTGCGGGTGCTGCAGGTTGGCCGTCGTCTTGATCTCGGAGAGAAACCGCTCGGCGCCGATGACCGCCGCCAGCTCGGGCCGGAGGACCTTGATGGCCACTTTGCGATCGTGCCGCAGGTCCTGGGCGAGGTACACCGTCGCCATCCCCCCCTGCCCCAGCTCCCGCTCGAGGCGGTAGCGGTCGGCGAGCGCGGCGGTGAGACGGGTCAGGGCGTCGGTCATGGGGTTCCCGCCGATGAGCTCGCGGCGAAAGCCGCAGCTCGGCGGATGTCACTAAAGTGACCCCATGCGTCGCTCCTCCGTCGCTTCAGCGTCATCCGCCGAGCCCTGAAGGACTCCCTCGCGCCCGGGTCGCGTTGGCACGCTCCCGATGGGCGCTCGGTCGCCGTCGCTTGAGCGACAGGCCGGCACGCCACGCCCCCCTGCCCCAGCTCCCGCTCAAGGCGGTAGGGGTCGGCGAGCGCGGCGGTGAGGCGGTCTGGGGGGGATGTCACGGGTGCGTAAGATGCAGACCCCGAGCCCGATTCGCGAGTCGC
>JBDTMI010000073.1:0-12977 GCA_039934355.1 Gemmatimonadales bacterium
AGCGATGGATCGAGCGGCTCCGGGCCCAGTGCCTGGTGATAGCGGTCCCAGCCCTTCGCATCCAGCAGCAGCAGCGTGCCGAGGCGCCGGACATCCCGAAAAATGAAATGGGTCCCGTCGTCCAGCACGGTGCGCAGCACGGCGTACTTCAATTCCGCCTCGGTGAGGTGGCGCCTGTAATAGAGGAGGTTGCCGCTCATCCCCGGCTGGAGCACGAACCGGTGACTGCCGAGGTCCAGCACGGCGTGCTTGGCCCGACGGAAGACGTCGTGGATCGTGGCACCCGTCAGTGCCGCAAGCAGGCGCGGCCGGGTCACGCCGCGGAGCACGTCGATGTGGGAGAGACTGGCCTGTCTGATGGTGCGGCCCAGCAGGATGGGACGGACGTCTCGGACCATGGTTTCGACTTCGGGGAGTTCGGGCATGGCGACAATGTACGCCGCCCGGGGAACCGGTGGGAACTAGGTGCGAGCCGCCTCCCGCCAGCCGATGTCGCGACGGTAGACCTTCCCGGCATACTCGATCCGCTCCGCCGTCTCGCGGCTGAGGCGCTGCGCATCGGCGAAGGTCGCGGCGACGGCGGTCACGCTGAGCACCCGGCCGCCACTCACCCGCAGTACCCCATCGGGATCACGCACGGTTCCGGCGTGGTAGACGCTGACGCCGGCGGGAAGTTGGGCCGGAATCGTGATGGCGGCGCCCTTCCTCGGATCGTCGGGATACCCTCCGGCGGCGAGCACGGTCGTGACGGCGTGCGCTTTCGCGATGCTGAGGGAGCCCGGCGCTTCGCCCCGCGCGGTGCGCCAGAAGCACTCGGTCAGTCCCCCAGTCACGAGCGGCAACACCACCTGCGTCTCGGGATCGCCCAGACGGCAGTTGAATTCCACCACCCGCAACCCGCCATCCGGCCCGATCATCAGGCCGGCGTAGAGCACACCGTTGTACGGCGCACCGCGCCGCTCCAGCTCGGCCAGCGTCGGCTCCAGCACCTCGTGCACCGCCCGGTCGAGGAGCTCCGCCGTGCCCAGCGCGACGGGACTATATGCCCCCATGCCGCCGGTATTGGGGCCGGTGTCACCCTCGCCGAGGCGCTTGTGATCCTGGGCGGCGGGGAGCAGCGTGATGCCGGTGCCGTTGGTGATGGCAAGCAGCGACAGCTCCTCGCCCGGCATGAAGTCTTCGACGATGACGACCTCGCCCGCCGCGCCGAATTTCCGCTCACCCAGCATCGAGCGCACCGCGTCGGCCGCCTCACCGCGGGTGGCGCAGACAATCGCCCCCTTGCCCGCGGCGAGCCCCGACGCTTTGACGACCAGCGGCTCCGCATGGGAGGCGACGTAGGCCAGCGCGCCCGCCAGGTCGGAGAAGGTGGCGCTCGCGGCGGTCGCCACGCCGGCGCGCACCATGACGTCCTTGGAAAACGCCTTTGAGGCTTCGATCGCCGCCGCCGCGCGGCTCGGCCCGAAGACGACGCGACCCTCCGCCCGTAGCCGGTCGGCAAGCCCGAGCGCGAGCGGCCCCTCCGGTCCGACGATCGTCAGGTCGATGCCGTAGGCATCGGCCGCGTCGGCCAGCCGATCGATATCCGTCGCGTCGATGGGGAGGTTGTCGGCGAGGGCTGCGGTGCCGGGATTGCCCGGGGCGCAGTAGATCGTCGCGGTGGGGTCTTCGTGGTGGAGTGCCGAGACGATTGCGTGCTCCCGGCCCCCGCCTCCGACGACCAGCACTCTCACGACTGCTTCGCCTTCTTGAACGCGTCGCCCATCCGGCCAGCCGCTTTCTTCGCGGCATCGACCACGTGGCCGAAGGTTTCCTTCGCTTCGCCGCTGTAATACTCCTTGGCGGCGGCAAAATCCTCGGTGATCGGGCGGTCTCCGGCGGAGCCGCGCCGTACGTACTCGCCCCGCAGGATCCGGTCGTAGGCACCCCCGGCGATCCATTGCTGCAGCTCCGCGGCGCGCACCGTGTGCATCGGGTGGGTCAGCATGAGCGTGCTCATCACCTTGTAGACCACGTCGAACCCATCATTGCTGGTTGCATACTCGTGGGCCTGGGCCATGAACGTGTCGAGGTCGAGCTGGCCGGCGTACTGCGGCGGGCGCACCCCGCCGGCCATCTTGAGGAAGAGCCCCTGGGAGGCAAGGGGATCCTGACCGCCGAGCTGTCCGGCGCGGTCGGCGGAGAGCTCCGACTTGCGGGACCACTCAAGGAACGCCAACCGCACTGGCAGCAACGCGATACCGGCCAGGAAGGGCAGGGCGGAGGCGCTGACGAGGAAGAGAATCGCGGCGATGGTCCGGTAGAAAGCGTGCCCGCTCATCACATGGCCGAGCTCGTGGGCCAGCAGCACCCGCACTTCGTCATCATCCAGCAACTCAAGTGCAGCGGAGTGCAGGACGATAAATGGATGGTCGATCCCGTATGCGCCCGCATTGAACACCGGCGTCTGCGAGATGTAGAGCTCGGGAATCTCGGTCCAGTCGAATGTGGTGCAGACCTCGACATGCGTGGTCCAGAGCTTGGGAAACTGGGTCGGTCCGACCCGCACCGCATTGGCCTGGAACAGCAGCCGAATGCCACGTTCACCACCGAGAAATGCCAGGAGCTTGCGCGTGATTTCTTCGAAACCCGGGACCGAGCGCAGCGTCTGCAGAGCAGCGCGGTCGGCTGGATGCTCCCAGCTCACCGCGGCGATCTCGGGAAGGGTGCGCCGGGGGCGCGAGGCGGGCATGGTCATCTGGGTCTCGAGGCTGGGGACGGGGTCTGTACGCCCTGACCGGTGGATGGTTTCATGGTGAGACGGCAGCAGGGCCGCGCGCGCCGCGGTAGTGCCGGCAACGGACTCTTCCGGTGGGCCGACGGGCTACGCGAGCGCCTGCTCCAGGTCCGCGATCAGGTCGGTGGTGTCCTCGATGCCACAGGAAAGGCGCACCAGACTGTCGGTGAGTCCCATCTCCTGGCGGAGCGCGACGGGCACGGCCGCGTGGGTCATGCTGGCCGGATGACCGATCAGGCTCTCGACTCCCCCGAGCGATTCCGCGAGGGCGAATATCCGGGTGCGTTCCACGACGCGCCGGGCCAGATCGGCGTCGCCCAGCTCCAGCGAAATCATGCCGCCGAAGCCGCTCATCTGCCGGGTGGCCAACTCATGCTGCGGGTGATTGGGAAGCCCGGGGTAGTAGACATGCTTCACCCGTTTGTGCCGCGTCAGCCAGCCGGCGATCGCGCGCCCGCTCGCATCATGCTGGCGCATGCGGAGCGGCAGCGTCTTGAGACCGCGGAGGCAGAGCCAGCAGTCCATCGGTCCGGGCACGCCACCGGCGGCATTCTGCAGGTAGCCGATCCGTTCCGCGAGATCATCGCGACGGGTGATCAGCATGCCGCCGATCATGTCGCTGTGGCCATTGAGGTACTTGGTGGTGGAGTGCAGCACGATGTCGGCGCCCAGCGCCAGCGGCTGCTGGAAATACGGGGTGGCAAAGGTGTTGTCGACCACGAACACAGCCCCGCGCGCCTGGGCGATATCGCCAACGGCGGCGAGATCCGTCAGGAACATCATCGGGTTGGTCGGTGTCTCGGCGTAGATCATCCGGGTCGCGGGCGTCATGACACGGGCGACGGCCGCCGCATCCCGCATGTCGACAAAGGTGAAGCGCAGACCGAGCCGTTCGTACACCCGCTCCATCAGCCGGTGCGAGCCGCCGTACAGATTGGAACCGGCCACGATGTGATCGCCGGCGCTGAACAGCTTGAGGATGTTGTCGAGCGCGGCGAGTCCGGAAGCGAAGGCGAAGCCATGGGTCCCGCCTTCCAGGCTGGCGACCGCGCGCTCCAGCGCTTCTCTGGTCGGATTCTGGGTCCGGGCGTACTCATAGCCCTTGTGGCGACCGAGTCCCTCCTGGATGTAGGTCGACGTCTGGTAGATCGGCGGCATGACCGCGCCAGCGAGCGGATCCGGCACCGGACCGGCGTGAACGGCCCGGGTGGCAAAGCCGGTCGGGTGATGATCGGGCGCGAGTTGTGTCATGCGGTCACGGTGAGAGAGGGCGGGAACGTAATCCGGCGGCTCGGCGGCCGGCAAGGCACAATGGTATTGTACGGCAGGGAAGGAACGGCCCGATGCTGATCGAATCGATCGCGGAACGAATGGAACCCAAGGCGCTGGCTCCCCGCTGCCTCGTGGTGGACGATGACGCGGCGGTGCGTCGCAGCATTTCCAAGGTCATCGAGATTCTCGGTCTGGCCCCGCTGGAAGCCGAAAGCGCGACCGCAGGGCTGAAGCTGCTCGAGGTGGAGGGGGAAGTTCCCCTGATCATCAGCGACATCAACATGCCCGGCATGAACGGGCTGGCCTTTCTGGAAGAAGTCCTGCGCCGGTACCCCGATACCGCCGTGATCATGCTGAGCGGCGTCTCCAACGTGCAGACAGCAGTTACCTGCCTCGATCGGGGAGCACTCGACTACATCGCCAAGCCGGCGATGATCGAGGAGGTCCGCGCCCGCGTCCTCAAGGCGCTGGAGAAGCGGGATCTCACGCTCCAGAAGCGATTCTACCAGAAGAACCTCGAACTGCGCGTGAAGGTCCAGGCGACCCGGATTCGCGAACTCTTCATGCAGGGCGTGCAGACCCTGGCGCATGCACTGGAAGCCAAGGACTCCTACACCCGCGGACACTCCGCCCGCGTCAGCCGCTACGCCGCGCAGACCGCTGTCCGCCTCGGCTATACCGGTGACCGGCTCGAGGAGATCCGGCTCGGTGCCGAGCTGCACGACATCGGGAAGATCGGAACCCGCGAGGCGATCCTGAATAAGCCCGGTCGGCTCACCGACGAGGAATTCCAGCATATCGCCGAGCATGTCATCCTCGGCGAACGCATCCTGGCGCCGCTGGCCCGCGAGAATCCTACGGTGCTCCGTATCGTCCGGAGCCACCACGAGCGAATGGACGGACGTGGCTTTCCCGACAAGCTGGTGGGCGAGGCCATTCCTATCGAAGCGCGGATCGTCTGCGTCGTGGATGCCTTTGATGCCATGACGACCAACCGCGCCTACCGCGCCTCACGCCTGCCCGCCGAGGCGATCCTGGAGCTGGAGCGATGCACGCCGAGCCAGTTTGACCCCGATGTGGTGCAGGCATTCAGGGAAGCCTACCCCGACATGGGTCAGCTCCCGCTCGAAGCCTAGCACGGCGCCAGCCCCGGTCGTGACCCGCATCACGGCTCGGCGCGCCGCCTCGTCCCACTGTTCAGTGTGACCCCTCCCAATCTCCCGCGCCGCCGCAGTCGGGCCGCGCGGTCCGTTGTCATGAACTCCGAGCTGCCGCCCACAAGCACGGGGTCGCCCATTCTCTGTTTGCTGACGGACGACGACGCGAACCTCCGCCGTGCGATGGCGGACGTTCTGGAGGAAATGGGACTCTCCTGCCTCGAGGCGGGGTCGGGCACCGAAGCGCTCATCATCCTGGAGCAGACTGGCGAACTGCCCCTGCTGGTGTCCGACGTCTCGATGCCCGGGATGGACGGCCTCGGGCTGCTGCGTGAAGTCCGACGCCGGTATCCCGATATGGCGGTCGTGATGCTGAGCGGGGTCCGCGAGGCGGAAATCGCGGTGGAATGCCTGCTCGCTGGAGCGCTCGACTACATCACCAAGCCGGCGCTGCTCGATGAAATCCGCTCCCGAATTCAGCGCGTGCTGGAGAAGCGCGAACTCACCCTGCAGAATCGCTTCTACCAGCAGAACCTGGAACGGCTGGTGGATCAGCAGGCCGTGCGTCTGAAGGAACTCTTCCTTGAGGGCGTCCAGACGCTGGTGCATGCCCTCGACGCCCGCGACCCGTACACCCGGGGGCATTCGATCCGGGTAAGTCACTACGCCGGCCGCATCGCCGGCCGGATGGGATTTACCGGGCAGGCCCTCGAGGATATCCGGATGGGGGCGGAACTCCACGACATCGGCAAGATCGGCACGCCCGAAGCCATCCTCCACAAGCCGGGCCCGCTCACCCGGGAAGAGTTCGGCCATATCAGTGAGCATACCGTGCTCGGCGAGCGGATACTGGCGCCGCTGGCGCGGCAGAATCCGGTCGTGCTGTCGATCGTGCGGTCCCATCATGAACGAGTCGATGGCGCTGGCTTCCCCGACCGGCTCGACGGCAGTCGCATTCCCTGGGCGGCGCGCATCGTCGGCGTGGCGGATGCGTTTGACGCCATGACCACCGATCGCTCGTACCGTGCCTCCCTCCCCGTCCAGGCCGCCTGCGACGAGATTCGCGCCTGTACCGGTGCCCATTTCGATGCCGAAGTCGTCGCCGCGTTTGAGGCCGAGTTCCCCAATCCCGAGCAGATCATACTGGCGGGGTAGATTCGGTGCAGGGTGACGATCCCGCACCGGGCGCCTTGGGGGACACCATTCGGCTTACACCACGTCAGTGGCTCCACTGCATGCTCGCCGGTCTGGCGTGGGCCGGGCTTGCCTATCTGCTCGGCTCGGGTGGATTGGGGGCGACGATCTGGGGCGGGGTGCTCGCGGCCCCCCTCATCGGGGCGGCGGTCGGCTGGCTGACCCAGACGGGATTCGAAAACACGAGCGGCGGTCGCCGCTGGCTGGTGGCGCTGGCAAGCCTGTACGTCGGCGCCGTCCTGTTCGGTCTGGCGATCGGCGTCGGCCGGCTGATGGTCGGAGGGGGAACCGGCCGGGCGCCGCTCACGGCGCTCGTCGAGCCGGTGGTCACGGTACTCTGGGGAATCACGCTCACCGGGTTCGTGCTGTTCCTGCTGCCACTCAGTTACTTCACCCACCTGCTACTCGAATGGCTCGAGACTCGCTGAATCCTGGCGATTGCCCCGGATTGCCCTACCCGGTACCCGCTTCCCCTCCTAACTTTGCGCCATGTCCGATACTCTGATGATCAGTGTCTCCGGAATGCGTGGGATCGTCGGCAAGGATCTCACTCCGGAACTGGTGGCCCGTCACGCGGCGGCCCTCGGTGCGTGGGCCCGCAGCAACGGCAAACCGCTCGTGGTCCTCGGCCGCGATGCCCGCACCAGCGGGGCCATGTACACCCGGGCAGCGACCGCGGGTTTGATGTCGGTCGGTGCGGACGTGATCGACGTCGGCATCGTGCCCACCCCCACCGTGCAGCTGGCGGTCGAGCACCATCACGCCGGGGCCGGCCTGATTCTCACGGCCAGTCACAATCCCATCGAGTGGAACGCCCTCAAGCTGGTCGGCCCCGACGGGATCTTCCTCGATGGAGCTGATGGCGCCGCGGTCCGCGCCCTGGCCGAGGCTGGTCCGCCGCGCATGGGTTGGGAAGGGGTGGGCACGGTGCGTGAGGATCAGCAGGCGATCGCCCGCCACCTCGCGCTCGTGCTCGCGCTCCCCATGATCGACGTCGCCGCCATCCGGGCCCGGCGATTCACGGTCGCACTCGACTGTGTGCGCGGTGCCGGCGGCCTCGCCATTCCACTGCTCCTCGAACAACTCGGTTGTCGGGTGCACGGGATCCACCTCGAGGCCGATGGCCGGTTTCCCCGCGCGCCGGAGCCGCTGCCTGAGAATATCGGCGAATTAGCGCGTCTGGTGCAGACGACCGGCGCTGACATCGGCCTTGCCGTCGATCCCGATGTGGACCGTCTCGCACTGGTGGATGAGTTGGGGGAGCCGATCGGCGAGGATTACACGCTGGCGCTCGCCGTGCGTGCGGTGCTGGGGAGGACCGGGGCGGTTGCTACGCCCGCGCCTGGTGCGATCAATGGCCCCGTTGTCGTCTCGAACCTCTCGACCAGTCTGGTGGTGGAAGACGCGGCGCGCCTGCATGGGGCCCGCTTTGTCCGGGCTCCGGTCGGGGAGGCAAATGTTGCCCGGACCATCCGGGATGAAGGGGCGATCATCGGCGGAGAGGGCAACGGGGGAGTCATCCTTCCCTCTCTCCATATTGGTCGGGATGCACCGGTCGGTGTGGCATTGATCCTGCACTTGCTGGCGGTAACGGGACAAACAGTTTCCCAACTCGTCGCCAGTCAGCCCCGTTACCGAATCGTGAAAGCCAAAGCTCCTCGTGGCAATGACTTAGCTCCGGTGTACTCGGCGCTCCTGGCTCGTTTTCCTGAAGCGGTGCCGGATCGGCGCGACGGGCTGCGGTTGGCCTGGTCCGACAGGTGGGTTCACGTTCGGCCGTCAGGCACAGAGCCGATCGTGCGGTTTATTGCGGAAGCACCAACCCAGGCCGCGGCGGAAACGCTGGTAGCGGCTTGTCGCGAATTCTTCTTGAAGTAAGGACCCGAGCATGTGCGGCATCGTCGGTTACATCGGACCACGCCAGGCCACCAGCCTCCTGATCGAGGGGCTCCGGCGCCTCGAGTACCGCGGGTATGACTCCTCCGGCGTGGCGATCCTCAACGGGCGCGGGCTCGTGGTGGTGAAAGAGTCGGGCAAGCTCTCCGCGCTGGAGAGCCTGCTGGATCGGGACATGCCAAAGGGGACGATCGGCATCGGACACACCCGCTGGGCGACGCATGGTCCGCCGACGGCGATCAACGCGCACCCCCACACCGATCAGAGCGGGAAGATCGCGCTCATTCACAACGGCATCATCGAGAATTCCGGCGCGATCAAGCAGGTGCTCGAGCAGCGCGGGCACACCTTCAAATCCGAGACCGACACCGAGGTGCTCGCGCACCTGGTGGGCGAGTGCTACAAGGGCAACCTCGAAGAGGCGGTCGCCCAGGCGCTCCGCGAGGTTGACGGCGCCTACGGGATCGCGGTCATCTCCGAGACCGAGCCGGATGTGCTGGTCGCGGCGCGAAAGGGCTCCCCGCTCCTGGTCGGCGTGGGCGATCACGAGTGGTTTGTCGCCTCGGACGCCTCGGCGATCCTGGCGCACACCCGTTCGGTGGTCTATCTCGACGACGGGGAGATGGTGGTGCTGACGCGGGAGGGCTACCACGTGCGGGATCTCGCGGCGACGCGGATCGAGAAGGAGGTCGCCCAGATCGACTGGGACCTCGCCACGATCGAGCGCGGTGGGTATGCCCACTTCATGCTGAAGGAGATCTTCGAGCAGCCCGACACGGTGCGGAACACGATGCGCGGGCATCTGCTGGACGAAGAGGGGACGGCGCGGGTCAGCGGCCTGAACCTGACCGACGACGATATCAAGAAGATCAATCGCATCGTGATCACTGCCTGCGGCACGTCCTGGCACTCGGCGCTGATCGGCGAGTACATGCTGGAGGAACTGGCGCGCATTCCGGTCGAGGTCGAGTACGCCTCCGAGTTCCGTTACCGGAACCCGGTCATCGACGACCGGACCCTGGTTATCGGTGTGTCGCAGTCGGGCGAGACGGCGGACACGCTCGCGGCGATCCGCGAAGCCAAGCGGCGCGGGGCCCGGACCATCGGCATCGTGAACGTGGTCGGTTCGAGTATCGCGCGCGAGGTCGATGGCGGGATCTACCTGCATGCCGGCCCGGAGGTCGGCGTCGCCAGCACGAAGGCCTTCACCAGCCAGGTGATCGCGCTCGCGCTGATCACCCTGCGCTTCGGCCGGCTGCGTCACCTGAGCATTCTGCAGGGCCGGCAGATCATCCAGGCGCTGCGGGCGCTGCCGGACCAGATTCGCCAGATTCTCGACCGCGCCGACGAAGTTGAGGTGCTGTCCGACCGGCTCTGGCGGGCCAACAACGCCCTGTACCTGGGCCGCGGGGTGAACTTCCCGGTCGCGCTCGAAGGGGCGCTCAAGCTCAAGGAGATTTCCTACATCCATGCGGAAGGCTATCCCGCCGCGGAGATGAAGCACGGTCCGATCGCGCTGATCGACGAAAACATGCCGGTGATCTTCCTGGCCCCGCGCGACGCGGTGTATGGCAAGATCGTTTCGAACGTGGAGGAGGTCCGGGCCCGCGGCGGCCAGGTGATCGCGATCAAGAACGAGGGTGACGACCAGTTGAAGAAACTGGCCCAGGCCACGTTCACGATTCCCGAAACACTCGACCTGCTGACGCCCATCCTCACCATCATTCCGCTGCAACTCTTCGCGTACTACGTAGCGGTGCGGCGTGGCTGCAACGTCGACCAGCCGCGCAACCTGGCCAAGAGCGTGACGGTCGAGTAGCTGGGGGCTACTTCTTCATCGCCTTGATCATCCCCGAGCGCACGCCACGCCAGATCAGGCCCCAGAAAGTATCCTGGGGTTGAATGACGTAACTGATCGGGAAGGTCTGCGGCGTGCCGGCCTTGTCGACCGGATTGTTCTTCCGCACCATCAGCCCCGCCACCATCGATTTCAGTTTCTTGCCAAGGTTCTGTTTGCCGGTGACCGGGTCGACCAACCGCAACTGAAAATCGGACCAGGTGGCCTTGAACTTTCCATCCACCCGGCCCCCGGAGAGGTCCATCCAGAAGTTCGCCTCGTCGAGCCTCCCCGACGTGATGTCCGCCCCGTTGGATACCAGCAGGAACCGATCAAATACTTCGAGCGACATGCCGCCCAGCCGGCCCTCAATGTGGCCTGCCAGCGGCCCGGGCTTTACCGGGATAGCGAAGTGGGCCTTGATGGCGCCCTGGCCGAAGAGTCGCGCTTCGGCATCGAGGAGAACGGGACCGGAGCCTTCGCCCTTCGCGGCCGCATTCGTGGCGTTGGTGAGGGTGGCGTGGATCCGCTCAAACGTGACGGTGGCCGCGGTGCCGCGTCCGGGGAGCAATTCACCGTAGCGCACCGCGCCAGCGCGGAGCACGATGGTATCGGCCCCGGCGAGCCAGTCGAGCGACGCGAGTCGCGAGGGCCAGAGCCGTCGACGCCGAATCGGGCCCGGCGGGAGGCGATGGTCTGCCAGCACATCGATCACCGCACTGTCGACGTCAATGCGCCGAGCCACGGTACGACGCTGGCGGACCTGGTCCTGCGGGAGCCCGTGAATCGCCAGGCCGTGGATCGCGGCCACCGTGCGGGTGGTGCGCTTCCGCGCACCGCGGAAGAAGAGCGAATCAGGCAAGCCGGGGGCGTAAAAGATCGAATCGACGGTGAGCGACTGTCGGACCTGGGATCGCCTGACCCCAAACACGCGGAGCGCGTGGCTGCCATCCCACGGCGCGGTGCGGGCGAGAATGACGGCATAGGCCGTGTCCTCCGCAGCGACCGTAATGCTGGGGCCCTCGAGGACGAGGCTGTCGCCCCGGCCCGGCGTGGCATGGATGAAGGTCTTGGCAGTGAGCGTCCCGAACTCGAAGACCCGGTGCCGGGTGCTGTCGAGCTCCAGCCCGCGCATGGCCAGGGTGAGCTCGGCGGTCGAGTCGACGGTGAGCTTGGCGCCCCGCCGGACGGTTGACGTGATGGTGGCGCGTTCCACCGAGAGCTGGTCGATCCGGCCTTCGCGGACGTCGTCGGGCAGCCAGTCCGCCACCACGCGATACAGCACGGAATCCGCCGCCGGGAGAATGACCGGCAGGGTATCGACCTCAGCCTCGGCTGGAGTCGGCTCGGCGCCGCTCGAGTCGGCCAGACTGGTGGTGTCCTCATCCAGCATCACAAAGCGCGGACGCTCGAGACGCACGCCGGTCAGGCGGAAATTGCGGTGCCAGATGAGGTCGCCGGCATCGAGGCCCGTGAGCACCAGCGTCGGGGCGGTCGCCTCCATCCGCACGTAGCGGTTGCCGCTCTGATGATCGTAGCGGATACGGATGTCGTGCACCGTCAGGCGCCCCCGGAGCAGGCTCAGGTTCAACTGGGGAATGGTAATGGTCAGGCCATCGGGGCTGTCCTCCTGTAGCAGGCGCAGGGAACGAACCCGCAGGTAGTGGTCGAGCGGTGCCCGCAGGGCGCGTTCGAGCAGGCGGTCCAGCACCTGTGTGCCGCCGACGGCGAGGAGCACCACGGTCAGGAGGGACAGGATCCAGATCTTGGGGCGTCTCATGCGGCGCCCCGCAGGTCGCGGCGGGCGATGGTCAGGCGGTCACGGCACATGATGCAGGGTAGCCGTTTCGCGATCAGGATTGCACTGATCGGAGGGTGGAGGAGGCCAGGGATGCTGGCCGTCGGCCTGCCGCCGTTGGCGTCCAGCTTCCCTGTTCCCTCTTCCCCTTTCCTCCCTTCGCCTTTCTACTTCGTGCCCACCACCTGCCACCAGCCACCCCATGCGCCTGGTACTCCAACGTGTTTCCCGCGCCTCGGTTACCATCGAAGGCATGGTGCATGGCCGCATCGACCGCGGCTTCTGTGTCCTGGTCGGCTTCACCCACGCCGACACCTCGGTGGAAGTGGATTGGACGGCGGAAAAGGTCGCCGGACTCCGACTCTTCGCCGACCGGGAGGGGAAGATGAACCTCGGGCTGGCCGAGGTGCAGGGGAGCGTGCTCGTTGTCTCGCAGTTCACGCTGTACGGGGACGCGGAGAAGGGGCGTCGTCCGTCATTCATCACGGCGGCGCGGCCCGAGGTCGCCATTCCGCTCTATGAGCGGTTTGTCACCCAGCTTCGGTCCCGCGGGCTGGTGGTGGCGACGGGGCAATTCGGCGCCGACATGCAGGTCGAACTGGTGAACGACGGACCGGTGACGCTGGTGCTGGAACGGCACGCGGCGAAGGCCACGGCGGGAAGCGCCGTCGACGGAGCCGGTCTGGTTCCGCCGCCGGATCAAGCAGACCCTCCTTCAGAAACGCGACCTGTTGAGCAAACTCCCGATCGGTGAGGATGACGGGACGACGCAGGCGAAGCGGGAATTCCACATGAAAGGGGGATACAAGACGCCGTTGGCGGCCACGGGAGTCCGCCGCTGATTCCGCGGGCCGGTAGCGCTCGGACCGACGATCCCGTTGTTGTCGATCCCGATGGCGATCGACTGCGTGTCACCAAACCTTTGGCGGGCGAATGACAGCCCGTGAAGGGCCCACCTGAATCACCCGCGCCCGCTGTGCCGGGGAGGATCGCCGTTATCTTCGGCGCACCCGTCTCCTTTCTCCTTTCTCCTTTCTCCTTTCTCCT
>JBDTMI010000074.1:0-12830 GCA_039934355.1 Gemmatimonadales bacterium
TCACACCGCCGCAAACCATCCTGTCGCCCCCCGCTCCGCCAGACGATGCTGGTGCGGCTGGAACATGTAGCGGCCGCGGACCGGCAGGGTGAACTCAAGAATGGCCCGCTCGCTCGGCCCCAGCGTCACCGTGTCAGTCTCCTCGTCCGGAACCAGCCGGGTGCCGGAGCGGAACAAGCGAAAACTCTCCGCGTGCAGGTGGAACGACACCGACGGTTCCATCCCGCAGAAGTTGGCGAGATAGATCCGGATCAGCTTGCCCACCGGGACCTTGATCGGATAACGCGCGTAGTACCCCGCCACGCCGTTCCAGCCGTAGAGCTCGTCGCTGCCGTCGCCATCCACATCAAAGCCGGACAGCACCAGTACCAGCTCGTGTGCCGGCGGCCGACCATCCGGCGGGTCCACGATCATGACCCCGTACAATCCATGCGCCATATGCTCCGAGACCGGCAGCGCGTGGCAGTGATACGGATGCAGCCCGAATGGTTCGGCGCGGATCCGATAGGTGGCGGAACCTCCGACCGGCACCGGCTCCCAGCCATCCTGATTCACATCATGGCGACCGTGGAAGTGCACATTGTGGGGATGCGCGCCGAGATTCCGGAAGCTGATCGTCAGGTCATCGCCTTCGGTGGCGCGGATGATCGGACCGGGTACCTGACCGTTGAAGCTCCAGGCGTTGATCGTCGCCCCCTTGGCCACTTCGAGCGGTCCCTCTTCGACGTGGAGCTCGATGCTGCGGACCAGCCGCGGGCCCCGCACGAACGGTGGCGGAATCAGACTCCGCTCCAGCGCGAGCGGCCCCAGTGCCTCCGGTGGCTCGATGCCCTGCGAATAGAGCGAGTCGGCCGGCATGCCATGACCCGCCGGCATCACCACGCCGGTTTTCCGGCGGCCGAAGAGAAAGCCGCCCGCCGCGCCGAGACCGCCAACCAGACCAAGCTGCAACCACGCCCTCCGGCCGAGCCGCATCAGCGCGACCCGTACGCCTGAAGCGCCGTCAACATCATCCCGACGTAGAGCAGGAGTCCGCCCAGGATCACCCCGACACGAAGCAGCCGCGAGATCTTCGGTCGGCCGGCGACGTGATAGGCAACGGCACCCAGTCCCGGCAACGCCACGATCGCCACGCCCCAGCCGAGCTTCGCGGTGGTGTCCATGTCCTCGCGCGGGACCAGGTCCCGGAGCGCGAGCACGATCCACCCCAGGACAAGCGCAAAGAGGAAGTAGTAGCTCCATCGGCTGAAGATGTTGCTCACCGCACTCGGGCCCTGGTACGTGATGGGTGGCGCGGCGGCGAGATACGCCTCAGTTTCCGGCGGCAGCTCAACCTTGGCCAGATCGAAGTGCAGTTGCTCGAAGACGTGCATCGCCGGGCGGACGACGGCGCTGTCGCCACCGGGCATGTTGGGCTGCAGCGGCGGGACCGGCTGGGTCTTGTAGCTGGGCCGCTCACGGTGTTCTTCGCGGACCGCCCTGACGAAGAGCACCCCGCCGAGCGCGACGGGATCGTACCCCATCGGAAGGCGGAACCCGCCGCACCCATGGAGCAACTCCAGGCCCGCGGGGGCGGAAGTCTTGAACTGATTCCCCTCGAAACAATTTCCCGAGGCGGAGGGCCCGCTCAGGGCCAGATCGGCCCGGCCAGAGCGGAGGATCCGGTTGTTGCGGATGATGTTGTCCTGGGCCGGCCAGAAGTTCTTGTCGAGGAAGCTGGTGATCAGGATCCCGTCCAGCGCATGATCGGCGATCACATTCCGCTCGATCACATTCCGCACTCCGCCACCCACCAGGAATCCGCTGCCGAAGGCGATCGAGGGCAGGAAGGAAGCCGGCGCCGTGGTGCTGCTGTTGCCGGTGATCAGGTTGGCGGCGAAGACCGCGTCCCGCTGCGGCGGCACCAGCTCGATGTCGAGCGAGGCCGGCACAATCCCGACCCGGTTGTTCCGCCAGATTGAGCTGACGACGTACATGTCGCCACCGGAGTTGGTGCCGGAATAGCCCAGCGCATTGTGCTCGGCGGTCACTCGGCGGATCACGATCCGGCAGGGATAGCACTCCCCGATGTAGAAGCCGGAATCGGGAGAGCCGGAGGCGTAGGAATCCTCCAGCAGGCCATCGGAGGCGCCAAAGGCGTAGATACCGTAGTCGCCATTGTTGTATGCGGTGAGGTATCGCCCGCGGAAACCGGTGATTCCGGTCCAGAAGAAGCCATTGAGCACGGCGTTGCGGGCGGTCATGTTCTCGACGGCGACCGCATCGGCGTAGATCGCGATGCCGTTGCCCCGCACGAATTCGCCATCGACAATCGTCTCATTGCGATCCACACCGCGGATCACGATCGACGGCGTCGTAACGGTCACCTCCTCGCGGTAGACGCCCCGGTCGACCAGGACCAGGTCACCCGGCGACGCGGCATCGACCGCCGCCTGAATCGTGGGATACTCCTGAGGCACGTGGAGGGTCACGCCGGACGGCTCCGATACCGCCAGCAGAGCGCCGCGCGGACTGGGATGGTATTCCGCATTACCGACCACCACCACGCCGGCCATTCCCTGGCCGGTGATCGTTCCGTGATACGTGCAGTAATACCGATAGACGCCGGCCTTGAGGAAGCGGTGCTCCGATTCGCTCCCGGTCTTGAGATCGGCGTGGTCGCCGGCGCTGGTGGACCAGGAGCTATCCACCGAGACGACGTTGTGGACCACCTGCCCCACATGCAGCCAGCGCACCAGTCCGCCCTCCGGGACACGGATGACCGAGGCGGAAAAACTGTTGTCGTAGATGGTGACGAAGTTGCCACCGTCGCGGTCGGTGTTGCCTGAACAGCCGGCGTGCAGGAGGATGAGCGCCATTACGCCGATGGAACGGAGCCGCATGTCTGTTTCCGTACGTAAGGGTGGGATGCTGCTACTGCCCGCCGGTCCGCCCGTCCGCCTGCCCGCCCTTCACCACCGCCCCGCCCTTCATCACAAAATCGACCTGCATCATCTGGTGCAGATCGGAGAGCGGGTCACCCTTCACCGCGATCAGGTCGGCGTACTTGCCCGGGCCGAGCGACCCCACCGAGTCCTGCCAGAACATCATCCGCGCCGCGTCGATCGTGGCCGACTGCACGGCCTGCATCGGTGTCATCCCGTACTTCACCATGTACGGGAGCTGGGCGGCGTTGAGCCCGTGAGGGTACACCCCGCTGTCGGTGCCGTAGGCGATATGCACGCCGAGAGCGACCGCCTTCCGGAAGGCGGCGCGCTGGGTTTCCGTGGTCTCGAAGTTCTTGCGCAGGATCTCAGGCGACCAGTGGTCGCGCGTGCCGACCGAGTCGATGTAATCGCCGTTGTAGATGTCGGCGACCAGCCAGGTGCCGTGCTCCTTCATGAGGTGCAGCGCATCGTCATCCGCCAGTGAGCCATGCTCAATGGAGCGCACCCCCGCGCGTACCGCCCGCTTGATCCCTTCGGCGCCATGGGCATGGGCCGCGACGAAGGTGCCGTAGTTGGCGGCCTCATCGACGGCGGCGCGGATCTCCTCCTCGGTGTATTCCGGTGTTCCAGGCTTGGTCCCGGGCGCGAGGACCGCTCCGGTTGCGATGATCTTGATGAAGTCGGCCCCGGCGTTCAGCAGCTCCCGCACCCGCTGGCGGACCTCGGTCGCCGAGTTGGCGACGCCACGGCGGAAGTCGGGCGGTGGAACCACATCGGGCGCGAGCCCGGTGACTTCGCCGCCACCGGAGGATACGGTGACATACGCCCCAGCGACTTTCATCCGCGGCCCGATCACCGTACGGTCGTTGATCGCGTCCCGGAGCGCCACATCCACAAAGGCGCGATAGGTGCCGACATCGCGCACCGTGGTGAAACCGGCGAGCAGTGTCGCACGCGCCTGTCGTACTCCGTAGAACGCGTTCTGGGCCCCGGAGGTGGTGAGGGGATCGGCGCTGCTGGCGCCCTGGATCGGATCGGCGATGTGAGTGTGGCAGTCGATCAACCCCGGCATCACCGTATAGGCGGAGAGATCGATCACCCGGGCCCCGCGCGGCAGCGCACGGCCGGCCGGCTGCACCGCCTCCACCTTGTCGCCCCGAATCAGGACGACCTGATTCAACAGCACCGTGCCCTGTTCCACATCGACCAGGCGACCGGCGCGGACGGCGGTGAGCTCCTGCGAGGCGAGGATGGCGGGAGCGAGGGAGAGGGCAATACCGGCGCACAGCAGGCACGTGCGCACGGCGGCGAAGCGGGCGAGTGACATGGGCAGTGACTCCGGGGAGGCGGTCCCGGAAGCATAATCAGTCCGGCGTCGCTGACGGACCTCCTGGGCCGCCGGCAGCTGCCTCTTCGCCGCCTACTTCGACATGGGTCTTCAGCCCGCCCTCCACCACCGCCGCGCATGCAGCGGCGGGGGAGCGGTCGGATCCGCGCGGCGGACCGCCACGGTCAGACGACCTTACGGCCCGAGATCACCCGGAGCAGAATCACTACGATCGCGACGACCAGCAGGATGTGAATCAACCCGCCCATGGTGTAGCTGCTCACCATGCCCAGGGCCCAGAGGATAATCAGGACGATTGCGATGGTCTCCAGCATGACAGTGCTCCTTGTCAGTGCGTACACCCGCAGGTGACGCACGTGGTGATCGGTGAAAAAAAGGCGATGCCCGGCCGCCTGGCGCCGATGCACCGTCCATGGGTGAGGCCCGCCCTCATTCGTGATGGGTCGTCCATTCGCGGGACGAATGTATAAGTCGGCGGCGCCGGCCCGCCGACCGGGAGCAAATATGTTGGGTGCTCTACGACCGGTCAATAGAGATTGAGGCCACTGCGCGGGGGCTCAATCCTTCGAGTGAGGAGTGACTCCACTGGCAATCGCGCGCGCTTATGGGGCGCGCCGTCGTTCGAACTCCTCCCGTGCCTGGCGAATTCTGTCGAGCACCTCGCGCCGCTCCGCACTCGTGTTCCAGCCCGGGTGCGCCCGCGCGCCTGTCTCCAGCCGGTCGAGCCAGCGGAGAAAATAGTCCGCGTCAGCTCCGCAGGCCGTGCCACTCGATGGACCGCCCACATACACCGGACTTGTCGTCGCGAAGGGATAAATGTCCAGCACCGGGGTCACAGCCTGGTCGGCGTAGGCCCGGAGCACAAACCAGCGCTTGCCTCCGGTGGCGATGGTGATGGTCGTGTCGGCGCTCATCCGGTCGCCGGTCAGCGGGATTGTCGCGACCACCTGTCCATTGCCGATCAGCTCGAGATGGTCCAGCGGCACCAATGAACGAAGCGTGACCCGTGCGGTCAGTACCTTCGCTTCCACCAGCACCTGCCCCCCCGGCCCCTGCCCCTGGAGCGTGAATCGCAGCAGGGGACCGTTGGTCGCGAACGTCTTCCCCGCCTTCAGCGCCGCATACCACCGCCCTCGGTCGAGCGGCAGGCCCGACTGCACGTACACCCGGTTGGTGCCCAGCGGACCGCGCAGCGAGGCGAAATTGGTCATCGCATCGGTGCCGGCGCCGGCCGGCAGCCGGAAACCACAGTTGAGCAGCTGGTACCAGACTCTTGACGTCGCCAGGTGATCGCTGAAACCTACGACCTCGAAATAGTCGAGCTTGCCCAGCGCGACGTCCACCGGGAGTTCGCTGTTGAGCGCCGTCGTCGTGTCCGCCGGATCAGGATAGCTGTCGAACGGATGGACATAGCCGAACAGGCCACCCTGCGCGTGGGCCTGATCCGCCACGGTGGCATTGTCGGGGAAGAGGCTGGCGACCGGTGTACCCAGGTATCCGGCGTATCCCGGCAGCACGATGTGACGCGTCAGCCCGAGCAGCCCCGTATGACCCCACCAGCTGGTGTGATACTCTTGATCGTGCAGCAGCAGGAAATCCCCGGTGGAGACCGGATCTGGCTTGCCGGTGAAGCGGGCAATATCCGGCACCCGGTCCTCCTTGTTCACGATCAGATTTTCCACCACGTTCAGCCCTTCGGCGCGCGCCTGACTGGCGACGGTCAGCGGTGTGGCGAGGTAGTGACCGCCGTAATTCATGTGCACGTGGAGATCGCCCGAGGTCCAGCCGGAATCCGCCAGCGTCATCATCCGGGTGAGCCGGAGAGTCTCGGTCGTTGTGCCCCCCGCGGCGACCGCCACCTTGGCACGGCCGACCCGGTACTCCATTCCGTGGGTCACTTCGATGTGGGCGACACCTGCCGGCACCGTCAGCGTGCTGCTCCCGCCGCTGTGGAAGTACCCGACTTCATAGCGGCGCTCACGCCGGTCGAAGCCGTCGTCGGCCTGGAGCCAGGCATCATCCGGCGCGGCAGTGCGCCCATCGGCCAGGGTGACGGAGATCCGCGCCGGGAGCAGCTGTCCGGTCGCGGCATCCACGACCCGAATGGCCAGGCGTCCCATCGGCGAGCGGTAAATGCGCCTGGCGATCGTGACCGTGGTCCGTTCACCGCCAGGGACGGTGACGATGACCAAACTGGTGTTGCCACCTTCGTTGCTGATTGCCGCGACCCGGCGGCTGTCCGGCGACCAGCGCGCGTTGACCAGGTCAAAGTCACCGTAGGTGAGCTGGAGCGGATCTCCACCGTCGGCGGTAGTGAGCCACAACTGATTGCGCTGACGGCCGAGGTAGCTGCTGTAGAGCAGCCGCTTTCCGTCGAGCGACCAGTCGGGTCGGGCCCGCCAGGTCGTTTCCTCATCATGGACCGGCCGCATCGGAGATCCCGGCGTTGCCGCCATGCGCCAGAAGCCACCACCGCCCCAGGTCTTGCCACGATTCGAGACGAGGATCAGTTCCTTTCCGTCCGGCGACCAGGTTGGCGAGATGTAGTGATCATACTTGCTGTAGTAATAGCGTGGCAGCCCGGAGTCGTGATCCTCGGTGAGGCGGATCGGTGGGCCGAGTGTGTCGCCCTGGACTGGCGCCAGGAATACGTGGAACCGGCCTTCGTAGGCGGTCGAGACGAATGCGACCGCTTTCCCGTCGGGCGACCAGCGCGGCTCCGTGTTCACCGCACCATTGCGGAGGGCGGTGCGACTGGTGAGCGTCGCCAGCTCCAGGGTCCGCAGCTCGATCTGATCATCCAGGTAAACCGCGTACATGACCTGCGTTCCATCCGGCGACCACTCCGGCTGATGCGCATAGCCCGGCCCGCTGGTGAGCTGCACCGCGGTGCCGAGCGAGTCGGCGCCGAGCGGTAGCCGCCACAGCTCCCCCGCCATTGCGACAATCACCGACCGACCGTCGGGCGCCCAGGTCACCCAGGCCGGCCCGGTGGTCACCTGCGGCAGGTACATTTCGCGAAAGTAATAATTGTGCGGCTCGGCGATCTGTTTGAGCACCGTCTCGCGCTGTGCTTCGACCGACATCGGGTGGGCGACTGCGAGGACGCAAAGAGCGCCAAGCAGACTGACCCTGCCCATCAGTTTCGTGGATGAAATCATGTGCCCTTCGCGCTCCTGGTGTTCAGCTGGAGTGTCCCGTTCATCCGTCTCTGACTTGCATCTGACCGGCCCGCCAGCAATTTTTCGGCATGCCCTCCACACTCCGATCCCTAGTTTGCGTCATCGCGGCCCTCGGCGCCAGTACGCCCGCCCGCGCCCAGACCGCCTCCGATACCACCCTCGTCTCCAGCTATCGCGCCACCGTCGAGCGGATCATCCATACCGCGCTCGCCGACAGCAGCGCCTATGACCGACTGGGCCGGCTGGTGGACGCCAATGGCCATCGGCTCAGCGGCTCGGTGGCACTTGAGCGGACCATTGACTGGGTCCTCGCCGAAATGAAGCGCGATGGACTCGACCATCCACGGACCCAGCCGGTGAAGGTGCCGCATTGGGTGCGAGGGAATGAATCCGTCGACCTGATCGCGCCGCGCGCCATGTCGCTGCCGATGCTCGGACTCGGCCTCAGCATTGGCACGCCCAGAGCGGGGATCACCGCACCGGTGCTCGTCGTGTCCAGCTTCGACGAGCTGACGGCCCGGGCGGCGGAGGCGAAGGGCAAGATCGTGCTGTTCGATGCGCCGTTCACCGACTACGGCGCGACCGGACAATACCGGCGCGTTGGTGCCGTGGCGGCGGCCAAGGCGGGTGCGGTCGCCCTGTTGATCCGATCAATCGGGCCGTACGGCATCCGGAGTCCGCACACCGGCGGGATGCGCTACGACAGCACGGTGACCAGGATTCCCGCCGCCGCGCTGGCGATGGAAGACGCCATGATGCTGCATCGGATGCAGGACCGTGGAGAGCGGGTGGTCGTGACGCTCAAGATGGAAGCGCACCTGCTTCCCGACGCCGACAGTCGCAATGTCATGGCGGAGATCACCGGCCGGGAGCACCCCGAGCAGGTGATCGTCATGGGTGGCCACATCGATTCGTGGGATGTGGGCCAGGGCGCCATGGACGACGGCGGCGGCGTGGTCGCCGCGTGGGAAGCGGTGCGTCTGCTCAAGCGGCTTGGCCTGACCCCGCGGCGGACGATTCGTGTCGTTGGCTGGACCAACGAGGAGAATGGGACTCGAGGCGGGATCACGTATCGGGATTCACTGGGCGACCGCATCGCCGATCATATCCTCGCCATCGAATCCGACGGCGGGACCTTCCGGCCGTCGGGCTTCGATTTCACCGGGTCAGATTCCGCCTACGCCATCATCCGCCAGGTCGCCTCGTTGCTCGCTCCGCTCGAGGCCGACTCGATTTCCCGGGGCGGCGGAGAAGCGGATATCGGTCCGCTCATGGAAAAAGGCGTGCCCGGCATGGGACTGCGCGTCCATGATGAGCGGTACTTCTGGTACCATCACACCCAGGGCGACACCCTCGATAAGCTCGACCCGGAGGAGTTGGCCCGCTGCGTCGCCGTCATGGCGGTGGTGGCGTATGTCGTGGCGGATATGCCGGGAGCATTGCCGAGGTAGGCGCGAGGCGGCAGGCGGAACCGTTGAATTTCGCTATCATCCTGAGGAGCGAAGGGCCGAAGGATCTATTTGCCCCGGAGCCGTCCCGGGGTCTCTCCTTCGACCCCAAGAGATCCTTCGGTCGCTCCGCTCCCTCAGGATGACAGCATTTGCGGACGGCTGACCGCTACCCCAGGTACAGCTTGCCAGGATCCAGCACATTCCTGAGCAGCTCCAACTCCCGCGCTGTCGGTTCGGCCACCGCCGCCAAGGTGTCCCGCACCCGCAGCGGCCACCCCACCACCGCCTTGACCTCGTCCACGGTCACTCCGGGATAGAGGCTCGTCAGCACCATCTCGCCCGTCTCCGCATCATTCTCCAGGATCCCCTTGTCGGTGATCACCTTGATCGGTCCGGCGCCGGGCATGCCAAGGTCCTTGCGCGATACTCCCCTGCACCGTTGCCCCGGGCTGGTGATGAAGTCGACCTGAGAGGGAAACGCGCGCGCATTGAGCCGGCTGATGATCAGCACCCGCTTGGCATGCACCGCGATCTCGGCAGCGCCACCGGAGCCGGGCAGGCGTACCTTGGGCTTCTGGTAATTGCCGATCACGGTGGTGTTGATGTTGCCCCACTGATCGATCTGGGCCCCACCGAGAAAGCCGACCTCGATTTTGCCGTTCTGCAGGAAGAGCTGAAATACGTCGGCCATGGAGCAGACCATCAGCGAGCCGGTCACCAGCGACGGGTCGCCGATGGAGACGGGGAGCCGCTCAGGGATGGCGCCCACTGCGCCGGACTCGTAGATGAGCACGAGGTTTGGCGCCTGCAGCGCGCGCGCCAGATTGCACGCCAGGTTGGGCAGCCCGATGCCGACGAAGGTGACTTCGCCATCGCGCAGCTCGCGGGCGGCGACGGCGGACATCATTTCGGAGGGGGAGTAGCTGGGAATCATGAGCGACGGCCTGAGGCAATGGTTGCCGGAGAGCATTCAGCGTTCAGCATTCAGCGGCCCGGTGAAGTGACTGCGCGCCGTGATTGCCAATGGCCAACTGCTGAACGCTGGCTGCGGAACGCTAAAACCCATAGTTTACCCCCGCACAGAACAAATCCTTCGCCTTCAACCGCTCGGTCAGCCCGGGATACTTCGCCAGGTATCCGGCGCGGTCCTTGACCCCATGCACGTACTCGGCGAGGTACGCTTCCAGTGCTGCCAGGTCCCGGGAGATGTCCTCCCATGCCACGTAGAAGTCGTTGTCGCGGTCGTAGAATCCCTGCGCGTACGACGGATGACACCCCCACGGCTCCACCACCACCGCGTCCACGATCATCCCCGGAATCAGGGTGCGGTTCGGATCTGCACGGATCACCGACTCATCCACCAGCTCCTCGACCACGATCACCACCCGCTTGCTGGCGAATGCCGCTTCCTTCTGCACACCAAGGAGGCCCCACACCTGCGCATTCCCGGAGGCGTCTGCGCGCTGGGCGGCGATGATCGAGACATCGGGGTTGAGTGCAGGCACCGTCGCCAGCACCTCACCGGTGTAGGGACAGGTCACGGTGCGGATCAGCGGATTGGCGACCGGCAGGTCGGTGCCCATGTAGTTGCGCATGGTCCAGAACGGCAGTCGCGCCGCCCCGGCCGAAAGCCGCGCCACCATCCCGAAGTGACTGTACTCCTCGATCTCGAGCGGCGGTGTGCCCTTCTCCACTGCTCGGCGAAAGGCGTGCAGCGATCCGGCGCCGGGATTTCCCGCCCAGGAGAAGACCAGTTTCCTGGCACAGCCGGCGGCGATCATCTGGTCGTAGATGAGATCGGGCGTCAGACGGCAGAGCGTGAGATCCTTCCGCCGTTGACGGATGATCTCATGCCCGGCCGCGAAGTTGATCAGGTGGGTAAAGCCCTCGATCACCACCGTGTCGCCATCCCGGACGTGGGCGGCGATGGCGTCCTTCATGGAAACGACTTTGGAAGTCATGCCGTTCGGGGGACGAGAGAGGCGAGAGGGTCGAGCGACACATCGGCCAGTTCCACGGCGGCGTCGAGTCGGGCAAGCTCCGAAATGAGCAGCGCCGCCGCCCCGGCCAGGTGCTGGTCCAGCAGCGACGCCGCCGCGTCGGCGTCGCGCCGCTCAATCGTGGCGAGCAGCGCGCGATGCTCCCGCTCGAACATCGTGCGGTGCTGCAGCATCAATCCATGCGACAGCCAGTACCGATCAACCCGACGCAGCAGCCCATCGATCATCTCCTGAAGCCGCGGACGGCCATCGAGCGCATACATGACCTTGTGAAAATCCACGTCGAGCGAACCCCACGACGCGCCATCGGTCGCTGCCTCCGCGCGGGTCAGGATCAGCGCCGCATCGCTCAGCGCCTGCGCGGACAAGGCGGTGGTCGCCCGGCGGATGGCGGCGGTCTCCAGCGTCGCGCGAATCTCGTAGATCTCGCGGATCTCTTCCGGTGTCAGTGCCGTGACCGTCGCCCCCCGATTGGCCTGGTAGGTCACCAGTCCTTCCGATTGCAGCTGGCGGAGCGCCTCGCGCACGGGAATATGACTGACCTTGAGCTGGGCTGCGATTTCGTCCTGCAGTAGCGGCTCGTGCCCGCGGAGCTGGCCACTGGTGATGGCCTCACGCAGCACGGCCGCCACCAGCTCATGCGCGGCTTGCTTCTGCATCCGGGGCATCCGGCGAAGGACCTGCTCGAGCTGCACGCGTTCTCCTATATAATGAAGGGGCCCGCTTCGCTTGCGGAAGAATATATTATATATTAGTTTGCTCAACGTCAAGCAGCAGAATCGGTTAAATCGATTCGTCGACACGATCGACCCCGTCTGGCCCGGATGCCGGGCCCCGCGGGGCAATCGATCCGTCGCCGTGTCACCCACGAGGTGAGGTTCCGATGGACCACCGGACCGAGGCCCCCAAGGCGGGCCAGCCGATTCCCTATCCTCCGGCGTACGACTACGTCGAGCCCGACTGGACTCGCCTCCCCGGGTACGTCGGCGTGACCCGCGCCGAGTGGGAAGATGCCACCTGGCAGCGCAAGCACACCGTCAAGAACCTGCGTGAATTCAAGGCAGCGCTCGGCCCATTCCTGCCGGATGATCTCGCCGCGAGCATTAACCAGGATCATGAGCAGCGGGCGACAATGTCGATGCTGATCCCGCCGCAGATGATCAACACGATGAACGTCGCCGACCTGTGGAAGGACCCGATCCGCCGCTACATGGCGCCGGCCTTTGCCGACCGGCGGACCGACTGGGCCAACCACCCGCGCGCCTCGCGTGACAGTCTGCATGAGCATGACATGTGGGTGGCCGAGGGACTGACCCATCGGTATCCCACCAAGGTGCTGGCGGAGATGCTCTCCACCTGCCCGCAGTACTGCGGCCACTGCACCCGCATGGACCTGGTCGGCAACGACGTGCCGCAGGTGGCCAAGCTCAAGTTCATCACGCCGCAGAAGGACCGGCATCAGCAGATGCTGGAGTATCTCCGCAAGACACCGTCGGTCCGGGACGTCGTCGTCTCCGGCGGCGATATCGCCAATCTGCACATCACCCAGCTCGAGCCGTTCGTGAGCGCGCTGATGGACATCCCGAATATCCGGGATATCCGCCTCGCGTCCAAGGGGTTGATCGGCCTGCCGCAGCACTACCTGCAGGACAGCGTCATCGGAGGGCTGGAGCGGCTGGCAAGAAAGGGCATTGAGCGGGGCGTCGACCTGGCCATGCACACCCATGCCAATCACGCCCAGCAGGTGACGCCGCTGGTCGGCAAGGCGACGAAGAAGCTGCTCGAGATCGGCTTCCGCGACGTCCGCAATCAGGGCGTGCTGCTTCGCGGCATCAACAACACGCCGCAGCAGATGCTCGATCTTTGTTTCATGCTGCTCGATCACGCCAAGATCCTGCCGTACTACTTCTACATGTGCGACA
>JBDTMI010000075.1:0-12689 GCA_039934355.1 Gemmatimonadales bacterium
TGACGGCTGATGGCTGATGGCTGATGGCTGACGGCTGACGGCTGACGGCTGATGGCTGATGGCTGACGGCTGCCTCAAACCTTATGGAACCCCACCCGTCCTGCCTCCGTCCCGTCCGCCGCCTTGTACACCTCGAAATCGGCGAAGAACGACGGCGACTCGGCCCGCAGCACCGACAGGCAGCCGAGCGCCATGCGGCGGATTTCCAGCTCGGCACCCTCGCCGAGGCGGAGTTCGAGCATGGTGCGCCAGGCCCGGATGTTCGCGCTCACGACGATTTTCACCTCGGTGGCATTGGGCAGGACGCTCCGGGCGGCCTCGCGGGCCATCTTCCGGCGGTGGACCCGGTCGGCCACCGCGTCGTACTTGGTCATCAGCCCGTCCACCGCATGGACGTACGCCGCCTGTGCCAACTCGACTTGGGCCGTCCACTCCCGCTCCAGGACCGCATCCCCGATGATCGCCGGCGGCATCACGAAGGCGGCGTGGGACTCGTCGACGTAGCGCTGGGAGAGCTGCGAGTAGCCGAATCCCGCCCGGTGACGCACCAGCTCGTGGCTGCACGAACGGCTGATCCCCTCGATCAGCAGGACGTAAACGGCGTGCTCGAAGACCGAGCCATGTCCCTGGGTCAGGATGTTGGTCAGATAGTCCGCCGTGGTCCGGCCGGCCGGGTTGTGCTGGCTCATGTAGCAGATCCGCCCAGCGAACTCCGCCAGCTTCTCGCCATCGGAGCTTTCCCCCTTCCATGCCACCGGCATGTGGGCCGGTTCTACGAACTGGGGCCGGGCGAGGAGGGTGATCCGGGGGGATTTCAGGATTTCCATGGAGTGGGGAACAGGGGAAAAGGGAAAGGGGAACGGGGAACGGGGAACGGGACAAAGACTCAGTTCAAGGCAACCGCTTCACGCCTACCGCCTGTTCATCGCCCGCGTCCGGCTTTCCCTCAGCGATCTCCACCCGGCTCCGCGCATACCCGCCGCTCCGCTCAATCTCCCGGAGCGCCAGCGCGATATCGTCGGGGATCGGAGTGACATCCAGTCCGACCTTCAGATTGCGGAAGGGCGATGACCCTCGGGGGAGCTTCACGCCGGGGTTGAAGATACCCTCGGGATCGAATGCCGTCTTCACCTGCTGGAAGAGGTCCATGACGGCCGGCCCGTACTGGGCGGCGAGGAGCGGGGCACGCAGTCGACCGTCGCCATGCTCCCCACTGACCGTCCCGCCGAGCTTCATGACTGCGGCGCTGACCTCGGTATAGAGTCCGCGCACCCGAGCCGGCCAGTCCAGCTCGGCGAGTTCCGGTAGGAGATTCACATGCAGGTGCCCGTCGCCCGCGTGACCGAAGATCACGGCGGTGATCCGCCAGCGCTGGGCGGCCAGTCGTATTGCCGCGACGTATTCACCCAGGTGCGACAGAGGGACACACCCATCCTCGATCACCTGCAATGAGCGTCGTTCCGGCGGCAGACTGGCGAGGATTGGGCTCGCGGCGTGCCGCAGCGCCCAGAGCCGCTGTTCCTCCTCCGGCGTGAGCGCGGTGGCGATGTCGGTCGAGATCTCCTTCACCGCCCGGACCGCATCGCCCACCACGCCCCGGACCTGGGCGGCGGTGTTCCGCTCGAATTCCACCAGCAGCACCGCCTCGGTCCCCTCCGGTACGCCGACCGCCTCGCGCCCAGTGCCGGCACGCTCGCTGACCAGGTCGAGGAACGTGCGGTCCAGCAGTTCGATCGCCGACGGATCCAGGGCGACCAGCGCGACCACCGCCTCTTCCAGCTGGTCGAGCCGACCGAGCGAAATGCGCAGCCCCGCGCGCGCGGCGGGAATGGGATCGAGCCGCCACCGGATGGTCGTGATCAGTCCAAGTGTCCCCTCGGCGCCGACGAAAAGATCGAGATCGTCGCCCGAAGCGAGCCAGGCATCAAGGGCATAGCCGGCGGTGTTCTTCCGGGTGCGGGGGAACCGTTCGCCGATCGTTCCGGCGGCGGCACGGAGGGCGGGGACGGCATCATGGTGGAAGCGATCGATCGTGGTCCCCGTCGAAGGCGCGCCCCGCTCCAACCACACCACGTCGCCATCCGCCGTTACGATTTCCAGGGCATCGACCCATTTCCGCGCCGGACCATATCGCACGGTGCGGGCGCCGGCAGCATTGGTCGAGACCATGCCGCCCAGCGTCGCCCAGCGGCTGCTGGATGGATCGGGCGGCAGACGCAGGCCGTAAGGCAGCGCGGCGGCGTTGAGTTCCTGCTGGGTGATGTTGGCGCTGGTGATCGCGGTCCGACTCTCGGCGTTGATCTCGAGGCGTCGCGGCATCCTCTCACGGAGGTCCACGATGATCCCGGCGCCGACGGCGCTTCCGGGGATACTACTCCCCGCACCGCGGGCGGTCAGGGCGGTGCCGCTCTCCGCCGCCCACCGGATCAGCGCCTTCAGTTCCACCAAGGACGCCGGCAGGGCGACTCCCGCCGGCAGGATCCGATAGATCCCCGCCCCTTCGGCGTAGGCCGAGCGGAGCCGGAGATCGCGCTGTACCAGTCCTTCTATTGATAGAGGGGCCACCATGCCACAAACGTATTCCAGCGTCCCTTGACAAGGAATGGCCGGAGGGAAAGGCTTCCGCCAATGTCCGAACCCCAGCGCGCTCAGCTGATTCATATCGATGTCGATCGCCGGCTCGGTCACGAGTGGGACGAATGGAACGGGCAGCCGCTGCCCAATGCCGGCAATTACGACAGCCCGCCCGGCCTCTTCTTCGCCTGGTCGGGGCTCACCCTCGGCGTTGTCCTCGCCGGTCTGGCATTGCTGCTCTACCTGCTCGGTCCGCGGGTGGGGCTCCTCCTGCCCCAACTCCCTCAATCACTCTGGATCGGGCTCAGCCTTGGGGCGGGTGCGCTCTGGATCTGGTGGTTGCTGCTGTTCGGTTCCTGGATCGGCGGGCGGCCACTCCTCCCGGAGCGGTTGGCAGAGCGTGGGCCACTTCTCGGACTGATGCGGGTGACGTCGAAGCTCGCCGATCGGTTTGGGTGGCGCGACCGGGTCGAGAACGCCGCAGTAAAGGTCTATGACAGCTTTGCGCTGGCGCGCGGCCGAAAGGTGGGGAAGGGGGAGCTGCTGCTGCTGATTCCGCGGTGCCTCTCCCGGACCGCATTGGATGGCGTGCTGGCTATTGCGGGGAAGTACGAAGTTCCGGTCTTTGTGGCGACGCGCGGCCAGCTCGCCCGACGGGTGATCCGCGAGCGCCGGCCCCGCGCGGTGGTCGCCGTCGCCTGCGAGCGCGACATGGTCTCCGGTCTGCATGATGTCGCCGGCAAGGTGCCGGTGCTCGGCCTTACCATGACGCTGCCCTCCGGTCCCTGCAAGGATGCGAGTATCGACCTGGAAAAACTGGAGGAGTGGGTGCGGAGTTACGTCGTGTAGGGGCCAGTAACTGGACGGCAGGTGATAACCGATGGGCGACTAGGTCGCCCTTTCTATTTCTGGCTCCGGACACGGATCAGGTCGACGGCGTCCTTTGACTCCTTCAGTCCCGCGCCGGTCAATTCCCGATACAACTTGATCGCTTCGATGACCTGCCCGGTCGCGACCAGCCGCTCGATTTCCGGGTTCATCTCCTCCGGCGCGACTGGCAGCGACGGGGTCAGAACCGGCAGCGCCCCCAGCCCGCCGCGCTGCATCGCCTCGATCGCGTCGTGCGCCTCCTTGAGACCGAGGCCGGAGATCGTCCGCAACATCTTGATCGCCTGGATTTTCTCGCCGCGGGCCAGCAGGACCCGGACACTCTCCGGGGACGGGGACAGCGGTGGCTGCGACGAATCATGTGGCGATCGACCGGGCCCGCGCTCACCCAGCCGGGACACCCACCATGCCGCGACGATCAGGGAAACAACCGCGACGACAATGAGTGGAGTGGACACCATTCAGCTCCTCGGCTGCCCCTTGAGTGGACAGGTCGCGTCGCTCCGCCGGATGGCCTCCATGTCGACCTTGAGCCAGTCGCCCTCCCCCGGCGCCGGGAGACCGAGCACCAGTGCCGGGATGTTGGTGCGGCGGTCGACGTCCAGCCCGGCGATGCCCCTCAGCAGGATCAGCATGGGGCCGCCGCTCGGATCCCGCTGATCGAGCAGGAGCCCGAGGCAGATCTGGCCGGAGACCTTGGCTTTGGAAAAAATGCCCTGTTTGAGGTCGGTGCCGAGGGAGGGGACCCGGGCCCTGACCCGGGCGCCCTGGTGGACGACGATCAGACTGGTGTCCTGCGCCGAGGCGTGGCCGATCGGCAGCGCCGCGAGGGCGAGCAGCAGGAACAGTCGCATGGCGGAAAGGGAAGACGCCGGGACTAGAACTCCCGCTTCTTCATGTCCTTGAAGAGACGCTTGGTCTCATTGTCCTGCTCTGCGGGGCGACCCTTGAGTGTGTCGTCGTACTGGGCGGCCCGATCCGCCGCCGGCGGCTTGATCTGCGCCGTGTGCTTCTTCACCAGTGCCGCGATTTTCGCATCTTCCCGCTTGCCCATCCTGCCACCTCCTGCCCCAGTCGTGAAGTCCTGCCTGACGCTTCCGGGAAGGTAGGTACCCGGATGTGGTGATGCAAACCGGTGCCCCCCGTCTGCTCCCGGTCGTGCCGTCAGACGGCGGCCAGCGCGGCGGCGGCGATAATCCCGTCCTCGGTCGAGGTCATGCCGCTCACACCGATGGCCCCGACGATCAAGCCCTCCCGCACCACCGGCACGCCGCCCTCGAGCAGCAGCGCATCGGGCAGCGAAAGCAGGCCGATCCGTCCGCCAGCGGCCCCGTCTTCCAGCACTTTGGTCGGCCGTTTGACCCGTGCTGCGGTGCGCGCCTTGGCAATCGCGATGTCCTGACTGGCTGCCTGGGTATGGTCGAGACAGTGGAACAGAATCAGCCCACCGGTGGGATCCACCACCGCAATCGCGACGGTCCAGCCACGCTTGACCGCCTCGGCCTCCGCGGCGGCGGCGAGGCGTCGGGCGCCGGCGAGCGTGAGGGTGGGCACCATGCGTGTGTCTGAAGGGTTCATCGGTCCGGGTCCGGTGAAGGGCGGCCATGGTGCGTCATGGGGATTCTCCCCGCACGCTGGTGCCGGTGGTGGTGTACGCGGCAACCGGAATTCCCCCCGATCGTCCCGGCGCGAACTGGCAGGAGGCGATGGAGGCGAGCAACGACGCTTTCAGGTCGGGATTGGTACTCTCAAGGACCTGGATCTGGTCGGCATCAACCCGTCCATCGGGCAGCACGATTATCCGGGCTCGCAGTCGTCCCCGCAGGCGCCTGGCGTAGTCGGTGGCGGCGGAGTCTGCCTGTTGCTGACTAGTCGAGGTCCGCTCTCTTGTCCGCCCAGGCAGGAGCGGTGGCTGGCAGGTGAGTGTCCGGGGCTGCTCTTCCAGCCGCGGGTCGGTCAGCTCCAGCGGGATGGCGGTCATGACGAATGGCAGCGTCTCGGATACCGGCGGGTACGAGTCCTGGGCGGGGCTGGCGGGAGCGAGCGAGACGGAGGCCGAGTCGACCTGCAACGGCTGATGCACCAGGAACGGTTCCGCCGGATGCGGCGTCAGGCTCAGATCCATCCGGCAGTTGCTGAGCAGACGGGCGGCCGCGCTGCGAAAGCCGGCGGCCGAGATGCCATTCACCCGCACGACGGAGAGTGTCGTGGTGTCCGGCCGTCCGTCGACACTCATCCGATACTGCAGAATTCCGTCGCCGGTCAGATATCCGACGGGCACCTTCGGGGCCTCGCACTTGCGGGGCGGATAGCCGGCGTCGTTGGTCGACTGCGCCTGCAGGGGCGCCATTGTCGCAAGCAGGCCCAGCACGATGCGGGTCAAGAGCTGTCGGGTCATGGTGCCGAACCTCTTTCGTATCAGCCGAGCCACTCGTGCATCTGCGCTGGTGTGAGGTTGCCGCCGCAGATCACCGTCGCCACCTGCTGGCCGGTGAATCGGGCCTTGTCCTCCAAGATAGCCGCGACACCCGCCGCCCCGGACGGTTCGACCACGAGACCGAGATGCTCGTGAAGCAGCCGCATCGCCTGGAGGATCGTGGCGTCGGAGACCAGGACGACATCGTCGGTCGTGCCGGTCATGTCGGCCACCGCCTCCGGCACGGGTAGCCGGACCCCGATCCCGTCGGCGATCGTATCGATCCGCTGGTGCGACACCACCCTTCCGGCCTTCCACGACTCATACATCGACGGCGCACCGAGTGCCGCGACGCCGATCATCTGCGTCGCGGGCGCATGCGCCTTGACCCAGCGACCCATTCCGGTGAGCAGCGCGCCGTTGCCCAGGGAGATGAGCATCGCGTCGAAGGGCGACGACCAGCGAAGCAGCTCCACGGCGATGGTCGCAGCACCTTCCCCGGTGCCCGGTTCCCGACTGTCTTCCACCATCCGGACGCCGGACTCGGCGGCGAACCGCTTGGCTTCCAGCTTGGCGGCGTCGAAATCTTCCCCCTGCAGCCGCACCTCGGCGCCGAGCGCACGCATCCGTTCCAGCTTGAGAGGATTGGCGTTGACGCTGGCGTAAACGATGAGCGCCACGCCGCGGGCTCGACTTGCCCAGGTCATTGCCTGGCCGAAATTCCCGGCGCTGGCGCAAACCAGTCTGCTGCCCGGTGCAATGCCCGACAGGACCAGCTCCGCACCGCGCCCCTTGAATGACCGGATCGGATTCAGGCACTCGATCTTCACGACCAGCCTGCATCCCAGCAGGTCATCGAGCACTGCGGCGTGGTACTGTGGCGAGTCGAGAAAGACCTGGTTGATGCTGCGCGGAGCCGCGGCGATTCGTTCCAGCGACAGCCGGTGCGTCATGGCTTGGCCCCCGCGAGATACATCCCCGGTTTCAGGATCTCCATGAGCGCCTGTGGCCTGGTCGGCGCGGCAAAGCCGAATTTGGCGTAGAGGGCATGGGCGTCCCGCGTCGCCAGCATGAAGCGCCGGAGCCCCTGCAGATCGGGGTGCGCCATCACGCACTCCATGAGCCAGACGCCGAGCTGCTGGCCGCGGTATTCCTCGAGGACGTAGACATCGCAGAGATAGGCGAAGGTCGCCTGGTCGGTGATCACGCGAGCGAGGCCGATCTGCCGGGCACCGTCATACAGCCCGAACCCGATCGACCCCGCCAGCGAGCGACTGACCATCTCCCGGGAAATTCCCTCAGCCCAGTAGCACCGGGTCAGGTAGGCGTGGATGGCGTCGAGGTCGATGCGGGTGGGGTCGTCGCTGACCTGAAAGGTGCCGCGGTCGCGCTGGAAGACGGGAGGGGCCATGTCAGCCGATGCGACTCACGGTACGGTGGCCGAACTGTCCCGGCTATACAGGGAGGCCATCTCCTTGAGGATCACCGTCATCCGCTTGGCGACCGGATGATCGATCGGCACCTGCTGTTCGAGGTCACGATCGGCCCGGCTCGGGTCGGCGACCGGGCGGTAGATCGTCTCCAGCGTGACCCGGCTGAAGCTGCTGCGGTAGGGATCGACCCAGGCGCGCACCTGCACCACATTCGGGCCGACCGGCCGGGTGGTAACGCGCTGCTTGGTGGTGGCATCGAACCAGTCCGTCTCGACCAGACCGTCGCGCACCTCGACCCGGCGGACCGGCAGCGAATCGGTTCGCAGGACGTCCGCGATCTCCGCCGTGGTCGCCTGTACGCCCAGCTCGATCTGCGCCTGCGCCGCGCCGGTCACTGGTGGAAAGAAGGGCCGGGTCGTGGTGGCGTGACAGCCGGCGAGCAGAAGGGCCGCGAGCAACAGGGCGCGGGGCGCGGAGGGAGGGGTGGGCGTCCCCGCCCGCCCGACGCGAGCGGATTTTACAGCCGCACCTGCGCAGCACGGTCCCGGGCGCATGTCACAACCCCAGGGCTGAAGGCACCGGCGGATCGACGGTGTAATCATAGAAGCCGTGCCCCGATTTCCGGCCGGCGAGGCCGGCGAGGACCATGCGGCGCAGCAGCGGCGGCGCGGCGTAGCGAGACTCGCGATACTCGGCGAACATGATATCCCCGATCCTGGCCAGCGTGTCGAGCCCGACGAAATCAGCCAGGGTGAGCGGGCCCATCGGGTGACCGGCGCCCAGCCGCATGGCGAGGTCGAGATCGATCGTGGTGGCGACACCGCGCTCCAGTGCCCGGATTGCGTCGAAGATGTAGGGCACCAGCAGCAGATTCACGATGAAGCCGGAGCTGTCGCGCGCTGCCACCGGTTCCTTGCCCAGCGCGCGCACGAAGGCTGTCGCCCGCTCAACGGTTTCGGTACTGGTCTGCACGCTGCGGACCACTTCCACCAGCGGCATCAGCGGGACGGGATTGAAGAAGTGCAGCCCGATCACGCGGTCGGCCCGCCCGGTCGCGGCGGCCAGCGCCGCGATGGTGAGGCTGGATGTATTGGAGGCAAAGATCGTCGCCGGGCCCACCCGCGGTTCCAGCTCACGGAAGAGCGCGGTCTTGAGCGACAGGTCTTCGGTGATCGCTTCGATAATGAGACCGGCCGGCGCCAGGGCGCCGATGTCGGTGGTGAATTGGAGTCGGGTAAGTGCTGCGGCCTGGTCGGCGGCGGTGAGCTTCCCCTTCTCGACCAGCTTGGCCAGCGATCTCGTGATGCTCGCCTTGCCCCGGCCGACCGCGGCGTCATCGGTATCCCGCACCACGGTCCGATGGCCGGCGACCGCGGCCGCCTGCGCAATGCCGCTTCCCATCAGGCCTGCGCCGAGCACGCCGACGACCAGTTCCGGCTCGGTCATGGTTTCAGCACCTTGCGGACTTCACTGAGGACGGCGCCCATCAGGCCGCCGGCATCGGTGGGCAGCGCGTGGATCGGCTTGACCGCGCCGCGCTCCAGTTGATCGAGCGCACGCTCCAGGCCGAGCAGCGTGCGTTGGGCGACGGGGCGGAAGAGGCGGGAGATTCCGAGGCCGAGCCCGATGACGAATGGTGCGGGGAGGAGTGCGGCCCACGCGAAGGGGGAGAGCAGGCCGATGACGAGGCCCGCGGCTGCCCCCGTGCCGGTGATGGCCAGGATGCCGCCCACATAGCCACTCCGCGTCTGCCGCAGGTCGGCGGACAGCGCGACGTGGCAGAAGCCGGTCTCGAGCGGCGAGACGGTCGCGCTGACCACCTGTGCGCGCGAAAGCATGAAGGGGGCCTTGCCGGAGAGTGCGGCGGCGGAACGTCTGAAGGCCGACTGCATCCCGCGGACCGGTTCCCAGGTGATGCGGCCCGGCTGCTGGCGCTGCACCGTCAGCAGTTCATGATCGTCCATCCAGCGCAGCAGCCGCTGTTCGATGCTCGCCTGGTCTCCCTCGATCACTCGCTCCGCGGTGATGACCGCGCCACCCATGG
Source organism: Gemmatimonadales bacterium (assembly GCA_039934355.1). Taxonomy (GTDB): domain Bacteria; phylum Gemmatimonadota; class Gemmatimonadetes; order Gemmatimonadales; family GWC2-71-9; genus JADJOM01. The sequence goes on from JBDTMI010000075.1 coordinate 9,356, forward strand.
CGCTGTCGAGCCAGCCTTTGCTGGCGGGGAGTTCGGTGCGGGAGCGATCCTCCAGCAGCGCCTGGCGGAGGTGGCGTTCGGGGATGCCGACGTCCTTGCCGAGGGCGAGGAGCTCGTCCTTGGTGAGGCCGTCGTCCAGATCGCGCTCGCCGGTCTGCAGCTCAGCGGCGCGCTGGATAATCCGTTCGATGGCGGCGCGGTCGACCCGCTCGGGGAGGTTGGGCACGGGGGAAAGATAGCGACGGGTAGCGGCGGGCGTCCCCACCCGCCGATTCAAGCGCTGGCCTAATCGCCTGGCCTCTCCACAATCACCGCCTGCCCCTGCCCGCCGCCGATGCAGGCCGCAGCCAGGCCATAGCGTTTCCCACCCCGCTTGAGCGCATGGAGCAGGTGCAGGGTGAGACGAGTCCCGCTCGCTGCCAGCGGATGGCCGATCGCGACAGCTCCGCCTTCCATGTTGGTCCGGGCCCGGTCGAGTCCGAGTTCTTTCTCCACCGCCAGGTACTGCGCGGCAAAGGCCTCATTGATCTCCACCAGGTCCATCTGGTCCAGTGTGAGGCCGGCCCGCTCCAGCGCCTTCCGCGCCGCCGGCGCCGGTCCGATCCCCATGATGCCCGGATCGACGCCGACGACAGCCCACGCGACAAGGCGCCCGAGCGGCTTCAAGCCGCGTGACCGGGCCCAGCCGCCATCCGCCACGACCACCGCCGCAGCGCCATCGGCGATGCCGGAAGCGTTGCCGGCGGTCACAACGCCATCCTTCTTGAAGTAAGGTGCGAGCTTCGCAAGGCCTTCCGCCGTCGTGTCCGGCCGCATGTGTTCATCCACCGCCCACGGTTCGGTCTGCTTCGTCTTCCGGTTGATGAGCGGGACCGGCACGATCTCCTCGGCAAAGGCGCGGGCGACCCAGGCATCACGGGCGCGCTGCTGACTGAGCAGCGCATAAGCGTCCACCGCGGCGCGGGTCACGCCGTACTTCTCCGCCAGCGCTTCCGCCGTTTCGGCCATCGAGCGACCGCACTGCGTGTCACGCAGCGCCTCCCACAATGCATCCTCCAAAGGCGGCGGCGGCCCCAGTCGGAAACCCCATCGCGCTCCACGCATGACGTGGGGTGCCTGGCTCATCGACTCGGTTCCGCCGGCCAGCACCACGCTCGACTCGCCGAGGAGAATCTGGTGGGCGCCCTGCACGATGGCCTCGAAGCCCGACCCGCAGAGCCGGTTCACCGTGACCCCGGGGGTTTCGACGGGACAGCCGCTGCGCAGTGCGATGTGCCGGGCGAGATAGATGGCGTCGCTGCTGGTCTGCAGGGCGTTGCCGAACACCGCGTGCTCGACATCCTGGGGTGCGACGCCTGAACGGGCCAACGCGGCGCTGGCGGCCACGACGCCGAGATCCGTCGCCGTCTGATCTTTGAGCGCGCCGCCAAAGGCGCCGAATCCGGTGCGCACACCGGCGAGGATGACAACATCGCCCGAGGGGCGCTGACTGGACATGGAGACTCCCGTGGCTGGACAGCGGTGATGCGGTGCGGGAAATATGCCCGGCGAGGGGCGGGGATGTCGAGCGAAGGGGCAAGAGATCGATGCCGGACCGCTACTCCTCCGCTACCACGTGCCCGCAGTTGATGCAATGGCGCCAGCCCAGCTCGAGATCTGCCTGACAATCTGGGCAGCGGGTGAGCGACTGGTTCTGGCCACAGTGGGGACAGAAATTCACGGTGCGGCCCCCCGGGAGCTGACCACCGCAGAACCCGCAGCGCACCCCGGAGTCCCGTCGACGGGTACGGGGCGGCTCCGGCTCCGCCGTCATCCGCGGAGGCGGTGGCACCATGGCCGGGGTGGGCGGTGGCGTCGGTTCGGCGGAAAATGCCATCTGCCGACGGGTCTCGAGGCGGAGTGCGGGGGGGGGTGGCGCAGGCGTCTCCGCTGGGAGCGCAGGCGTCCCCGCTGGGAGCGGAGGCGTCCCCACCGGCGGCCGTTCGATCGGTGCGAAGTCGTCGTCCTCCGGCGGTGCAAATGCCTCGTCCGGTCCCGGCCCTAGTGCGTGCGCCAGCGGCTCCGTCCCCAGCACCAGCTCGGCCTTGGCGTGGTCCCGCAGCACGCTGAGGTCGGGATTGGGGCTCGCAAGCTGATCGCGCAGCACCTGGGCGACGTCGTCCGAGAGCATGCGTACATACCCGCCCTCGCCGGCGGTGAGCCGGAGGATCAGCGTGTCGTAGTCTTCGGCGGAATCGATGTTGAGGGCGCGGCGGGTGGTGCGATAGGGGATGACCGAGGTCAGCAGATCGCTCAGCGCAATGGGTCGATGCAGGCGTGCCGGGTCGATGGCGATTAGGTTATCCACCAGCCGGCGGAAAAGCCGTTCGAGGTCGGTCATGAGTGTGGCAGAGTAGGGCCGGCTATCTCCACTGTCAAGCAAGGAGCGATGATGCGCGCTGTACCGCTCACCCTGTTGCTCTCGCTCAGCGCGATGCCGCTCCTCGCCCAGGGCAACTGCTTTCCATCAAAGAGCTCCAACGAAGCCGATCTCTTCGCCCACTTCTCGGTGCCGCTGGCCTTCAGTCCGGCCCAGTCGCCGTGGGCGGAGCAACCCGGCACCATCCAGATCGGTGTTGAAGCCGCCCTGATTCCGGATGCCAGCGATGAGATCGCCACGCCGACCACCTGCCGGCCCGGCAAGGGCCCGGAAAACGTCAACATCCTGCCGGGACTGGTCCGGCCCCGGCTGGCCATCGGTCTGACCGACGGCATCGTGCTGGAGATGAGCTGGACTCCGCCAATCCGCGTCAGTGGGGTCAAGGCGAACCTGTGGAGCTTCGCGGTCTCGCGTACCGTGCCGATCAACCCGAACGGCGGCACCTTTTTTGGTCGGCTGCACGCCACCTTCGGCAGTCTGCACGCGCCGTTCACCTGCCCGGACAAGGCGCTGCAGGATCCGCTCAGCGAGTGCTTCCAGGGCACTCGATCCGACGATCGCTACTCCCCCAACATCTACGGCGTCGAACTCGGCTTCGGCTTTCCCATGGCCCACGGCGCCCTGCGGCCCTACCTCGGTGGCGGCTACAACATCCTGCATCCGCGCTTCCAGGTGAATTTCACCAATGCGGCCGACAGCACCGACCGGCGCAAGGTCGAAGTCAATTTGCATCGCTGGGTCGTGTTCGGCGGTGTCACCGTCGCGGCGACACCGAACTTGAGCCTGAGCGGAGAGTTGTACAGCGCCCCCTCGGACCTGATCACGGCGAGAGCGCGGGTAAGTCTGAAATTCGGGGGCAGGGCGCGGCGGTAGGGTAGGTGGCGGTTGGGCGGTTGGGCGGTTGGGCGGTTGGGC
>JBDTMI010000076.1:0-12621 GCA_039934355.1 Gemmatimonadales bacterium
TTGGGCGGTTGGGCGGTTGGGCGGTTGGGCGACTCCTGTCATCCTGAGCGTCGCGAAGGATCTTCTTGGCCAGAGCATTGCTCCGAGGCCAGAAGATCCTTCGGTCGCTGCGCTCCCTCAGGATGACAACGGTTGCTGCCGGCTGAGGGCTCACGGCTCACGGCTAACTTTTAACGGCTCTCCCCACCACCCCGAACAACCGGGCAAACTCGGTGGGCGACAGCTCCTGGGGCCGCTGGGTCTCGCCCAGTGCCGCCGAGCTGATCCAGCGACTCACGACGGTCGCAGGCTCGCCGGTGAGTTCCCGCAATCCGCGCAGCAACTGTTTGCGACGGAACCCGAAGAGACCAACTACGAATCGTCGGAACCGCAGCACCTCGTCATCCGCGATCAGCGGCTCGGCCAGCGGTCTGAGTCGCAGCACCGCCGAATCCACCTTCGGCCGCGGACGGAAGGCCCCTGCCCCGACGGTGAACAGTCGCTCCACCCGAGCCACCGACTGGATGCCGACGCTCAACGCTCCGTAATCTGAACCACCGGGCGGCGCTGCGACCCGCTGGGCCACTTCCTTCTGCACCAGGAACACAATGCAGGTGGGCCTTGGCGGCAGCAGCGCCTGTTCCAGCAGTGGCGAGGTGATGTTGTAGGGAATATTGCCGGTGATGCGGCGGGGCCCGTCGCCGATGAGCGCGTGCCAGTCGAGTTCCAGCGCGTCTCCCTCGACAATCGTGACCGCGGGGAACCGCTCCCGCAGGCCGGGGAGCAGGTCGCGATCCTTCTCTATGGCGATGAGCCGCCCGGCCCGCGCCGCCAGGTGGATGGTGAGCCCACCCGGTCCCGGCCCGATCTCCAACACGGTGTCGCCCGGCGCAATCTGCAGCGCATCGGCGATGCGTCCGAGGATGCCGGGATCGGAGAGGAAGTGCTGGCCGAGGTGTTTCTTGGGGTGGGGCAAGGCGTGAGGAGTGAGGCGTCAGCGGTCAGCGGTCAGCGGTGAAAATACTGTCATCCTGAGGAGCGCAGCGACGAAGGATCTACTTCGGCAGGAGACGGGCTCCGGGGAAAGTAGATCCTTCGCTGCGCTCAGGATGACAGCAGTGGCTGCCGGCCAACGGCGAATGGCTAACGGCTGATGCCTCACGGCTGCCGGCATTTTCTCAAATCCGCATCACCAGCAACGTCCGATCGTCCCCCGGCTTGGGGGTCGCGGCGTCGGCGACGGCGAAGACGGCCTCCACGATGGCCTCGGGCGCCTCGGTGCGGTGCCGCATGATCTCCGCCAGCAGGCGTTCCTCGGTAAAGGTGGTGCTTCCGCCCTGGTCCACGAGCCCATCGGTCCACAGGCAGAGCAGGTCCTCGCCGGGGGTCCAATCCACCTGGTTCCGTTTGACGCTCTCGGTGGTGGAGAGGCCCAGCGGCGGCGCGGTGGTCGGCAGCCGCTCCGGCTCGCCACTGGCCGGTACCCGGTACGCGTGGGGATGACCGGCGTTGGCGTAGACCAGCCGGCCCTGCTTCGGATCCAGGACACCGTAGAACACCGACAGGAACATCTCGGTGGAGGCGAGTTCATCGCCCAGACTCTCGAGCATGGCCGCAAGCACCTCATCCGGAGTGCTGCCCGCGCCGGCATGGATGCCGGCAGCCGACATCACCAGGGCCATGACCAGCGCCGCCGAGAAGCCGTGCGAGGACACATCGCCCAGCATGACGCCCACCCGGCCGCCGCCGAGGCGGGTGAAACTGTAGAAGTCGCCGCCCACGCTGTCGACCGGCCGGCAGATGGCCGCCACCTGGGCGTCGCCCTGCAGCACCGCGGGCGAGGGGAGCAGCTTGAGCTGGAGGTCGTGGGCCAGTTCGAGTTCACGCTGCAGCCGCTGACGGCGGAGATCGCGATCGACCAGACGGGCATTCTCGATGGCGGCACCGATCTGGTTGGCGATGGCCGAGACCAGTTTGGCCTCGGCCGAGGTGAAGGTGTCGCCCACGAGCCGGTCGGTCAGGTTGATCACGCCGACGCAGCGCGACCCGGCGCCGGGCGCGGCATAGAGGATGGGAATGCTGAGAAACGCCTCGCCTTTGTAGTTGCGCTCGTCGGAGGAACCGGGATTATCGGTCAGCGGATCCGCGGGATCACGGACGATGATGCGCTGTTCGCGAAAGACCCGTGCCGCGACCGAATGGCGATCGTCGGTGCGCACCGGTTCGAGACCGCCCGCGGCGAACCCGCGCGCCGCCACGGTCCGGAGGAGCGAGGTGTCCTCGTCGTGCACCATGATCGAGGCCCGGCGCGCTCCGACGACATCGGCGACCTCGCGCACGATGGTGTGGGCGGCTTCCTCCAGCTTCACGGTATGTCCGAGGATTTCACTGATGGCGTAGAGGAGGTCGATCTCCTCGTAGCGACTGGTGAGTTCGTCGGTGATCTCCGCGCTTTCGCGCTCGGCGGCGAAAAAGACCTGCAGCACCTGGGCAAGCTGGGGAACGAGCGCGACGGCGCGGGCTTCATCGACCCCATCGATGTCGAACCAGAAGCCGCTGGCCTCCGGGACCGGCGCCAGCCAGACGGAGCCGGTCGGCGTCGGGACCAGGCCGGCGACGCGGGGCAGCGGCGGCGAGAAGCCGGGGTCGGCCCCACCACCGAACACCCGAAGGGCACGTCCGTCATAGCGCCAGAGACGGACGCGGGCGCCGGTAAGGGCGCCCAGCGCATCCGCCACCGACGCCAGACCGCCTAATGCCGGCGCAGTGTCATGCAGATGGAGTTCCCCAGGGCATTGAAGCTCACGTCATCCACCAGGTGGCGGATGAGGAAGAGACCGCGGCCGTTGGGCCGGTCGAGATCCTCGGGCAGGAGTGGCGCCTCAATGGTGGCGGGGTCGAATCCCGGGCCCTGGTCCGTCACCTCGATCTGAATCCGTTCGCCACAGCATTCGGCCTGCACCTCGACCCACTTGCTCCGGTCCTCCTGATTGCCGGCCACGATCGCGTTGGCCAGCGCCTCCGCGAGCGCCACACGGAAATTGAATCGGCCGCGGCGGCTGACCCAGTGCGCGGTGCAGCAATGCCGCATGAGCAGGTCGACCACTTCCTCGATGCAGCCGACTTCGCTCGGAACCCGCAGCGAGACCTGCACCGTGGCGCCGGCCGCATTGGGCACGCGGCGGCGGCGGACACAGAGCTGCAACGTCGCGGGGAGCGGTCCGGTCATCCGGTAAAGCCCCCCAGCGCCCGCTCGACGGTATCGCTGATGGCAAAGAGGGTATCCAGCTTGGTGAGTTCGAAGAGGGAGCGCAGATCCTCGTTGAGGCCGGCGAGGCGGAGGTCACCGCCCTGCTCCCGGACCTTCTTGGAAATCGAGACCAGCGCGCCGAGCCCGGAGGAATCGATATAGCCGGTGCGGGAGAAGTCGATGACGAATTTGCGCTCGCCGTGGTCGAGGGCCTCCTGGACCGCCGTCTTCAGCTCCTGGCGGTTCCCCACGATGAGCTGACCCTCGACGCGGATGAGGTATACGCCTTTGGCGTCTTTGCTCGCCGTAAATGCCATGAGACTCCTCGAAAGTTGGACTTCAGCGGTCCTGGGCCTGGGCGGCGACCAGTACGGCCACCTCCACAATATCCTCGACAGACGCCCCGCGCGAGAGGTCGCTCATGGGACGGGCCAGCCCCTGGAGGAGGGGGCCCAGGGCGGCCGCCCCGGCGAGGCGCTGCACCAGCTTGTACCCGATATTGCCGCTGTCGAGATCGGGAAAGACCAGAATGTTAGCATGGCCCGCCGCGGCGGAATCATGCGCCTTTCGCCGGGCGACCTCCGGCACCAGCGCGGCATCGACCTGCAGCTCCCCATCACAGGGAATCTCGGGGGCGAGGGCGCGAAAACAGTCGGCCGCCCGGCGCATCCGGTCGACCGATGGCCCGGTCGCGCTGCCGTGGGTGCTGAAGGACAGGAAGGCGACGACGGGCTGATCGCCGACCAGGTGGACCCGGTCGCGGGAGGCCGCCAGGGCAATGTCCGCCAGTTGTTCCGCGCTGGGCGTGGGCACCACCGCGCAGTCGGTGAAGGTCAGGACCGTTCCGTCCGGCATTCCCATGTAGAAGGCGGAGCTGATGGTCCGTACTCCATCGGCCGGGCCGATGGCCCAGAGCGCGGCACGCAGCACGTCGGCAGTGGCCGATGCCGCCCCGGCGACGCAGCCATCGGCCTCTCCCAGGGCGACGAGCGAGGCCCCGAACCGCAGCGGATCGGAGGCGAGGTCGAGCGCGTGGACCGCGTCGTCCACCTTGTCGGGGCGCCGTTCCCGGAGCCACTGTGCCACGCGCGGGAGCCGGTCGTCCTGTTTCGGCGCAATCCCGCCAGGGCCGATCAGGATCGGATCGGCGAGTCCCTCCGCTCGAAGGATCGCGGCGGCAGCCTGGATCCGCCCGTCCTGCGCCTCGGGGAACACGATTCGCCGGGGCCTGGCCCGGGTCCGCTCCCACAACCGCGCCTGGAAGGTCACTTCTTGAAGCGGCGCGCGAGCGCCTCGGCGACAACGGGATGCACCAGGCCATCGACAGAGCCGCCAAAGCGGGCAACCTCACGCACCAGGCTGGAGCTCAGGTAGGTGGCGTCCTCCGGCGGGACCAGAAAGACGGTCTCGAGGCCGGGCAGCAGATGGCGATTCATCATGGCCATCTGGAACTCGTATTCGAAATCGCTCACGGCGCGCAGGCCCCGGATGATGAGTCTGGCGTTGCTCCGGCGGCAGAAGTCTACCAGCAGGCCCTCGAAGGTCTCGAAGCGCACGCCCGGAACCTCGCCCACCGCCACCCGGAGCATGTCGAGGCGCTCCGCGACGGAGAACAGCGGCTCCTTGGTGGAGTTGCTGGTGATCGCGACGATCACTTCGTCGGCGAGCGTGAGGGTGCGGTGCACCAGGTCGGTGTGTCCGCGGGTCGGCGGGTCGAAGGAGCCGGGATAGACGGCGATACGAGTCATAGCGCGTGGCAGAAAGTGAGGGCGGTGTCGCCGTACCGGCGGGTGTCGTCGCCGGCGAGGTCCAGCTTCGCAGCGTGCTCCAGCGCCAGAATGCGGGCAAAAGGCCGCCGCCGGAAGAGGGCGACAAGCTGTGCGGCGTCTTCCCGGGCGTACGGCGGGTCGGCAAAGGCCACACCGAACGTGCCCAGCTCCACCCTTTCGACAAAGCGGAAGGCATCGCCCCGATGGACGACCGCGCGTTCCGCGACACCGAGCGTCGTGATATTCGCGGTGATCGCGGCGAGCGACGGGGCATTGAGATCGACGAACACCGCGCTGGCGGCGCCGCGAGAGAGTGCCTCCAAGCCGAGCGCGCCGCTGCCCGCGAAGAGATCGAGGATGGCGGCCCCGGGCAGGGATGCCTGCAGGATACTCATCCAGGCCTCGCGCACCCGGTCCCCGGTGGGGCGGACCCGGGCATCGTTGGGGGCGACGATGGTACGGCCGCGGAACGCACCGCCGATGATTCGCATGGGGTCAGCGTGAGCGTGAACACCGCGTCATGGCGCGACGGTGGTGGGGCGGGCTTCCTCGCCAACGGACGCGGGGCGTGCGGCGGGCGGCGCCGCAGCGTCGGTGCTGACGGGCCCCAGCGGGGCCAGCGGCGGCGTTGTCAGCGCCACAATGCGGGCCTGCAGACTCACCTCACCCTGATACTCGTTGGTCTCCAGCCGGAACGCGACATCGATCGGCTCACGTCGCGCCGCGCGCTGCAGCCAGCCGTCGCGATCGGCCCAGCCGAATCCGATCCCACCGATCCGCCCGGTGGCGGACGTGAGCGTCGCCTTGAGATGGCCGTTTCCGACCCGCCGGGCCCCGTCGAGCCGAACACCGCGGGCGCCGAAGACGGGACCGGGATTGCCCATGCCGCACGGTTCCAGGTGACGACAGAGGCGTTCCAGTTCCTCGCTCGCCTCCTTCAGGTCGAGGACGAGATCGATGCGCTGTTCGGGAGCGAGATCGGCGGGAGTGAGCCGGGCGCGAGCGTAGGCGGTGAAACGCTCGCGGAAGGCGGGAATCTGGTCGCGATGAATGGTGAGGCCCGCCGCCATGTGATGCCCGCCAAAGCGATCGAGCAGGTCACCGCAGTGGTGCAGCGCGGCGTGCAGATCGAACCGGGAGATGCTCCGGCCACTCCCCTTCCCCATCTCGCCATCCAGGGCAATAAGGAACGCCGGTCGGCCGAATCGCTCCACAATCCGCGATGCGACGATACCTACGACGCCGGCGTGCCAGCCATCGGCCGCGAGCACGATGGCGGCATCCTGATCCGGATCACAGGTGTCATCGACCAGGCGCATCGCCTGCTCCAGCATGCGCTGGTCGAGGGCCTGGCGTTCGGTGTTGAGCACCTCGAGCCGGGTGGCGAGCGTTCCCGCCTCCGCGGGATCATCGGTCAGCAGCAGTTGCAGCCCCTCGGTGGCGTCGCCCACCCGTCCCGCCGCGTTGAGGCGCGGGGCGAGAATGAACCCGACCTGGCCGGCACGGATCTCCCGCCCCTCGAGGCCGCTGGTGCGAATCAGCGCACGGAGCCCGGGCCACCGGCTCTCGCCTAACAAGCGGAGTCCATGCCGGACCAGGATGCGGTTTTCGCCGGTAAGCGGCACGACATCCGCGATGGTGGCGAGGGCGACCAGATCCAGCAGATGATACGGCAGGTTGGCTGGCAGGCCGAGCGCGGGCACCAGCGCCTGCACCAGCTTGAAGGCGATCCCGGTGCCGCAGAGCTGGGTGAGGCCGGAGCGGTCGCCCGGCTGCTGCGGATCGATGACGGCACGGGCCCGTGGCAGCGTGGAACCGGGGAGGTGGTGATCGGTGACGATGACCTCGAGCCCGGCGGCGCGCGCCGCGTCCACCGCATCGACGGCGGTAATGCCGCAGTCGCAGGTCAGGATCAACCGGGCGTCGGCCGCCTGCGCCGCCGCGATGCCGGACGGACCGAGATCGTAGCCGTCACGGATGCGATGCGGGACGAATGGCGTGGCCCGGGCACCGGCGGCCCGGAGCGCCCGGGTGAGCAGCACCGTGGCGCACTGACCGTCGACATCGTAGTCGCCGTGAACCAGAATGCCGCCACCGGTCCGGATGACCGTGGCGATGGTCTCGACCGCCTCCGCCATGCCGGTGAGCTGGAGGGGATCGGCCAGATCCTCCAGGACCGGCCGGAGGAAGCGGCGGGCCGCTTCAGGCGTGGCCAGCCCGCGCTGCGCGAGCAGCGCGGCAAGGATCGGCGTCACCTTGAGCTCCTGCGCCAGGGCCTGCACCACCACCGGATCGGGTTCGGCGGCCACCAGCCAGCGCAGGGGTGGAACCGGGAAGCGGCTATTCAACGACTTCGACCGTTTCCGCGGCGTATATGATCACCCCACAGCTCTCGCACGAATCGATCAGCGTGCCGGCGCGGATCTGACTGCGCCGATTGAGCGGGACCGCGGTGAAGCAGGATCCGCAGGCGGGCCCATTCAGCGCGACGACCATGTTGGAGAACCGGACCGAGCGCAGTCGCTCATAGCGGGTCCGGAGTGGCTTATTGATCCCGCCGGCCAGCTTGTCACGCTCGGCCAGGGCGGCGGCGCGCACCTTCGTGGCCGCCTTCTGCCGTCCAACGATCTCGGTCCGCTCCGTCTGCTGCCCGTCACGGAGGGTGGCCACCCGCTCCGCGGTCTCGCGCGCGGTGACCTCAAGCCCGCTGACGAGATCGGCCAGCTTCTGCCAGTCGGCCTCCTCCCGCGCCAGCGAGGAGCCGGCGATGTCGAGCTCGATATTGACGGCCGCCGCTTCCTTCGGAGTTTTCACCTTGTCGAGGTGGGCCCGGCCGCGTTCCACGAGCTTGCGGAAGTTCTCCACCTTGTCCTCGGACTCGGTCCGCCGGCGCTTTGCGTCGGTGAGCGCCCGGTCCGCCTTGTCGGCGGCCAGCACCGCATCACCGATCTGGGATTCGAGGCCCTGCAGCTCGGCGAGGATGGCGCCGAGCGCCTGGTCGGCCTCGAGAAGGCTCAAGTCTTTGGTCTGGAGTTCGAGCAGGAGCACGAGATCAGGATGCATTCGGGTTCACGAGTCGAGGGAATGGGACTGGCACAGTGAATACATATCAGGAGCGGGCGGAGCGCGAACGCTGCCCGCGATTAAAACCGTAGGCCAGGAACTCATGCGGGTAGCGGGCCTGGAGATCGCGCGCCATCCGGTCCTTTTCCACCATCAGCACGCCGCGCGCGTCATCCGACGCGGTGCGGATCTGATCCATCAGTGTACGATAGGTGCGCAGCAGCGGACGCGATTCCAGCCGGCGACAGGCGGCGTCGAACTCGCGGTCTTCCTGGCCGGTGACCGGGCGCACCTGCGCCAGCATGCGGGACCAGCGCGTCGCCACTTCGGGCGCGAGATCGTCCGGCGGGACGGCGGGTCCGTCGCCGGGCACCGCCACCAGCGCGTCGAACAGCTCGCGATGCGCCGGCACCTCGAACCACTCCGGCGGAATCCCATCACGCCCGCGGGCCCGCCACTCACCGTGCGCCACCATCAACTGGAGCAGCACCAGCTCGGCCCGGGCGCCGTCGGCCCGGGAGGGCTCGGCGGGTCGGGATGCTGGCGCTTCGGTCGGGCGGATGGCGCTGGGCGCGAGGCGCGCCAACGATGACGCCGAGTTCACCTCCTGCTCCAGCACCGCCTTGCCCACTCCACTGCGCTCGGCAACCAGGCCGAGGTAAAGCTCGCGCTGAATCGGATCCCTGGTGGCCCGAATGGTGGGCAGCAGTCGATCGAGCGCCTCGCGTCGGTGCTCGATATCGCTGAACCAGCCGCGTCGATCCAGGATCTGGATCTTCCGCTCCATCACGTCGACCGCATCCGCCAGGACCGTCTCGAGTGCCTCGAGCCCGCCAGTGCGCACCAGCGTATCGGGGTCCTCGCCCGGCGGCATCGTCGCCACCTTGACCCGGACTTCGTGACGCAGCAGTTCATCACCGGCGCGGAAGGTGGCCTTGAGGCCGGCCGTGTCGCTGTCCAGGAGCAGCGTCGCGGTGGGCGAGAAGCGCTTGAGCAGCGCCGCCTGATCGGCGGTGAGGGCGGTGCCAAGCGGGGCGACGACATGTTCGAGTCCGGCCAGCACCAGGCGCAGCACGTCGAAGTAGCCCTCGACCAGGATGACGGTGCCTTCCTTCCGGATGTGATTCTTTGCCGAGTGGAGATTGTAGAGCGTCTGACCCTTGTGGAACACCGGCGACTCGGGGGAGTTCAGGTACTTGGGCTCGCCCTCGCCGAGCAGACGGCCGCCGAATCCCACGATGCGCCCCCGGAGATCGTGAATCGGGAAGAGCAGCCGGCCGCGAAAGCGCGGCACGACGCGGCCATCGTCCTTCTTGGCCAGGAGCCCCGCCTCCAGCATCACCGCCTCATTGATGCCTAACTGCGCCATGGCTGGGGCGAAGACGGCACCGCGCGGTGCATAGCCCAGCTCGAAGGGGCCGACGGTGTCGAGATCGAGTCCGCGGCCCTGCAGGTAACGACGCGCCTCTTCGGCCTCCGGCAACTCACGCAGTTGACGGGCGAACCAGTCGTGAGCCACCGCCACGGCCTGGTAGAGCGGCTCGCGCGGATCGGGGCCCTGACGCTCCCGGGCCTCCGGAATGGTGATCCCCATCCGCCGGGCGACTTCGCGCACCGCGCCGGGATAGTCCATGCCGAAGTGTTTCATGTACCAGGAGAAGGCGTCGCCCGATTCCTTGCAGACGAAGCAGTAGTACCGCCCCTTCTTCGGGATCACCGCGAAGTTGCGATGCTGCCCGCCATGAAAGGGACAGGGGCCGCGCCAGTCGCCCCCCTGTTTCTTGAGATCGACCGTCTCGCCGATGAGCGCGATGAGGTCGACGCTGTCGCGCACCTGCTCGATGAGCTCGTCGGGGATCATGATCTCAGGCCCCGAACTCGACCAGCGTCACGCCCGCCCCACCCTGGTTGGGCGGCGCGAAGCTGTGCGACTTGATGCGCCGGTCACGCCGGGCAATCTCCTGTACCCGCTCGCGCACCACGCCGGTTCCCTTGCCGTGGATGACGCGGAGATACGGCTGCTCGGAGAGAATCGCCGCGTCGATGGCGGCGACGATGACCTGGGCGGCTTCGTCGCCGGTCATCCCGCGCAGGTCGACCTCGAAGCTGGCATCCGCGGGATCGAGGCTCCGCACCGCTTCGACCGCCTTGCGCGGCGCCTGCGCCGCCAGCTTGGTGAGCGAGGCCGGCTCGGTCACCAGCTTGAGCGACCCGATCCGCACGATCACCCGTCCGTCGGCCCGCAGTTCCAGCACCTCGCCCGCGGTGCCACTCTCGAGCCGCACCCGATCGCCGGTGACAAATTCCGCCGCGGCATTCCCGGTCTTCGCCCCGGGCCGGTCCAGTTCCCTGAGGGCCGCCGCCTCCGCCTGCGCCGCCTGTTCGACCAGACGACGTGCCTCACGCGCGGCGCCACTCTCGCCGCTCAGCGCGGCCTGGCTGATCGCGGCCTCCACCTTTTCCCTCGCCTCGAGCAGGTACTGCCGGGCCTGCTCCCGCCCCAGTCGCTCGGCGTCCTTCTCGCGCCGCTTGAGTGTGGCTTCGCGGATGGTTTGCGCTTCGGCCTGCGACGCGAGCGCGGCGGCCAGCCCCTCGGACTCGGCAACCCGTTCGGCGAGCAGGATTTCGCGCTGCATCTGGTCCCGCTCCCGCTCCTCCACCGCGGCCAGCAGCGCATCGAGACTGCGCTCCGCATCCGGGACCGCGGCTTCCGCCTCGGTGAGGACTGATTCGCGAAGACCGAGCCGGCGGGCGATGGCAATGCCATAGGAGCGACCGGGCACACCCTTGATGAGGCGGTAGGTCGGCTGCAGCGTCGCCGCATCGAACTGCAGCGAGGCGTTCACGATCCCCGGGCTCACGGTGGCGAGGCGCTTGAGCGCACCGAGGTGCGTCGTGGCGAGCGTCAACGCGTTGCGCCGGGTGAGGGCGTGCAGGGTCGCACCCGCGAGCGCGGCGCCTTCGGCGGGATCGGTCCCGCTGCCGATTTCGTCCAGCAGGACGAGCGAGCCATCATCCGCCTCTTCGAGGATGACCCGCAGCAGCGTGAGGTGGGCGCTGAAAGTGGAGAGGTTCGCGGCAATCGACTGCCGGTCGCCGATATCGGCGAAGACCCGGGTGACGACGGGAAGCACGCTGCCGGGCCCCACCGGCGGAATGATGCCGCACTGCGCCAGCAGGAGATGCAGCCCGACCGCCTTGAGCAGGACCGACTTTCCACCGGTATTGGGGCCGGAGAGCAGGATGGTGCGCTCGGGATCGGTCAGGGTGAGATCGAAGGGGACCACGGTCCGGCGGGCCGGCTTTTCGGCGCGCGGGGTCGCGGCAACATCGTCCAGCAGCAGTGGATGGCGACCATTCACGATCTTGAGGTCGGCCGGTGCGGTCGCCACCGCCGGCTTGTGCCCATCGACGGCCGCGGCCCAGCGGGCCCGCGCCGCGAGATCGTCCACCGTGATGCACATCGCGTGGACGTCGCGAATCGTGCTCACCTCGGGTCGCAGTCGCTCGGTGAGCTCGCGCATCACCCGCAACTCCTCGCGCTTCGCGCGCGACTCCGCCTCACGCAGCGCATTGCCGAGGGGAATCGCGGCCGCGGGTTCCAGGTAGAGCGTGGCGCCGCTGGCCGATTCCCCATGGATGATGCCCTCGGGGCGACTGCGCAGATCGCGCGGTACGGGGATGACGTATCGCCCGTCGCGCAGCGTCACACCGCCTTCGCCGCCGATACCACGCAGCAGCTGTTCGAGTCGCTGGACCAGGCGGTCGCGCGCGGTGCGGATGTCGCTCCGCGCGGCAGCGAGATCGGCGCTGGCGGAGTCGAGCAGCTCGCCTTCGTCGTCGATCGACTGCTCCAGCCGCCGCTCGACCGCTTTGTCTGGCAGCGGGCGCTCCAGCCACGCCACGCTCGGCGCATCGGCCGCGACGCGGCGCAGTTCGGCCACGACCAGGCGGGCGGCGGTGATGGTCCGACGGATGGCGAGCAGCTCGACGCCATCGAGCACGCTCCCATTCAGCCGGAGCATGGACAGAATGCGCGCCAGGGTCGGCACCGACTCGGCGGTGAGCGGGGAGCCGCGCCGGACCAGCGCGGCGAGTTCCTCGACCCGACCCAGCTCCGCCTGGATCCATGGCACGTCCGTGACGGGCCGGCGGCGACGAATGCTTTCCGCGCCAAGCGCACCGGCCGCGAGCATGGCAATCCGGTCGAGCACCGTGGAGAACTCAAGGGCCTGCAGCGCGTCCTCGGAACCCAGCACGAGCGACTCCTCCGGCGGAAAAGCGGACGGGGCGCCAGCGTCCGAAGACACCAGCACCCCGTGCGGCAACTCCACGTCAGCCTGTTCGGTCATCCGACCTGTCAGGCTCCCCGGATCATGCGCTGCATTCCCACCCCACCCAGAAGCCGCGTGCACCAGCTATCACCATGCGAGCGGCAAGTTTACGGCCTAGGCGGGGGAAAGACAAGAGCAGCCGTTGGCCGTTGGCGGCCGGCAATCAGCGTTCAGCAATCAGCGTTCAGCTGCCCGCTCCTTCCTACTCCCCACCGCCTACCGCCTA
>JBDTMI010000077.1:0-12569 GCA_039934355.1 Gemmatimonadales bacterium
GCTGAATGCTGAATGCTGAACGCTCCTTCTCCCCGCTACTTCGCCATCCAATTCGTCCCCGCCTCTTTGTTCCACTTCGTCGTGATCTTTTTCGTCTTGCTCCAGAACTCCAGACTGCTCCGGCCGGTGATGTCGCCCACACCGAAGCGGGAGTCATTCCAGCCCCCGAATCCGAACGGCTCACGCGGCACCGGCACCCCGACGTTGATGCCGACCATGCCGGCGCTGGCGCGGTCCATCGCTGACCGCGCCGCCCCGCCGCTTTCGGTGAAGATCGAAGCGGCGTTGCCGTAGGGCGACGCATTCTCCACGGCGATCGCCTCGTCGATCGTGGCGGTCCGCACGATCACCAGCACCGGCCCGAACACTTCTTCCTGTGCGATCTTCATCTCCGGCCGCACCTGGTCGATCACCGTCGGGCCGACGTACCAGCCGCCTTCCTGCCCTTTCACCACCGCGCCGCGACCATCCACCAGCACCTTGGCGCCGGCCTGTTCCGCCTCGGTGATATACCCCTCGATCCGCTGCTTCGCCACCGGGGTGATCACCGGTCCGACATCCTTGCCGGGCACCATCGTTTTAGCCTGGGTCGCCAGCCGGTTGACGATATGGTCCGTCGCCGAAACCGCGATCATCACCGAGGCCGCCATGCAGCGCTGGCCGGAGCAGCCGGCCATGGCGGCGAGGACGCCGCCGGCGGCCATCTCGGGGTCGGCGTCAGGCAGCACGATGATGTGGTTTTTGGCCCCGCCCAGGCAGAGCGCCCGCTTGAGGTTTCCCGTCGCCCGGCGGTACACCTGCTTCGCCACGGTGGTCGAGCCGACGAAGGTCACCGCTTCCACATCCGGATGGTCGCACAGCGCTTCGGCAACCACCCGGTCGCCATGCACGACATTGAACACGCCCGGAGGCAGGCCCGCCTCGGCCAGCAGCTCCGCGATCTTTCCGGCCGAGAGCGGCACCAGCTCCGAGGGCTTCATGATGAAGGTGTTGCCCATCGCGATCGCGTTGGGAATCGTCCAGTGAGGCACCATCGACGGGAAGTTGAATGGGTTGATCGAGGCCACCACGCCGAGGGGGGAGCGTTCCACCCGGCACTCGACGCCACGACTGACCTCGAGGACTTCGCCGGCGATGAGTTGCGGCATCGAGCAGGCGAACTCCGTCAGTTCGATCGCCTTGAGAATCTCGGCCTCGGCTTCGCCGGCGAGCTTGCCATGCTCCAGGGTGATCAGCGCCGCGAGCGACTTGAGATCCCGTTCGAGCAGCGTCTTGTAGCGGAAGAAGACCTGGACCCGTTCCTTGACTGGCGTGGCCGCCCAGGTGATGAAGGCGGCCGCGGCGGCCTGTGTGGCCCGGTCCACCAGTGCGGCGTCCCCAAGCGGAACCCGGGAGATGACCGCACCATTCGCGGGGCTGTGTACTTCCTGGAAGCGTGGCCCGCCTGCCACCCATTCGCCACCAATCCAGTGCCGCACGTCGGGGGAGATCACGATAGCAGCCTGAGATTCGGGGAAGCGAGGTGACGGGGCGAGGTGACGAGCCATGGCCGGGGAGTCTGCCCGTGCCGCTGGGGCTTGTCAATCGTTATCTTGTGCGGGTGTAATCTCGCTGGTCCAAACCGACATGTCAGGCTACTGGAGTGGGAAGCCCCACTGGCGCATGCCTTGCCCAATGGCGTAGAAACCGGAACATTCGATTCTCCCGTTACGACCTCCTAACTGCAGGTCCTCAATATGGTTACCACGACGTTGCCGACGGGTGGGCCGGTCCTCGCGTCACGGCCCAATCGACGCTGGCGGTGGCAGATTCCCACGCTGGTCGCGCTTGGCGGGAGTCTGGTCGTGGCCTGTTCCTCCAGCGACAGGGGTGGTATCGGCCCCGGGCCAGGGATACCCGTGGGCCTCCAGGTCCTGACCCAGCCGGGGACCAGCGCGGTCGCGCGTGCCACGCTGACCCCGGCGCCGGTGGTTCAGATCATCGACAGCAAGGGCGATCCGGTCGACACCGCGGGCATCAACATCACCGTCGCACTCGCCTCGGGCAGCACCGGCACACTCACCGGGACCAAGACGGTGGGTACCGACGTGAACGGCCGCGCGACCTTCAGCGGTCTCGGCGTTGCCGGCACGGTGGGCACCAAGGCGCTGCGCTTCAGTGCGACCAACCTCGTCGCGGTCACTTCGGCGAACCTGACGCTCACCGTCGGCCCGGTCGCGTCCCTTGTCGCCACCACGACGACGGCGCAGAACGGTCTGCTGAATTCGGCGGTGACCACCAAGCCGGCAGTTAAGGCGACCGATGCCGATCTCAACGGTGTGAGCGGCGTCTCGGTCACCTTTGCGGTCACGGCGGGTGGCGGGTCTGGCACCGGCCTCACCCAGTCCACCAACAGCTCCGGCGTAGCCACGGTCGGCAGCTGGACGCTGGGCCCCGCCGCGGGGGTCAACACCATGACGGCGACGAGCGCGGGATTGGGCGGCAGCCCAGTCACCTTCAGTGCGACCGGCGGAACGACGGTCTCCAACTTTACCATCCAGCTGCAGTACCTCACGGCGGCTTCACCCGCCAACCAGACGGTGTTCAACGCCGCCAAGGCGCGCTGGGAACAGGCCATCACCGGCGACCTGGGGGCACTCACCACCGGCAACCTCAATACCGGCGCGGGATGCGGGAACCAGTCGATCAACACGACGATCAACGACGTGCTGATCTTCGTTGAGCTCGATTCCATCGATGGTCCTGGCCAAATCCTAGGGCAGGCTGGACCTTGCTTCTATCGCGGGTCGGGAGCGTTTCCCACACTGGTTGCCATCGGCATCATGACGTTCGATACTTTCGATCTTGCGGCGCTCTCGGCGCAAGGAGAATTGAACGACGTCATTCTCCATGAGATGGGGCACGTCCTCGGCTTTGGGACACTGTGGAATCAGAACGGTCACAATGTCGCCAACGTTGGGCTCACGCAGTTCACTGCGGCGAATGCATTGACAGCCTACACCGGCAGCAACGGTGGGTCAGGGATCTTCGTGCCGATCGAGGATACCGGTTTGTCGGGTACGATCGGCTCGCACTGGAGGGAGAGCGTTTTCTTCAGCGAGCTCATGACCGGCTTCATCTCCGGTGCTGTTCGCCCCTTCAGCCTCACCACGATCGAGTCGATGGCCGATTTGGGCTACGTCATGAACCCCGCTGCAGCGGACCCCTTCAACATCCTCACCTCGCCACATCTTCGGGCCGGTCAGGTCCCGATGCGGCGCGCGTATGGCGATGACATTCGCCACGGGCCCATCTTGCAGCTTCCTTCCCCGCCCAGTCCGCTCCGGCGACACTAGCGCCGACTGCGGTGCGCTGACTACGGGCGGGCGGCCACCGGCCTCCCGCCCGTAGCGCATCCTGCGTGATCCTCGGGCAGAACGCGCCCTTTCGGGCCCCAACTTCTGTCAGGCAAACCACTTCGCCATCCGCCTCACGCTTCTGGTGTGCCGCCGGTCACCGCCCCGATTCGCTCCAGTCACGACCTTCCATACAGCCGTAGGAATCGTTCCCCACATACCGGATACCCCGGACACGATATGAGATGGATTGCCCCCGCGGCACTGGCCCTGGGCCTGCTCGCGCTTACGCGTACCCCAGTGGAGGCGCAGCGTGCGTCCACCACCACTCCGCGTCACGGCCTCTGGGTCGGGGCCGGCCTCGGACTCGGTTCGGCCCAGCTGACCTGTTCGGTCTGCCAGGGCGGCCGCGATCGCGGCACGACCGGCTACCTCCGGATCGGGACCACCGTCGGCAAGAACATCCTGCTGGGCGCCGAAACCAACATCTGGTATCACAGCCAGTCGCAGATCGATTACCTGCTCGCCGCGCTGTCGGGGGTGGTCTACCTGTACCCGAAGCCGAACAGCGGGTTCTACCTCAAGACCGGCGCCGGGTTCGCCCAGTATTCCGCCAAGGATGACACCGACAAGGTGAGCAGCAATGCGATCGCGCTCCAGATCGGCGCCGGGTGGGAAGTCCTGATGACCCGTTCGATGTCGATCGTGCCCTTCGTCAATTTCCTCGGGACCACCGGCGGCGACGTCCGCATCAACCAGACGATCTCCGGTTTGTCCGCCAACACCAGCCTCATCCAGGTCGGCGTGGGCGTCACGCTGCACTAGCTGCTCAAGGAGGAATACATGCAACAGTCCATGCGACATCATCTGCGGCGCACGCTTGGCGCCCTGCTCATCCCGTCGGCGGCGCTCAGCGGCTGTGGCGATTCCGGCTTTACCGGCACCGGTCCGGTCACCGAGACCGGACCGGCGTTCCAGTACAGCATCTGGGTTCCGGCCGCCGGCGACACCTGCACCCCCGCGATCCACAACCAGTATTCCGTGGTGGGTCCGGACGGCAAGCGCTACAACACCTGGCATCCCCCGGTCGACCCCGCCACCGGCTGCAGCTTCGGCCATGAGCACGGCCGCGATCCTCGCGGTTCCAAGCTCTATTCCAAGGTCGGTCCGATTCCCTTCGGCCTGGCCAACGAGGCGCTGGAAACGTGGGATCCGCAAGGCGTCCGCCACGAAGATCACTACGGTCACAAGATCGACTGGGAGAACGGTGTCGAGTTCGTCCGGAAGGACGGCGTGACGGGTGCGCTCTTCAGCGTGAAGTGCGATGTGCTGGCGAAGCTGCACCAGGGCACCCACTCCAAGGATGCCTTTACCAACAACCTGCACGAGATCGCCTATCATATCGCATGCAACGACGGCACCGAGATGCACGTGACGCTGATGTCGGCGATCGGCACGCCGGGCGGCTTTGATCGTACCTGTGACCGGCAGCGGGTGGACGTCGGTCCGCCGGTGCCGGCCAATTCGCCTAACGGCGGCGGGGTGCGGATCATCCCCGATCGCACCTGCGTTGACCAGTTCATGCACGTCGGGGCCAATCAGCGGGCCGACTACGACCGGGCGCTGCACGAGAGCTGGGAAACCTCCAACACCGTGCGCACCGAGAGTGGCCACACCCTGGCCCACTTCAATCCCTACTTCCAGGTCTTCCATCCGAGCCGCTTCTACGACCCGGCCGCGCCGCTGGTCACCGGCCGGCCGATCGCCGAGTGCGACGTCCTCGATCCCGCGCGCGACCGCAACAATGATCTGTGCGACCAGGCGACCAGCGATGGCGCGCTCACCGGTCTTGCCTACGACGATGCCCGCTCCACGTTCAACGGGGTGCGCCGCTTCATCGATGTGAACGACAACAACATCGACAACGCCGGCGGCGAAAGCGTCTGGTACACCGACCCCTTCGGCCACAACGCGAAGAAGTCGCCCTTCCCCGGCAGTATCCGGCAGTGGATCGCCACGGTGAAGAACGACTACGGTTTCAGCGTGAACGGGCCGGCGATCGGGTTCAACCGCAACTACGGTGCGGCATCGGTGCACGCGCCGAACTGAGCGCCCCACAACACCAAGCCCCCCTTCCGCATCGCGCGGAAGGGGGGCTTGGTGTTGTGGGGGCCATCAGCCATCAGCCGTCAGCCGTGAAAATACTGTCATCCTGAGGAGCGCAGCGACGAAGGATCTACTTTGGCCGGAGACGGGCTCCGGGGAGAGTAGATCCTTCGCTGCGCTCAGGATGACACCACTCTGATCCACGATGCCGCTGACGGCTGACGGCTGAGGGCTGAGGGCTGACGGCTAATACCTTCTCAACGGCACATCCGAACTCAGCGGCTCGCCGATATACAGGATCACATCCCGACCCGCATACCCCGGTGCACTCACCCGGACCGACTGGGTCCGGCACCGGTCAACCAGCGACCGGTCGAACACCAGCTTGTACTCCCCCACGTCATTGCTGAATGTCCCGAACGCGGTCCCCAGGATCTGGAGCCGGGCGCCGGCCAGCGGCTGGCCGTTGTCCTCGCGGTAGATCTTGCCCGCCACCGCCGCCATCCCCGCGGGGAGGGTCGAATCGCCCGGGTCGGCGGGCGGGAGCATGCAGCCGCGGGAGTCGAGCGGCGATGACGTTTCCCACGGCCGGTTGTCGGATCGTCCGGCCAGCGCGCCCAGCCGGCTCGGACCCCGGCCGAAAAGGCGGCGGGCCTCGGTTTCGAGCGCCTTCATGCCGGTGGCCTCGGTGGTGGCGAGCGGGCTGAGCGGCCCCGGCGTTGGCTCGGCGGAGGCGGCGTCGCTCCGCGTTGGCCGGGCCGCCTGGTCGCCCTCATCCGGCGAGGGATCGGGTCGGGTGGCCTCGGTGCGTGGCGTGCTCGGAGGGGCGTTGGGGTCCTGCTCCGGAGTCGGGGTGACCCGCGCGCTGGAGCCGGGGTCGGGATCGGGGCCCGGGGTGAGCGGTACGGACGGCGGCGGCTGGACCTGTTCCTGGTGTGGTTCGGAGGGCGCTGGCGCGGGGCGCGGCGTCGGCTTGGGGCGCGGGGGAGCGAACGTGAGCTGGATCGGCTGGGCGGTTTCCCGCTGGTTCGGCAGGCTTGCGATTCGGCCGCGCGCCGACATCTGCAGCAGCCACCAGACGAGGCAGATATGGAAAATGATGCTGACGACCAGCGCAATCAGGCGCCGGTTCCATACGGTCTGGGCCGGAAGCACCGTGGAGTAGGCCGCCGCGCGTGCTCGTCGCCCATCTGCCACCCGGCCCGGCCGTTCAGTGCGCAAGGGCGCGCTTCAGGATCTTGCCGGAGCCGGTCTTCGGCAATTCGGTCAGAAAGCGGACCAACCGCGGCAGCTTGAAGCCGGCCAACTGGGGCCGGCAGAAGTCGACCACTTCGGTCTCGGTGAGTCGGGTGCCGGCTCGCAATACCACCGCGGCACTGACGACTTCGCCCCAGACCGCATCCGCGCTGCCATAGACGGCAGCTTCGAGGATCGCGGGATGCCGGTACAGCACCGCTTCGACTTCGGTTGAATAGATCTTCTCACCGCCGCTGATGATCATGTCCTTCTTGCGGTCCACGATAGAGACGTAGCCCTCATGGTCCACCACGGCGAGGTCGCCGGTTCGCAGCCAGCCGTCCGGCGTGAAGGCGGCGGCGGTGGCATCGGGACGCCGCCAGTAACCAGGAGTCACCGTCTCGCCCCGCACCTGGATCTCGCCCACCGTCCGCTCATCCGCCGCCACCACGGCGCCGGCTTCGTCCACCAGTCGGAGCTCGACGCCCAGAAAGGGCCGGCCCGTCTTGGCCTGGTAACGCAACCGCGCTGCGGGCGGCAACGCACGCAGGTGATGCTTCAGCAGGCTCAGCGTCAGGTACGGGCTCGTCTCGGTCATGCCGTAGGTCTGTACGTATTCGCACCTGAAGACGTTGATGATGGCTTCCACCACCGCCGGTGCGATGGGAGCGCCACCACTCAGGATCCGGCGCAACGCGGGATAGTGCCGCTCGGTCGCCGAGGGATGCTTGACCATCAGGTTGAGCATCGTCGGGACCAGGTTCGTGATCGTGATGCCCTCGTGCTCCAGCGTCGCCAGTGCCTCACCGGGCTCAAATCCGGGCACCATCACGTGCCGACCGCCGACCCAGGTGATGGCGAATGTCGCCCACGCATCCGCGAGATGAAACATCGGCGCGATATGGGCCCAGACGTCGGTCTCCCGCAGCTCGAGCTCGGCAATAGCTGCCAGGGCATGGACCCACACATTGCGGTGTGTGAGCATCACGCCTTTCGGGGGTCCGGTGGTGCCGCTGGTGTAGTACAGATGCGCGACGTGCTCCATCGGTGTCGCAACCGAAACGAAGCTTTGGCCACTCGGCTCGGGCCACTCCTGTCCCACCGTACCGCCGGGCGCCTCCGGCACGGCGCCAGCCCACACCACCTGACCAACCTCCGGCGCCTCAGCCAGTGCCGCCTGGGCCAGCGGGGCGAGGCGTGGGTCGGCCAGCAGGACCGTACTCCCGCTGTCCCGCAGGATGAAGCCGAGGTCGGAGGCGGTGAGACGGGTATTGAGGGGAACGAGAATCAGGCCGGCACCGGCCGCGGCGAAGTAGCTCTCCAGGAACGGCAGCCCATTCGGCAACAAGGTGGCGACTCGGTCACCGGGCCGCAGGCCCAGCGACACCAGCCGGTGGGCCAGGGCATCGACCCGAACGCCGAGGGTTGTATACGACAGCGCGCGCCCGTCATCTCCCACCGCTGGACGATCCGGGTGGAGACGACGGGCGCGTTCGAGAATGGACCAGAGGCTCATCCCCGCCTCAGTACGTCGTATCCCAGTCCACCTTGGCTGCGCGGCGGCAGCGGACGCACATCAGGGACTCGGGTTCGCCGTCAAATTCCTGTCGCGCGGTGCAGTCGGGGCAGACCGCGTACGTCGTCACCAGCTTGACGCCAGCCAGCGTGGGCCGCATGACACCGGTGCGGGTTACGACGCTCCACTGGTCGGGTCGGTCGGCCCGGAACCGCAGGTCTTCCCGCTTCACCCGGATCTGTTCGTGGTCGACTTCCAGGGTGATCATGCCGTCGGGCGCCTCCTCGACGACCGGATACCAGGCGCCCCGTCGGAGTTGGTCAGCGACACCCGGGGTGGCGGTCGCCCAGCCCCTGGTCGTGCTGTTGGGCCCGGAGCGGCGGAACGGCGGTATGGTCATGGCTTCTACTATATCCGATTCCCGCCCGTCCCGCATCCTCCCGACCCCTGCCGGGGTGTCCGGAGTCGGGCTCCGGGGAGTAGATTGACGGCACATGGCACCGCGCCACTCCCTCCCGAATTCCCCCGGCCGCCCCCTCGCCGATGTGCTCCTCGGCCTGGCGACGGTCGTGCA
Source organism: Gemmatimonadales bacterium (assembly GCA_039934355.1). GTDB lineage: Bacteria > Gemmatimonadota > Gemmatimonadetes > Gemmatimonadales > GWC2-71-9 > JADJOM01. The sequence continues at coordinate 8,768 of JBDTMI010000077.1, forward strand.
GCGCCTGCGTCACCTGCCGGAGGAGCATCCCGAAGTGACGGGATCCCTGGGTGGGCTGGAGCGGGCCCTGGCGGGACTGCTCGTCACGCGTGAGTCGCTGATCATCAAGGTCGGCACGGTGCAACTGCTGGTGGAGGGGATGGAGACCAACCCGGATTTCGAGCCGCTGCGCGATCTCACCGCCCAGTTGCGCGATGCCGGCATCGGCGCCATCGAGCTTCGACCCGGCGTGACGGCGGCGGAGCTGCTCCTCGGTCTGAGCGCCGTCGCGCTGAGCGGTGCCGAACAGCGGGCGATTCCCGCCACCGCCAACCTCACCTTTCGCTCGCAGCGGCCGACACCGCCTGCCGGACATGCGCCCTGGGATGCCCTCGAGCGCCTGGCGCTCGACGACGCGGCGCAGCCGTCGGAGGAGCGGGATCCCGACGGACTCGCCGTCGCGCTTGAGCTGCATCCGGCGCAGCCCGAGTGGCGCAATCGGGTCCTGGCCGCGCTGCTCGCCATCGCGGCGCAAGCCGTCCACAATCGTGAGCTCGCCAGCGATCTCGAGTTGCTCATCGCGGCGCTTCCCCTCACCACCCTGCGGCGGCTGGTCACGCCCGACGCCGATCCGGAACTGGTCCGCGATTTCATCCGGGAAAGCTGCGGCGTGCTCGATGCGGCGAGCCTCTACCGACTGGCCCAGGCGCTGGTCCCCGGCCGGGAGGAGCGGCTCTCGCCCAGCGTGCTGCCGGTCCTTGGCCGCCTCGCGCGCCAGGCGGAAGATCCCCGTCACACCGCCGCGCGGCGGGCCCTCGAGGAAGAAGTGGTGCGGCTGGTCTCGGATGGGGCGACGGCCCCAGTGGGCAGCCGGCCGGGGCTGGAGCCGGAGCGCCTGCTCAAGCTCGCGCTGGAGAGCGGCATCCTCGAGCGGGGCACGTTGCTCGCCGCCGACCGCATGATTGCCCGGCGCCAGGTGGGACCGTTGCTCGCACTGCTCGAGACCGTGCCGCGCGAGGATCCGGTGGCTCGTGGCCTGCGGAGTCGCGTCTATCATCCCCAGACGGTGCGGGTGCTGCTCGACACCAGCCCGATCGATCTCGATGCGCTCGACCGGCTGATCCCCGCCTCGGGGATCGAGGCCGCCCCGGTGCTGCTCGATGCGCTGGCGCAGTCGGGCGAGCGCCGGGTCCGGCTGCGGCTGCTCGACCTGCTGACGCGATACGGTCAGGCGATCGGCCCGCTGGCGGCGGAACGCATCGAGGGGATGCCGTGGTATGTCCAGCGCAACCTGCTCGCGCTGCTCGGCCGGCTGCCGGATCTGCCGCCCGATTTTTCTCCGGCGGCGCTGCGTAGCCATCGCGATCCGCGAGTGCGGCACGAGGTGCTCGCGCTCTCACTCACCGATCCGGACTTGAAGGAACAGGCCATCAATGATGCGCTCGACAGTGAGTTCGAGCCGACGGTGCGCCTGGCCTATGGGCTCCTGGCGGAGCGCTGCCCGCAGGACTTCGTGCCGCGACTGATGGCGCACGCCGCCGATCCCCGTATTGATGAAGAGATGCGGGCCCTTGCCGTCGCCGCCCTCGCGCCGGTCGAAGACCCGGTGGTGCTCCGCCTGTTGCGTCGCATGGTCGTTGCCCGCGGGCTCACCGCGATGGGTCGTCTCGCGCCGCGCAGTCCGCCGATGCTTGCGGCGCTGCGCGGCCTGGCGGCCCACTGGGGCAGCCATCCGAAGGTCGTGCCACTGCTGGAGGCGGCGCGGCAGTCGCGCGACGCCGAGGTTCGCGACGCCGCGCGGGCCCCGGCCCGCCGCTCCCATCCCACGCTGCCGGGGGTGGTGGGCTGATGCGTGACGCCGCCCGCTTTCTCCATGCGATGGGCCACGCGCTCGACCTTCGCCGTCAGCTCCAGGTCGGCGCACTGGCCCGGCGCACCGCCGACGATGCCTGCCTCGCCCGTCTGACCGAGCTGCTCGCCGTCGACCCCGCCCCGCGCTTCGATTTTCAGGACTATGGGGTACGCTACCAGCAGGTGCCGCTGGCGGAATTTGATGGCTGGATCTGGAGCGAATTCCTCGCGTGGCGCGGCATCGCCTACCTCGCCATCCGCAGCCTGCCCACCGAGGCCGGACTCGCCGCCTTCCTGGATCTTGCCGCCGAAGAACAATCGGACACACCGCTCTGGCCGCAGGACCGCGACGGACTGAGCTGGTCCCATGATCCCGCGCTGGTGGATGAGGTCGACCCCGCCGTCTATCCCCTGACCAGCGAACTCGCCGTCATGAGCGAGATCCTCGCCTCCGCCGCCCGGGGGGAACCGTTCCGTCGCGGCGATGCCGGCGCCGTCGTCGCCGCGCTCGAAGCCACCCGCACGCTCCCGGATGGACCCGGCCTCGCGCTCCTGGTGCCCGATGACCGGACGGTCTACCAGCCCGCGCACGCCCTCAATACCGCGATCCTTGCGCTGGCGGTGAGCGACGTGCTCGGCATGCCCGCCGAGGAGCGGCGTGAGGCGGCGCTGGCGGGGTTGCTGCATGACATCGGGATGGTGCGACTGCCGGCGGAGATGCTGGGCGACGCCGTCTATTCGTCGCAGGACCGGGCCCGGGTCCGTGGTCATCCCCAGGAAGGGGCTCGCCTGCTGCTCCGTCAGCCCGAGCCATTCGATACCCCGGCGGTCGTCTCGTATGAACATCATCTCCGCCATGATGGCTCGGGCTACCCCCGCCTCAGCTATCCGCGTGAGCCGCACGTGATGAGCCGGATCATCGCGGTGTGCGACGCCTTCGATGCGCTCCTTGCGCCGCGTCCCGATCGGGCCGCGCTGGCGCCGACGGTCGCTCTGCTCCAGCTGGAACGGAGCGCGGTGACCCAGTTCGACGGTCGAATCGTCGGCGCGTTCAGTGAGGCCGTCCTGCGGGGCGGGCGGGAGCGGGGCCTGCTCTTGACATCCCGAACGATTTAGTCGTATTTCGCATGCCGCGCCCGATTCAGGGCGCCCTGCGTGCGAGGTATGCGATGAGCGACACGAAGACCGCTCCGGCAGTCCCCCCGATTGAATCCCGCGGCTACGCCCGCCCCGAGGTCCTGGTGTCGACCGAGTGGGTCGCGGCGCACCTGCAAGATCCCACCGTTCGGCTGCTGGAATCCAACGAAGACCTGCTGCTCTACGAGACCGGTCACATCCCCGGCGCGGTGAAGATCGACTGGGTCACCGAACTCAATGACTCCCTGACCCGCGACTACCTCGGTCGGGATCGGTTCCAGGCGCTGCTTCGGGCCAAGGGGATCAACCAGGACACGACGGTCGTGCTCTATGGCGACAAGAACAACTGGTGGGCGACGTACGCCTTCTGGGTGTTCCGTCTGTTCGGCCTCGAGAAGCTGCGGCTCATGGATGGTGGGCGGATGCGCTGGGTCGAGGAGGGGCGGGCCCTGACGACCGTGGCGTCGAGACCACCGGAGGGGAACATCGTCGTGGGGGAGCGCGACGATCACACCATCCGCGCGTTCCGCGATGAAGTGCCTGCCCACGTGCGGGGGCGGGGGCAACTGGTCGATGTGCGGAGTCCGGAGGAGTACCGCGGCGAGCGGCTCCATATGCCCGACTATCCCAACGAAGGGGCACTGCGTGGCGGGCACATCCCGGGCGCGAAGAGCATTCCCTGGGCCCGCGCCGTCAATCCCGACACCCATACCTTCCGTCCGGCCAGCGAGCTGCGCACGCTGTATCAGGAAGAGCAGGGGCTGCGGCCCGACCAGGAGACGATTGCCTATTGCCGCATCGGCGAGCGCTCCTCCCACAGCTGGTTCGCGCTGAC
>JBDTMI010000078.1:0-12420 GCA_039934355.1 Gemmatimonadales bacterium
CTGCGGCAGTCGGTCTGCCGCTGGCCCTTCAGCCACATTCCCGACCAGGAGTTCTATCCCGCGGTCAAGGCACTGGGATTCGAAGCGGTGGACCTGCTCACCGAACGGGAATGGCCGCTCGCCGAGGCGGCGGGACTCACCTGTTCCATGGCCACGCCGACCGAGCGGAGCGATTTCATTGCTCGCGGGCTCAATGACCGCGCCAATCACCCCCTGCTCCTCGGCGAGCTCGAGCGCACTATCAGGGGGGCCGAGGCGCGTGGCTACGAACGGGTGATCGCGATGATCGGCAATCGCGACGGTCGCAGCGACGCCGACGGACTGGCCGCCTGTACCGAAGCGCTGCGCCAGATCGTCCCGCTGGCGGAGGAACAGGGCATCACAATCTGCCTCGAACTGCTCAACAGCCGAGTCGACCACCACGATTTCATGGGCGACCGGATGACCTTTGGGCTGCAGCTCATGTACACGGTGAACAGCCCGCGGGTCCGCCTGCTCTACGACATCTACCACATGCAGATCATGGACGGCGACATCATCCGGACCATTCGCGACCAGAGCCACTGGATTTCCCACTACCACACCGCCGGCAACCCGGGCCGCCACGAGCTCGACGGGAGCCAGGAGCTGCAATACGCCGCGATCGCCCAGGCCATCGCAGAGAGCGGACACACCGGCTGGATCGCGCATGAGTTCCTCCCTACCAAAGACTGGATGGCAGGGCTGGCCGAGGCACGGGTGGTGTGCGGAGGGTAGCCACGCCCAGCCCGGCATCATCGTTGCCTTTAAACTCTTCCAGATAGCCAATTTCGCTCGGGGACTCTGCTTCCCCCGTCGTTCAGCCCCAGGCCCAGTTGCGTAATGCAACTCACCCCTGCGGATGGCGGCTGTTTGGCTGCCCACGCGGTCCGGAGGTCATTCTGACAGCAGGCCACGCAGTCCCATCGCTCCCCCCACCAGCGGGGGACCCCCGTCCCGAGACCAAGCGGGATCCGGGTGGTTTGCGGGAGGTTGCCCGGGAAGGGATGCGGACCCGGGCTGGCCAGATCACGGTGCTGACCGCCCTCTATGGCCTCGTCTACCTGGCCTGGGAGCGGACGGGCTGGGGCGGTTCGGAGCTGCGAGACCTGATCAGCAACGTCGCCTTCATGCCGCTGAACCTGGCGGTGATCGTCCTCAATTCCCTCGCCGCTCGCAACCCGAATCTGGATGCGGGCGTCCGTCGGGGCCTCCGGATCATCGCGGCGGGGTCGGTAGCGGTGCTGGTCGGCAACTTCATCTCCGTCTGGTACCTCCTGGCGGGAGCAAGCCCGGTCGTTTCCTGGGCTGACCCGTTCTACCTCGCGAGCACCTTCCTGGTCCTGGCGGCGCTGCTCTGCTTTCCTCTCGCGCGGCACACCCGTTCGGAGCGGTGGAAATTCGTGCTCGACGCCGCGATGGTGGTGATCGGCGGCGCGGTCGCGATCTGGTACTTCACCGTGCTGCCGACGAAGAGCTCCTCGCATGGCAGCGTGACGATGATGGTGCTCGCCTTTGCCTATCCGCTCGCCAACCTGCTGCTCCTCTTTGGCGTCACGACCGTGCTGCTCGGCCGGCCGCTGGACGGCAACCGCCTCGCCTTCAGTCTGCTCGTCATGGCGACGCTCATCTCGATCGTCGCGGACCTGGCCTTTGACCTGTCGCTGCTGGAAATGGGCAGCCGCACCGCAACGCTGGTCGACGCGATCTACCTGCTCTTCTACCTGTTCATGATCGCGAGCGCGGAGCTGTATTACCGCCGCCCGGTGGCCGTGGAGCCGCGTCGCGGTGGCCATCGGCACCGATTGCAGCCGTTCAGCCCGCTGCCGTATGTCGCCGTCGCCGGGACCTATGGCCTGCTCCTCGCCTCCGTGCTCGTCCCGTGGACGGAGCCGGTGAGCGGCATCGCGGTGAGCGCCGTCGTCCTGACCATCCTCGTCGTCTCCCGCCAGTTTCTCGCGGTGCGGGAAAATGTCCGGCTGCTGGCGGAGAACGCCGCGCGCCAGAACGAGGCGCGGTTCCGTTCGCTGGTGCAGCATTCGTCCGACGTGATGATCGTCGTGCGACCCGATAGCACCATCCAGTTCGTCAGCCCGTCCGTCACCCGGGTGCTGCGCTATGAGGCGGAGCCGCTGGTGGGCCGGCCGCTGATCGACCTGCTGCAGCCGGAGGATCGCGAACGGGCCCGGGCCTTTTTCCGCGACGCCGCCCGCACTCCCGGCGTAACGGCCCCGGTCGAATGGCGCTTCCGCCAGCCGGACGGCTCGTCACTCCACGCTGAAGTCATCGCCACGAACCTGCTGCATGAGAGCACCGTGCGCGGCCTCGTGCTCAACACCCGTGACGTCAGCGAGCGGAAGCGGCTGGAGAATGAGCTGACCCACCAGGCGTTCCACGATCCGCTGACCGGCCTGGCGAATCGGGCGCTGTTCCGCGACCGGGTCAGCCACGGTCTGGCGCTGGCGCGGCGCGAAGGCCGGTCGCTCAGCGTGCTCTTCCTCGACCTCGACGACTTCAAGAAGGTGAATGACAGCCTGGGTCACCACGAGGGCGATCGCCTGCTGGGGGCCGTCGCGGAGCGACTCGAGGCCTGTGCCCGCACCGCGGACACCGTCGCCCGGCTGGGCGGCGATGAGTTTGCCGTCCTGATCGAGAACGTGGTCGAGCCCGACGGACCGCAGGGGCTGGTCCAGCGGCTCACCATCGCGATGGCGCGGCCGTTCCTGCTGAGCGGCAACGAAGTGCATGTCAACGCCAGCATTGGGATCGCCACGTCCACCGGCAGCGAGGAAGCCGACGACCTGCTGCGCAACGCCGACGTCGCGATGTACACTGCCAAGCGCCTCGGCAAGGGGCGCAGCGAGATCTATCAGGCCCAGATGTACGCCGAGATTCGGGAGCGGCTGGAAATGGAGGTGGCGCTGCGCCATGCGATCGACCAGCGCGAGCTGACCCTGGTCTACCAGCCGATCGTCTCCCTGGCGAGCGGGCGCATCTTCGGCGTCGAGGCGCTGGTCCGGTGGGACCATCCGAAGCTCGGGCCGCTGCTCCCGCAGCAGTTCATCCCGCTGGCGGAGGAAACCGGACTGATCGTGCCGCTGGGCCGCTGGGTGCTGCGGGAGGCCTGCGCCCAGATGCGCCGGTGGCGCACCACCTTCCCGAACGTCGCCCTGTCCGTCGCGGTCAATGTCTCCGGCCGTCAGCTGCATGAGCTGGATGTGGTCGACGAGACTCGCGCCGCGCTGGCGGAATCCGGCGTCGATCCCTCCGCGCTGGTGCTCGAGATCACCGAGAGTGTGCTGATGCAGCAGGCCGGATCGGTGCTCGCCCGGCTGGAGCAACTGAAGTCACTTGGCGTCAGCCTGTCGATTGACGATTTCGGGATCGGGTACTCGTCGCTCAGCTACCTGCAGCGCTTCCCGATCGACATCCTGAAAATCGCCAAACCGTTCGTGGATGACGTGGGCCGCGGGGAAGAGCGGGCCGCGCTGGCCCGGGCCATCGTGGGCCTGGGCGACACCCTGCACCTGCACACGATCGCCGAAGGCATCGAGACCGCCGAACAGTGCGCTGCGCTGATCGCGCTCGGCTGCGCCTACGGCCAGGGCTATCACTTCTCGCCGCCGCTTCCCGCTGAAGCCATCGATGCGCTCCTGGCCACCCCCGCCCCGGCGCCGGTGAGTGGGGTGTGGAGCTGAGGAGGAGCCGCCGGCCGTCAGCGATTGGCTGTTGGCGTGCAGCGTTCAGCAATCAGCGTTCAGCACCAACCGCCCATTCGCCCCTCCCTCGCGCCGAGTTGCGGCTTCGCCGCTCCTAAGGCGCTTCGGTCGCGCCCAACCACCCAATCCCCTTTTCCCTTTCCCCGTTTCCCTGTACCCTTTCCCCGTCTCCCGTGCTCGTCGGGCACGGAGGCCCGACCCACCCCCTCTCCCCTAAGTGCCCATGCCTCTCCTCCCCCGCCGGCCGCGCTACGACGTCTGCATCGTGGGTTCCGGAGCCGGTGGCGGGATGGCCGCGCACATGCTTTCGCGTGCCGGCGCGAACGTCGTCCTGCTGGAGGCGGGCGGCATGTGGGACAACACCAAGGACTCGAAGATGCTCACCCCCGCGTCGGCGTCGCCCCGACGCGGCAGCTCGACGAAGGAGCGGCCCTTCGGTGAATTCGACGCCTGCATCGGCGGATGGAATGTCGAGGGCGAACCGTACACCCGGGCCCCGGGGACGAAGTTTGACTGGTGGCGCGCCAGGATGCTCGGCGGACGCACCAATCACTGGGGCCGGATCTCGCTGCGCTTCGGGCCCGATGACTTCAAGGGCAAGTCGAAGGACGGCCTGGGCGAGGACTGGCCGATCAGTTATGACGAACTGAAGCCGTGGTACGACGAGGTCGACCGGCTGGTGGGGATCTTCGGCAGCGTGGAGGGCCTGCACAATCATCCCGACGGGATCTTCCTGCCGCCGCCGAAGCCCCGCTGCTGGGAGCTGCTGGTGAAACAGGCGGCGGACCGGCATGCCGTCACCTGCATTCCCTCACGGCTGTCGATCCTCACCCGGACACACAACGGCCGCAGCACGTGCCACTACTGCGGCCAGTGCAGCCGGGGATGCGCGGTCAACGCGAATTTCTCCTCCCCCAACGTCCTCATCCTGCCATCGCTCTCCACCGGCAAACTGCAGCTCGTCACCGGCGCGATGGTGCGCGAAGTGACCCTCGACCGGCGGGGCCGAGCCGACGGCGTCGTCTATATCGACAAGGTGACCCGGGCCGAGCAGCGCGTGGACGCGAAGATCGTGGTCCTCGCCGCCAGCGCCTGCGAGACCGCCCGCATCCTGCTCAACTCGAAGTCGGCCGCCTTCCCGCAGGGGCTGGCCAACAGCAGCGGCGCGGTGGGCAAGTATCTCACCGACACCACCGGCACCGACGTCGGCGGTTTCATTCCGAAGATGGTCGACCATGTGCCGCACAACGAGGATGGCGTGGGCGGCGCCCATCTCTACATGCCGTGGTGGGTCGACAACCGGAAGCTCGACTTTCCCCGCGGCTATCACATCGAGATCTGGGGCGGACTGGGCGAACCGTCCTACGGCTTCATGGGCGGGATCCAGCGCTATCCCGGCGGCGGCGGCTACGGCGCCTCGCTCAAGGCCGATTACCGCAAGTACTATGGCGCCACCATCGGTTTCTCCGGTCGCGGCGAGCAGATCCCCAATGCCGAGTGCTATTGCGAAATCGATCCGGACGTCGTCGACCAGTGGGGCATCCCGGTGCTCAAGTTCCACTGGAAATGGAGCGACTACGAGACCAACCAGGTCAGGCACATGCAGGAGACGTTTCGCACCCTGATCGCCGAAATGGGCGGCGAGGTGTGGGACGACATGCCATCAAAGGAAACCGGCTATGGTATCTCCAACGGCGGCTCCATCATCCACGAGCTCGGCACGGTCCGCATGGGCAGCGACCCGACGACCAGCGTGCTGGACCCGCATTGCCGCTCCTGGGACGTCAAGAACCTGTTCGTCACCGATGGCGGGCCGTTCGTCTCCCAGGCCGACAAGAATCCCACCTGGACCATCCTGGCGCTGTCGATGCGCACCAGCGATCACATCACGCAGGCGATGAAGCGGGGAGAGTTGTGAGGCGATTGAGCGATTGGGTATCTGGCGGTTGGACGGTTGGGCGGTTGGCGGATTGGAGAAACAGACATGACTGAACTCACTCGGCGCGACGCGCTGCAGATCTTTGCCGGCATTCCGCTGCTGGCGGCCGGCATGTCGCCCCAGGATGTGGTGCGCGCCGCAGTGCACGTGCGCTCCATCCGAATCGCCGAGTCGCCCAATCGCCCAATCGCCTTTGCTCCCGCGTTCTTCACTGCCCACGAATGGGAGACGGTGAGCATCCTCGTCGACCTGATCATTCCCCGGGACGCGAAGTCGGGCAGCGCCACCGACGCGCTGGTGCCGGAGTTCATGGACTTCATCCTGAACGAGAACAGCGGCATGCAGACGCCGGTCCGGGGCGGCCTCGCCTGGCTGGACGATGAATCGCGCGAGCGGTTCTCCAAGCCATTCGCCGGTGCCAGCGACGCCCAGCGGCGCAGCATTCTCGATGACATCGCCTGGCCCAAACGAGCCAAGCCGGAATTCTCCCAGGGCGTCGCCTTCTTCAACCGGATGCGGGACTTCACCGCGTCCGGATTTTACAGCAGCCAGATTGGTGTCGCGGACCTCAAGTACATCGGCAACACCGTTGTGGCCGAATGGCAGGGGTGCCCGCCGGACGCGTTGCGGAAGTTGGGAGTGAGCTATGAGTGAACCGTGGCACCGTCTGAGGCTGGCCGCAGCGCTGCTGCTGTCGCCCACGGCGGCCCATGCCCAGGAGAGCGACCCGCCGAACTACCCCACCGAATTCTCCCAGCCGATGCCGCTCTACACCAAGGGCCTCGGCACCTTCACCTGGAAGATTTCCACCCGCTCCGCCGAGTCCCAGGCGTATTTCAATCAGGGGATTCAGCTGATGTACGCCTTTGCGCTGGATGACGCGGCACGTTCATTCCGCGAGGCGTGGCAGCGCGACAGCGCCTGCGCCATGTGCTACTGGGGCGAGGCGCTGGCGTGGGGACCCTACCTGAACGAGGGGATGGGACCGGCGGACGCGCCGCGAGCCTTTCGGGCCATCTCGCATGCGGTGGCGCTCGCCGATCCAAAGCAGAAGCGGGAGTACGCCCTGATCGTGGCACAGCAGACCCGCTATCAGCCCACACAGGACTCCGTCATCCGCAAGCAGCTCGACTCCACCTACGCCCGCGCCATGAAGGGCGTCGCGAAGAAGTTCCCCAAAGACGCCGAGGTCGGGACGCTCTACGCCGAATCATTGATGCTGCTGGAGCCGCGGCGGGGAACCTGGGAACTCTCCAAGGCCTCGGTCCGCGAGATCCACCAGGTGCTGGAGCATATCCTCGCCCGCGACATCACCCACCCGGGTGCCTGTCACCTCTACATCCACGCGACCGAGTCCACCACCGAGCCGGGCAAGCCACAGGCCTGCGCGGTGCACCTCGGTCACGCCGTCCCCGGCGCAAGCCATCTCAACCACATGCCGTCGCACACCTACAACCGGGTGGGACGGTGGCACGACGCGGTGCGCGCCAACCTCACCGCCTGGCATTCGGACCAGGCCGCACTGGTCCACGAGGGATTTGCCATCTACCCCTCGCACAACCTGCACATGCTGTTGTACGCCGCGTCCTATGGCGGCGAGGGGGCCATCGCCGACCAGGCGGCGCGCGACTATGCGGTCGTGGTGCGCGACACCAGCACCGCCGGCCCGTCGCGCGGCAGCTTCTATCAGGCGCTGGTCCTGCTCCGTTTCGGCCGCTTTGCGGAAGTGCTCACCGTGCCGGGACCGACCGGCAACGCCATCCAGCGCGGGCTTGGCATCTTCGCGCGAGGCTACGCTCAGTTGAAGCTGGGCCATGCCGACAGCGCGGAGGCCATGCTGCAGCAGGTCGACTCGCTGGCCACCTCCACCCCCGATTCCATCGCCTTCCGCGGTCACACTGCGCGCAAGCTCCTCGGCATCACCGGCGGGATTCTCCGCGCCGAACTGCTCCAGACACGCGGCGCGACCGATTCGGCGATCGCGGTGCTGCAGCAGGCCGTCGCCCTGGAGGACAGCCTGACCTACGACGAACCGGAGCCGCTCCCCTTCTCCGCCCGACACTGGCTGGGTGCCCACCTCCTCGAAGCGGGCCGACCTGCAGAGGCCGAGGTAGTCTACCGTGCCGAACTGCTGGATCATCCGAGGAACGGGTGGAGTCTCACGGGATTGGCGCAGGCGCTGCGGGCCCTAGGCAGGAATACGGAAGCCGACGTGGTCGAGCGAGACTTGGCCTCGGCGTGGAGCAATACGGATGTCTGGGTGCGAGGGAGTAGGGAGTAGGCGGTTGGGCGGTTGGGCGGTTGGTGATGATGTCGCCCAGGGTAGTTTGCCAATGGCCCACGGCGAATGGCCAACGGCCCTCTTCTGACAGTCCCCTGACACCTCCCGGGCTTCGTTCCGTATTGCACTCATCCCTTTCGGAGCGTTCTCCCCATGTTGAAGCCCGTCCTCGGTGTCGCCGCCGCCGGCGTCATCGGCTTTGTTCTCTGGAAGCTCATGCTGCTGCTGCTGTTACCCCTCTTCGGAATCGCTCTTGCCGGAGTGTTCGTGATCATCAAGGTATCGTTCATCATAGGTATGGTCTGCCTGGCGTTCTGGCTGGTGAAACGTTTGCTACGGGACCCAGCGACCACAGTCTGAACCGATCGTCGGATAGGGGCGGAACACTGTTCCGCCCTTACCCGGTCCCAGCCGCTAGATTAGCCCCCCTCATGTCCCGCCCCGTCCCCGAACTCCTTGCTCCTGCCGGCAGCATCGATGCCGTCCGCGCCGCGCTCGCCAATGGCGCGAATGCGATTTACCTGGGCGCCGAGAAGTTCAACGCACGAGATGACGGTGCCCAGCTCACCCTGGACGATCTGCAGCTGGCCTGCGACCTGGCTCATGCGCGCGGCGTCCGGATCTACCTCACATTCAATGTGCTCTTCAAGCCGGCCGAGCTGCGGGAAGCGCTGCTGCACCTGGGCGAGTGCATTGATCGTGGGATCGATGCCGCCATCGTGCAGGACATCGGTGCGGTCCGGCTGATCCAGCAGATCTACCCTGAGCTGGAGATTCACGGCTCGACCCAGATGACGGTGCACGACACCACCGGTGCGCAGGTGCTCCAGGACATGGGGGTCGATCGGGTGGTGCTGGCCCGGGAGAATACGCTCGAGGATATCCGCGCCATCCGCGCCGCGGTGCCCAAGCTTGGACTGGAGAGCTTCGTGCATGGCGCGCTGTGCATCGCCTATTCCGGTCAGTGTTTCATGTCGGGGATGATTTCGGAGCGCAGCGCCAATCGCGGCTCGTGCGCGCAGTCGTGCCGCAAGGACTACGTCCTCACTGACGCGCTCACCGGCACCGAGCTCGATCGCGGCTTCCTGATTTCCGCCCGCGACCTCGGCGCCTGGGAGCATCTCGCCGAGATCGCGGAGGCGGGGATTGGCTGCCTCAAGATCGAGGGACGGAAGAAGAAGCCGGAGTACGTCGCCACCGTCACCCATGGCTACCGTGAGTTCCTGGATCGGCTGGCGCAGGAAAAGTGGAAGCCGCCGACGCCAGCGGAGGTCCAGCCGCTGGTCCAGATTTTCTCCCGCGGATTCACCGGCGGGATGTACGGCGGACGGGCAGGGCGGGGCTATACCACCCGTGCGCAGCCGGACAATCGCGGGGCGGAACTGGGCCACGTCACCGGCCGCGAGGGCAAGGAGCTACTGATCTCCGTCTCCACGCCGGTTGGTCCGGGCGACGGACTCGGATTCGAGCATCCGGCGGGCGCGTCACAGGGCAACAGCGGCTTCACCGTCACCCACGTCCGCACCATTCAGCAGAAGGCGAAGAGCCTCATCCAGGCGATTCCCGCAGTCGAGGATGTGCCGACAGGGTGGGTGGTGGTGCGCTCCTCACACGCGGAGCTGCTGCAGAGGGCGCGCGCCTCGTATGCCCCGCTGCTGCGCGAGACCCGGCTGGCCCGCCACGCGGTCAGCGTTGTCGCGTCAGGCACCGAGGGCGCGCCGCTCCGTCTCCTGTTTGCCTGCGATGGCGAGGTGGTGAGCGTGCAGAGCAGTGTGGCGCTGAGCGCCGCTGACAAGCGTTCCCTCGATGACGCGCGCCTGCGTGAACAGCTCGGCCGGATGGGCGAGACCCCTTTTCAGCTTGGCACACTCGACAGCGCCGCGCTCGCGCCCGGCCTCTTCCTGCCGATCAGCGCGCTCAACGACCTGCGGCAGCAGGCGGTGGCGGAGCTGATGGGCCGGCGCGACTGGACGGCGTTGGGAGTGGATGCGTCGAGGATCCGGCGGGTGGAGGAAGCCGTCAGCGCTGAGCGTTCCGCGTTCAGCGTAGAGCATTCAGCATTCAGCGTTCAGCGTTCAGCGGCGGGTAGGGGCGGGGCCATTGCCCCGGCCGACGCGAGTGTCGGCAGCCTCACCGCCGAGGTCTGGCGACTCGAAGATGCCCGCATCGCCGCCGATTCTGGGGCGAACGAGATTTCACTTGACCTCTTCCTGCGGCATCCGACCCCGCCGGTGGCCCGGGTCCGGGCGCTGATCGAGGAGCTCGGGGTCCGCAACATTGTGGTTCGGCTCCGCACCCCGACGATCGTCCGGCCGGAAGAGCGGAAGGTGCTCGACAAGTGGCTCGCCCTCGAGACGCCGATCGTCAGCGGCCACCTTGGCCTGGTCGCGGAGCTCTCGGCCGCGGGTCGTGACGTTGTGGCCGACTACGGGGTGAACTGCTTCAATCAGCACACCGCGTCCGAAATCTTTCGACTCGGCGCGAAGCGCATTGTCCTGTCGGTGGAGCTCACGGGCGAGGAGATGGCGCAGGTGGCGGCGCCGTGGGCGGGGCAGGGGTTCGAGGTCTTCGTGCACGGCCGCCCCGAGGGGATGACCATCGAGCACTGCGTGCTCTCGGCGGCCTTCGAGCGAGAACCGAAGACCTGTCGCGACCTGTGTGTCCAGAAGCACCCCCACACCGCGTTGACTGACCCGGCGGGCTACGTCTTTCCCGTCGCGACCGACTCCGCCTGCCGCAATCGCCTGCTCCACTCCCGGCCGGTCGATGGATCGGAATATCTCCCCGCGCTCTGGCGCTCAGGATTCCGGCACTACCGTCTGGTCTTCAATGTTCCTGGAGATCTGGTCGCCGAGGTCACGGCCGCGTGGCGCACCTCCATCGACGCCGTCGGCGCCGGCCGGATGGCCGACCTGCGCGCGGTGCGCACGGTGCTGGGCGGGACATTCACTCGCGGACACTTCGCGCGGGCGGTGTAGGGGCCGCAGCCCCTGCGTCATTGGCGCTTCCCCACCGCGATCACCGCGTCCTTCTCGTCCCGCATTTCGAAACTCGCCGCCCGTCCCGCCTGCATGCTGTATTCAAGTGTCAGGTCCGTCATGATATCGTAGACCTGGCCATCGCGGAGCTGCGCGATCGTGAACCATTGCTCGTGGATCGGGATCAGGGCAAAGGAACCCGCGCCCGGGAAGGGAGGCGTGACCCACTCCCCGTGAAGCGTCCCATCGCGCGAGGTGAGCGCGAAGGGATAGCTGGTCGTGTCAGTACCACTGCTGCCCACCCAGTGCAGATCATACACACCGACGTAGGGAAGCGCGTTTCGAGGCGAGACCTGCAAAGTGTAGGATGGCTGAACGTCAATCCGGAACGATGCGCGGACCGTGCCCCACGACATGGCGAGCGTCGTGCCGCCGATACGAACATCGGGAAACGTCCACGCCAGCACCTCGGTGTAGGGGCCGCTCCCGGGCGCCAGGTCGTAGCGCAATTGTTCGACCGTGGAATCGGGATGGGCTAGGTGAAACAGCTTGGCCCGCGGGTCCAGCACCAGGGTCCAGGGCGAGTCGCGCCGGATGACGAGCCAGACCGAATACTTTCCTTTCGCCACCGGATGGCCATCGAGCTGGATGTCCTTGCTCACCTCGAGCGTGGTGGCGTCGTTGGCGCCAGGGGTCCAGACCTCGTTCCACTTCACCTCTCCACCGAACAGCGTATCCCGGCCTCGGGCCTGGGGTCGTGAGTACGTCACCGTGATGACGGTACCGTCGACGGTCTGGGTCACCGAGGCCGGTTCACTCGCCTTGACCTGCGCCGCCGCGCTGTGGAGCGGCACGAGGGCGAGCGCGCCGAGGACGGCGAGGGTGCGCGCAGTCGTCATCATCCGCTCCTCGCGCCAAAGCGGGCGTCGATGCCGGCACGGATCTCGTCCAGCGACTTGCCCGCGCTGTGCATTCGATAGGTGAGTCGTGCCTGGCCCTGGCAGATTTCGCAGAATCTCGCCATGCCTTCGCCTTCGTAACAGGAAAGCAGCGAATAGAAAGTCGGCGGGTCGGAACAGCCACACTGACAGCGGATGCCGTCGGCGATCTGGGGAATCTCCCGCACCTTGTCAAACAGATCGATCATCTCGGTGTCGCCCGCAAGCTTGTCCGCCGTAAGAACCTTTTCCCCCGTGATGCCCGGCCTGGGGTCGGGGTGCGGCCCTCCGCGGACCGTGCCACCGCAATGCTGGTCGCGCCAGCCACTCCATCGATCGGCGCGCCCGCCGGGAAGCCAGGTGAGCAGCAGGCCAGCCACTGTCATCATGAACGTACGGCGGGTGCCGGATCCAGTTGTCTCAGGCGGAATCATTGGTCGCTTCGGCGTTGAAGGAGTGATCCGGGACAAGCTAGGGGAGAGTCGGGATTAGGGCCAGAGAGAGCGGTCAGCCGTCGGCAGTGAGCCATCAGCGTTCAGCATTCAGC
>JBDTMI010000079.1:0-12237 GCA_039934355.1 Gemmatimonadales bacterium
GCTGAATGCTGAATGCTGAATGCTGAATGCTGAATGCTGAACGCAGTCTGTCGCAGGAGTCTCACCATGACCGATCTATCCCACCTTCAGGACCCCCTTGGTCTCCAACGGCTGGGCTACGCCGCTCCGCTGCTGGACCATCCGGCGCTGCAGTGGGTCGACGGAGTGGTGACACCACGCACTGAGCACCTGATCGAGGAAACCCCGGTGGTGCTGGCCTACAACGGCGCCGCCCACGTCGTCATGATGACCACGCCTGAAGACCTGGAGGATTTTGGCCTCGGCTTCAGCCTGACGGAGGAGCTGATCCAGTCACCCGCCGACATCCGCTCCATGGAGATCGTGCGCTACAGCCAGGGGATCGAGGTCCAGATGACCGTGCCGGCCGAGCTGGCGGAAAAGATCAGCGGCCGCTCACGCAAGTTGAGCGGGCGGACCGGCTGCGGCATTTGCGGCAGCGATACGATCGCCGATGTGCTCAAGGCGCTGCATCCGGTGAAGGCCGCACAGTCGATTCCGCCCCGATCCATCCTCCGCGCCCTCGAAGCGCTGAGCAGTCATCAGGCGCTCAACGCCGCTTCCGGGGCGGTTCATGCGGCGGCGTGGGCGACAACGGCGGGTGAGATCGTGCTAGTACGGGAAGATGTGGGCCGGCACAACGCGCTGGACAAGCTCATCGGCGCGCTGGTCCGCAGCGGGACCGCACCGGACAGTGGCTTTCTGATGGTCACCAGTCGGGCAAGTTTCGAGATGGTGCAGAAGGCGACGGTATTCGGAAGTCCCCTACTGGCCGCCGTTTCCGGCCCCACGGGATTGGCGGTGCGAGTGGCCCACCAGGCGGGTCTGACGCTCGTCGGGTTCGCCCGGGGGGAGCGGCTGACGATTTATACCCACCCGCATGGCGTTGCTTCTGGCTGACGACTGATGGCTGACGGCTACCTGTCATAGACCCCGCCACTCACGCCATACACCCCGCCGATTTGCCTCGCGCTAACCCCTCGGCAACCTTACGTTTACCCGGGGAGTCATCGATACTTGGGAGACTCGCAAAAGGCCGGTCGCCGACCAGGACGTCGGGGATGGGAAAGGATCACGCGGATGAAGGTGGTGGGCTTCGTCGGAACCAGCGGCAGTGGCAAGACGACCCTGATCGAACAGGTCGTGGCGCGACTGGCTGATACCGGGATACGGGTTGGCGTGCTCAAGCATGCGCGCCATGGCTTCGACATGGATCGCCCCGGCAAGGACAGCTTTCGAGTGCGCGAGGCGGGGGCGGCGCAGGTGCTGGTCGCATCGAACGAGCGCTGGGTGCTGCTGGGAGAACCGCCCGACCCGCTGGAAGAGCCGAGCCTCGCAATGATGCTCCGACGGTTCGACGGAACCACGCTGGACCTGGTGCTGGTCGAAGGCTTCTCGCACGAACACTATCCCAAGATCGAAGTGTACCGCCTGGCCCACGGCAAACCGCCGCGCTGCTGGCCCAACGATCCCGCTGTGATCGCGGTCGCGACCGACACCCCAATGGACGGTGGCGCGGTCCCGCGTCTGGATGTGAACGCCGGCCTCGAGGTCACCCAATTCGTGCTCGACTACCTGGCTCTCCCCACCGTGCTCTCTCCTGCCGTGGAGTCCCGATGACCGCCGTCGTCACCTGGGAGCCGGTGGTGCAGTCTGTTCTCGACCGGCTGAAGACCCTGCCCGGCGCCCTGCTCCCGATCCTGCACGGCATCCAGGACGAACTCGGCTTCGTGCCGCCGGACGCGGTGCCGGTGATCGCTCATGCGATGAATCTTACCCGTGCCGAAGTGCATGGCGTCGTCACGTTTTATCACGAGTTCCGCGAGACGCCTCCCGGCAGACACCAGATTCACATCTGTCGCGCCGAATCCTGTCAGGCGGTTGGCGCCGATGCCCTGATCGCCCATGCGGAAAAGACCCTCGGTGTGACGTTCCATCAGACCACGGCGGACGGCATGATCACGCTGGAGCCGATCTACTGTCTGGGCAATTGCGCGCTCTCGCCGGCGATCACGGTCGATCACCAGGTGCGGGGGCGCGTGACGCCGGCACGGTTCGACGCGCTGGTGGCTGAGCTGGAGCCGGGCCGATGACCCGGGTCTACGTCCCGCGCGATTCGGGCGCGAAGTCCATGGGCGCGGATGCGGTCGCCGCGAGGATCGCCGCGGAGGCCAGACGCCTCGGCGCCAGCGTCGAGCTGGTGCGCAACGGTTCGCGCGGACTCTACTGGCTGGAGCCGATGGTCGAGGTGGAAACCCCCGCCGGACGGATGGCGTATGGCCCGATCGCGACCGACGACGTGGCCTCACTGTTCGCGGCGAAGTTTCTCGTCGGCGGGAGCCACGCAAAGGCGCTCGGACTCACCGAGGAGATCGACTACCTCAAGCGGCAGGAGCGGCTCACCTGCGCCCGGGTCGGCGTCATCGATCCCGTCTCCCTTGACGCATACGAAACGTACGGCGGCTATCGCGGCCTGCGCCGAGCCCTCGAGCTCGACGGAGCCGGCATCGTGGAGATCGTCACCCAGTCCGGCCTGCGTGGCCGGGGCGGGGCCGCGTTTCCCACCGGCATCAAGTGGAAGACGGTGCTCGGCGCCACGGGCACCCAGAAGTACATCGTGTGCAACGCGGATGAAGGCGACTCGGGAACCTTTTCCGACCGGATGATCATGGAGGGCGACCCCTTCGTGCTCATCGAGGGGATGACGATCGCCGGGATCGCGGTTGGTGCGACGAAGGGCTACATCTACCTGCGCAGCGAGTATCCCGACGCCTTTGTCGTGCTCAACGAGGCGATCGCCGTCGCCGTGGGCCGAGGATATCTCGGCGCGAATGTGCTGGGCAGCGGCAAGGCCTTCGATCTTGACGTGCGCCTCGGCGCCGGCGCCTATATCTGTGGTGAGGAGACGGCGTTGCTGGAGAGCCTGGAGGGCAAGCGCGGCATCGTGCGCTACAAGCCGCCGCTGCCGGCCATCTCCGGTCTCTTCGGCAAGCCGACGGTCATCAACAACGTCATCAGTCTCGCCTCGGTGCCGATCATCCTCGATCGGGGCGCCGATTTCTACAAGAACTACGGAATGGGCCGCTCCCGCGGGACGCTGCCGATTCAGCTGGCCGGCAACCTCAAGCATGGCGGCCTGGTGGAAAAGGCCTTTGGCGTCACGCTGCGGGAGCTGCTCTACGACTACGGCGGCGGCTCGATCACCGGCCGGCCGATCCGCGCGGTGCAGGTTGGCGGGCCGCTGGGCGCCTACCTGCCCGAGTCGCAGTTCGACACTCCGCTCGATTATGAAGCGTTCATCGCGCTCAATGCGATGGTGGGCCATGGCGGCATCGTCGCTTTCGACGACACCGTCGACATGGCGAAGATGGCCCGCTACGCCATGGAGTTCTGCGCCATCGAGTCGTGCGGCAAGTGCACCCCCTGCCGGATCGGATCGACCCGCGGCGTGGAGGTGGTGGACCGGATCGTTGCGGACGAGGACCGGATGGCGAATATCGCGCTGCTCCGGGATCTCTGTGATACCATGCTGGGCGGTTCGCTCTGCGCGCTGGGCGGCATGGCGCCCTACCCGGTGCTGAGTGCGCTGAATCATTTTCCGGAAGACTTCGGGCTTCCCGCCGTATCGCTGGCGGCCGCGGGCGCCCCCTGATCAACTCTTCAGTTCCACGGATTCGAGGAACGTCTCATGTCGCTCGCCACTGAAATCGACTACGGCACCCCGGCCTCCCGGTCCACCACGACGGTGACACTGACGATCGACGGTGTCCCGGTCACCGTGCCGGCCGGCACCTCGGTCATGCGCGCCGCGGCGGAAGCGGGCCTCATGGTGCCGAAGCTCTGTGCCACCGACAACCTCGAGGCATTCGGATCCTGCCGGCTCTGCCTGGTGGAAATCGACGGGCGGAAGGGCTATCCCGCCTCCTGCACCACGCCGGTCGAAGCCAACATGTCGGTGCGGACCCAGACGCCCAAACTGGCCCAGCTCCGTCGCGGTGTGATGGAGCTCTACATCTCCGATCATCCGCTGGACTGCCTCACCTGCTCCGCCAACGGCGACTGCGAGCTGCAGGACACGGCCGGCCAGGTCGGGCTCCGGGAAGTGCGCTACGGGTACGAGGGGGCCAATCATCTGGTCGCGGAGAAGGACACCTCGAATCCGTACTTCACGTTCGACGCGAGCAAATGCATCGTTTGTTCCCGCTGTGTCCGCGCCTGCGAAGAGGTGCAGGGCACTTTTGCGCTGACGATTGACGGTCGCGGGTTCGACTCGAAGGTCTCTCCCGGGCAGATGGAGAGCTTCATGGAGTCGGAGTGCGTCTCCTGCGGCGCCTGCGTGCAGGCCTGTCCCACGGCGACGCTGATGGACCGGTCGGTGATCGAGCATGGCACCCCGGACCGCAGCGTGATCACCACCTGCGCCTACTGCGGGGTCGGCTGTTCCTTCGAGGCAGAGCTGAAGGGCACCCAGGTGGTCCGCATGACGCCGGACAAGAATGGCCGGGCCAATCACGGCCACTCCTGCGTGAAGGGCCGGTTCGCCTGGGGCTACACGACCCATCCCGACCGCATCACCAAGCCGATGATCCGCAAGCACATCACCGATCCGTGGCGGGAGGTGAGCTGGGAGGAGGCCATCGGGTACGCCGCGTCCGAGTTCCAGCGGATCCAGGCCAAGTACGGTCGCGGCTCGGTGGGCGCCATCTCCTCGTCCCGCTGTACCAACGAGGAAGTGTGGCTGATGCAGAAGCTGGTGCGCGCCGCCTTCGGCAACAACAACATTGACACCTGCGCCCGGGTCTGCCATTCGCCGACCGGCTTCGGCCTCAAGGCGACGCTGGGCGAATCCGCCGGGACCCAGGACTTCGACTCGGTCCTGCTCACCGACGTGGTCTTCGTCATCGGCGCCAACCCGACCGACGGTCACCCGGTGTTCGCCTCCCAGATGAAGCGCCGGTTGCGCGACGGGGCCAAGCTGATCATTGCCGACCCGCGCACGATCGACCTGGTGCGCACCCCGCACGTCGAGGCAGACTACCACCTCAAGCTCCGGCCCGGTACCAACGTCGCCCTGATCAACTCGCTGGCCCACGTGATCGTGACCGAGGGCCTCGTGAATGAATCGTTCGTGCGCGAACGCTGCGAGCCCGAGAGCTTCAACCAGTGGCGCGCCTTCGTCGCCAAACCGGAGCATTCCCCCGAAGCGCTCGAACCCGTCACCGGCGTGCCGGCGGCGGAGATTCGCGCGGCGGCCCGGCTCTACGCCACCGGCGGCAATGGCGCGATCTACTACGGGCTCGGCGTCACCGAACACAGCCAGGGTTCGACCATGGTCATCGGGATCGCCAACCTGGCCATGGCGACGGGCAACATCGGTCGTGAAGGAGTCGGGGTGAATCCCCTGCGGGGCCAGAACAACGTGCAGGGGTCGTGCGACATGGGCTCCTTCCCGCACGAATACCCGGGATACCGGCACGTGCTCGACGGCCCGACCCGTGCGCTGTTCGAGGGGGCGTGGCATGTCACCCTGGAGGCGGAGCCGGGGCTCCGTATTCCCAACATGTTCGACGCCGCCCTCGAGGGCAGCTTCAAGGGGCTGTATCTGGAGGGCGAGGATATTGCGCAGTCGGATCCCGACACCCAGCACGTGACCTCGGCCCTCGAGGCCATGGAGTGCATCGTCGTCCAGGACCTCTTTCTCTGCGAGACCGCCAAGTTCGCCCACGTGTTCCTGCCCGGCTCCTCGTTCCTCGAAAAGAACGGCACGTTCACCAACGCGGAGCGCCGGATTTCGCGGGTGCGGAAGGCGACGCCGCCGGTGGGTGGCAAGGAGGACTGGGAAGTCACGGCGATGCTCAGCAACGCCCTGGGCTATCCGATGACCTACACCCATCCTTCCGAGATCATGGACGAGATCGCGCGGCTGACACCGACCTTCACCGGGGTGAGCTACGAGCGGCTCGATGAGCTCGGCAGCATCCAGTGGCCCTGCAACGCCGCCGCCCCCGATGGGACGCCGGTCATGCACGTCGAGGAGTTCGTGCGCGGCAAGGGCCGCTTCATGATCACCGAGTACGTGCCGACCGACGAAAAGGTGAACCGGAAGTATCCCCTCATCCTCACGACCGGACGGATTCTGTCACAGTACAACGTGGGCGCGCAGACCCGCCGCACCGCCAATGTGGACTGGCATGACGAGGATCGGCTGGAGATTCACCCCCACGATGCCGAGGAGCGCGGGGTGAAGGAGGGCGACTGGGTCGGGGTCGTGAGCCGCGCCGGCGAGACGACACTGCGGGCCCGGATCACCGATCGGGTGCAGCCCGGCGTCGTGTATACCACGTTCCATCATCCGGAGTCGGGTGCCAACGTCATCACGACCGACAACTCCGACTGGGCCACCAACTGCCCCGAGTACAAGGTCACGGCGGTGCAGGTGATGCCGGTCTTCGGGAACTCGGAGTGGCAGGAGCGCCACCACGCCTTTACCGCGCAGCAGCTCGCGCTGCTCGAACAACGGGAACGGCCGGTACGGCAGACGGCGGGGAAGTGACCCGATGAACGTCGAGCACCTGGTGCACATGGCCAACCAGATCGGGCAGTTCTACGCCTCGCTGCCCGACCACGCGGAGGCAGTCACCAGTACCGCCTCGCACATTCGCCGCTTCTGGGAGCCGCGGATGCGCTCGTCGGTGTACGCCCACCTCGATCAGGCCGACGGGGCCGGGCTCTCTCCTCTCCTCCTCGAGGCGCTCCGCTCCAAGCGGAGCGACGTGGAGCCGAAGGCGGCGGCTTCCCGGTAGACTGGACCTCCTCGGCTTCCGTCGGACCCCGTGGGATGCTAGGTTGTCCGTCCCCGGCGCCGTAGCCAAGTGGTAAGGCAGAGGTCTGCAAAACCTCCATCACCGGTTCGACTCCGGTCGGCGCCTCTCCCGAGTACCTGCACGCGCAGTCAACAGTCGATGAGTCACTCCTCCCCAGCCGCCGCCCCCACCCCAGCCTGACACGCAATTGACCCCGGCCCCGGCGTGACGCCCATCACTCGCGGGGCGCACCTGCAGCGCCCGGTGCTTGCGCAATGGAGGCACTATTCCCATATTCTCGTCGGCTGCCTGAGCAGCCACCCTTGTCGAACGAGCGCAGGCTCGCGAGTCGAAGGCGCGACGTGGATCAGCAGGACCGATCCCGCGCGCCTTTTCTGTGTCCAATGCGGTCTTTCCGCCTTAGAGGAGGCAAGCCATGTTCTGGGAGAGCCAGCTGCAGAGAAGTGCCAGCCCGGTGGGGCCGGAGCCGAGTTCCGCCGCGCTGACCTTGCGTGAGATCCAGGTCATGTGCCTGATCGCGGAAGGGCTGAGCAACAAGGAGATCGCCGTGCGACTCGGCATCGCGGTCCACACCGCCAAGAGTCACGTCCACAACATCCTCGTCAAGCTGGCCCTCAGTACCCGGCTGGAAGTCGCGGTGATGGTGCACGTAGAGGACCGGCACGCGCGGCTGGCCGGAACCCGGCAGGTTGCCTGAATCGCGGCACGCCGTGGAGGTCACCTGATGTGCGCGAAGGATGCGGGCATTGCGTCCAGCGGAACAGCCCGCTAGACTGCTCTTCGCTCAACATGCGGCCGCCTGACGCGGCCACCTCGGCGGGCAGACGATCGGTCTGCGAGTTGGAGGCGCGAATGCCACGGATGTGCCCGTGTGCTCGCGCCTCTTTTTGCGTCTGGCCCTCCCGCCCCGGACCTCAAGCACCGGTGGAAGGCCATTGCCATGGGACAAGATCGTCGGTCGGCGTTACGGGAATTGCTGGTCCGGGCGTGGCAACCGCTGCTGAAGCGCTCGCGGGAAATCGATGCGTTTGTAGTCGATCGCCGAGCCCGCGGGTGGCGCAATCAGCCGCCGCGCCGGGAGGCCGGGGAGACGGCGATCCGCGCCGGGGGGCATCCGGATCCGGCGGTTTGAGAGTGGACGCGGGCGTAGTCAACCATTTTACCGAAGGAGACTCCCAATGCTTCGCTGGGCGATGATGTTTCTCATTCTGGCGCTGGTCGCCGGCTTGCTCGGGTTCGGTGGCATCGCGACGGCGTCTGCGGGTATCGCGAAGACCCTGTTCATCCTGTTCCTGATCATCTTCGGGGTCATGCTCGTGATGGGTCTCGTCGCCGGCAAGAAGCTCTCGTCGTAGCACCGCGGCGACCTGGAAGTGAGGACTCCGCCGCCGTGCTGGCGTCGTAGGAACAATCGGAATCAGCGGATATCACGCCGCCCGCGGGGCGGTGCCACTACGGAGGGGACATGACAGCACGTACCTGGATGGTCGTCGGCGCGATGCTCGCCGTCACGACAGCATGCAAGAAGGACGATGCGGGGATGCAGGCCGGCGCGAACATCGGGGCCGCAGTTGATGATGCGCGTGCGGCGCTCGAACGGCGGGTAAACGCCCTTGACCGCTCGCTGGATTCGCTCGACGTGCGGGCACACAATGCCACGGCGGATACCAAGACGAAGCTGGATGCCACCATCGTTGACCTGCGGATCAAGCGTGCCGCGATTGCCGATGACATGCGCAACGCCGCGGATCGTACCGGTGACGACCTGAACACGCTGCGACAGGATATCGGCCGCAAGCTTGATGCGCTCGATACGGACATCAAGAATGCGATGCAAGGAACCACGCCCCTGACCAACTGAGTGTCGGGGCGATTCGGCCCCCATGTTCAGCGCAAGCATGTGAGATGCGACCGGGCCCGCCGGCCTCCTTCAGGAGGTCGGCGGGTTCGGGCTCGACAGGCAGCGCATCGACCGCCAGCTTTCCCACTCATCCGATGACCCTCACCCGCTTCGCGCCCGCCCCCACCGGCTACCTGCACCTCGGCCACATTGCCAATGCACTCCACGTCTGGAGTGTGGCGGCGACCCGCGGTGCGACGGTGCTCCTCAGGATCGAGGATCATGACCGGCAACGCTGCCGGGCCATCTACGAGACCGCGCTCCTCGAGGACCTCGACTGGCTGGGCTTCGTCCCGGACATTGGACCCACCGCGAGTTACCGTGGCGGGCCGAACACCTGGCGGCAGAGCGACAACGGGCAGGCGTACCGCGCGGCCGTCGCCCAGCTCCGCGCGGCGGGTCACCATGTCTACGCCTGCGACTGTTCCCGCACGACGGAGCCCCCGGTGGCCATCGTTTCGGGGGAAACCCACAGCCGCCCCTACAGCGGCCGCTGTCGTACCCGCGGCCTGGCCGAAGTGCGGGGCAACGGACTGCGCGTGGAGCTGGCGCGGGGCGAGGAAACGTTTGTCGATCTCCGCATCGGCGTCCAGCGTCAGTCGCCCGCGGAACAGTGCGGGGACCTGCTGCTGCGGGATCGGCTGGGGAACTGGAGCTATCAGTTCTGCGTGGTGGTCGATGACCTGCGCCAGGGCATCGAGCTGATCGTGCGCGGAGAGGACCTGCTCGATTCTACTGGTCGACAGCTGCGCCTGGCCCGGATGCTTGGCCGGGAGGTGATGCCGGCGTTTCTGCACCACCCGCTGATTCTGAAACCGGGTGGCGAAAAGCTCAGCAAGTCGGCGCGCGACTCCGGCGTTCGTGACCTGCGGGCCGACGGCATGGGGCGGGAGGCGTTGTTCGGACTGGTGCTGCACAAGCTCGGGCTGTCATCGGACGGACGAGCCACCAGTCTGCCGGAGGCGTTGGCGGTGGTGGCGGAGTCGGTTGGCGCGCGAGGGTCGGATTAGCCCCGGCCCAGCGCCTTCTTCAACAGGCTGATCTGCCCCAGGTGATAGGCGTCGTGCTGCAGCAGGCCGTGCAGCATCTGGCGATAGGTCTGTCCGGAACCCATCGCCTGGTCACGGGTCCCACCCAGCGATTCATCCAGCCGATCCTCCGGAAAGAGAGACAACTCCCCGGCGAGTGCGGCATGCGCTTCGATCAGCGCATTGACCGCCGCATTCCAGTTCGCCGCGCTGAGTGCGGCCGGTGCCGGCCAGTCGCCATCTTCCGGCGCCTGCCAGACGCCCAGCGCCAGGCGCCGCTGCACCTCGACGACCCAGGCCGTGAGGTGCAGCGTGAGCTCCCAGATGCTGTGGGCATCGGGAATCGGGTGCGCCGCGGCATCGGTGGTCGTGACGCTCGCCAGCACCTCGTTGATACTCGGCCCGTACCAGGGATCGCCCTCGGCGATCCGGCCGACCTGATCCGCGAAGTCCTCCGTGGACGACATCACTCGCTCCCGGTTCATCGCTCAACTCCCGGTCGTGCCCCGAAAGATGCCGGCCCGGATCCGGGCCGCCTTCGGGCTCGCCGCGGGGTCCGCGATCAGTTGCGTCGTCACATTCGCAACGGCCCGGACCTTACCGGCCAGCGTGAGCCGGGTGCCGTCGCGTATCACGACCATTGGAAGGTCGGCGCCATCCTTCCCCGCGTAGGTCTCGCGGTACAGCTGGAAGGACGGTTCACCATTCACGGTGATCGTTCCCAGGCTCACCAGCACATCGCCCACCCGCATGTCTGCTGCCGCGGCCGCACCCCCGGGAACGACCTGCGTCACATGGGTCCCGGTAGAATCGACCTGGGTACCGATACCGAGGCGGGGAAGATACGCCGTATCGGACTGGAGCCGGAGACCCGCCCGCGGCAGAACGCTGTCCCAGGGATACGCCTCACGCCCGTCGATGAACCGGTCATTGAAGCCGGGGAAGTCGCGTCCCGCCGCCAGCCGCACGTCCGCCCACCACTCCTTCGCATCGAATCCGAGCCCCTTCTTGTAGGTGTTCCGGTAGGCCTGACGCATCACGTCGTCGAGAGAGTGCCGGTTGTCGGAGGCATCGCGGATCAGGATGTCCAGCATGAAGCCGGCGAGTGAGCCCTTCGGATAATACAGGTACCCGGTGCCATCGGTCGGATGGATCCAGGTGGTGACCGAGGCGTCCTCCAGTGCGACGGGCGTGCTCTGATCGACGTTGCTGATCTTGCCCCCGGTGGTACCGAGGAATTCGACGGAATCGACGATGCCACCTCGGACCATCGTGAGGTCGGCGTAGTAGTCGGTGATGCCTTCGCTCACCCAGAGCCAGGGCGTCGGCTGCGGCGCGTCGTAGCGGTACGGGACCATGTCGGCCGGCCGGAGCCGCTTCACATTGAAGGCGTGGAACATCTCGTGCGCCGTCACGGAGGAGACCCAGCGCTGTCCGATGCCCTCGGGCGTGTAGAGTCCGAGGTGCGAGCTCTGGTGTTCCAGCGCGGAGCCACCCTGCGAGGAGGAATCAAACACCATCATCGTGGTGTAATTGTCGTACGGCGTCTCGCCAAAGACTGCCGCTTGCGGGGCAAACATCCGGCGGTAGTCGGCCCAGAACGCCTCCCGTGCGGTCCCACTCAGCACGCCGGCGGGATAGGTCGCGAGCCGGACGTTGAGGCTGCCCACCATCGCGCTGTCGTAGTCGAACGCCCCCACAAGGAAGGGCATGTCAACCAGGTCGTGATAGTTCTTCTCGGTATAGCCGCCACCCGCGGTGGGGTGCATCCC
Organism: Gemmatimonadales bacterium; assembly: GCA_039934355.1. GTDB lineage: Bacteria > Gemmatimonadota > Gemmatimonadetes > Gemmatimonadales > GWC2-71-9 > JADJOM01. The sequence goes on from JBDTMI010000079.1 coordinate 11,543, forward strand.
GGTGGCCACCCGCCAGTCAGGCTCGGTGGTGATACGGACCGTGGCGGGGAAGGAGAAGCCGCGGCCTTCGGGATAGAGCAGGACGTTGGTCCCGTTGAAGAAGGCGAAGTTGTCCCTGCTCCAGCCCATGGCGTTGTCGAACGAATCGGCCAGGTAGTCGAAGTCGACCTGGACGTGGCGCGCGCCGCCGGTGCGGATCCGCCAGGTATCCATGTCCACCTTGTCCCAGCGCAGGGCCGTGCTGCCCGCCGTCGGCGTGAAACTCGAGACCCATTTGGCAAACCAGGTCATCTCGTAGGCGCCTGGCGTCCAGGCCGGCAGCGAGAGCACCACATCGCCGGCGCCGGCCACATCGAACTGCATGGCGACATGCAAGCTGCGTTTGGCAGCCGTGGCGCGGTTAAAAGTGATCTCGTACTGAATGTTGGAGAGCGGGGCGGAGGGGAGGCTGACGGGAGCGATAGCGGCGGTCAGCGTCAGGAGCATCGGGAGCAGCATCGGATTCCGGGGAAAAAGGGACCCGGTATAGACGCAGCGGGTCGGTGGAAGGTTGCAGGACGGCGGGGAAAAGGCGGTTGGTGATTGGACGGTTGGCGAGTATGCGTGGTTGAACCCAATCCCAGCCTCGCGCCGTACTCAACCACCCCTCCCTCGCGCCGAGTCGCGGCTTCGCCGCTCCTAAGGCGCTTCGGTCG
>JBDTMI010000080.1:0-12162 GCA_039934355.1 Gemmatimonadales bacterium
CGCCTAATCGCCTACCGCCCCTTACACCCCGGACTCGCCCAGCTTCCCCAGCACTTCGTACGCCGCGTTGCGTCCGTTGATACCGATCACGCTGCCGCCGGGATGGGTGCAGGCACCGCACAGGAAGAAGCCTTCCATCGGCGTGCGGTAGGTGAGGCGGTTGGTCCACATGTAGGGTGGGAGACACTCGCCTTGAAAGATCTGGCCGCCGGTCAGCCCGGTTTTCACCTCGACATCCGGTGGGCCGAGCACCTCGAGCGCGCTGATGGCACCGGGAAGATTGGAGCAGAATCGTCCGATGGAATCGAGCACCACCCTGCCCGCGGCCGCGCGGTGATCGTCCCACGTCCCCGAGGCAAAGGTGTGGGGCATGTACTGCGAGAAGATACTCATCACATGCTTGCCCGGCGGGGCCACGCTCGGATCATACGCCGTCTGCAGGTAGATCTCGGTCCAGGCCCGCGAGGGCATGCGCCCCGCCATGGCGTCGGCATGGCAGCTGCGCCACTCCGCCTTGGTGATCGGCGTGTTGATGGTGGCGAGATGATGCGGCATCCGGGTGCCCGGGCGGGCCAGGAAGTCGGGCAACTCGTCGAGGGCCGCGTTCACCTTGACGGTGGCGCTCCGCATCGGGATGCGCTCCACCTGCCGGCGCCAGTGGCTGTCGGCCGCTCCATCCAGCATACGGAGGGACGCCACCGGATCGGCGTTGGAGATCACGATCGGCGCGCTGATCCTCTCCCCACTCGCCAGCTCCACCCCTGCCCCGGGCAGAATACGGGCAACGGACACACCGGCCGCGATCACCGCGCCGGCCTCGACCGCGGCGTCGTGAATGAGGAAGGAGACCATCCCCATGCCGCCAGTCACGTAGCCCCACCCGCCCGGCTCCCCGCCATCCAGCCGGCCGCAGTAGTGGTGGTAGTAGAGCGAGGCCGTGCCGGGATCGAATGGACTCGCCGCCGACCCGACGACGCCCTGGCCCATATAGGCGAGGTGCAATCGCTCATCGACCAGGTAGCGCTCCAGCAGCTCGGCGATCGACCACTCGAACAGGAGCCCGATGGCATCCTTGTCGTGACCCAGCCGAGCCTCGATGACGTCGCGGGTCGGCGCGCGGTGCAGCCAGACATCACGATCGCCGAGCGGCCGCAGTCCATCGCAGATCTTCCGCATCAGCCGGTGCATCTCGTGGCGGCCCGCCACATCGGGTGCGCTGAAGCGGCGTAGCTCCTCCTCCGCCCTTGCTTCGTCATCCCACATCTGCAGGCTGGAACCGTCCTCGAACGGCACGAAGTACCCACCCATCGCCGGGGTCCAGGCGTAGCCGCGTTCCGGCAGTCGCAGCTCTTCGATCACGGTCGGATGCAGCAGCCCCACGACATAGGCGCACGGCGACACCCGGTAGCCGGGCCAGGTCTCCTCCAGGGTGCACGCGCCGCCGATCCGATCGCGCGCCTCCAGCACCAGCACCCGTTTCCCCGCGCGCGCCAGGTAGAAGGCACAGGTGAGGCCGTTGTGCCCACCACCGACGACGATGGCGTCCCACGGCTGCTTCGCCAGCTCGGCGACGGGAGCGGGCAGCCCGACCTGCCCAAGCACGGGGACCGCCGAACGACTGCTCATGGCGTAAGGTGGTCGCCGTACCATTTCAGATACTGGCCCCAGCGGTGCATCTGGTAGCTCGGTTTTCCGATCCCGTGGAATTGTCCGGGATAGATGATCAACTTGGTGTCGAGTCCGAGCTGCCGGAGCGCCTGGTACATCTGCTGCGAGTTGAGCAGCGGCACGTTGAAGTCGTTCTCGCCGCACAGGAACAGCGTCGGTGTCTTGATCCGGTCGGCATGGAGGAAAGGGTAGGAGACCTTCAGCCACGTCGCCGTGTTCTTCCACGGCACTCCCAGCTCCGCGGTGTACTCCCGGACGTACATGTCGGTGCCGAATCCGGCGAGAATGTTCGAGATGCTCGCCCCACTGACTGCCGCCTTGAAGCGGGTGTCGCTCGCAATCACGTAGTTGGTCAGCATGCCGCCATAGCTCCAGCCTCCCACACCCAGGCGGGCGGGGTCCGCCACCCCCTGCTTCACCGTGTAGTCCACACCGGCGAGCACATCCTGCACATCCTTGTTGCCCCAGTCCGCCCAGATCGCGAGCGAAAACTTCTCGCCCCGGCCGGAGCTGCCGCGCGGATTCATCGCGACCACCGCGTAGCCCTGCGCGGCCAGCAGTTGCCAGTAGAAGTTGAAGTCGTTCTGGAACTGGCCGACCGGTCCGCCGTGCAGGTTGAGGATCGTGGGATACTTCTGGCCCGGCGTGTAGTCGAGCGGCTTGATCAGGAAGCCGTTGATCGGTGTCCCGTCCTTGCTGCGGACCGTGATCTCTTCGTACGGTGCCAACCGAAGCGTTGCCAGCAGCGAATCATTCTGATGAGACAGCGCCCGCGGCGCGGCGCCATCGAGCGCGAAAACCTCGGCCGGCCGGTCGGGTGTCTCCAGCAGCGTCACCACCTTGCCATCGTTGCTGAGGGAGTAGTCCGGGACGATCGATCGCCCGCGGAGCACCTCCTCGACCTGCCCACCGGTGGCGGCGACCCGGCCCAGGTAGACCGTGCGGTCGTCCTCGACCGTGAAGTAGAGCGACTTGCCATCGGGCGACCAGCGCACGTTTCCGACATGACGATCGAGGGCCGGAGTGAGCAGGGTCGGAGTGCCCCCCCCGCCCCAAGGGATCAGCGCCAGCCGCGGACCGGCATAGTAGATAAGGGAATCCGCCCCGCCCTGCAGGTAGGCGATATGCCGCCCATCGGGACTCCACGCCGCCCGACTGCCCTCCCCGTCTGGTCCGGTGAAGGTCGTGAGCTGCCGGGCGACGCTGCCCCGCGCCGCCTGCTGCACGTAGAGATTCCAGTTGTTGCCGCGATCAGGATCAGTCCCTACCCGCTTGCTGGCAAAGACGATGTACTGCCCGTCAGGCGACCAGGCCGGGTTGACCTCATCGGTGTGTCCGGGCGTGAGCGGCACGACGACCCGCTCAACCAGCGAGAAGAGGTAGAGATGCTGCCGCTTGCGCCGGACGTAGCCGGTGTAATCCTCCTTGAAATAGTACCGATCGATCACGATCGGTTTGGGAGTCTTTTTCTCCTCCGAATCCTTGGCTGCGGCGCCGAGGTGGACGTCGATGGTATCCACCTGTTCGGAATCGGGCAGCATGCGCAGGTCGCTCACCTCGACCGAGTCGCCATCCTCGATCTGCAGCACCAGCCGGGTGCCGTCCGGCGACCAGACGTAGTCCTCGATGCCGGTCTTGATGTGGGTGAGCTGCTCCGCCTCCCCACCGCGACGGTCGAGCAGCCAGAGCTGGTCGGCATCGTCATCGTCTCCTCGGCCGGAGAGGAACGCGAGATAGCGACCATCGGGGCTCCACTGCGCCGAGTGCTCGCTTTCCTTGGGTGTGCGGGTGAGCTGCAGGGTCGTCTTCCCGTCCCAGCTGGTCATCCAGATATCGCTGACCTGGTGATCCGCCTTGAGGTCAATGACGCTCACCTCGTACGCCACCCAGCGACCGTCGGGAGAGAGCTGGGGATTGCCGACATCCTTGAAGGCGGGCAGGTCATCCAGCGTCACCGGCCGCTGCGGGGCAGCCTGGGCTGAGAGTGAGGCGATGGACAGGCCGAGCAGGAGGGCGAACAGGGGGCGGTGCATGCGTGCTCCGGAGAGGTGGGACCGGGGCGTCCAGCCCCGGAGAGATTGATCATTCGATGATCGCTCTCCACTCGGGGGGGGGCAAGGGGGCGGGCGGTTTCAGGTCACCGGTGGGCCGGGCATCGCGGCGTAGCTTCCCGAGGCACGCTGTCCCGCTCGCCTCATGATCGACGCCGCGAGGAGGTACACCTCGCCCCAGGCGTCCTGAAGCGCCACATCCCAATCCTGGCCCAGGGCGTGTTCCAGCGCCCAGAGCAGCGCCTCGCCGACCAGCTCGTAGTGCCGGTTCTGCACCCCGTACCCGGTGTGACGCCTGCCGAGCGCGGCGAGGTCGCGCACCATCCGGTCGGGATCTCCAGCGTCGCGACGAGGATGTTCAGCGCGGTGCGACCGGGGCGAGCCTGGCCCAGCTCTGCCGCACGCGCGCTACTTGCTCGGCGGTCATCCCTGGGTCCGGTCGAGGGTCGGCAGTCCGTAGGCTGTCGGCGCGAGCGAAGGGCGGGACCGCGTCCCACCGTTGTCGATCGACATGCGACCTGTTTCCAGTGCCAGGTCCCGCGTTGTCCGCTCGAGGCGGATCGGGGAAGGCTGCGGTTTCATTTCAATCTCCTGGGCGCATGACCGCCCCGTTCCCGGGTGAAGGCCCATTCCTCCAGTGTCAGCGGCACCGCCTGCCCAGCCGCTGGTCGCAACGATCAGGGCGACCGCCATCACCTGTCCCAGAATCCGATGCAGCGAGCGGAGTGCGCGGTACCACTCGAGCACGGCGCGCAGCTCCTCGTAGAATCGCATCGTGAGCTTCTAGCGCTGGCTGAGGGTGACCGTCGTGCCACCGGCCGTGGCGAGGAAACTCCCGCTCACCGTGATCTCCTGCGCGTCCCGATCAGGATCCACGGCCATGAACCCCACCGCATGCAGCGCGAAGGTGCCGGCGATCCGTTCCGGCGTGGAGCTGGTGATCGTTATGGTGCCGTTGACGACGTGGAAGACGCCGGTGGGGTGGCTGGGCGAGCCAGTCACCACCAGGCCATGGAACTCGTCGCCAGTTACGCTGACCCGGTAGCTCCCCGGCTCGGGCTGGATCGGCCCGCCGCGGCTCAGGACGACCGCTCCCTGCTCACTGTAAGCGCCCAGCGTCAGGCTGAAGCTGCGCTCGTCGCCCATGCCCACCGCACCGAACTCCGCAGCCCCGCCGGCCCGTTGCGACACCACTCCAGCGATCGACGCCTCATAAGAGGAGGCGGGAGTCGCGGCTTCGGCGCTGAATCCACCCTGTACCGTGATGGTCCGATCCTCGGTGTCCAGATCGGCGGCGACAAAACCCACTGCATGGATCTCATACCGGCCCAAGATCCGGTCGTCGGATGACTGAGTGATCGTGACCCGACCGCTCACTGCCCGGAAGGCGCCGACGGGGTGCTCCGGGGAGCCCAGGGACACAAAGGCATGGAATTCGTCCCGGCCTTCCGCGCCACCGCTCATGGGCGTCACGTCATAGACCCCGATCGTGGGCCGCTCGCCGCCGATCCGGCTGAAGATCACGCTGCCCTGCTCACTATAAGTGCCCAGCTCAAGCGAGAAGGACGCTGCCCCGGCCGGCGCCTGCCGAACCGGGCCGAACGACGCCTGACCGGCCAGCGTGGTATGTACCGCGCCAAGCACCTGGGCCTCATGGCCCGAGGTCATGTGCGCCGGGCGGGCAACGGAAATGGCCAGACTCAGAGGGATCAGGATCGCGAACTTCATCGTGGGCTCCTTCCACGGACGGGGTGCAGGCAGGGCGACTGAGTTGCCACCCCGGTGAACGGCGCCTAGTATAAAGTTCCGACTCACCTCCAAGTCCGCCGAACCTCACCCCGATGTCACCTCGAAATCACCTGCGCTAACGTGCTCAGGATCAATGTCTTGGGTGGCCTGTACGTGACCGGTGATGGCCGGCCCCTCAGCGGAGCTGCGGCCCAGCCCAGACGCCTGGCGCTGGTTGCCCTACTGGCGGTGGCGGGGGACCGGGGGGTGACGAGGGACGCTCTACTGGCGCATCTGTGGCCTGACAGTGACGAGGAGCGGGGTCGCCGAGCGCTGACCCAGTCACTTTATGCCCTCCGGCGGGACCTCGGCTCGGACGAAGCGTTCGTCGGGCTCAAGGACCTCCGCCTCAACACAGACATCGTGATTGCGGACATCGTCGAATTCCACGATGCCCTTGCCAGTGGCAACCTCGAGCGTGCCGCCGAGTTGTACCGGGGACCATTTCTGGCCGGTTTTCACCTGCCGGGGGCGGAGACCTTCGAGCGCTGGGTCGATGAGCAGCGCGCCTCGCTGCAGCACGAGTACACTGACCTGCTGGACCAGCTGGCCGACCGCTGCCGGAACCACGGGGATCACCGTGGCGCGGTCGGGTGGCTGCGCCGCCGCGCTGGTCTCGACCCGCTCCATGCCCACACCGCCGCCCGGTTGATGGAGGCCCTGGTTGCGACGGGCGATGTGGCCGGTGCACTCCAGCATGCCCGGGTCTACGAAACGCTGGTTCGGCAGGAACTCGACCTGCCGCCCGATCGGGAGGTGATTCAGCTTGCCGCGCGGTTGCGATCCGGCGAAGTGCCGGGGTCGGTGCCGACGTCGATTCAGGCGGAATCCACATCGCCCACCGCCGATCTGCCACTGAGCGACGCAACGTCGCCCCGGGTCGCGCCCCCCGCGCTCTCACCTCCAACTGTCGGTCCGGCTGCGCCCGCCGAGGCATTACCGGCTGACGCGGGGTCAGCGCCTCTGCCCGCCCCACGTCCCACCGAGGCGCGGATCCTCGGCGACACCAGCGGCTGGGCGACGATGGCTCCCATCTCCATGTCGCTGCCGCGAACCAGTCCAAGGCGGGCTCGCTGGGTGGTGGGAGTCGTCGCGGTGGCGGTGATCATTGGCGTGATTGCCGTCGTGCGGCAGCTCGTCACGACGGCAGGAGTGGCTTCAGTCCCCCCGGAACGGGTCGTGGCCATCGGCCGGATTGCGCACTACAGCAGCGGTGGCACCGGGCCAATGGGATTGCCGCTCGCCGACATGCTCGCGACGGACCTGGCGCGAGTGGAGGGCGTGCGGGTGGTGAGCAACGCACGCATGGTCGAGGTGATGCGCCAGGTCGATTCGGTCAACGACACGACGTCGGCGACCATCACCGCGGCGCGCCGGGCGGGAGCTACCGAACTGGTGGACGGCGCGCTCTACGAGGTCGCACCATCAGTGTTGCGACTCGACCTGCGTCGCGTCGACCTCGCCAGTGGCGCCGTGCTCCGAGCCTACACCATCCTGGGACCCGACCTCTTCGCCCTCGCGGACAGCGGCACGGCCCGGATTGTCGCCGACCTCGGCGGGGTGCAGCCGAGCCGGTCGCTGGCGGATGTGACGACGCGGTCGGTCGTCGCCTATCAGCTGTATGAGGAGGGGTTGCGAGCCTACTTCGGAAGCGATCTCACCAGCGCGGGGAAGCTGTTCGGCCAGGCGCTGGAGCAGGATTCAGGTTTCGCGATGGCGGCGTTCTACTTTGCCCTGAGTTCGTACGATACCAATCGGGCGGAGGGAATCCGCTTGATGCGGCGGGCGGTCGCCTTGTCAGGCAATGCCAGTGACCGCGAACGGCTCCTGATCCGTGCGACGGCGGAGTACAGCAACTCCTCGCCGGCGCTCCGCGCCGTCGCCGATACGATGATGGTGCGCTACCCCACCGAACTCGAGGGGTACCTGATGGCGGCGCAGGGTGCGCTCCTCGCCGGAGAGTTTGGCCGCGCGCGACGGCTGGTGCACGAGGTCATCGCACGGGATTCGCTGGGGTTGAGTGGTCGAGCGGTCAGGTGTCTCGCCTGCGAGGCCTTTGGTGTCCTGGCGGATGCCTACGCGTCGGACGACTCGATCGCGGGCGGGATCCGCATGCTGCACCTGTGGACCCGGCTGCAGCCATCCTCGGCCAAGGCGTGGCGATCGTACGGCGTGATGCTCGCGCTGGGGGATCAGATCGACTCCTCGACCGCCGCGCTTCGCACCGCGGATTCGCTCGATCCGGCGTCGCCGCAAATCTGGCGCTATCAGGTGCTCCTCCTGCTGCAGCAGCGCCGTTATGAGGAAGCGGAGGAAGTGAGCCGGGTCCAGTTTACCAGCGGACCTCGCTCCGAACATGTCGAGGCGCTCTGGCAGCAGGCCATCGCCCTGCGGCTTCAGGGCCGGGCCACCGAAGCCCTCGCCGTCGCCAAACGCTATCGCCGTGAACGGGGTGAAACCGCGCCCCGTGGTGCGGCGCCGACCTCCGCGGCACTCGAAGCGGTGACGTTGCTCGAGGGCGGCAATCCCCGGGCGGCTGCCCTGCTCTTCGATTCAACGGCCCGAGCGCGCTTCGCCGACGAGGACAGTTCGGCGGACGCGCGGGGACGGGTGTGGGCCGGGGCGCACGCCGCCGCGGCGCTCGCACTCGCCGGTGACACCGCCCGGCTCCCCGGACTGGCGGATTCGCTGGAGCGACTCGGTCGCGTCAGCGGCCTGGCACGGGATCGCCAGCTGCATTTCTATGTGCGGGGACTGCTGGCACGGGCGCGGGGTCGGACCGACGACGCCATCGGGGCGTTCCGGTCGGCCACCGTGTCGCGCAACATGGGCTACATCCGGATACCGTACGAATTGGGCGGTGCGCTGCTGGCGGCGGGCCGCGCAAAGGAGGCGATACCGGTACTTCAGGCGGGGATGCGCTGCGCTTTCGAGGGGGTGAGCCTCTACCTGACGCACACCGAAATGGACTACCGCCTGGCGCAGGCGTTTGAGGCGGCCGGCGAGCGCGACAGCGCCGCTGTGCACTATCAGCGTGTCGCCAAGGCGTGGGCCCATGCCGATCCAGAATTCACCCCCCGTCAGCTCGATGCAGCGGGGCGGGCGATGCGGTTGCTGGGTACCAGGCGATAGGCGATAGGCGATAGGCGATAGGCGATAGGCGATAGGGAGCGGGGAGTGGGGAGTGGGGAGCAACGAGTGCCTGTCATCCTGAGCGCAGCGAAGGATCTTCTTGAGGCCGGATACGGCTGAACGCTGAACGCTGAATGCCGAATGCTGAATGCCGAACGCTAATGGCTAATGGCTGAACCCATCCTCATCGAAGTCGCCGTCGAATCCGTCGCCTGCGCGCTCGCGGCGGTGGGTGCCGGCGCGGATCGACTCGAGCTGTGCGCCGATCTCGCCAGCGGCGGGGTGACGCCGAGCGCGGGAATGATCCGGGCGGTGCGGGAAGCGGTCGATGTGCCGATCGTCGTGCTGATCCGCCCGCGGCCCGGGGACTTTGTCTGCTCGGCGACCGAACTCGCGGTCATGAGACATGATATCCGCGAGGCGCGACGAACCGGAGTCAACGGCGTCGCTTTCGGTGCGCTGACGGTGGACCATCGACTCGACATCGACGCAATGCGTCTCCTGGTCGGTGCCGCTGGCTCGCTCGAGTGCGTCATGCATCGCGGAGTGGATCAAGCGCTCGATGTCATGGAGGCCGCTCGTTCGCTCATTGCCTGCGGTGTGAAGCGGGTGCTCACCAGTGGCGGTGCCGTGAGCGCATTGGCCGGAGCCGGGCCGATCGCCGCGCTCGTCGCCGAGGTCGGCACGTCGATCGAAATCATGGCGGGCGGGAAGGTCCGGTCCACGAATGTGGGTGAGATCCTTGGGCGGACTGGTGTGCGCGCCGTGCACGCCGGCCCGCGAACACGCTTGTCTGCGGCCGGAATGGGCGACCGTGAGGTGCTCGACCTCGGTCAACTCGTGGAACTTGTTCGGACCATTCGGGAAATCGAGGAGGAGAGATGACCATCAGCTGGGCGGATTTCGAGGCGGTGGATCTGCGGGTCGGAACGATCATCGCCGTCGAGGCATTTCCAGAGGCCCGGAAGCCGGCGTGGAAGCTGACGGTCGATTTCGGGCCGGAGATTGGCCAGAAGCGCTCCAGCGCGCAGATCACCACGCTGTACACCGCTGCGGAATTGATGGGCCGCCAGGTGCTCGCCGTCGTCAACTTTCCACCAAAGCAGATCGGCCCTTTTCGCTCCGAAGTGCTGGTGACGGGATTTGCTGATGCGGACGGTGCGATTGTGCTGGCGCGACCGGACCATCCGGTGCCGAATGGAGCGAGGTTGATCTAGCCGTCAGCCCTCAGCCATTAGCCGTCAGCGATCAGCCGGTGGCTGACGGCTGTTAGCTGTCTCCGCCTCTCCTCGATAGATTCCCTCCCATGCCCGCCTACCAATATCCCGACTCGCACGTCTTCTACCGCAAGCTGACCCGGCGCTATCCCCTCATTACCCACGGTGAGGGTTGCTGGCTCATCGCCGAGGACGGGACGCGCTACCTCGATGGCTCCGGGGGTGCGTTTGTGGTCAACCTCGGCCACGGCGTCGGCGAGATTGGCCAGGCGATGGCCGACCAGGCGGCGAAAGTCGCCTATATCAACGGCACCGCCTTCACCAACGAGCCGGTCGAACGGCTCGCCGCCGAGCTGGCCACGCTGCTCCCCGGTGATCTCGACAAATGCTACTTCCTCGGCAGTGGCTCCGAGGCGGTCGAGGCGGCGCTGAAGCTCGCGCGGCAGTACTGGGTCGAGACCGGTCGCCCGACCAAGCACAAGGTGATCGCGCTCTTCCCGGCCTATCATGGCAACACGCTGCTGGCGCTCTCGGCCTCCGCCCGGGAGCACTACAAGACGTATTTCAGGGAATGGCTGGTGGATGTCCACCGGATCCCGGCCCCGTATGCCTATCGCTGCGAGTGTGGCGGGCTGGCGGGCGCCGACTGCCCGACCTGCTCGGGTGCGGTGCTCGAGTCCGCGATTCTCGAGCTCGGCGCGGACAATGTCGCGGCGTTCATCGCGGAACCGGTGGGGGGCAGTTCGACCGGGCACGCGGTGCCCCGACCGGACTACTTCAAGCGCATCCGCGACATCTGCGATCGTCATCAGGTGCTGTTCATCGCGGATGAAGTGTTGGTGGGCGCGGGACGCACCGGAACCTGGTCCGCCATCGAGCCGTACGGTGTGGTTCCCGACATCATGGTCTTCGGCAAGGGGATCACCGGCGGATACGCGCCACTGTCAGCGCTCGTGGCCCCGACACGCATCATCGATCCGATCGCACGCGGGTCCGGTGCGTTGATGCATGCGCAGACCTTCTCGCATCATCCCGTGCTCGCCGCCGCCGGCCTCGCGGCCGTGCGCTACATTCGCGCACATGCGCTGGTGGAGCGATGTCGCACCATGGGCGAGGTGTTTCACCGGAAGCTGGCGCCACTCCGGGCCCTGCCGTGTGTGGGCGATATCCGGGGACGCGGTCTGCTGGCGGGCATCGAATTTGTGCAGGACAAGGGTACCCGCGCGCCATTCCCGCGGAAACAGAAGTTCGCGGAGACGTTTGCGGAGGAGGCACTCGCCGGCGGACTCATGACCTGGGCCAACATGGGTCAGGCCGACGGCACTAACGGCGACCTCTCCTGCCTCGCGCCGCCGTATGTAGTCGCTGAATCGGAGCTGGACGAAATCGTGGCGCGGTTTGCCGGGGCGCTGGATCGGACGGTGCGGCGAGTCACCTAGGAGGACTCCCATGGCACGTACAGTGTCGAGCCCTCCCGGCGCGCGGGCATCCCTCGCCCGATTTCGCTTCACCGGCGGACGGTGGCTCATCTTCCTCGAGATCACGGGCATCCCCGTCGCGTGGACCTTCAATTTCGACTTCGCCCACTACCTGCTCGCCGGTGTCATCTGGGTCATCGGCTGCTCGATGCTCGCGCTGGCGACCCTCGTCTGGCTGCCGCTGTGGGCCATCGGGATTGTCGGTGGAGTCATTGTCGCGGGCCACAACCTGCTTGATCCAATTGTCCCCGGATTCTGGGAGGGGCTGGCCGCGAATCCGCTTGGCTGGCTCTCGAACCTGGCCTATCTGGGCGCGGGTGGTCCTCCACGTCCTGGTGCCGTGGGTCGGGGTGATGGCGCTGGGGTACAGCCCACCCTCCTTCCTCAATACGACCAGGTATCCCGCCTCGCTGCTCTTCCTGCTCACGACGCTGGGCCCAACGATCCTCCGGCTGCCGCTGCTGGAATCGGCGACCGGATGGATGGCGCGGACCCTGACCGTCTTCGGTCGGGTGCCGCTGTTCTACTACCTGCTGCATAGCCCGCTGATCCACCTGGCGGCGATCATCGTTTCGGTGGCGCGACACGGCGCGATCGACTCGTGGCTCTTCGCCAACCACCCGATGCGAGTTCCGGATCCGCCGGAGGGCTATGTCTGGAGCCTCGGCCTGCTCGATCTTGTCACCACGACGGTTGTGGCGGTGCTCTATGGATTGTGCTGCTGGTATGGCCAGGTGAAGCGAAGGCCGGGTGCGGGGTGGTTGAGTTATCTGTAGGGCGATTGGGCGATTGGGCGATTGGGCGATTGGGCGATTGGGCGATTGGGCG
>JBDTMI010000081.1:0-11750 GCA_039934355.1 Gemmatimonadales bacterium
GGCGGTTGGGCGAAACGCAGTTGCTGTCATCCTGAGGGAGCGCAGCGACCGAAGGATCTCGCTGGAGTAGCGCGGGGCAATTGGCTCCGCGACTACCCGGTTCAGGGCTCCGACCTCTCCTTCGACCGCAAGAGATCCTTCGCCCCTTCGGGGCTCAGGATGACATCGGATGGATGCTGGACGCTGACGGCTGACTGCTGAAGGCTTCGTTCCCCGATCCACAAGGTTCGACGATGCCCGCTCTCACTGAATCCCGCGCCGGCTCCGTGGCCGTGCTCACCCTCGATCTTCCGGGGGAGCCGGTCAACAAGCTGAACGCGGCGGTCAAGGCCGAGTTGGAGGCAGCGTTCGCCCGCCTCCGGACGGAGACGGCGGTGTCGGCGGTGATCCTGATCTCGGGGAAGGCGGACACCTTCATCGCCGGCGCCGACATCGAGGAGTTCACCCGGCTCACTTCGCGTGAGGCGTTCGAACGGCTCTCGCTCGAGGGGCAGATCATGCTCCAGATGGTCGAGGATTTTCCCCGGCCGGTCATTGCCGCCATCCATGGGGCCTGTCTTGGCGGCGGTCTCGAGCTGGCGCTGGCCTGTCACTACCGCATCTGCACTGATCATCCCAAGACCCAGCTCGGCCTGCCGGAAGTGCAGCTCGGCCTGCTGCCGGGTGCCGGAGGCTGTGTGCGGCTGCCCCGGCTGATCGGGTTGTCGGCGGCGTTAGGCATCATCCTGCCCGGCCGCAGCGAGATCGGACCCAAGGCGTTCAGGCTGGGGCTGGTCGATGAAGTCGTGCCGAAGAGCATCCTGCTGGAGACGGCGCGAAAGGCGGCGGAGCGATTGAGCGCGGCGGGTGCCGCCGCCGTGAAGCGGAAGGGGGGGCACTGGCTGCTCGACCGCACCTGGCCCGGTCGCCAGATCGTCTATGCCAAGGCACGGCGCGATACGCTGAAGAAGACCTTTGGCAATTACCCGGCGCCGCTGGCCGCGCTGGAGGTGGTGCGGGTCGGGTTGGAGCGCGGTCGCGCGGCGGGATTTGTCGCCGAGCACAAGAAGTTTGGGGAGCTGGCGGTCACCCCGGTCTCGCGCAGGCTGATCGGCATCTTCTTCGCGACCAACGCGCTCAAGAAGGACGACGGGTTGCCGGCCGGCGTTACCGCCGTACCGCGAGCCATCGAGCGGCTCGGCGTGATCGGGTCGGGTTTCATGGGCGCGGGGATCGCGGGAACGGCGGTCAGCCAGGCAGGGATCGGCGTGCGGGTGCGGGACACCGAGCTGTCCCGGGTGGGCAAGGGCCTGAAATCCGCGACCGATATCCTCACTGCCAAACTCAAGCGGCGCCGGTTATCCCGCTTTGACTACGAGCGTCAGACGGCGCTCCTCTCCGGTGGTACCGATTTCGCCGGGTTTCACAACGCCGATCTCGTCATCGAGGCGGTATTCGAGGATCTGGAGGTCAAGCGCACGGTGCTGGCGGAAACCGAGGCGGCGACATCGGAGGCGACGATCTTCGCCACCAACACCTCCACCATCCCGATCGGCGACATCGCGGCTCAGGCCAGGCATCCGGAACGGGTGCTCGGCATGCATTTCTTTTCGCCCGTCGACCGGATGCCGCTGCTGGAGGTCATCCCGACCGATCGTACCAGCGCCGATTCGATCGCGACGGCGGTGCAGTTTGGCCGGAAGATCGGCAAGACCGTCATCGTCGTGCGAGACCATCCGGGGTTCTGGGTCAATCGGATTCTGACGCCCTACATGAACGAGGCCGGCTACCTCTTCAGCGAAGGGGTACCGATGGAGGTGCTGGACCGGGTCATGACGCGGTTCGGCTTTCCGGTCGGCCCCATCACGCTGCTGGATGAAGTCGGGCTGGATGTCGCGGCCAAAGCGGGCGGCGTGATGCACAAGGCGTTTGGTGATCGGCTCACCCCTTCGGCGGTCCTCGGCAACATGCTCGCGGACAAGCGGCTGGGGCGGAAGAACGGTCGTGGGTTCTACCTCTACCCCAAGGGGCAGAAGGCCGGGCCGGATGAGACGGTCTACGACCTGCTCGGTCTCAAGCCCGCCAAGCCCGCCGATCTCACGCTGACTGAGCAGCGGCTCGTCTACAGCCTGCTGAACGAGGCGGCGATGGCCGCCGGCGAGGGCGTGGTCCGTTCCCCGCGTGATGGCGACATCGGGGCCATCTTCGGCATCGGTTACCCACCGTTCCGTGGTGGACCGCTCCGCTACATCGACGATCTCGGGCCCGCCGCGGTCGTGGCCACCCTGCGGGCACTCGAACAACAGGTGGGTCCTCGCTTTCAGCCAGCGGCCTCGCTGGTGCGGATGGCGGAGCAGAACGAGCACTTCTATTCCGACTCCGCCGGATAACCGCTGTCCCGCAGTGCAGCCACCGAGTGTAGTTTTTCTGCGTGGCCCCCAACCAATCGCCCTTTCCAACTGACCCGCGGCCGGCGCTCATCGCCAGCCTCTCCGATCGCTACGAGATCGGGGAGGAGCTGGGACGTGGTGGCATGGCGGTCGTCTATCGGGCCACGGATCGTCGTCACGCGCGCAGTGTCGCCATCAAGGTGATGCGCCCGGGGGTGCTGGCCGCGGGCGAATCGGCCGACCGCTTTCTCCGCGAGATCCGCTATGCGGCGCAACTCACCCATCCGCACATCCTGCCGCTGTACGACTCGGGGGAGATCCCCCATCCTGACGGCCCCCCACTTCTGTTCTACGTGATGCCCCTGATCGCGGGCGGCTCGCTGCGCGATCGGCTCAAGTCAGAGCAGCGCCTGCCCGTCAATCAGGCGATCCGCCTGATTCGGGCGGTCGGCGCCGCGCTCGACTACGCCCATCGGCGGAATATCGTGCACCGTGACGTCAAGCCGGAGAACATCCTTCTGCAGGAAGGGGAGCCGGTCGTCGCCGATTTCGGTGTGGCACGCGCACTGTGCGATGAACGGGAGATGCTGCCAGCCGTGACCGAGCCCGGTGTCGCGGTCGGGACGCCGGTCTACATGAGTCCGGAACAGGCCACCGCCGATCCCTCCGTGGATGGTCGCAGCGATCAGTACGCCCTGGCCTGCGTCCTGTATGAACTGCTCACCGGCGAGCCACCCTTTGGTGGCAGCAGCGCCCGGCAGACCATGGCGCGCCACGCCACGGAGGCGCCTCGCTCACCCCGGCTGGGCCGGCCCGAGATTCCCGCGGCGGTGGAACGGGCGCTGCTCCGGGCACTCGCCAAGGAACCGGGGGACCGATACGCCGCGGTGGCGGATTTCTGCGATGCGCTGGTGACGCCACTCTCCGGGCTGCCGGATCAGCCTGGCGCCCAGGGCAGGCGCACCATCGCGGTACTGCCGTTCACCAATGCCACCCCGAATGCGGATAACGAGTACATCAGTGATGGGATCACCGAAGAGCTGATCCACGCGCTTGCGCATGTCGAAGGCTTGCAGGTGTCGCCCCGAAGTTCGGTGTTCGCGCTCAAGGGCAAGAACGAGGACGTCCGGGTCGTGGGGGCGCTCCTCGGCGCGTCCGCCGTGCTGGAAGGAAGTGTGCGGCGAGCGGGCGACCGGTTCCGGATCACCGCCCAGCTGGCTGATGCCACCGACGGCCGGCTGCTCTGGTCGGAGCGGTTTGATCGCGAGGGCCGGGACATCCTCGCGCTGCAGGACGACCTCGCGCGGAGCATCGTGGCGACGCTGCGCACCCAGTTCCTGGATCCGGGGGCGCTGGGCGAGGTGGTGCCGCGTCGTGCCACGACCAACAGTCGCGCCTACCATCTCTACCTGCGGGGCCGCCACGCGTGGAACAAGCGCACCGCTGCCGACCTGCTGCAGGCGGTGCAGTTCTTCGAGCAGGCCATCGCGGAGGATCCCGGCTTTGCCCTGGCCTACACCGGGCTGGCCGACAGTTATGCGCAGTACGTCGACTACCGCGCGATGCCGGTCGCCGAAGGGCTGGAGCGGGCCCGCGCCGAAGCCCGCAAGGCGATCGCGCTGGACGAGACGCTGGCCGAGGCGCACACGTCGCTCGCCTGGGTGCTGTTCATCTATGACTGGGATTGGGAAGGCGCCGGGCGGGAATTCCGTCGGGCGATCGAGCTCGATCCGCAGTATGCCAGCGCCAGACAGTGGTACTCCTGGTATCTCGCCGCCATGGGCCGGGTGCCGGAGTCACTCGCGGAAGGACAGCGCGCGGTGGAACTCGATCCCGCGTCGGTCTCCATCCGGCGCAGCTACGGCTGGCTCTACTACTACGCCCGCACCCCTCACCTCGGTGTGCCGCACATGGAGCGGGCGCTGATCATGAACCCCGAATCAGCCGACAATCACCTGCTCCTCGGCATCATGCTGACGCATGCCGGGCGATTGCAGGAGGCACGCGGTTCAATCGAGACGGCGCTCGACCTCAGCCCCGACGACAGCCCCGCGCTTCTGGCCAAGGCGCATCTCGACATCCTCCAGGGTCACCGCGCGGAGGCGAACGCCACCTGGGGGCGGTTCCAGGAGTTGGCCCGGGAGCGCTATGTCTCGCCCACCGACTTCGCCCGCCTGGCGCTGGTGCTCGGCCGCACCGAGGACGCCTTTGAGTGGCTGGAGCGCGCGATGGCGGCACGGCGAGGCTGGCTGGTGTACCTCAAGGTGGACCTGTTGTTCGATCCGGTCCGCAACGATCCACGATTCGCGCAGCTGCTCGAGCAGATGCGCCTGTCGCCGTAGCCTCTTTCCGGGTCATTGCCGGAAATTCTTCCTTCGCCTTTCTGCGATTCTTCCCCGGGTTCCTGCTCCCCTCCAGCTCCAGTCCTCCGTTCGCACTTCGCATCCAAGGTGTTGGAATCAGCTGAAGTCCTCGCTGGTGTTTCGCCGGGTGTGGAGTTCGCCGCCGGATACGGCGGCAATACCGCACTTTGTGGAGCTATCAATCCTGGGGGAAAGGAGCTACCTGTAATCAGCCTAAGGTGTTGTGGCTGAAATACTTACGCTCTGCTTTCCAGGGCCACCACGAGTCAGGGATCGGGGCGGCACCATTCTTGGTAATCGGCGTCATTGCGCCAAGGTGTTCGCACCCCAATCTTGGCCAGGCTGGCGCCAATCGCCATGTCAATAATTCAGACAGGAAGCACGATGTCCACGAGTGGTGTGCCCAGTGCCATGCCAATCCGCCAGTTTCCAGCGGCCTTTCGCACCCGCATTCGGGTGGCGTATGCGGTCGCCTGGGAGGCACTGATCAACACGCATACCGAGCAGGCGAGGCTGTTCATCGGCGAATTCGCCAGCCGGGTTGCGCCGCTCGACGGGCTGGAGCTCTACCTCTCGGTGGTGCAGGTCCCGGCGCCGATGCAGGAGGCGGTGCGTACCCGCACGCTCACCGCGCTCGATCTCGACTGCCTGCCGCCACAGACACCGATGCCGCTGCTGCGTGGCTGGCGCCTGCTGCGTCTTGACCTGATGCTCAAGCTGATTCGGTATCGCCGACAATACGCGGAGAAAACGCTGGAACTGGCACAGATGGTGGGAGCGCGGGCAGAAGAGGCGGTGACGGCGACACACGTCTACAACGCGCAGGACCTGGCGCAGCTCCTGGACGGGCAACTGTCGGTGGAACGGTCGGTGGGGGAGTACCTGCGGGCGTTCTACCTCCCGCTGGCGACGGCACAGGCGGTGATGCAGCGGATCAAGGCGGAGGTGGCGGGGAGTCACCTGGCGGCGCAGTATGCGAGTGCCGTCGAGCCGGATCCCGATTTGATCGACCTGCAGGAGCCGGTGGAGGAGGACCCCCACCCGATCGACGATTCCTACGGAACCTCGCCCAGCTCCACATTGCTGGGGTAGCGCTTCATCAGCGTCACCACCTGCTGCATCGCGTCGATGGCGCTGAGCGGGGCGAAGCGGCCGCGCAGCGCCTGACTTACGCGCAGCAGGGCAGGGGAGAGCAGCAGCTCTTCCCGGCGGGTGCCACTCGCCTTGAGGTCGATGGCGGGGAAGATCCGCCGATCGGCCAGTTCCCGGCTCAGCGTGAGCTCGCTGTTGCCGGTGCCCTTGAATTCCTCGTAGATCACCTGGTCCATCTTCGAACCGGTATCGATCAGCGCCGTCCCGATGATCGTGAGCGAGCCGCCGCCTTTCGATTCATCGATCGTGCGGGCGCTGCCGAGGAAGCGCTTGGGTTTCTCTAGGGCGTTGGAATCGAGGCCGCCGGTCATGGTGCGCCCGGTGCCGCGTTCCACCGTGTTGTAGGCCCGCGCCAGCCGGGTGATCGAATCGAGAATCAGGACGACATCTTCGCCCTGCTCGACCCGCCGCCGGGCCCGCTCCAGGGTCAACTCGGCCACCGCCACATGCCGCTCCGCCGGACAGTCGAAACTGGAGGCGACCACTTCCCCGAAGCCGCAGCTCTCCATATCGGTCACTTCCTCGGGCCGCTCATCGACCAGCAGGATGAGGAGGAGCGCCTGGGGATAGTTGGTCGCGACGCCCTGGGCCACCGATTGCAGCACCATCGTCTTGCCGGCCTTGGCCGGTGCGACGATCAGCGCGCGCTGCCCTTTGCCGAAGGGACAGAGCAGGTCGATGATCCGATTGGTGTAGTCCGCGTTGCCAAAGCGCCGGAGACCGCAGTCCAGCGTCAGGGCCTGTTCGGGGTGCTTCGCGCCGAGACTGGCGAACGCGGGACGGCGGCGGGCTTCTTCGGCGGGGCGACCGTTGACCTCGGTGACCTTCTCGACCGGCGCCGATTTGCCGCGGCCGGGGGAGCGCCCCGTCTCGCCGAACAGTTCATCGCCGCTGCGCAGCCCGTACTGGCTGACTAGCCGGGGCGGGACGTAGAAGTCCCCGTCCTCGGGCAGATAGCTGAACTGGCGGCGGCGCACAAAACCCGCACCGCGGTCGGTGAGTTCGAGAATGCCGAGTAATGGAGATGTCATGAGGTCTGTCAATATAGCACCGGGAGAGGACGCGTTGGCCCGCACGGGCTTGGGGTGCTCCTCTATCCTATCCCCCAGCCGTCATCCCGGCGTCAGGCCGGGGGGATGCCGGGCGATAGGCGCTGGGGAGCAGGCGGCAGGCGATAGGCGGTCGTGACTATCTTCCTCGCGCCTCTCCCCTCTCCCCTCTCCCCTCTCCCCTCTCCCCTCTCCCCTCACTCCAGTGCGCGCTCCCCCCGACCTCCTCTTCTACGACGGCTCCTGCGGCCTCTGCCATCGTACGGTGCTCTTCACCCTCCGGCACGATCTCGAGGGCACCCGATTCCGCTACGCGCCGCTCGGGGGACCGGCGTTTCTCGGGGCATTCACCCTGGAGCAGCGGTCGGCGCTGCCCGACAGCGTGATTATCCGTACCGCCGATGGCCGGACCCTGGAGCGATCCGCCGCGGCGCAGCATATCGGGGAGCAGCTCGGTGGGCCGTGGCGCGTGATCGCGCGGGCGACGGGGTTGCTGCCGCGCTGGCTGCTGGACTGGGGCTACGACCGGATTGCGAGTGTGCGGAAGCAGCTCTTCGCAGCGCCAAAGGAGAGCTGTCCGATGCTGCCGCCGGAGTTGCGGGGGCGGTTTCTGCCGTGAGTGCGGGGCGGAGGGAGGCTCCGCTCCTCTTCCACTCGCCCACTCGCCTGATCGCCTAATCGCCCAATCGCCTAATCGCCTAATCGCCGCTCAGCCACTGGGGGCGGAGCAATGGCTCCGCCCCACCCTAGACTACCACATCCCCCTCCGCTGCCGTCAGGGCCCGGAACAGAGCGGTGAGTCGGGTCGTCATCGGTCCGACGCGTCCCTCGCCAATCATCCGACCGTCAATCGTCGTGACCGCCGCCAGTTCCCCCATCGTGCCGGTACAGAACACCTCATCCGCCCTGTAGATCTCCGCTGGCGAGATATCCCGGATCTCGTGCGGGATTCCATGCGCGATGCAAATGCCCAGGACCGCCGAACGGGTGATACCCTCGGGGCAGGCCACGGTGCGGCTGGTGTGCACCGTGCCGCCATCGACGAAGAAGAGGTGGGTGGCGTTGGTCTCCGCCACGAAACCGTGGGTATCGAGCATGAGCGCGTCATCCGCCCCGGCGACATTGGCCTCGATCTTGGCGAGAATCGACTGCAGCAGGTTGCAGTGGTGGATCTTGGGATCGAGGCAATCGGGTTGGAAGCGCCGGATGGAACTGGTGATGAGCGTGAGTCCCGTCGTGCCGTACACCGGCGGCTTATGCTCGGCGAGCACGATGAGGGTCGCGCCGGACTGGTTGAGCCTCGGATCCATCCCCGACGTCACTTTCACGCCGCGGGTGAGGGTGAGCCGGATGTGCACCCCGTCCGTCATGCCATTGGCCTTGAGCGTCTTCTGGATCTCGCCGGTAATCACCTTGTGCGAGGGGATCTCACTGAAGGCCAGCGCCAGGGCCGAGTGCCGCAGGCGGTCGAGATGCTCCCGCAGGCGGAAGATCCGTCCGTGGTAGAGTCGCAATCCTTCCCACACGGCGTCGCCCCCCTGGACGGCGGAATCGAACGGGCTGATGCCCGCCAGGTCCCGGTGGAACAGGGTGCCGTTGATGTTGACCTGGAGGTCGCGGTTTTTCGGATTGAAGGATTGGAGCATCGGAGAGACCGGTGTGGGGTGGAGAGCGTTCGGCATTCAGCGTTCAGCGTTCAACCGTCGGCGTTCAGCGGGCAGCATTCAGCGGCCAGGGCTCACGGTCAGCTGCTGAACGCTCGATGCTCAACGCCTCCTGCACTCATCGATAACTCGCCATTTCCTCGTAATACGGCATGCACTCTTCGAGTACCGTCTGCAGTTCCGGTGACACGGTGCGGGACCGGGGCGCCCACGGTTCGAATCCCGTGGATCGTTCGACGACGTCATACCAGTACTTGGCCCAGACGCCATCGGTCGCACGGGGACCCGCGGGCCAGTGCAACATCCGCTCGGTGAAGGCGACCCCGACCCGCTCGCAGAGCCGGGTGAGGGCGCTGCGCGGATCGATCAGGACATCCTCGCTGTCGAACACCAGCGGGCGCACACCGGTGCGCTGATGGACGAACCGGAGGATTTCCACCTGCTGCGGCAGCCCGGTGTCCCGGAGGACCGGCAATCCCATTTTCGCCGCCAGCGAGGGGAGCATCTCCGCGGGGTGTCGGATCAGGAAGGCGTTGGTGAGCCCGAGCACCCAGTCGCCCCGCAGGTGGGGCAGCCAGTGATGGGCCATATGCTTCTGGTAGTAGATGGTCCGGTCGTGCGGGATGGCGCCGGTCAGGTGATCGACCACGTTCCGCCAGTCGTTGTCCTGACTCGCGATCACCTCCGCCACCCCGGGATGGGCGACCGGGACCTGGGTGAGGTAATGCGCGTACAGCGGTTCATCCACTACCCAGCAGTCCTCCCGATTCTCCCAGGCGCGCATCAGCGCGGTGGAGATGTTGCGCGGGCCGGACCACATGCCCAGGCGAATGGAATGTTTATGCATCGCTTGTAGCCCTTCTGTCCGCTCGCTACGTTCCGGGCGGCCGGTGGTCTCACGCAAGGAACTGTCGACATGATGCGCACGAGTCTGCTGTGGCTCTCGGAGCAGCCACGGATCTTCCGTTTTGTCCGGAGCAACCCGCTGGCCCGGAAGTTTGCCTCCCGGTTTGTCGCCGGCGAAACGATCACCACCGCGGTCGACGCGGTGCGTGACCTCAATCTCCGCAAGATCACCGCGACCCTCGACCTGCTGGGCGAGAGCGTCTCCAAGGAAGAGGACGCCGCCCACGCCCGCGACATCTATCTCCAGATGCTCGACCAGATCGCGTCGAGCGGGGTGGAGGCGAATGTCTCGCTCAAGCTGACCCAGATGGGGCTCGATATTAGCGAGGATCTCTGCCTCGCCAATATGACCCGGATCCTGGAACAGGCCAAGACGCTCGGTACTTTCGTGCGCCTCGACATGGAAGGCTCGGCCTACACCCAGAGGACCCTGGACTTCTTCGCCCAGAAACTCTTCCCGCGGTACGGCAGCCACGTTGGCGTCGTGATCCAGTCCTGCCTGCGCCGCTCCGGGCGGGATATCGACCAGCTGATCGAAATGAAGGCGCGCGTCCGGCTTTGCAAGGGCGCCTATCTCGAGCCGGCCGATGTGGCCTTCCCCGACAAGGCCGACGTGGACAAGCACTATGTGACGCTGATGGAGCGGCTGCTGGAGCACGGCAACTACCCCGGCCTCGCGACCCATGACCCCGCGATACTCACTCACGCGCGCCGCTATGTCGCCGACCACCGCCTCGATCCCAGCCGTTTCGAGTTCCAGATGCTCTACGGGGTTCGACGCGATCTCCAGGATGAACTCCGCGCCGACGGCTTCAACATGCGGGTCTACGTGCCCTTCGGCACTCAGTGGTATCCCTACCTGATGCGTCGCCTCGCCGAGCGGCCCGCGAACATTGTCTTCATCCTCGGCAATGTCGTCCGAGAGGCAGTGCACTGACCGGATGCAGGAGGTCACCCTCGGCGGCTACATGGCCAAGCACGACCGGGCCGCCGCCTTCACTGGCAGTGATGGCCAGCCGTATTCGGTCGGACTGTTCGTGGAAGACGAGCCGGACGCCTCCGGCCGCTACGCCGCCTCCCTCCTCTTTGTCCGCTGGTCACAGTCGGGTGAACGTCCCCTCGGGCATGTCGAAACCGGTGTGCTGGCGTGGGGCGCCACGCCGGAGGTGGCGGAAACGCGATTGCTCGCCCTGTCGCTCTACGACGTGAAGGCCGCGCTCGACGAGGCCATCACTAAAACACCGGAAGCGTGGTGAGATGAGTCTCTTGTCCGGCACGGTCCTCGAGCGCGATGGCAGCACCTACCGGGTGCTCACCCCCGAGGGCGAGGTCCGCGCGATTCTTCGCGGCAAGATGAAGCGCGACCGGCCGAAAGTCGTGGTCGGTGACCGGGTGCACCTCGACGCCGAAGGCGAGGGAGGGGTGCGCGCGATCGCCGGTGTCGAGGAGCGCACCAGCCTGCTGGCGCGCCGGATTCCCGAGGGGCGCGGCACGCGTGACGTCGCGGCCAACGTCGATCAGGTTCTGGTGGTGACCGCGACCAGGAGCCCGGACCCGATTCCCCAGCTCATCGACCGCCTGCTGGTCGTCGCCGAAGCGAACAACCTCTCGGCGGGCGTCATCCTCAACAAGGTCGATCTCGATCCGGGTGACGCGCTCGAGCGGCGCTTCCGGCTGGCCGGCTATCCGGTGTATCGGACCAGCGCCAGGGGTGACATCGGGCTGGAGGCATTGCGCGATGCGCTGCGCGACCGGCTCAGCGTGATCACCGGCCCCTCGGGCGCTGGCAAGTCGAGCTTGCTGAACGCCCTCGAACCCGGGTTGATGCTGCGCGTCGGCGAGGTGAGTGCCAAGGCCCAGCGCGGCACCCACACGACCGTGGCGGCGGTGATGGTGCCGCTGGAGTGCGGCGGCTACCTGGTCGATACCCCGGGCTTCAGCGAGGTGGGACTCTGGGGGCTGGAGGGGCGGGAACTGGCGCACTGCTTTCCGGAGTTCCGTCCATTGGTTGATCAATGCAAGTACGCCGACTGTCAGCACGTGAAGGAGCCGCACTGTGCCGTGATCGCGGGCGTGGCCAGCGGGGTCGTCGCCGCGGACCGGCTGGAGAGCTACCGGGTGCTGCTGGCGGAGATTCGTGATGCACCGAAAGACTGGGAGTGAACTGATGGCCGTTGGCGCTAGCCGTTAGCCATTTGCGTTCAGCATTCAGCGTTCAGCGTTCAGCGCCTACCGCCTACCGCCTAC
>JBDTMI010000082.1:0-11732 GCA_039934355.1 Gemmatimonadales bacterium
CTGGTCTGCAGGCGCCTGGCTGGGCGAATCCGCGCGTTGGCTGCTGAGGCGTTAATAGGCGCGAAACCTGCTTTATCAGGAAATACCTCCGTCCCCGAACGGGTTTCGCACGGAGGAAACCGGAGCAGACATAGGCAGGCAAGTGGTTAAGGCATAATCACTTGCCTCATTCTTTCTGCGCATAGTGTTCCGGCCCACTTACAGCTGAGAGCGTGATGAATTCACACGCGGCGATCGACATCCTGACACGCACCCGGCGCGCTGAGGTCGAAACTGTCCGGGCCATTCCGTCCCGTCCGGCAACCAGTGCCGAACCGCTGACCCTCCTCTGCCCCGGTCCGGTCACGACCTCGGCGGCGGTCAAGCAGGCCCTGGCCAGCGCCGACATCTCGCACCGGGACCGGGGATTTGTCGAGATTCTGTCGCGGGTGGTCGCCCGGCTGCGCCGGGTGGCGGTCGCCCATACCCACGATGTGCTCGTCATGAGCGGCGGTGCGACGGCGGCGACGGAAGCGGCGCTGTCGACATTCGTCGGCCACGATGATCGGTTGCTGGTCGTCTCGAATGGTGCGTTCGGCGAACGCATCGCCGAGATGGCCGAGTGCCTGGGCATCCCGGTGAGCCATCTGCGATATGACTGGGGTGAGCCGATCTCGCTGGAGCAGTTGTCCAGCATGCTGGACAGCGACCCGCGCATCAAGGCCGTCGCCATGGTCCATCATGAGACCAGCGTCGGCCGGCTGAATCCGGTCAATGAAGTCGGTCGCCTGCTCGCGCCGCGGCACATCCGCTACATCGTCGACGTGGTGTCGAGTCTCGGCGGCGAAGAGTTCGACATGGGGCGCAGCCGGGCGTCGGTGATCATCGGCTCGGCCAACAAGTGCCTGCATGGCGTCGCGGGCGCGGCATTCGTCATCGCCCGCCGCGACATCTGGGAAGAGACCGCCCACGTGCGGCCGAGGTCCATGTACCTCGACCTCCGGCGCTATCGTGCCGCACTGAAGGAAAACGGCCAGACGCCGTTCACTCCCGCCGTGCCTGCGGTGGTCGCCCTGGAAGCGGCGCTGTGCGAACTGGAGGAGCAGGGTGGCGTCGCGGCGCGGCGTACCCACTACCAGGCGCTCAACGCACGGCTTCGTGCCGGTCTCATCGGGCTCGGCCTCAAGCTCCGGTTTGATGATGCCGGTGGTGCCGCCTCACTCACCGTCGCCCAGCTGCCCAGCGGGATGACGTTCGACAACTTCTACCAGGACCTCAAAAGCCGCGGCTTCCTGGTCTACAAGGGCAAGGGCCCGGTGAGTCACGACTGCTTCCTCGTTGCCAACATGGGCGACGTGGATGTGCACACGATCGACCGCTTCCTGGCGGCGGTCGCGGAGATTGCGCACCAGCCGGCGTAGCGAGGAATGGGCGATAAGCGATTGGAGATCGGGAGTAGGCCGCCGGGTGTAGGCAGAGGCAGAGCAAAGCGATAGGTTTCGTTTGTGTATCGCCCACCGCCCAGCGCCTGCCGCCACCATCCGACCCTCCGATCTCATCGATGAGTCTCCAGGCCATCATCCTCGCCGCCGGCTCCGGAACCCGACTCCGGCCGCTGACACTCGAAACACCCAAGTGCCTCCTCGATGTCGGCGGTCAGACGATTCTTGCCCGGCAACTCGAGCGGATCGCCGCGGCGGGTATTGGCCGCGCCGTCATCGTCACCGGTTATCTGGCCGACCGGGTTGAGGCGCATCTCGCCGCCCATGTCCCGCCAATTCCCGTCGCCCTCGCCCCGAATCCGGACTTCGCCACCACCGGCAACTGCATGAGCGTCCTCGCCGCACGGGGGAAGATTGACGCCGCCGGCATCGTGCTCTGCGATGGCGACGTGGTCATCACCGGTGATGCGCTCAGTCGTCTGGTGGCGGCGAGCGCTGCCTCGGCGCTGCTGCTGGACACCGAAACGCCCCTGGCCGAAGAAGAGATGAAGGCGCTGCTCGATGACCAGGGGAATGTGCGGCAGCTCTCCAAGCAGCTCAACCCCGCCGTCTGCGCCGGGGAGTCGATCGGAATCCAGAAGGTGAGCGGTACCGCGCTCCCCATCTTCTGGGCCACGCTGGAGGCGATGCGCGAGAGTGGCGACACGCAGGGGTATTACGAGGACGCCTTTCAGCGGATGATCTCCGCCGGCGTGAACTTCCGGACCGTACCGATCGGCCACGACGAATGGACCGAGATCGATGACCTGGCAGACCTCGAGGACGCCACCGCTCGCTTCGCCCGATGACGGCGCCCGCCTCCGCCAAGCCCACTGAGGTCGAAGAACTGGTGGACGAGGTCATCCATCGCCCGCTGGCGCGGCGGGTTGTGCCACTGCTCATCCCCACCCCGATCACGCCCAACCAGGTCACATTGCTGAGCGCGCTCGTCGGCATCAGCGGTGCCGTCGCGCTGGCGGTTGGCGCGACTCGGCCGGCCTGGCGGATTCCCGCCGGCCTGCTCCTCTTTGCCGCGGTGGTGCTCGACTGCTGCGACGGTCAGCTCGCGCGGGCGCGCAAGATCTCCTCGACCACCGGTGCCATCGTCGACGGCATCGCGGATTACGTGGTGGGCATCAGTCTCGGCATTTGCGGCTCCTGGTACATGGTGACGGTGCACGGCAGCCCCTGGTACTGGCTCCTCGGCCTGGCCGGCATCGCCAGCGCGGCGGTGCAGTCGGCGCTGTTCGATCACACCAAGACCCGCTATATCGCCCGTGTCTCCGGCGGCTATACCGAGCGCGAGGAAGACATCGACACGGTCGCACGCAACCGCGCCGCCGCGCGGGCCGAGGGCCATCTGGGCGATGTGATCCTGCTCTGGGTCTACGAGGGGTATTCGCGGGCCCAGAACGCGGCGCTCGCCATTCCCCCGGCCGCCGATCCGGCGGCGTACCGTGCGGCACATGCCGACCGCATGCGCACCTGGACCTTTCTCGGCATCGGAACCCACTTCGCGATTGCCTACGTCGCGATGATCCTTGCGACCTGGTGGCCGGGAAGCGTCCGCGCCTACTTCATGGTCTGTGTGGTGCCGCTCAATCTGCTGCTGGCGGGACTGATGGTGACCGAGCCACGAACGGTGACGGCTTGACCCGCATTGCCTCGCTCACCAGCCCGCCCGCCGGCGATCCCGCCAGTCGAGTGGCGGGACTCTCGGTGCTGTTGCGGCAGCTCCTGTCGCTACAGGATGCCGGAATCGAGGAGGTCTGGGTCGATCTGCCACGCGCCGAGATTCTCGCCGATTCCAGACTGAAGCTTACGATCCGGGCACCCTCACCCCCGGTCCCGCTCTCCCCTGTCGGGGTGAGGGGGAACCCGTCGGCCGGTGCGGTGCAGCCACCGGGGAGTGATGCCGTCCTTACCGCGCGGCTCGGCCTGGTGTGGCATCGGCTGCTGCCCAGGCGACTGGTGGCCGCGGGTTACACCGGCGACATCGAGCGTGCCCCGCTCGAAGCGGATGAGTTCGTTCTGCCGGTGACCGACGCGCCGAGCCGCGTGCGGGCCGAGGATCTGCTCTTCCGCGCCCTGCTCAAGGCCACCGACGGGATCATCTCGCGGTACCTCAACCGGCCCATCTCGCTCCGGGTCACGCGGGCGCTGATCAATACCTCGCTCACGCCGAACCAGATGACGCTGATTGCCGCGCTCTTCGGATTCGTGGGCATCGCGGTCGTCGCGTGGGGCGGCCTCCCCTGGCTGCTACTGGGCGCGCTGTTGCTGAACCTGCAATCCATTCTCGATGGGTGCGACGGGGAGATCTCCCGTCTCAAGTACATCCGCTCGCGGCTGGGGGAATGGCTGGACCAGGTGCTGGACGACGTGGTGAACGTGGGGTTCTTCGCGGTCGCGGGATGGGCGGTCTGGCGATCGGGCTCGACCGTCGCCCTGTGGGTGACCGTCGTCGGCACCACCCTGCACCTGGTGTATCAGGTGGCACTCTACGTCGGATTGATCACCCGGGGCGGCGGCAGCGGGAGCGTGACCACCCTCAACTGGTGGTTCCAGAAGCCGCACGGCCCCCCAGGCGAACCATTGCCTCCGGCACCGCGCACGCTGGCCCGGACCATCAAGGAAACCGTCGAGATGGCCGGCCGGCGGGACTTCTTCACCTTTCTCTACCTGCCCGCCGCGCTCCTCGACGTGCCGCTCGTCGCACTGGTCTGGTGCGCCATCATCTTTTCGGTCTCGGGACTGACGACGGGGCTGCAGTGGGTGGTGGCGGGGGGGCCGGAAAGCGCGATTGGCCGTTAGCGGGGCGCAACGACGTCGGCCGGGTGCGTGGCGCCGCGGGGATTTCTGCTGTATGATCTGCCGGAGCCGAACCGGAGCGGTCGATCCATTGCACCGCCGCTGGCGCTGACTTTCCCTCTGTCATCCACGATGTGCTCCGATGCCGAAAGACCTTTCGTACGTCGTTCTGCTGTTCGTGTTGTTCGTTATTCCCCGATTTCTTCAGCGCTACCGTCTACCCAGCGCTGTCACCAGCCTGGCCCTCGGCGCTGCTGCGACAGCGATGGGGCTCTTCCAGCATGACAGTACGATCGGGCTGCTCGCCACCTTCGGGATCGTGGCGCTCTTCCTGTTCGCAGGACTCGATGTTGAAGTGGACGAATTGCGCCCCAACGCCCGGGTGCTGCTCCAACACCTGGCGATCTGGGTCGTCACCCTCGCCCTGCTGTCGGTTGCGGTCGTTTCCCTCTTCGCGCTGGCGCCGCGCGATGCGGCACTGGTCTCGCTGGCACTGATCACCCCTTCGACCGGCTTCATCCTCGACTCGCTGGAGCTGTTCGGACTCTCGCCGGATGAGCAGCGATGGACCAAGTCCAAGGCCATCGCGTCCGAACTGCTTGCGCTCCTGGTCATGTTCGTGGCCTTGCAGTCGACCTCCGTCCGTCAGCTTGGCCTGAGCGTGCTGGCGCTGACGGCGCTCATGGTGGTGCTGCCGCCTCTCTTCCGCTGGTTCGCGGCCCGAATCGTCCCGTTCGCCCCGCGGTCGGAATTCGCCTTCCTGCTGATGGTGGCCGTCGTCTGCGCATCGGCGACCCGCCGGCTCGGGGTCTATTACCTCGTGGGAGCGTTTGTCGTAGGCATCGCCGCCCGGCAGTTCCGGGAACGGCTGCCGGCAATGTCATCCGAACGCATGCTCCACGCGGTGGAAGCGTTCGCGTCGTTCTTCGTGCCGTTCTACTTCTTCAAGGCGGGCCAGGGCGTCAGTGCGGATGAACTGGATCCGGCGGCGCTGTGGACCGGCCTTGCCTTCCTCGTCGGGTGTGTGGTACTCCGGTTAGGCGAGTTCGCAGCGCACCGGTGGCTCGTGCTCCGCGAGCGCCCGCGTACCAGTCTTCGCATCGGGGTCGCGCTTCTACCGACCCTGGTCTTCACCCTCGTGATCGCGGACATCCTCCGAACGCGGCCTGGCGTTCCGCCCTGGCTGATTGGGGCGCTGGTCCTGTACACGACGCTCATCACGCTGGTGCCGGGGTTTCTCCTCCGCGGTCCCGTCCTTGACTACCAGACCCCTCACCTCGATCCGCTCGCGACGGAACCTCACGAGACGTCGGCCGCCGACCCATCGACCACCTCAGGCGCACCGGCCAGAACTCTGCCGTAGCGTCCCAGGCCATCACTGCGGCTCAGCCGCCCGGCGAGGTGGCGCCTGCGACGGATCGTCCGGGCGATCGAACTCCACTCGCGTGATGTCTATCGGTGATGATGATGGAGGCGAGCGACCGGCAGGCGCGGTTCATTCATTCCGACGACCAGGTCGCAGCCGGCTACGACATCGAGGCTGGTGGGCGCGGGCCGAGCGCAGGCAGCGGACCTTCTCGCCGAGATCGGCACCGGCAGGTCACTCGGCAGTCGTGGCGCCGCCCGCCCGTGGCTGGAAGCGCGAATCGCTGGCGGCGTAGTCTTCCGGACGAGCGATGTCGGGATTCAGCCACTCGATGACGGCCGCGTGACCGAGACTTTCGGGATCGTGGGCGAGGTAGCCCCGGGCCACCGCGAGCACCCGAAAGCCTCGGCGCAGCTGGAACGTGAGCGTCGGATCGGTCAGTTCCTCGCGAGCCACCCGGATGACGTACTCCTCGACACTGAGCGTCTTGGAGTATTCGCGGTACCCGCGCAGGCGGGAGCCCGCGCGGATGCGGAGCAGTCCGAGACGGCGCGTGAGCGCCTCCCGTGCCACATAGAGCAGCTTGCCGACGCCCCGACCCTGCCAGTCCGGATGCACCATGATTTCGGCGCCGTACAGGGTCCGCCCCCGAGCGGGATCGTGGTTGGCGAAGGTTCCTCCGGCGGTGAGTTCGCGCCAGTTGGTTGTGAAGCTGTAGTCGTCCCACAGCACGATCAGGCTGGCGGCCATCCCGATGATGCTGAGATCGTCCGGGGCGAGGGCGACCAGCTGGCCCTCGGGGAAGACTTGCAGGTGAGAGGTGAGCTGGGCGACGGTCCACGGCGGGGTACCGGGATAGGTTGCCTGACAGAGCGCGACGATGGCGGGAAAGTCGTCTGGCTGGGTAGGACGGATCAGGGCGGGCCCAGCGTCCTTCATAGCAACACCACTTCTGGGCGAGCCACCAGCCCCGCGGTTCGCTGGCTGTCGTGCAGGGGCAGCACCGTCCCGCTGGCGCGTGTCTCCACGATGGTCCGGAGGTTCAGTTCTCCGATGACCATCATTTCCTGATTGGGATTGCCCTCCGCCAGGATCCCGTCGCGCGAGAACGCGAAATCGCTCGGCGTCAGGATCGAGGCCTGGCCATAGTTGAGCGAAACCGCCGGCACCATCGGCAGCGAGCCCACCGTGCCGGAACAGATGACATACATCTGGTTCTCGATGGCGCGGGCGTGGGCGCAGTAGCGGACCCGCCAGAAACCCTGCCGGTCATCGGTACAGCTTGGCACCACCAGGATGTTGGCGCCCTCACGCGCGGCGGCCCGCGCGATCTCGGGGAACTCCACGTCGTAGCAGATTGCAATGGCCAGCCGGCCGAAGGCGGTCTCGAAGACCCGCAGCGTGGAGCCGGGGGTGATGATCCAGTCCTCGGTCTCGAACCGGGTCATGTGCAGCTTCTGCTGGATGCCGACCCCGCCCCCGGGGCCGAAGAGCATGGACTGGTTGTAGATCGGCTCCGCTCCGCCGGGCATCACGGGGATCGTCCCGCCGACGATATACAGCTGGTGGCGGCGCGCAAGGCTGGTCATCAGCTCGGTGAAGCGCTCCGCCTGGCCCGCCAGGTCGCGCACCTGTTCGCGGATCGGCCGACGCACATTGCCCAGGGTGAGCAGCTGGACGGTGAAGTATTCGGGAAAGACCAGGAGATGGCACTTGTAGTCCGCCGCAGTCTCGACCAGCGCCTCGACCTGCTCCCGGAACTGATCGAAGGTGCTGACCGGTCGGATGAAGTACTGCAGCGTGCCCACGCGGATACGCTCCATTTGCTCTCCTATCTTAAGACGCCTATACCTTGTTCATTCGGCGGATCACCTTTGGGTGTTCCGCCAGTCCGCGCAATGAAGGGCACTCGACGCGGGTTCGTCAAGCGCCACCCTGCCGTCCTCTGCAAGGAGTTGTGATGTTCTGGACGAGACGTGCGTCCGCTTCCGGACTCATCCTGTTCTTCGCCTCCGCACTGCTCGTCGCTCCCGCGATGGCCCAGATCACGACCGATTCCGCACCCCCGCCGTCGGGGGCGCCCGTGGTGTACGGCACCGATACGCTGTTCACCCTGTACGGGCGGCTCGGACCGTTTGGGCCGCCCGAGCGGGCCTCCGCGGTCGTACAGCGACTGGCCCGCCGGGGCGCCGCCCTGGCGAACGGGCGCGATTCGATCCTGGTCACCGAAGTGGAGCGGCGCAGTGAGCTCCTCATCGGCGACGAAGTACTCATGACCGTGCTGGATGCGGATGCCCTCCCGACCGGTCAGCCTCGGCCGGCGCTGGCCACGGCGTGGGCCGCTCGGATGCAGCAGGCGGTCGTCGCGACGGCCGCCGCCAGCAGCTTCCGGTCGCTCTCGATCGACGCCGCCAAGGCGGCGCTCGCCACCCTGGTGCTCATCGGGCTGCTCTTCGGCCTGCAGCGGCTGTTCCACCGGGTGTATCGCGAGTTGCGGGGGCCACGGGTACCGCCATTCAGGATAAAGCGATTCGAACTGCTCTCCGCCGCCCGCCTGGGGGAGGCCCTCACCCTGGTCGCGCGCGTGGTGCGCGTGTCGCTCACCGTGCTGCTGCTGTACATCTACGTGCCGCTGGTGCTCAGCTTCTTTCCGTGGACGGCGCCGTATTCGCGCAGGATCGTCGGCTATGTCCTGACACCGCTCCACGCCGTCGGAGCCGGGTTCCTGGACTATCTGCCGAACATCTTCTTCCTCCTCGTCATCTTCCTGGTGACCCGGTACCTCCTCAAGCTGATCCACCTGGTGTTTCGCGCGATCGGATCCGGCGCGCTGGTGCTGGAAGGATTTCACCGCGACTGGGCGCAACCGACGTTCAACATCATCCGCTTCCTGGTCGTCGCGTTCGCGGTGGTGGTGATGTTCCCTTACTTGCCAGGCGCGGAGTCACCCGCATTCAAGGGCGTCTCCCTCTTCGTCGGGGTGCTGTTCTCACTCGGCTCCACCGGAGCGGTCGGCCAGATCGTCGCCGGCGTGGTGCTGACCTACACCAATGCGTTCCGGCTCGGCGACCGGGTGCAGATCGGTGAGACGGTGGGAGATGTCGTCCAGCGCACGATGCTCGTCACCCGGATCCGCACCATCAAGAATGTCGAGGTCACGGTCCCCAATGCGACCGTGCTCTCCAGCCAGTTGATCAATTTCACGACCCAGGCCTCGGAACGCGGGCTCATCCTGCATACCACGGTCACCATCGGATATGATGCGCCCTGGCGCCAGGTCCATGAACTGCTGATCGCGGCTGCACGGGCCACCGGGGACATCAAGGCCGACCCGGCTCCATTCGTGCTGCAGACCAGCCTCGATGATTTCTACGTGAGCTACCAGATCAACGCCTTCACTGATCAGCCGGCAGTGATGGCCCGCATCTACTCCGTTCTGCACCAGAACATTCAGGACAAGTTCAACGAGGCGGGGGTCGAGATCATGTCGCCACATTACGGGGCGCGTCGGGACGGGAACCAGGTGACCATCCCGGTATCATACCTGCCGGGGGACTACCGGGCGCCGGCGTTCCGGGTGGAGCACCTTCCACCCGATGGCCAGGGTTGACCGGGGCAACAATCGGTGCGGCACCTTCCCTTCGCCTGAAACCCACAGCCGGACTCCGACCCGAGCCATGCCCCTCGAGCCCATCCTGATTCTGCTCTTCATCGTGGCCACGGCCGTGGCCATCGTGGCGCGGCGGCTGCGCCTTCCCTACACCATCGCGCTGGTGCTGGCCGGGCTGGGGCTGGGCCAGCTGCATGCCTTTGAGGCGCCGCACCTCACCCAGGAGCTGCTGTTCGCCGTCTTCCTCCCGGGCCTCCTCTTCGAGGCCGCGTTTCATCTGGATTTCGCCGGCTTCCGCCGGGACATGTCCCTCACGCTGGCCCTGGCGGTACCGGGCGTCCTGGCCGCGATCCTGCTGACGGCCGCGATCCTGATGGGGATGGCGGCGTTGCTGCCGCTGGATGATGCACTCACCTGGGCTCGCGCCCTGGTGTTCGGTGCGCTGGTGGCGGCGACCGATCCGATCGCGGTAGTCGGGCTGTTTCGCACGCTGGGGGCGCCGCACCGTCTGTCCGCGCTGCTGGAAGGCGAGAGCCTGCTCAACGATGGCACAGCCATCGTGTTCTTCGGGCTGATCCTCGGCATCGTCGGCGGCGGGACGCTCTCGATGCCGTCGGTCATCCTCGATTTCGTGCGCGTGGTCGGGCTCGGCGCCGGGATCGGGTTCCTGGTCGGCCTGGTGGTCTCGACCCTCGTCCAGCGCATCGACGATCCGATGATCGAGATCACCCTGACGACCATCGCGGCGTACGGCGCGTTCAGCGCCAGTGAACTGCTGCACGGGTCGGGGGTGATCGCCACGGTCGTGGCGGGGATGCTCTGCGGCAACTACGGCGCCCGCACCGGCATGTCGCCGACCACGCGGGTGGCGGTCGAGAGCTTCTGGGAGTACGTCGCCTTTGCGCTCAACTCGATCATCTTCCTGCTGATCGGCTTCGAGGTCCGGCTGCCTGACTTGCTCGCGGCATGGCAGGTGATCCTGGCTGCCTCACTTGCGGTGCTCGCAGGGCGGGCGATCGTGGTGTACCTCGTGGCCGGCGTGTTCGCCCGAGGCCGCGCCAGCATACCCTCCGCCTGGCGGCCAGTCCTCAGCTGGGGAGGGTTGCGCGGCGGCCTTTCCATGGTCCTGGCCCTGAGTCTGCCAGAGAGCTTTCCCAATCGTGGCCTGATGATCGCCGTGACGTTCGGCGTGGTGCTGCTGTCCATCCTGGTGCAGGGCCTCACCATGGGCCCGCTGCTCCGGCGGCTGGGCCTGGCCCGGGACACCAGCGATCGGACGGCCTACGATCAGAGCCGAGGTGACTCGAACGCGGCCACGGCCGCGCTCGCGGAAATTGACCGGATGATCGGCACGGGACAGACCGGGTCGGCGCAGCTCGCGGAGGTGCGGGCGGAATACGAAGCCCGGCAGCACCGAGCGCGAGAGGCGTTGGAAGCGCTGCGGTCCCGTCGCGGCGATCTCCACACTGAAGACCTGCGCCGTGCCCGCCGCCACCTGCTGATGATCGAGAAGGCGCAGACCCTGGAGGCGGTGCGCGAGGGTTTGCTCGACCGTACAGCCGCCGACCGGCTGCTCACCGATGTGGATGGCCGGCTGCTCCACCTCGAAGAGAGAGACCAGGTGTAGCGCCGTCAAACAAGCTGTCATCCTGAGGAGCGGAGCGACGAAGGATCTACTCGGGGCCGGAGCCTGGCTCCGGGGCGAAGCGGCCGCCGTCGAACACACCTGTCATCCTGAGGAGCACAGCGACGAAGGATCTCTCTATCCCGGAGCCAGACTCGGGACTCGGCTCCGCCCGCGCATGCTTCGGGTACCCCGCGCCTGAATTAGGTCCCATCCCGCGTGGCTGCCAGTCCCATGCTGGGGGATGTTCCCGACTTGCCCTCCTCCCTCCGCCGAGCGTACCGTATGGGCATGCCCGCGCCGCTGTACTACACCGCCGATATGGTCCGCGCCCTTCCGGACGACGGCAACCGCTACGAGCTGGTCTACGGCGAGCTGCTGGTGAGTCCCTCACCCCGGCTCTGGCACCAGGCGCTGGTCGGTCGCCTATTCCTGGCCTTGGGCAATTACCTACGCTCACATCCAGTTGGATTGGTCATGATGTCCCCGGCGGACATCTCCTGGGCATCCGACGTCCTGGTCCAGCCCGATGTATTCGTGGCGCCGCTCGCGCAGGTCCGCACGCTGGACTGGACGGCAGTGCAAGACCTGCTGCTGGTGGTCGAGGTCCTCAGCCCGTCCACCGCACGCAACGATCGGTTCACCAAGCGGCGACGATACCAGGAGGCGGGGGTCGCACTCTATTGGATTGTGGATGGCGAGGCTCGGCAGGTCGAGGTGTGGACGCCGACGGAGTCGTTCCCCCGCATCGAACGCGAGCGACTGGTGTGGGAGCCTGCCGGTGCTGGCGAGCCGTTCAGCCTCGAGCTCGCGGAGTTGTTCGGGCCGGTGTGAGGGGAGGGGCAGCCTTTAGCCGTTGGC
>JBDTMI010000083.1:0-11515 GCA_039934355.1 Gemmatimonadales bacterium
AACGCTGAACGCTGAATTACCAAACTGTGAGGAATACCATGTCACACAAAACAGAACTGCAGGTCACCGACGCTACCTTCGCCGCCGAGGTCGAGCAGTCCAGCGGCTTGGTGCTGGTCGATTTCTGGGCGACCTGGTGCGGACCCTGTCTGGCGGTCGCGCCGGTGATCGAGAGGCTGGCCGAGGACTATCGCGGTCGCGTGAAGGTCCTGAAACTGGACACCGACGCGAACCAGGCCACCGCAATGAAGTTCAACATCCGTTCGATCCCGACCATGCTGATCTTCAAGGACGGGCAAAAGGTCGATACGATCATTGGGGCGGACCCGCGGTTGCGGAGCCTGATCGAGGCGAAGCTCGCGCAACACGCCGCCTAAGGGTCGGGCTGTCGCGACGGGCGCCATGAGGAAGGGGGAGGGGTTTCCCCCTTCCTCTTTTTGCGGGTCACTCGGCGGCCGGTCTCACCGTGTCAGGCTTGAAGGTTCGGAGCGGAGCCGGCACCAGCGAATCAAGCTGGCGCTCCAGCCTGGCCACCACCGGGCCGATCCCGCGACCAGCGGTGTCTCCCCCAAGCAGGTTCATCTCGTCGTCCCGACCCCTGCTCATGTCGAACAACTTTCGGTTTCCCCTCACATCCCGATACAGCTGATACCCTCCGCCGTTGATGGATTGGCGCCAAGTCGGTCCTTTCCTGAGCTCGGAGTACACCAGGGAGATCGGCGGACCGGCGTAGCTTGAGTCCCACGCGGCTCGGAGGGAAGCGCCGGGCCAGGGTCGCGATGGTAGAATGCCGGCCAGGTCCAGGGCTGTCGCGCCGATGTCGCGCAACGTGATCGGCTCGGTGACCCGTATCCCACGTGGGACCGCCCCCGGGAAGCGAATCAGGAGCGGCACCTGCAGGACCGGCCGATATACGCTGTTACCATGGAACAGCAGCCCGAACTCCCCAAACTGCTCGCCGTGATCTGAGGTCACGATGACGATGGTGTTGTCCAGTGTTCCCCGCCTGGCGAGTGAGTCGAACAGTCGGCCCAGCTCACTGTCGAGGAATCCGATCGCGCCGTTGTATGCATTTCGAGCTCGCGCGATTACCGCGGGAGTGAACGCCTTCCTACTCAACTCGCTCGGGGGAACGAAGGTTGGCTGAGTGTCCGGCGCGAACCGGCGGTCGTACGGCGGCGGGGGGAGATAGGGGTAGTGCGCGTCGAAGTAGTTGAGGAAGGCGAAGTAGGGCCGGGCGGTGTCGTCATCGCTCCAGGCAAGGAAGCCATCCGTGACATCGGGTGCGTTCCGCCGCGCGAATCTGGTCTTCTTGCCCAGCCGGTCGCGGATCGGGAACCAGACTCGTGCCATGACCCACCGTCCCAGGGTGGAGTGCCGCATCACCTGCAGGACGTCGAGGGGCGCGGCTTCGTAGTGCAGGAACCCCCGGCCCAGCCCGAATCGAATGCCGCAGTAGTAGATGTTCCCCACGAAGCCGCCGGTTCGATATCCCTGCGCGGTGAAAACCTCGGCGAGGGTGCGGTGAGTCTTGTCGAGAGGGACTTTGGCCGCGGTGGACAACGCGAACGGATACTGCCCGGTGAACATGCTGCCGTGCGACGGCAGGGTCCACGGGGCGGTCGCCATCGCATTGTCGAACACCAGGCCCTCGGTGGCCCGCTGCTCAAGGTGCGGGGTAGTGGCGCGCTCGTATCCGTGCATGCTCACGTCGAAGCCGCGCACCGTATCGAGAATGATGAGCAGCACATTCGGTTGACCGGGGGCTGGGGTAGGCCCGGCGGCCAGCGTGCGCATCGCGCGGTATCTCGGCAGTA
This sequence comes from Gemmatimonadales bacterium, assembly GCA_039934355.1. Taxonomy (GTDB): domain Bacteria; phylum Gemmatimonadota; class Gemmatimonadetes; order Gemmatimonadales; family GWC2-71-9; genus JADJOM01. The sequence goes on from JBDTMI010000083.1 coordinate 1,818, forward strand.
GAATGGCACCGCCCGCACATAACACGACCAATGCCACGAGGGGCACCAGCGTGCGGTGCATGAACCGCACGAACTTCTCGTCGCGCCCGACCAGAAACCGTGCCGCCTGGGTGCCGACGCCGATCGCGATGAGTGCGAGCGCGACTTCATGCACCGTGGAGTAGATCAGGGCGAGGCTAAGGGCCGCGAGCCCCGCGAACGCCCCGAGTGTGCGCGCGCCGGTGACGACCCCGGGCCATCGTAGGTGGAGGAAAGTGATCGGCAGTGCGGCGAGGCCGAACCACACGAGATTGGTGGCGGCCGCGAGCCACAGCCGGTTGGGGCCGAGGTCGAGGGTCTGTCGCAGCGAAAACCGATCGATGGGGGGGACATTGTACAGCACGCCCTCGAGAAGGCCTGCCATCAACCCCATCCAGAGGGCGGTGAGGAGGACGTCGGTGCGCCGAAGGCTCATGAGCGTTCTCGGGTTCGTGGGATTCATCGCCTGCCGCGGGTGCCGCGTCGGCACCCCAAGTGCCCTTGGCGCGCAATGTGGCTGTGCGTGTCGAAGCTACCAGTCTCTGGATACGGTCCACGCCCCCAGGGATTCCGGCCGAGCGAGGCGGCGGATAAGAATCGAACGGAATGGTACCACGGCTCAGCGCGGAAGTCAGGCGGCTCCGCGCGGCATAGATTGCTTCAGTTGCCTTCCGTCTCCGCCGTGTCAGTCTTGAAGGTTCGGAGCTCGGCCGGTACCAGCGAGTCGAGCTGATGTTCCAGTCGGGCCACCACGGCGCCGAGCCCGCGACCTGCGCTGTCTCCTTCCAGCAGGTTGATCTCGCCGTCTCGATCACTGCGCATCTCGAACAGCGCGCGGCGTCCCCGCTTGTCCCGATAGAACTGATACCCATCCGCCATGATCGTCTGTCGCCACTTCTGGCCGTTCCTCAGTTCGGCGTACACCGGGGACGGCGGGGGGCCGGAGTAGCTCGAGTCCCACGTCGCTCGCAGGGAAGCGCCCGGCCAGGGCTGCGATGGAACGATGTCCGCCAAGTCGAGGGCGGTCGCCCCGATATCCCGCAGCGTCACCGGTGCGCTGATCCGCCGTCCCCCCGGGGCTCTCGCGGGATAACGAATCAGGAGTGGCACCTGCAGCACCGGCCGATAGACGCTGTTTCCGTGTGACGTCAACCCGTGCTCCCCGAGGTGCTCGCCATGGTCCGCGGTCAGGATGACGATGGTGTTGTCGAGCGCTCCCCGTGTGGCCAGCGAATCGAACAGCCGTCCCATTTCCTCATCGAGATAGCCGATCGCGCCGTCGTAGGCATTCCGGGCCTCGGCGAGCATCGCGGGGGTGTACTTGATCTTCGCGTCATCCACGTCCCACGGGACAAAGACCCGCTGGCTGTCCGGCGCGAACCGGCGGTCGTACGGCGCCGGGGGCAGGTAGGGATGGTGCGCGTCGTAGTAGTTGAGAAAGGCGAAATAGGGCCGGGCGGTGTCGGAACCGCTCCACGCCAGGAAGCCATCGGTGATTGCGGGTGCCTTCCGCCGGTCGAAGAGGTCGTGGTTACCCTGCCGTTCCCGGAGCCTGCTCAGGAGTTGCGCCATGACCCACCGACCCAGGGTGGAATGCCGCAGGACTTGTTGGGCGGTGAGTGGGAAGTCTTCGTAATGCAGAAACCCCCGGCCCAGCCCGAACGGCCTGCTGCAGTAGGGGGTGTTCGCGACGAAGCCGCCGGTGCGATATCCCTGCGCCGTAAACACTTCGGCGAGCGTCTGGTAGGTGTTGTCGAGCGGAACCCGTACATCGGCAGAGAGTGCAAACGTGTACTGACCGGTGAACATGCTGCCGTGCGACGGCAGGGTCCACGACGCCGTCGCCATTGCCTGGTCGAAGACCACGCTTTCACCGGCGCGTTCCTCAAGGTGGGGCGTGGTGGCGCGCGCGTATCCGTGAAGGCTCAGGTTGAATCCGCGTACCGTGTCGAGAATGATGAGCAGCACGTTCGGCCGACCGGGAGGCGGCGTGGGCGTGGCCGCCAGCGTACGGCTCGCGCGGATTCGCGGGAGCAGCAGGGCGCCCGCGGCGCACACCGCGAACAGTCCGACGAGCGGAACCATCGTGCGGCGCATGAACCGCAGGAACGCCTCGTCGCGCCCGACCAGGTACCGTGTCGTCTGGGTCCCGACCCCGATCGCGATAAGCACGAACGCAGCGCCGTGCATCCGGGTGTAGATCATGACGAGACTCAACGCGGCGAGCCCGCCGAGCGCGCCGAGGACCCGCGCGCCGGTGACGATCCCGGGCCACCGGAGCTGGAGGAGCATGATCAGGATCGCGGCGAGGCCGAACCAGATGAGGTTCGCGGCGGCGGCTAGCCACAGCCGGTCGGGGCCCAGGCGGAGGCCCTGTCGCAGTAGAAAAGTCACGATGGACGGGACGTGGTACAGCACCCCCTCAAGAAGGCCTGCCACCAACCCCATCCAGAGGGCCGCGATCAGTATATCGGTGCGCCGGTAGCTCATGAAAGTTCCGGTGGCTCGGGTGCGCTATCGGTACCGCGCGTGTCCTTTGCGCGTGACGTGGTGGCGCCAGCCCGTTCGACCATTCGCTGGATTCGGGCCACCCCATCCGCTACCACTGCTGCTTCCGGGCCAAAGGAGAACCGCGCGTAGTGCCGAAAGCGCGACGGACGTCCGCGCCGTCGCTTGCCGGGGTTGATGTCGAAGAACTCGCCCGGCACGCAGATGACCTTTTCCTTAAGTGCCGCCTTGAAGAAAGACATGCCATCGTTGAGCCCATCCGGCAGGGCGGAAAGATCGGCCCAGCAGTAGAAGGTGCCTTGCGGCGCGAGGTCGAGCCGCATGCCGGCCGCCTCCAGCCCGACTTGCAGCACGTCGCGCTTGCGGCGAAAGGCGGTGTGGATGGCCGCCGTCTCGGCGCGCACGACCTCCGGGGCGAGGAGGGGCACGGCGCTCCTCTGCAGCGGCTTGCTGCCGCCGCCGTCGAGAAACGAACCGGTACTCGACACGGCGTCGATCACGGCGCGCGGGCCGACGATCCAGGTGCAGCGCCAGCCGGGGTAACGCCAGTTCTTCGTCAGCCCGTCGAATAACACCACCGGATCCCGATCGACCTCCTCCACATAGGCCGCGGCGGAAATCATTCCGGCCGATGTCCCGGTCCAGATGTAATGGGAATAGAACTCATCGAACAGGAGGGTGCACTGCAGCTCCCGCGCAGTCTCGACCCAGCGCTCGAGCACTTCACCCTGCAGGACCCGGCCGGTGGGATTGTTGGGATTCGAAAGCAGCACCGCGGTCAGGCCGCGACCGGTGATCTCGCGCCGCAGCTCCTCGATCGGGAAGTCGTACCCGCGGGCGCTGTCGAGCAGGATGGGAATCGCGGTGAACAGCTTGAAGATGTCGAGCAGTTCCTCGTAGGCGGTGTAGTCCGGCAGGAAGTGCCCCAGATTGATCTCGCCCAGCGCAGCCACCGCGCGGGTGAGCGACGCCCGCCCACCGCCGCAGATACAGACGTTCCGCTCGGTGTACTGCGACGTCTTGCCCTGCCTGAAAAGGGTGTTGTACAGCGCGGCCACGGCTTGACGCAGCTCGGGGATCCCCGGGACCGGGGCATACTCCTGGTCGTCGAGGGCAATGGTGACGTCCTGAATCCGCTCGGGTGCGCCGGGGAGTGGACCGGTCTCCGGCATCCCCTGGCCGAGGTTGCACCAGTCGGGGTGACCATAGCGGTAGCCGTGGCGGGCCGCCTCGGCCATGACGTAGATGACACCGGTGAATGGCACCGGTCGAAAGCCTGGTATCTGTGGGGCCTGCATCGGGGCTCGCTTGACAACGGACTATGGTTCGGGTGCCACGCTCGAGTATGGGACCGGTGCCCCAGCCGACAATGGACCACGTCGTGTTCCTTGACAGTCGGCGGGCTGGAGCCCGCGACGGGCTGCCCCTCGATCGGTAAGTATCTCGTTCAAGTATAACGGGTTGAGTTGCCTCAGAGCGGTCCCCGGGCTGCATTCATCCCGAGAAAGGAAAGGGTGGCACGCGGCCTGCCTTCATGAACGGCAGACACACCAACCGTCCATGCTGTCACCATCCTATGAGGCCGAGGTATGAAGCGCTCGATTCTGCTGGGTTGCCTGGGTGTGGCCCTGCTGGCCGCCCCGGCTCGCGCCGACAATCCGGCTCCCAATCACACCGGGACGGTCAAGTTCACTGACCCCGGCCACGTCACCGCGTTCGGTTACTACGTCGGCACCTACCGCGGCGTGCTCGTCTCCGAGCCTGGCACGCCGACGCTGGATCTCTTCTGCGTCGACTTCCTGCACCATGTGTCGATGAACCAGACGTGGAACGCCAATTTCTCCAACCTCGCGGGCGATCTCAGTGATACCCGCTACGGCAACGTCATGCGGAGCCGCTACCAGATGGCGGCGTGGCTCACGACACAGTATCCCGGGCAGTCCAACGCGACGACCGGCAATATCCAGGGCACCGTCTGGAATCTCTTCTCCAACACCGGACTCTCCCTCAGTGACGGCGGCTTCTGGCTCACCGAAGCCCAGAACCACTATCTGAGCGACGGGCTGGATTATGGTACCTTCAACGTCGTCACCGACGTCAACAAGCTGGACCCGCGCAGCGCGCAGGAATTTCTCACCACCACGACCGTGACGCCGCCGCCGACCGTGACTCCTGAACCCGCGACGCTGCTCCTGCTGGGCAGCGGCATGATGGGCGTGATGCTGGTGGGCTGGAAGCGCCAAGGATAGCAGTTGTTCGGCAGGGTGCGCCCTGCTACACTGGGCGGAGCGCTGGTCCCTTCCGGGACGGGCGTCTCCGCCCTCGGCGTCTCCGGACCCCGGTCCTTTCACTCGTATCCCGGATTCTCATGACGATGGCCCAGGAGCAGGGCTTCAATCGCATCGCCCGTGCACTGTACTTCGTCGCATTCCTGCTGGTCGTGACGCCGCTGATGGACCTCGTCGCCAACGTCTATCCCCTCTCCTTCGGGGATTTCCGCTGGCGCTACGGAGCGAGCGGTCTGCTCTCCGGGTTCCTGATGACTCCGCTGCTCGGTGTCACACTCGGCATCGCCGTCGCCGCCGTGCGGGAGCACCGACTCGCGCTCCGCATCCAGGGCGTCCTTGCCGTCGTAGCGGCGGTGCTGTTGCTGGTCATCGCCGCGCTCTTTGCCCTGGATGCGCTCCAGTTGCGCCGGGAGGCCGCGGCGGATATCGCCAGCCAATTCGATATCGCGATCCTCAAGGCGGAGATCAAGCACGGCAGCGCGATTCTCGCGCTCCTCTGGCTGGGGGTCGCGGCGATCCGTACCTCTGGGCGCCTGGGGTCGCGACGGGAAAACCGTGGTGCGGATCCCTCGATGGTGGTCCGCCGCTAGGGCGATCCACGCCAGCGCGGCAGCAGCTTGGGCACCCGATTGCGGTAGGCTTCATATCCGGGGAATCGCCGGGACAGCCAGCGCTCCTCGGCGGCGGCCTTTCGGTCGAAATACGCCAGGGCGACAAGCCCGCTCATCGCCCCGATGCTGGGGTTCGTGATCCCCCACGCCACACCCCACAGGAGCAGGATGATCCCCAGGTACAAGGGGTGGCGCACCACGCGGTAGGCGCCACCCTCCACCAGCACTCCATTGGGGAGCGGTTCCGTGCCCGGCGTCAGATTGGGTCCCAACGAGCGGGAGCCCCACCGGGCCATGCTCACACCGCCCAGCACCGGGACCAGCGCCAGCCATCGAGATCGTGCGGGAGCCGGCGACAGGAAGTCGGCTAGCGAAGAATCGACGGGGAGCAGGGCTTGGAGCAGCGGCAGGCCGGCGGCGATCGCGCCGAGCAGGACGACCTGTCCCCAGACCCACGGGTCGCGCACTGCCTTATGCAGGTCCATGTATCTCCATTCGTAGTGGTTGCCAGCCGGCGCCGGGACCTGCTATTCTGGCCGCCATCTCGACGAATTCAAGGAGTCTGCCCGCGTGACCCCGATCCTTCCGCGCCGTCACCAGCCGGCGCTGCCACTCGACCGGCTGATCCTCACCGACGCTCCCGCCGCCGATGCGCTGGAGATGGACGTGCTGTTCGTTGGTGCCGGGCCGGCGGGCCTCGCGGGCGCGATCGCCCTGGCCCGGCAGGTCAGCGCAGACCCTGCGCTGGGCCAGCTCTCGATCGGTGTGCTGGAAAAGGCCGGAAGTCTCGGCGAGCACAGTCTCTCCGGCGCGGTCATCAATCCCCGCGCACTGCGCGAGCTCTTTCCCGAGCTCACGGACAAGGATTTCCCGTTCCGTCAGGCAGTCACCGCCGAGGCGGTGTACTACCTGACCGAGGGTCGGGCCCAGCGTCTTCCCACCCCGCCCACGATGCACAACAGTGGATTCTACACCGCGTCGCTGTGCGAAGTGGTCCGCTGGCTCGGGGAGCAGGCCGAGGCGCTGGGGGTGAACCTGTTTGCCGGCTTTCCGGCGGATGCTCTGCTGGTCGAGGGCCGGGCGGTGCGTGGCGTGCGGACGACGCCAAGCGGACTGGGCCGGGATGGAACCCCGGGAGATGGCTATCAGCCGCCGACAGACATCACTGCGAGGATCACGGTGCTGACGGAGGGTACCCGTGGCGCGCTGGCGCAGGCCTGGCGTGAATGGCAGGGTGTGACGTCGCCCAACCCGCAAATTTTCGCGCTCGGTGTCAAGGAGGTCTGGCGGGTGCGGACACCACTCGATCGGGTGATCCACACCCTCGGCTGGCCCCTGCCCTCGTCCGCGTTCGGGGGCAGCTGGATGTATCCGCTCGGACCCGACATGATCTCGCTCGGCCTGGTTGTGGGTCTCGACTATCGTGAGGCATCGCTGGATGTCCATGCAAAGCTGCAACAGCTCAAGCAGCATCCGCTGGTGCATCCGTATCTCGCGGGGGGCGAGCTGCTGGAATGGGGAGCCAAGACGATTCCCGAAGGCGGGTACTACGCCCTGCCGGAACGTCGCTCCGGCGCCGGTCTCCTACTGGCGGGCGACACCGTCGGCTTTGTCGACGTCCCGTCCCTCAAGGGCATTCACTACGCCATGCAGTCCGGCATGTTCGCGGCGCGTGCGGCCTATGAAGCGCTCAAGGGCAACGACACCAGCGCTCCGGCCCTCGCGAGTTACGACCGGATGATCAACGAGAGCTACATCGTGGCCGACATGTACCGCACCCGGAACATGCGGCTCGCGTTCAAGGACGGTTTCCTTTCCGGCGCGATGAAGGCCGGGCTCATGACCTTGAGCGGCGGCCGTTTCCCCGGTGGCCGCATCGAGATGCACGAGGACGCAGAACAGCGCCGCTCCGTGGATGACGCGGGTCCGCGGGCCGTCCCGCCCGCCTTGAGCAAGCTCGACGCGGTGTTCAAGTCCGGCAACGCGACCCGGGACACCGTGCCGCAGCATCTCCTCGTGGGCAACGATATCTCGCCTGAACTCGCTGATTTCTATGCCGCCCTCTGCCCGGCCGGGGTCTACGAGCGGGTGGGCGACACCCTGAAAGTGAACGCACCCAACTGCATCGACTGCAAGGCTACTGACGTCCTCGGCCCCCGCTGGACGCCGCGCGAGGGCGGCAGCGGGCCCAAGTACCGGCTCATGTGATGGCATGAGCCTCGGCTACGAGCACTCTCGACGGAAGTCACGTGCCATCAGCGGCACCGACTTCCTCGCCGCCCCTCCGGGCCAGCCCATCTGGCGCCGGCTCCTGACGCCGCCGGATCCGCTGCACATGGACGCCGGCGCCGAGGGGGAGATGATCGTCGCGCGGGTGCGCACCATCCTGGTCCTGCTGCTGCTGCCGATCCCGCTCATCAATCTGCTACTCGACGAGAACCGCGCGCCCGGGCTGGTCGGGCTCGCCGTCAACCTCGTCGCGTTGGGCGTCGCGCTCGGCGTCCAGCAACTGCTCCGGCGCGACTTCTACCGCCCCTGGCTCGGCCTGGCGACCAGTCTGCTCGATGTGACCCTCGTCGGGCTAGGACTGGGGGCCTTCCTGCTGCTCGGTCAGCCAATCACGACGGTTAACAGCCGACTGCTGTTCGAGGTGTACTTCGTCGCGATTGGAGCGACGGCGCTGCGCTTCGACACGCGGATCAGTATGGCCGCGGGGGCCATGGCGTTCCTCCAGTATCTGGGGCTGGTGCTGATTGCGTCGCTGATGTTTGACTTGAAGGATCCCGCGCTCGCTCTGACGCCCTACGGGACCTTCGACTGGGCGACACAGGTGTCGCGGCTGGTCCTGCTCGGCGTGATGACCCTGCTGGCGGTCGCCATCGTCCGGCGCAGCCAGCGACTGCGCCGCCAGTCCCGCAGCGATCGCCTTACCGGATTGCCCAACCGAAGCTTTTTCGACGAGCGGGTGCTGGCGGAACTGTCGCGTGCGCGACGGTATAGCGAGCCGGTCGCCCTGGCGATGATCGATGTCGACCACTTCAAGCAGTTCAACGATGCCTTCGGACATGCGGCGGGGGATATCGCGCTGCGGGCGGTGGCGCGCGCCATTGAAGCCTCGGTCCGCCAGAGCGACCTCGTCGTACGCTACGGCGGCGAGGAATTCGTGGTACTCCTGCCGGGCATGGATGCCACCGACGCCATGGCCCGGGTCGAGGGCATTCGGGCCGCAGTGGCGGCGCTGCCGATCGGGCTCCCCCGACGCTCGGAGGTGGCCCGCATCACCATCAGCATCGGGCTGGCGGTGCTGGGCGCCGACGGAACCGAGGCAGAAGACCTGCTCGACCGGGCGGATGCAAGACTTTTTGAGGCCAAACAGGGGGGACGCGACCGGGTGGTCGGCCCGCCATCCCAGTTCCGGACCTCGGGCTCGGTACCGCGCATCAGCGGTGAGCAGGAGGAAGAACCCCAAGTCATTTAACGACATGCACCTGGCCAGGTGACACCGGCCACATCCTTCCGCCCGCCCAGTACAACAGCTTTCCTCCCCTCGGTTACTTCCCACCGTCGACAATGGCCCGGTTTTTCCTTTTCACCGCCTGTCTCCGGGGCTCCCATGACGTTGCGCGCTTCCGCATCTCGCTTCGGGCACGAGCATGGCCGTGATCCGCATGGGTCCGCACTGTACTCCAGCGTCGGTCCGGCACCGTTTGGCGTCGCCAACGAAGCGCGGGACACCTGGGACCCAGTCGGCATACGGCACGAGGTCCGTGTCGGCCACAAGATCGAGTGGGAGAATGGCGTGCAGCCGGCGCGGACGGTGAACGGGGTGTGGCAGAACATTGGGGTGAGTTGCGACTTCCTCACCAAGATTCACGCAGTTCTCACTCTTCAGTCAGGGGCTGTACGAGGACTGGGTCAGCGGTCACCACATCACCACGGCCGGCGGGGAGAGCTCGCCTACTTCGTTCCGCACTTTGCTGTTTTCGCGCCGAGCCGATACTACGAGAGCGCGCTGGTCAGTCTGACCGGACGGTCGATGGAGGCGTGTTACGAAACCGAGGGGAATGGCGACGTGGCGGCGGGCGGCGCCTGCGCCGCGTCGACAGCCAACGGTCAGGAACAGGACGTGACGTGGGATGATCCGCGTTCCACCCAGAACTGCCTGACTCGCGAAGTGTATTTCAATCAGACGACCGTCGTGAATCCCGGCGGTCCCACGACATGGCACACCGACCCATTCGGCGGACACGCCAGCACGACCGCGTTTCCCGGT
>JBDTMI010000084.1:0-11325 GCA_039934355.1 Gemmatimonadales bacterium
GCGGGCAGGCGGGACGCCTGCCCCACACACATGCTGCGGTTTGGGAGGGAAGGGAGTGAGGAGTGAGGGAAAGTGGGCCAGGCGTCTCGCCTGCCCACATACATGCTCATCAATACCGCCCCAGGTAACTCCGCACCTCCCACTCCGTCACCTCGAGATTGTAGCGATCCACCTCGTCCCGCTTCGCCTCGAGGAACCGCTCCGTCAGGTGCTCGCCCAGCGCCGCCTTGATCACATCATCCTTCTCGAAACGATCGAGCGCCTCGTGCAGGTCGCGCGGGAGGTCGTCGATCTGGTACTTCCGCCGGTCACGGTAACTCATCCGGAAGATGTTGCGGTTGACCGGCTCCCGGCACTCCATCTGCTTCGCCACGCCATCGAGCCCCGCCGCCAGCTGCACGGTGAGCGAGAGGTAGGGATTGGCGGAGGGGTCCGGCATCCGCAACTCGCAGCGCGTGCCCACCCCGCGCCGCTCGGGGATGCGCACCAGCGGCGAGCGGTTCCGCACACTCCATGCGACGTTGATCGGCGCCTCGTAGCCCGGCACCAGGCGCTTGTAGCTGTTGATCAGCGGGTTGGTCAACGCGCAGAAGCCCCGGGCATGCTGCAACAATCCCTCGACGTAGGACAGCGCGACCTTCGAGAGCTGCTGCTCCGTCGCCGGATCGAAGAAGGCGTTCTCCCCGCCGCGAAAGAGGCTCTGGTGGGTGTGCATCCCGCTGCCCGCCTGCCCCATGATCGGCTTGGGCATGAAGGACGCCACGAAGCCGTGGCGGTTGGCCAGGCTCCGCACCACGAACTTGAAGGTGGCGATGTTGTCGGCGGTGGTAAGCACATCGGCGTAGCGGAAGTCCACCTCATGCTGCCCCGGCGCCACTTCGTGGTGGGCTGCCTCCACTTCGAAGCCCATCAGCTCGAGATCCTGCACGATCAGCCGGCGCAGCTCCTCGCCCTTGTCGACCGGGGTGAGATCGAAATAACTCCCGGCATCGTGCGTCGCGAGCAGCGGATTCCCCTGCGCATCCTTCTCGAACAGGAAAAACTCGACCTCGCATCCCGCCATCATGGAATAGCCCATCGCCGCCGCCTCGGCGATCTGGCGCTTGAGCGTGAGACGGGGGCATCCGGCGAACGGCTGATGATCGGGGGTGTGAATGTCACAGAGGATCCGCGCGACCCGGCCCGCCTCGTCGTCCATCGGCAGGACCCGGAAGGTGTCGAGGTCCGGTACCAGCAGCATGTCGCTTTCCTCGATCCGGGCAAAGCCCTCGATCGACGACCCGTCGAACATGATCTCTCCGTCGAGCGCCTTGTCGAACTGGCTGCGCGGCACCTCGACATTCTTGTTGATGCCCAGGATGTCGGTGAACTGCAGCCGGATGAAGTCGACCTGGAACTCGTCGGCCAGCTGCCGCACTGCCTGACGGGTGGCGCCCGACAGGGTACGGGGAAAGGTGGAGACGGGGGGACGGGGAGGGGGCATGGAGGGAGCCGTCAGCTGAGAGCTGACAGCCGACAGGGAATCCGGTGAAGGCGGAGAAGGCGTCGTTAAACCGAAATGCTGCGCTCTGACGGCTGACGGCTTTGTACTACGCCAGACTATCCAGAATCTTCCACAACTCGATCGGACTGAACTCGCCGAACCGGTCCGTGATGTCCCGCTCGGTCCACTCGCGAAAGATCCACCCGGTGCTCTTGTGGCGGGTGCCCTCGACGAAATGCAGCCGGCCCTGCGCCAGGGTACCGACGGTGCGGGTCTCGAGGTACACGCTCCAGCGAGTCTGGCTTCGGGCGAGATCGCCCAGATGCCGCGCCGCGGGCGCTTCTGGCAGGGGGACCGGCGGTGGCTGCTGGGGCTGGGCCATCATTCCTCCGGGTTGCATGCACGGTAATGTGAACGGGCGAGGGGGACAAGCGGGAACTGCAGGCGATGGGCGAATAGGCGGTTGGGCGGTTGGGCGGTTGGCAAGAGGTAGCTGCTGTCATCCGGAGCGCAGCGAAGGATCTCCTTACCCCCTGAGTCGGACTCAGGCCTCGGCTCCGGCCACAGAAGATCCTTCGGCCCTGCGGGCCTCAGGATGACAGCAACTTGTACCTAGTCGCCCATTCGCCCAATCGCCTACCGCCACCCCGATTAGATTCCCGACCCAATGACCACACCCACCTGCCCCGCCTGCAGCGCCCCACTCACCCCGGGGGCGAAATACTGTCACCGCTGCGGCCGCGCCATCGCCACCGATCGGGCGCGGGAGCGCAACGCCTGGATCTTCGCCTGGACCATGGTCGCCGTCGCCCTCGGCGTGATCGTCTACTACGTCCAGACCAAGGACGCCAACGCGACTGGCCCTGACATGGCCAACGCCGGGACCTCCACGGGTGCCGACAGCCCGGGCGGCCAGCCCCCGGACATCAGTCAGATGACCCCGCGGGAGCGATTCCTCCGGCTGCATGATCGCATCATGAGTGCGGCGGACAAGGGCGACAGCGCCACCGTCACCCGCTTTTCGCCCATGGCGCTCTCGGCGTATGGGATGCTCGACAGTTTCGACGTCGATGTCCGGTATCATGCCGGCGCCATTCATCTCCGCCTCGGCGACGTCGCCGCCGCACGCGCGCTGGCGGACACCATCGGTCGCGAAGCCCCCGACAATCTCCTCGCCTCGCTGCTCCTCGCCGAGGCGGCCCAGGTCGGCAGCGACCCGGCCGGGTATGACAAGGCGAGGAAATCCTTCCTGGCGCATTTCGACGCCCAGATCAGGCTGAATCGACCCGAGTACACCGAGCACCGGTCGATGCTCGACGAGATCCGCACCCGATTCGCGCAGTAATCCTGCACCCCGACCATCACCCGTCGATCAATTCATGACCCGCACGATTCACGTCGCCCATTCACCGGATTCCGACGATGCGTTCATGTTCTACGCCCTGGCCGCCGGAAAGATCGACACCGGCGACCTGCGCTATGAGCACGAGCTCTCCGATATCGAATCGCTCAACCGCCGCGCGCTCAAGGCCGAGCTCGAGGTGACCGCGGTCTCGATCCATGCCTACGCCTACCTGACCGACCGCTACGCCCTGCTCTCCTCCGGCTCCTCAATGGGGGATCGCTACGGGCCGAGGCTGGTGGGGCGGGCACCGGCGGGGACGCCGGTGCCTACCGGTCACGAGGCGCTCCCCTCGGTGCAGAGCCAAGTGCGTGGCAAGCGGATCGCCGTGCCGGGCAAGCTTACGACCGCCTACCTCGCGCTCAAGCTCTACCAGCCCGATTTCATCGAGGTGGTCGTGCCCTTCGACCAGATCGAGGATGCCGTGCTGGCCGGCTCGGTGGATCTGGGCCTCCTGATTCACGAAGGTCAGCTCACCTTTCAGGAGCGGGGCCTGCATCTCTGGGTGGATATGGGCGAATGGTGGTTTGGCGAGACCGGTCTTCCCCTCCCCCTCGGCGGAAACGTGGTCCGTCGCGATCTGGGCGACAGCGTGGTCCGGCAGGTGGCCCGCGACCTCAAGGCCAGCATCCAGTACGCGCTCGATCACCGGCCCGCGGCGCTGGCGCATGCGGCGCAGTACAATCGCGGCATCGGGGATGAGAAGACCGATCGGTTCGTCGGCATGTATGTCAATCACTGGACGGTGGACTACGGCGACCGGGGCCGGCAGGCGGTGCGCGAGCTCCTCAAGCGGGGCCATGCGGCGGGACTGATTCCCCATCCGGTCGAGGTCGAATTCATCGACGGGTAGGCACTGCGGGAAAACTGGGGAACGGGGAACGGGAAAGGCCGTGAACCTTAGGGCTCTTCCCGTTCCCTATTCCCCCCTTCCCTATTCCCCTGTCCCCTGTCCCCTGTTCCCCCTTCCCCATCCTCCGGACTATGGCAACTTGGCCCTAACCCCCCTATAATCTTTTCGGACACAGGGTTACCTCGGGCACCCATGGGTGCGACCCTCCCTCAAGCCGCTGGAGCCACGGTGCCGCTGGCCGACGTCCCGATCACGGTACTCGTTGTTGATGACGAGGAGCCGATCCGGAATGCCCTGAAGAAGTTTCTGACCCAACAGGGCTACGATGTCGTCACTGCTTCGTCTGGCGACGAGGCGCTGCGAGTCATCCAGCGGCAGAAGATTTCCGTGGTGCTCCTCGACGTCCGGATGCCGGGCAAGAGCGGGATCGACCTGGTCCCGCAGGTGCTGGAGGTCGAGCCCGGCCTCGCCATCCTGATGCTCACGGCCGTCAACGACGCCACCACCGCCGCGCTCTGCATGCAGCGCGGGGCGATGGACTACCTCACCAAGCCGATCGACCTCGCCGACCTCGCCCGCGCCATCCTCCGCGCCATTCGCCGGCGCGACAGCATCATCGAGCAGGCGAATCTCAACCTCTGGCTCAAGGAGGAGGTCGCCGTGCGCACCGCCGAGCTGCGGCGCGAGCGGGCCAAGCTGGAGCGACTGTCGGTGGCGACCCTCGAGGCGCTGGTCAACGCCCTCGAAGCCAAGGATCACTTCATCCGGGGCCATTCCACCCGCGTGGCGGACATGGGGGCGCTGATCGCCTCCGAGATGGGACTGGCCGACGAACAGGTGGAGCAGGTACGGATGGCGGGTCGGCTGCATGATATCGGCAAGATCGGCATCCGCGAGGAGATCCTGACCAAGGAGGGGCCGCTCACGACCGACGAATACGAGTCGGTGAAGCAGCATGTCGTGATCGGCAGTCAGATCCTCTCGCCGCTGCAGCACCTCGGCGAGGTGATCAACTTCGTGCGCAGCCACCACGAGCGCTGGGACGGGCAGGGCTATCCTGACAAGCTGCGTGCCGAGGAAATTCCGCAGGGCGCCCGGATTCTGGCCGCGGCGGAGATCTACGACGCGCTCACCACCGCGCGCCCGTATCAGGAGAAGATGCCCCCCGATGTCGCGGTGGAGCGGATGCGGGACCTCGCGAACACCGTGCTGGACCCGCAGGTCTACAAGGCGCTCGAGGCCGCGGTGCGTCGGCGCCAGGCGCTGGTTTTCCTTGATGACGCACGAACATGATCGGCTGGCGATCTGGCGCGGGACGCACGTCGGCCGACCGTGTGCCCGCGGTTTCCTGGCAGTACTGAGACTGTCCTTATCCTATAGAGGCGATCCCGAGCAGCGCTGGACGGTGGGGTCCACCGTACCCGCCGACTTGCTCGACCGCCTGACGGTGCGCGTGTGACCCTGCTGCAGATCATCCTCACCTTTGCCGCCGTCGTCGTCGGCCTTGGCGTGCTCGCCGTGGTCGTCTGGCTGCTCTACGCCATCTGGCTGGCGCGGGTCGAACGCCGACTCGCCCGACGCAAGGGCATCTACCGGGATGTCGTCTCCGGCCTCGCGTCGCGGGAACAGGCCCTGCTGGAACCGGAGCTGCGCCAGCTCAGCACGCTGCGCGACTTCGAGGCGCTCGAAGCGCTGCTCGAGGAACAGGCCCGCGGCCTGACCGAGCGCCCCCCCTGGCTGCTCGACACCTACGATCGCCTTGGTCTGGTCGACCGCTACGTCACCAAGTTGCGCAGCGCCCGCAAGTGGCGCGAGCGGGCCTTCGCCGCCGAGCTGCTGGGGCGCGTCGGCAATGCCAAGGCGGTGCCGGCGCTGCTGGAGACGGTGCAGTCCACCCGCTCCGAGGATGCCGACGTGCGCGAGATCGCGCTGCGCGCCCTCGCGCGGATCGCCGACCCCCGCGCGGTCGAGCCGCTGGTGGAGGCGCTCAAGAAAGCCGAGAACTGGCTGGCCCCGCGCATCGCCGATATCCTCGTCAGGCACGGCGAGCCGGTGATCGTCCCGATGCTCGCCTTCCTCCGCGAGCCTGGTCGGCATCCCGCCCGCGCCTGGGCCGCCAACATCCTCGGCGAGCTCAAGGCGCAAGCCGCGTTCCCCGTGCTCCTCGCCTCGCTCAAGGACATGGACGACGAGGTCCGCGCCAAGGCGGCCGGCGCCCTCGGCAAGCTGGGCGACCGCCGCGCCGTCACCTACCTGCTCGACTATCTCCTCACCGACCCGGCACCGTTCGTCCGGGCCCGGATCGCCGGCGCGCTCGGCCAGTTTGGCGACAGCGAGGTGATCGACCGTCTGGTGCGCGCCCTGGGCGACCCCGCCTGGTGGGTCCGCATGCGCAGCGTCGAAGCGCTCGAACAGATCGGACCAATCGCCGAGGCCCCGCTGATCGTGGCGCTGGACGATCCCGATCCCGAGATCCGCATCCGCGCGGCCGTGGCGCTCGAACGGATGGGCGTCCCCGGGCGACTGGTCGCCGAGATCGAGCAGGGCAACGGTACCGCTGACACCGAATCCCTGCTCATCAAGTTCGGCGTGGCCGGCGCGCGGGAGCTGCTCGCCGAACACCTGCATCACACCTCGGTTGCGGTGCGCCGGACCATGGTGAGCACCATTCGCAAGGCCGATCGGAAGGACCTCGCGACGGAACTGATCGAGGCCTGCCGCAAGGATGAGGACGCCGCGGTCCGGGCTGACGCGCTGGAGGCGCTGCATGCCCTCGGCGCCCGCGAGGCGGTGCCCGCCGCGCTGGATGCGCTGGGCGATCCCGACGAGCGGGTCCGTGCCGCCGCCACCGGGTTGCTCGGCGACCTCGGCGGAAGCGAGCTGGCCAGCGTCATCCAGCCGCGGTCGGTCGACCGTGAACCGCTGGTACGCGCCGCCGCCGCGCGCGCGCTTGGGCTGATCCGAGCCACGAGCGCCGACCGGGATTTCTCCCGCCTGCTGCAGGACCCGGAAGCCGGAGTCCGCGCCGCCGCCGCCGAAGGTGCCGCCGCCGCAGGGTGGAAGGGTGCCGCCCCGTTGCTGGTCACCCTGCTCGCCGATGGCGACGAGAGCGTACGCACCGCCGCCGCGCGTGCGTTGCGCACCGTGGGCGACGCGACTGCGGTCCCGGCCCTCGTGCGGGCGTACCGTGGCGCCTCGCCCGCCGGCGCCGATGCCATCACCGCCGCGGTGGCGGAGCTCGATCGTGATGCCCTCAGCCAGATCCTCGATATCATGCTGGAGCGGGGCGACGGAGCCAGTCGCGCCCGCCTCGCCCTCAGCATTGGCGCCCGCAAGGCGCCCCATCCACTCGCGCTGCTCGAGTCGCTCTTCCGTGATGCCGAGCCGATGGTGCGTGCCGCCACCGCGGAAGCGCTCGGACGGATCGACGGCGACCTTCCCGCCGCGTTGCTGCTCGAGGGCCTCGCGGATTCCGATCCCACCGTCCGGGCCCGTGCGGTCGACGGCCTGGTCCGCCACGGGCGCGAGACCGATGGTCCCCGGCTCCTGACGCTGTTCCAGGACGATCCCGCCCCGGTGGTGCGCGAGCGGGCGGCGCTGGCCACCGGGCTCTTCCGCACGCCCGGCGGCGAAGTTGCCCTGCTCACGGCATCGGAGCGGGAGGAGTCGCTCGACGTCCGCGCGGCCGCGGTCCTTGCCCTCGGAGCCTACGACCAGGAGAGCCTCGTCGGGCGGGTCATCGAGATGGCCGACGAGAATGCCCTGCGCGAACTGCTGCGCGACCGGCTCAAGCATGACGCCGAGTACCGCCTGCTCGGCCTGCGGCTGCATGAGGCGCGGCATGTCGAACTGCGCGCCCTCGGCAGCACCAGTCGCGACGAAATGGAACAGACGCTCGCCGAAGGCATGCGCGGTGTGCTGTCGCCGGACCAGCGGGTTCGCCTGGTGCAGGGTCTGCGTGCCTTCCAGGGGGAGCGCAGCCGGAGCGCACTGCTGGCCGTGGTGCGAAGCGACCCGAGCCCCGAGGTACGTGCCGCCGCGCTCACTGCCGTCGGCGGGATGCTGGATGCCACGGAAGTCCAGCTCACCGCCACCCGCGCCCTGGCGGATCCGCATCGTGCCGTCCGTCAAGCGGCGGTGGCGCTGTTTCAGCGTCTCTCACCGGAAAAGGGATTGCCCGGCCTGCTGCGGTTGCTGCGCGCGGAGGAGTCTCCGCTGGTCCTCCAGGCGGTCGCGCAGCAGGCGGAGGCGGCGTTCCCCACCTTCCTCGATCTGGCACTCGACCTCGATCAGAGTGGCCCCGAGGCGGTGCTGCTCACCCGGGTCGCGCGGCACATGCACCATCCCGAGCTCAAGACCATGCTGCGCGTTGTCGGCCAGAGCACCTCCGGTCCGGTGCGTGAGGCGGTGGCCCAGCTCTGGTCGGAACGGCCGGACCTGATCGATGAGGCCGCGCTGGAAGGGCTGACGACCGACCCCTCGGTCGCGGTACGGAGAGCCGCGGTGGCGGCCTGGGGCGCGGCCAAGCAGTTCCACCGCCTCGCGGCGATGATCGCCGACCCCGATCCGGGGGTCCGGGTGGATATCGCGCGGGCCTTCGTGGACGCGCCGGATTCCTCGGCGCTCGAGCCGCTCTTCCTCGACCCCGACGAAACGGTGCGGGCTGCGCTCTTCGTCACCCGGCTGCTGCGGGGCGAATGGAGTGAGCCGCCCACGGCCTTCGGAGTCTCGCGGCCGGCGGCGGCGACGGCGGTGCGTCAGGCAGTGCCGGTCGAAACGCTTCGCGATGTCGCCCGGGACGAGCAGGATCCCGAACGGCGGCTGCGGGCGGCGCTGGCGCTTGCGGTGCTGCTCGACGACGCGGCCTACACCGTGATGCGCAGCGATCCGGTCTGGGCACTGCGTGACCGGGTCGGGCGGATGCTGGCCGGCTGGCGCGAGAATCCGGACGCGCGGCAGCCGGCATGAATGCGGAGACCATCACCGCGATCGCGGCGGCGATCGGGCTCGTCGCGCAGCCCTTCTTCCTGGGCTACTTCCTCCTGTACAACGGCTACATGCTCTGCCTGATCGCGCTCTCGGCGCGGCAGGTGCGGCGGCGGGTCGCGGGACACTTCGTCGAGGACCTCGACCTCATCGATGACAGCGACTACACCAAGCCGCTGACGATGATCGTGCCGGCGTACAACGA
Source organism: Gemmatimonadales bacterium (assembly GCA_039934355.1). Classification (GTDB taxonomy): domain Bacteria; phylum Gemmatimonadota; class Gemmatimonadetes; order Gemmatimonadales; family GWC2-71-9; genus JADJOM01. The sequence continues at coordinate 8,930 of JBDTMI010000084.1, forward strand.
GGAAGTCACCATCGTCGACAGCGTCAGCAACCTGGTGCAGTGCGACTATCCCCGGTTCGAGGTGGTGGTGGTCAACGACGGCTCGAGCGACCGGACGCTGGAGGTGCTGAAGCAGGCCTTCCGGCTGCGACGCACCGACCTGCCGTACCGGGATGCGATCGGCACGGCGCGGGTCCGCGCCATGTACCAGGCGACGATACCGCTGCCGAAGGGCATCACCCAGCTGGTGGTGCTGGACAAGGAGAACGCCGGCAAGGCGGATGCGCTGAATGCCGGCATCAACGCCTCCACCGCGCCGTACTTCGTGAGCCTTGACGCCGATTCGATCCTCGACCAGCGCGCGCTCAAGGAGCTGATGCGCATGGTGCAGGAAGATCCGCGCATCGTCGCCGTCGGGGGGCAGGTCGCGATTGCCAACGGCTGCACCATCCGCAACGGCCGGGTGGTGAGCGTCGGGCTCCCGACCCACCCGTGGGCCCGGTTCCAGATGGTCGAATACCTGCGCTCGTTCACCACCGGCCGCACCGGGCTCGATCGGCTGGACTCGGTGCTGATCCTCTCGGGCGTCTTCGCCGTCTTCGAGAAGGAGACGGTCATCCGCGCCGGCGGGTATCTCACCCCGCTGGTCCAGCACCGGCTGGTCGAGGAGTATGTCGGCCCCCGCGCCGGCACGGTCTGCGAGGACATGGAGATCATTGTCCGGCTGCACCGCTTTGTGCGCGACAAGTTGCGGCACCGGCGGGTCGCCTTCCTCCCTCATCCGGTGGCGTGGACCGAAGTGCCGGAGCGGCTCGAGTCGCTTCGCAAGCAGCGCGGCCGGTGGTACCGCGGCCTGCGCGAGTCCCTGTTCTATCATCGCGACATGCTGTTCCGGAAGAAGTTCGGCCGGATCGGGTGGTTCGCGCTGCCGTCCTTCTGGCTGTTCGAGTACTACGGACCCATCATCGAGCTGACCGGCTACCTCTTCGTCGCCGCGTTCTGGATCATGGAGCTCATCTTTCATGTCCCGATTGTCAACAAGCAGTACTTCACCGCTTTTCTGCTCGCCTCCCTCGGCTGGGGGACGCTGGTCAATGTGATCGCGGTGCTGGTCGGCGCCTGGCGATTCCGGTATGGCCTGGCGGACCGGTTGCAGCGGGGCCTGCTGCCCTTCAATCGCCGTCGGGATGTCCTGATCCTGCTGGGCTACGCGGTGCTGGAGAATTTCTTCTGGCGCTGGCTCACACTCTACTGGCGCCTGCGCGGATTGTGGGATGCGTGGCGGGGCAAGAGCGGGTGGGAGAAATTCGCCCGGCAGGGTTTCCAGAAACATCCGGAGGTGGTGCGTGCCGCCTGATGCACGCCGGCTGCGGGTGCTGGTGGTGGACGACGATCCCGCCGTCCGCGATCTGGTCTCCGCCGTCGTGATCGGTGGTGGCTACGGCACCCCCGACCTCGCGGTCGATGGCGCCGAAGCCCTCGCCGCCGCGCCGAACGCGGATCTGATCCTGCTCGATCATCTGTTGCCGGACGCCGCCGGGATCGACCTGCTCCCCTTGCTCCGCGCCATGCCGGGCAAGCCGGCGATCATCCTTGTGACCGCGCATGGCAACGAGGCGCTCGCCGCCCGGGCGCTCCGGCTCGGCGCCGATGATTACCTCATCAAGGACTCCTCCCTGCCCGGGCTGCTGCCCGAGGTCATCGAGCGGGTGCGGCGCCACCGGGCGCTGCGCGAAGCGCTCGCCGCCGCGGAGCGCGACCTGGTGCACGCGGAGCGGATGGCGGCGATCGGCCAGCTCAACGTCGCCCTCGATCACACCATCAACAATCCGCTGATGGCGGCCTTCGCGGAGACGGAGTTGCTGCTCGCCAGCGGCGGCTTCACGGTCGAACAGAAGAGCGGGCTCGAGTCGATCCGGGCGGCGCTGCAGCGCATCCGGGACATTCTCCAGCGGGTCAGCAATCTGCGTCACGACCAGACCACCGAGTACCTCGATGGTGTGGCCATGATCGACCTCTCCCGCCGCACCCGGCCCATGCCGGTCATGCTGGGTGAGGCGGTGCTCTGGCTGCCGGATGAGGATCTGGCGCGGGTGGTGTCGATGCTGTTGCGGCATGCCGGCTTCAGCATCACGCGCGCGACGGGGGTGACGGAGCTGAGCGGACGGACCAGCGAAGCGGGGGTGACGGTGGTCGTGGTTCCTGGCAGCAGCGTCCCGGGGCTCGACCCGCTGCGTGGATTTCATCCCGCCAGCAAGCGGAGCTACACCGTCGTGGCGCTGGTGGCGGGGAGTGGCGACTTGGCACGCGCAGCGGGCGCCGATCACATCGTGACGCTGCCATTCGATCCGGGGACGTTTGTGGGGGATCTGCTGGCGGCGATGCGGATGCAGTAGGGGCGAGGAGGCGATTGGGCG
>JBDTMI010000085.1:0-11307 GCA_039934355.1 Gemmatimonadales bacterium
GTCAGCCGTCAGCCGTCAGCCGTCAGCCGTCAGAAGCTATTCATCTTACCGGGCCGGCGGCACGACCGACTCATTCGACCAGCTTCTCGGGCGTGATCGGCAGATCCCTGATGCGTCGACCGCAGGCCGCATACACGGCATTCGCCACCGCCGGAGCGACGGTCGGAACGGGGTGTTCCCCGAACCCCTTCGGCGCCGCATCGCTGGGCAGAATCACTGTCTCCACCGTCGGCATCCGGTCGATGGTCATCACCCGGAAGTCGCGATAGCTGCTCTGCACCGGGGCGCCGCCCTGAAAATCCATCTTTCCGAACAGCGTCGCCGAGAGGCCCCAGGTGATCCCGCTCTCGGTCTGCCCGGTGATACCCAGTGGATTGAGGGCGACGCCGCAATCGACGGCGGTCACGATCCGGTGCACCCGGAGATCGGAAAAGTCACGCGCGACGCTCACCTCTGCCACCATCGCGAGATAGCTCCCGGCATGATAGACGTTGGCCGCCACACCGCGTCCCCACCATCGGGTCGCGGAATGGGCCAGCGGCGTCTCCCACCCTGAGCGTTCGCGCACCGTCTCGAGCACCGCACGGAGCCTTCGCCGGTCGATCAGCCGCGCGCCCACGGCCCGCACGTCTGCCGGAAGAAGTGCCAGCCGGAAATCGATGGGATCCCGCTTCGTCGCGTGCGCCACCTCGTCGAGAAAGGACTCCCGGCCAAATACGGTCGAGGGATACTCCACCGCGCGCCACGGACCGCAGGGCACCGGGCTGGTGACATCGACGCAATCCACCCGCAGCGTCGGGAACTCGTAGGGTGTGTCAAATGCGCCCCATGGAGTCTCGTCCTCCGCATAGGCGTTGTCAGCCTTGGCAGGCTTCGGCGAGTCGGTCCAGATGTTCCGGCCTTCGTGGATGTCATAGATGGTGAGATCGGACGCCGATGACAGGTGCACCAGCGCGGTGAGCGTCCCGTCGTGGCTCAGCCCCGCCTCGAACCGTTCGATCGTGGCCGGCTGGAAATAGCCGTGCCGGATCTCGTCCTGACGGGTCCAGAGCAGCTGGACTGGCTTCGCAGAATCCCGGGAGAGCTGCACCGCTTCGGCCACGAAATCGGCAAAGAGGCGCCGGCCGAAGCCACCGCCCACCAGCATCGGGTGCAGCGTGATCCGGTCCTCCGCGAGACCGGTGACGCGCGCGGCCTGCTGCAGGGTCCGGACATCGGTCTGGGTGGAGACCCACAGCTCGGCGCGGTCCCCTCGGACATCCGCAGTGCAGCTCTGGGTCTCGAGCGGGGCGTGCGCCTGAAACGGAAAGGTGTAGGTCGCGCCAATGCGCTGCACCGAGCTGGACAACGCTGTCGTCGCGTCGCCCTCATGGCGCACCTTGAACTGCCGCCCCGCGAGGGCGGCAGGCAAGCTCGCCAGAAACCGGTCGGAGTCGAATGGGGTCCCCGGCCCCGGAGCCCATTCGATCATGAGTGCGGCACGGCCCTGCTGCGCCGACCAGGTATCGTCGGCCAGCACGGCCACACCGGGGTGCACCCCTGCGGTCACGGCACGGACTTCACGCACGCCGGGGACGCGGAGCGCGGCGGCGGGATCGAATCGCACCAGGCGCCCGCCGAGCGTCGGCGCCCGCTCGATCGTGGCGAAGAGCATCCCCGGCACCGTCACGTCGAGACCGTAGCGTGCGGCACCGGTGACGATCGATCGTCCATCGACCCGGCGCGTCGGACGGCCTATCAGGGTGAACTCGGCTGGCGGCTTGAGTCGCGGCGTCTTCGGCACCGGCTGGCGTGCTGCGCGAGCCGCAAGTTCGCCGAAGCGAAGTCGCCGGTTGCTCGGCAGGTGATGCACGACACCGCGCTCGGCCCGGCAGGAGGCGATATCCACCTTCCAGTGCTCCGCCGCGGCGCCGACCAGCATCTCACGCGCAGCGGCTCCGGCCTGACGGAGCGGGAGATAGTGCTCCCCCGCACTGCTGCTCCCGCTGGTGTGAAGCTCCAATCCCTTGAACTTTCCACCGGGCCAGGCCTGCTCGACCCGCAGTCGGCTCCACTCGGCCTCCAGCTCCTCGGCGATCAGCATCGGCAACAGGGTACGGACTCCCTGGCCCATCTCCAGCTTGGTCACCCAGACCGTCACGACGTCATCGGGCGTGATGCTCAGAAAAACATTGGGGTCGAATGATGCCAGCCCAGTCGCATTGGCGAGCACCGGCGCGCGAAAGCCGAGGGTCAGACCAACGGAGGCGCAGGTGCCCACGAATCCGCGTCGGGTGATGGCCATCAGCGGCTCCCGCTGAGGCTCGCTGCGCGATGGACCGCGGCGCGCAGACGGCAGTAGGTTCCGCAGCGACAGATGTGGGAAGCAAAGACCTGATCGATGACCTCGTCGGATGGCTCGGGAGTAGAGCGGAGCAGCGCGGCCGCTTCCATGATCATCCCAGGCTGGCAGAAGCCGCACTGCGCCACATCCTCCTCGAGCCACGCCCGCTGACAGGCATGTCCGCCGTCGGCGGAAAGGCCCTCGATGGTGGTGATCTCGTGGCCGACCGCCGCGGACACCGGCAGAGTACAGGAACGGATGGCCCCTCCGTCGAGGTGGACGGTGCAGGCGCCGCAGGCACCGATGCCGCAACCGAATTTGGTGCCAAAGAGTCCGAGGTGATCACGGAGGACCCAGAGCAGCGGCATTTCGGGGTCGACCGCCAGACGGCGCCGGCGGCGGTTGACCGACAGATCCAGTGGGATCATGAGGGCTCGGCGGTGCGGGGGAGCGGACGCAATGAGGTATCGACGCAGTGGCGGCGCGGCTGGTTTCGGGCATCCGGACTCCGGGCCGCGCCGGCGGGACACATGAAGGGTTAGGATACAGCATTCAGCGGTCAGCATTCAGCAAACGCACGTGACCGAAGCGGGAGAGCTGATTGCTGAACGCTGAATGCTGCATGCCCGGCAGTCAACTCGAACCCCCACCCATGGCCCCCATGTCCCGCAACCCACTCGGCATCGGCTTCATCGGCTCGGGGTTCAACGCCCGCTTCCACATGCAGTCGTTTCAGGGCGTGCGCGACGCCGAGATTCTCGGTGTGTGGAGCCCCAATCGGAAGAATGCCGAATCGGCGGCGGGCTATGCCCGTCAGCTCGATGTCGGCGCCTGCAAGCCGTATCGGTCGATCGCGGAGATGGTGGTCGATCCCGCCATCGACGCCATCTGGCTCTGCGGCCCCAACCAGGCCCGGGTCGAGAATGTCGAGGAACTGGTCGACCCGATCCGGCGCGGTCACGCCGACCTGCGCGGGATCGCGTGCGAAAAGCCGCTGGCGCGCAACGTCGCCGAAGCGAAGACCGTGCTGAACCTGGTGAAGAGTGCCGGCCTCAAGCATGGCTACCTCGAGAATCAGCTATTTGCCCCGCAGGTGGAGACCGGACGCAAGCTCCTCTGGGCCCGTGGCGCCGCCCTCACCGGCCGGCCGTACCTCGCGCGCGCGGCGGAGGAGCATAGCGGTCCGCACATGCCGTGGTTCTGGCGCGGGTCGCTGCAGGGCGGCGGCGTACTGAACGACATGATGTGCCACTCCGCCCTGGTCGTGCGCCACCTGCTCACCAAACCCGGCGAACCACTCTCGACCGTCAAGCCGGTGAAGGTCACCGGCCATATCCACAGCCTCAAGTGGAGCCGGCCGGCCTACGCCAGGAAGCTGCAGGCGACCATGGGCAAGGAGGTCGACTATGCCAAACACCCCTCCGAAGACTTCGCCAGCGTGATGCTCGAGTTCCAGACCGATGACGGCCACACCGTGCTGGGCGAGGCGACGACGAGCTGGAGCTTCGTCGGCGCCGGCCTGCGACTCTCCGCCGAGCTGCTCGGGCCGGAATATTCAATGTCGTGGAATACGCTGGACGCCGGCCTCAAGCTCTTCTTCAGCCGGGAGGTGAAGGGCAAGACCGGCGAAGACCTGGTCGAGAAGCAGAACGCCGAGATGGGGCTGATGCCGGTGGTGGCGAACGAAGCGGCAGCCTACGGCTACGAAGCGGAGAATCGCCACTTTGTCCGCGCCTTCCTCGGCCTGGAGGAACCGCTGCTCACCTGGGACGACGGGCTGGATGTCGTCCGGATTCTGATGACCGCCTATCAGAGTGCGGAGCAGGGGAAGACCCTCAAGTTCCCGCCGAGCGGCCTCGACAGCTTCGTGCCGGCGGTGGCACGGGGGGTGTGGAAGGGCTGAGCTGAGGGAAGGAGGGCGACAGGCGGTAGGCGGTAGGCGGTAGGCGATTCCGCCTCGCGCCTACTGCCTCGCGCCCCTTTCCCCGCCCCTCCCACCTCATTTTCTTGCTCCCATGCAAAGCCTCTGGAACGACGCCGACGCCCAGGCCTGCGGCGGCGATCCGCTCAAGCTGCGGATCTACACCTCCCGCCTGCTGGGGCGGGAGCCGTCGCTCGTGCTGCATGGCGGGGGCAATACCTCGGTGAAGGCGGCCGCGACCAACCTCTTCGGCGACAGTGAGAAGTTGCTGTACGTGAAGGGCAGTGGCTGGGACCTGGCGACGATCGAAGTACCCGGCTTCGCGCCAGTGAAGCTGGACGTGCTGCTCCGGATGGCGGCACTGGACCGGCTCGCCGACACCGACATGGTGCGGGTGCAGCGCGCCGCCATGACCGACCCCGGCGCGCCGACGCCGTCGGTCGAGGCGATTCTGCACGCCATCATTCCCTTCGCGTTTGTCGACCACACCCACGCCGACGCCACCGTCGCGGTCAGCAATACCCCCGACGGAGACCGCCATATCCAGGAGGTCTACGGCGACCGCATCCTCGTCATCCCCTACGTGATGCCGGGCTTTGTGCTGGCGCGAGAGGTCTACCGCCGCACCAGGGGCATGGACTGGAGCCGGTACGACGGCATGGTCCTGATGCACCACGGCGTTTTTTCCTGGGGCGACGACGCGAGGGGCAGTTACGAGCGGATGATCGAACTGGTGAGCCGAGCCGAGCGTTTTCTGGAGAAGCGAAAGGCAACCGTCGTCGCGCGGCGCACCGGAGCCGCCACGGTCACCGGCATCGAGGCAACGATGGCGCAGCTCCGCCACGCCGCGTCGAAGGCGCGCGGGAGCGCCATGATCGTGCGACTCGACGATAGCCCGGAGGCAGCCGGCTTCGCCGATCGATCCGATGCCACCGGCATCGCCACCCGCGGGCCGCTCACTCCCGATCACGTCATTCGCACCAAACCGCTCGCGATGGTGGTGAGCAGCGATCCCGCGGCCGACATCGATACGTACGCCGCGGCCTACCGGGCATACTTCGAGCGCCACACACAGCCGGGACAGACGATGCTGGACCCGGCACCGCGCTGGGGCATCTGGCCCGGGGTCGGCACCGTGACGCTCGGCCCCACCGCGAAGGACGCCGCGATCGCCGCCGACATTGTACGCCACACCGTGCGCGCCATGCAGTGGTCCGAGTCGCTCGGCGGCTGGCAGGCGCTGCCGGAGGCCGACCTGTTCGACGTGGAGTACTGGGACCTCGAGCAGGCCAAGCTCAAACAGGGCGGAAGCCGGCTGCCGTTCACCGGGCAGATCGCCCTCATCACTGGCGCGGCGAGCGGCATCGGGAAGGGGTGCGCCGAGATGCTGCGGGCGCAGGGCGCGGCGGTGGCGGCGCTCGATCTCAATCCGGAGGTGACGAAGCTCTTCAACACGTCCGACGCGCTCGGCATTGCCTGCGACGTGACCAACCTTGCCGCACTGCGTGCCGCGGTGGCGCAGACGGTGCGCCGTTTCGGCGGGATCGATATCGTGGTCAGCAATGCGGGGATCTTCTCGCCCAGCGAGTCGCTCGACAAGGTGACCAGCGAGAATTGGCAACGCAGCCTCGACCTCAACCTCACCAGCGCCCAGCACCTGATTCAGCTCACGATTCCCTACCTGCGTCTCGGACTCGACCCGACGATCATCATCAATGCGTCGAAGAATGTGCCCGCGCCGGGCCCGGGGGCGGGAGCGTACTCGGTGGCGAAGGCGGGACTCACGCAGCTCGCCCGGGTCGCGGCACTGGAATTGGCCAAGGACGGCATCCGGGTGAATGTCCTGCACCCGCATGCCGTGTTCGACACCGCCGCATGGACCCCCGAGGTCCTCGCTGCCCGCGCGATGCACTACGGCATGACCGTCGACCAGTACAAGCGCAACAACCTGCTGAGCCTCGAAGTCACCTCCAAGGATGTCGCCGCGCTGGTCTGCGCCATGGCCGGGGCGCCGTTCGCCAAGACGACCGGAGCGCAGGTGCCGATAGACGGTGGCAGTGACAGGGTGGTGTAGGGGGCGTTCAGCGTTCAGCATCAAGCGTTCAGCCGTCAGCCATCAGTGAAGAGCATTGGCTGACGGCTGATGGCTGATGGCTCCTCCCCCCCGAAACCTCCCCCCGACCCCGTCGTAGGGCCCAGCTTCCCCCGCCCTTCCCAGGAGTCGTCGTGTCCATCCGCTCCCTGCACCGTGCCGCACTCGGCGTGGCAGCGCTTCTCCTCGTGGCTCCGCTCCAGGCCCAGCAGCGCCCGGCGCCACTCACCGTCCCCTTCACGTTCTACACCCTTTCCAATGGGCTGCGGGTCGTGCTGTCGCAGGATACCACGGCGCCGACGGTCGTCGTGGGCGTCTACTATCACATCGGCTTCCGCAACGAGCCGCGGGACCGCACCGGCTTCGCGCACCTCTTCGAGCATCTGATGTTCCAGGGCTCGGGCAACCTCGGCAAGCTGGAGTTCATCAAGCTGATCGAGTCCAGCGGCGGCTATCTGAATGGTTCCACCCGGTTCGATTTCACCAACTACTACGAAGTGGTGCCATCGCACACGCTGGAGACGATGCTCTGGGCCGAGGCGGATCGGATGAAGGGCCTGGCCATCGACACCAGCAACGTGAACAATCAGCGCGACGTGGTGAAGAACGAAGTTCGCGTCAACGTGCTGAATCAGCCGTACGGCAGCTTCCCCTGGATCGACCTGCCGATGGCGGCCAACCAGAACTGGTACAACGCCCACAACTTCTACGGCGACCTTGCCGATCTCGATGCCGCGAATCTCGGCGACGCCGCCGGGTTCTTCAATCGCTACTACGCGCCCAACAACGCCATCCTGGTCGTGGTGGGTGACTTCAGCGCCGCCACGGCGCGGGGCTGGATCACGAAGTATTTCGCCGGCATCCCGCGCGCCGACCTGCCGCCAGCGCCGGACCTGACCGAGCCACGCCAGACAGAGGAGCGTCATGCCAGCCGGGTGGATTCTCTGGCGAACCGCCCCGCACTGGGCATCGCCTACCACCTCCCCGAGCGGTGGACGCCCGACTGGTTCGCCTTTGGCATGATCGACCAGATCCTGAGCCAGGGTCGTGATTCCCGCCTCTATCAGTCGCTGGTTCAGCAGCGCGGCCTCACTGGCGACGTCAGCGCCGGCATCAACTGGGGCCTGGGGAACATGTTCAACTACCAGGGCCCGATGCTGTGGATGGCCTCGATGTACCACGACACCGGCGTCTCCCCCGATTCGCTCCTCACGGCGATCAATTGGGAAGTGGAACAACTGCGCACCAAGCCGGTCGATGCGGCGACGCTGGCGCGTAATCGCACCAAGATCCGCTCCGCCCTCTACGACATGATCGAATCGCAGAACGGCCTCGGCCGACTGGATCTACTGGCCTCCTTTGGCCTGTTCGACAACGATCCCGGCCGGATCAACAAGCTGGAGGCGGGATTCCTCGCTGTCACACCGGAGCAGATCCTCAAGACCGCTCGAGAGTACCTGCGGCCGGAGAACCGGACGGTCTACACCATCATCCCCGGCGCCACGACCGCCGGCGGGAACGGAACCCAGTGATGCCGACCATGACCCTCAGGCGGACCGCCCCAGCGCTCGTCGCCCTCGTGCTGAGTGCCACCGTCCCGCTGCAGGCCCAGAAGGAAGCACCACCCGCTCCAGGCATACCAAAGGCCTTCCGGGTGCCGCCACACAAGACCGTGACTCTCCCCAATGGTATGAAGTTGACCATGGTGAGGTACGGCGTCGTCCCCAAGGTGACGGTGAGCCTGCAGGTCGGCACCGGCGGCATTGATGAGGGACCGGAGGAGATCCAGCTCTCCGCGCTCACCGCGGACCTGCTGCTGGAAGGGACCGCGACCCGTTCCGCGACCGACATCTCCCGTCAGGCGGCGGAGATGGGTGGCGCACTCTCGGCCTTTTCCAGCGATGATGCCGTTTCCCTCGGCGGCGAGGTCCTGGCCGAATTCGCCGAGCCATTTCTCGGGCTGGTGGCCGATGTGGTCCAGCATCCCCGGTTTGCAGCGGCGGATGTGGACCGGCTCCGGGGGAATCGTGCACGGGACAATGCGATCGCGCTGACGCAGGCGGGGCAGATCACCCGGGCGAAGTTTCGCCAGATGATCTTCGGCGACCATCCCTACGGCAGGATTTATCCCACGGACGCGATGCTGCAGAGCTACACCGCCGAGCGGGTGCGGGCATTCCACGCAGCCAATTTTGGCGCGCGACGGGCGCACCTCTACGTCAGCGGCGTCTTTGATCCGGTGAGAGTGGAGCGCACCGTGCGCGCGGCATTCAGCGGATGGAACGCGGGTAATGCGCCAACGATCAATCCGCCCGCACCGCGCAGCGCCCGGCAGCTCGAGCTCATTGATCGGCCGGACGCGGTCCAGAGCTCGCTCCGCGTCGGCCTCCCCGTCGCCGATCCGTCGAGCCCCGACTGGGTCCGCCTGAGCGTCACCGACGCAATTCTCGGCGGGAGTTTCGGTTCGCGCATCACCAGCAACATCCGCGAGGACAAGGGCTACACTTATTCGCCCTTCTCGTTCGTCGGCGCGTGGCCCGGGACGGGACTCTGGGTGGAAGTGGCCGATGTGACGACCAACGTTACCGGGCCATCACTCAAGGAAATCTTCGGCGAGGTGAACCGGCTGCGCAGCGAGGCGCCGAGCGACGCGGAGCTGGGCCGGATCAAGAACAACATGGCGGGGCTCTTCACCATCCAGAACAGCTCGCGCTTCGGTGTGATCGGCCAGCTGCAATTCGTGGATCAGTACCACCTGGGCGACGGGTACCTGGCCGGCTACGTGCAGCGGGTCCTCGCGGTGACATCGGCCGACGTGCAGCAGACGGCGGTGAAGTACCTGGATCCGGCGAAGATGACCATCACCGTGGTGGGCGACAAGAAAACGGTGGAGGGTCAGCTGGAGCCGTATCGGTCGGGGGTGCCGTGAGGGGCGGTTAGCATTAAGCGTTCAGCGTTCAGCGTTCAGCAGTAGCACGCGGCCGAAAGGATTCGCTCGCCGAGATCTGCTGAACGCTGAATGCTGACCGCTGAAAGCTTCCCTCCTTGACGCCCGCCTCGGACGGGTGAACTCTCCAGCTAACGCCTCCCTCCGAGATTCCGATGCTCCGCGTCCGCTCCTGCCTCCTCGGCGTCGGCCTCCTTGCTGGCGCCGCACCGCTGCCAGCCCAGTTACCGGTGCGCGCCGCTGGGCCTCGCATCGTCGTCCGCTTTCCCGCCAGCCGGAGCAGCACGCCGCTCGACGGGCGCCTCCTGGTCATTTTCTCCACTGACACAAGCGCCGAACCACGATTCCAGATCTCCGACATCAGCGAAACCCAGATCATCTTCGGGCAGGACGTCGATGGCTGGCGGCCGGGCACGCCGCTCACCCTCTCGGCCAGTGCGCCGGGATATCCCCTTCGACTCCTCGGAGACATTCCTCCCGGACGCTACCGGGTCCAGGCGGTACTCAACCGGTATGAGACCTTTCATCGTGCCGACGGCCATGTGGTGAAGTTGCCACCGGACATGGGGGAGGGGCAGCAGTGGAGCCTGAAACCGGGGAACCTCTACAGCGCGCCCCAGTGGCTGGTCGTGGGCCCAAGGCTTCGGCCCATGTCGACCGGGGCCGCGCTCCCCCCGGCGACGACGATCACGCTCGACCAGGAAATCCCCGCGATCGCCCCGCCCGCCGACACCAGGTATGTCCGCCACGAGCGCATCAAGTCGAAGTTGCTCTCCGACTTCTGGGGCCGGCCCATGTATCTCGGCGCCCACGTGCTCCTGCCGGAAGGATTCGACAGTCACCCCACCGCGCGGTACCCGCTGGTCATCGACCACGGACATTTCCCCGCCACCTTTGAAGGCTGGCGCGAGACGCCTCCCGATCCCGATCTCGCACCGGAGTACAGCGAGCGCTTTCACCTGCCGGCGTACAACCGGATTCAGCAGGAAGAGGCCTACCGGTTCTACCAGGAATGGACCGGTCCGCATTTTCCCCGCGCGCTGCTGATCCAGATCCAGCATCCGACGCCGTACTACGACGACAGTTACGCGGTCAACTCCGCGGCCAACGGCCCGTACGGCGACGCCATCATGCACGAGCTGGTGCCCTACCTCGAGAAGAAGTACCGTGGCATCGGTCAGGGGTATGCGCGTTTCGCCTATGGCGGCTCGACCGGTGGCTGGGAGGCCATGGCGGTGCAGCTCTTCTATCCCGACGATTTCAACGGCATCTGGGCCGCATGTCCCGATCCGATCGACTTCCGTCAGTACACCGTCGTCAATATCTATGACGACACCAACGCCTACTGGGCCGCGAGCCGCTGGAAGCGCATCGAGCGCCCTGCCCACCGCGACTACCTCGGCAACATCAGCACGACGATTCTTCAGTCCAATCAGCTGGAGGATGTCGTGGCCTCGCGGGGGCGTTCCGGCGGTCAGTGGGACGTCTGGCAGTCGGTGTACAGTCCCATCGACGCGGATGGCTATCCCCAGCCGATCTGGAACAAGCGCACCGGCGTGATTGATCACGCGGTCGCCCAGTTCTGGCGGGACCACTACGATCTTGGCTGGATGCTGCGGCGGGATTGGGCGACGCTCGGTCCGAAGGTGCGCGGCAAGCTGCACATCTACGTGGGCGAAGCCGACAACTATTTCCTGAACAACGCGGTGTACCTGGCGGAAGAGACGCTGACGTCAGCCACCAATCCCGCCGCCGACGCCGAGGTGGATTATGAATCGCGCGCCGAGCATTGCTGGAACGGCGACCACACCAGGCCCAACGCATATTCTCGTCTGCGGTACGCCCAGATGTTCGTGCCGCGGATCATGGACCAGATCCGGAAGAATCACCCGGTGGATGTGGATACGTTGAGTTGGCGGTATTAGGGGATTGGGCGATTGGGCGATTAGGCGATTAGGCGCGACCGAAGCGCCTTAGGAGCGGCGAAGCCGCGACTCGGCGCGAGGGAGGGGCGGTTGGGCGGT
>JBDTMI010000086.1:0-11260 GCA_039934355.1 Gemmatimonadales bacterium
CGGCTGGTGAACATGAGTACGCATGCAAGGGCGATACTGGAGCGGGGTGGGCTCAGCGAGCGTTCAGCGCTCAGCGCTCAGCGGTCAGCCGCCTGATGTGCGGCCTCGCCGGCATCATCCGATTCGATGGGCAGCCTGTCCAGGCGGAGCCACTGCTGCGCATGGCCGCCACGATGCGCCATCGCGGGCCGGATGAGGCGGGGCATCTGGTCCAGGGCGCGGTGGGGCTGGCGCACCAGCGGCTCTCGATCATCGACCTGAGCACCGGCCAGCAGCCGATGGCCAGCGGTCAGTCGGTGATCGTGTTCAACGGCGAGATCTACAACTACGTCGAGCTGCGGGCCGAACTGATCGGGCGGGGGCGCACCTTCCGCACGACGTCCGATACCGAAGTCATCCTGCAGCTCTACGAAGAGTACGGTCCGGAGTGCGTCCGGCGGCTGAACGGCATGTTCGCCTTCCTGCTATGGGACCGCGGCCGGGGCCAGATCGTCGCGGCCCGGGACCATTTCGGCATCAAGCCGCTCTACGTCCATGCGACCCCCGATCGTCTCCTCTTCGCCTCCGAGATCAAGGCGCTGCTGGCCCACCCCGATGTCCGGGCCGAAGCGAACATGGAGGCGGTGCAGGAGTATCTGACCTTCCAGTATGTGCTGGGCGAGCGGACGATGTTCGCCGGCATCCACAAGGTGCTGCCCGGCGAGTACCATATCGTGGACCTCAGCACCGGCGCCCACCGCTCAGTGCGCTACTGGGAGCCGCGCTTCGGCATCGATGAGCGGTACACCAAGCGCTACTGGCTGGAACAGGTGCGATGGCTGCTGGCCGACGCGGTCCGGCTGCAGATGCGAAGCGATGTGCCGGTCGGGACCTACCTGAGCGGCGGCATCGACTCCAGTCTGGTCACCGCGCTGGCGGCGCGGACCGGCGGCGGGCGGCTGCAGACCTTTACCGGGCGCTTCGCGGAGGGGCCGGCGTTCGACGAGTCGGAATGGGCCCGCCTGGTGGCGGAGCGCTATGACACGGAGATGCACGTCATCACGCCCACGGAGCACGAGTTCGTCGACACCCTCCCCATGCTGGTCTATCACATGGACGAGCCGGTGGCCGGGCCGGGCCTCTTTCCGCAGTACATGGTCTCCCGCCACGCGGCCCGGCACGTGAAGGTGATGCTGGGCGGTCAGGGCGGTGACGAGATCTTCGGCGGGTACGCCCGCTACCTCGTCGCGTACTTCGAGCAGGCCATCAAGGGGGCCATCTACGAGACCGCGGAGGAGGGCGAGCACATCGTCTCGCTCCAGTCGATCCTGCCCAACCTCTCCTCGCTGCAGCAGTATGCGCCGATGATGCAGCAGTTCTGGCGCTCCGGGCTGTTCGAAGAGATGGACCGGCGCTACTTCCGGCTGATCGACCGCAGCGGCGGCGCCATCTCGCTGCTCGCCCCGGCGTTCCGGGCGAGCTATCAGAGCGACGCGATCTTCGAACGATTCCGCACCGTCTTCAATCATCCGGACACCCAATCGTACTACAACCGGATGACCCATTACGACATGGTCACCAACCTCCCCGCGCTGCTCCAGGTCGAGGATCGGGTCACCATGGCCTCGTCGCTGGAATCGCGGGTGCCGCTGCTGGACCACCGGCTCGCGGACCTGATGGGCAGCCTCCCGCCGATGATGAAGTTCGAGGGTGGCGAACTCAAGCACCTGCTCAAGCAGGCCATCGGCGACCTGCTGCCGGACGCGGTCCTGCACCGCAAGGACAAGATGGGTTTCCCGGTGCCCCTGCACCTCTGGGCCCGCGGCTCGGCACGCGCCTTCTTTGCCGACACGCTGCTCTCCCAGCGCTGCCGCGAGCGGGGCCTGTTCGATACAGTCGAAGTGGAGAAGTTGATGGCCTACGAAGGCGCGTTCAGCCGCCAGTTGTGGGGGCTGCTGAATCTGGAGTTATGGTTCCGCACTTTCATTGACGGCGATTAGGCGATTAGGCGATTAGGCGATTAGGCGGTTAGGCGATTAGGCGGTTGGGCGGGTACCCACCGCCTCCCGCCCACCGCCTAGCGCCGGCCATCCACCACTACCGGTTCCCGAACACGACATGCCCCTCACGCTGACCAACAACCGCGTCACCGCCTGGACCGTCCGCAAGATCGCCGTGGTCGGTCCCGGGATCGTCGGCATGCCGATGGCCGCCATGCTGGCGCATGCGCGGATCACCGAAGGCGGCGACCAGCCCGCGACGGTCACGGTCATTCAGCGCAACTCGCCCACCTCGGGCTGGAAAGTCGGCGCGATCAATGCCGGCCGCTCGCCGATCGGCGGCATCGAGCCGGACCTGGGCCGGATCGTGGCCGAGACGGTCGAGGCTGGCCTCCTCTCGGCGAGGCACGACTACGCCGCGCTCGCCGACGCCGACGTGATCCTGATCTCCACCCAGACCGACAAGCGCGGCATGGCCCCGGACTACGGGCCGCTGTTCGAGGCGCTCAACGGTATCGCCGCCGCGCTGACGACCCGGCCGGCGGGCAACATCCCGCTGGTGATCTTCGAATCCACCCTGGCCCCCTCCACCATGGCGACGCTGATCCGCGAGCTCTTCGCGACCCATGGCCTGATCGAGGGGCGCGACGTGCTGCTGGGTAACAGCCCCAACCGGGTGATGCCGGGCCGGCTGGTGGAGCGAGTGGCGGCGTCGGACAAGGTGGTCGCGGGGCTGCACCCCGACACCCCCGGACTCATCGAGCGACTGTACCGCCACATCGTCACGCAGGGCACCCTGCATCCGACGAACAGCATGACCGGCGAAGTGGTCAAGACGCTGGAGAACGCCTATCGGGATGTCCGGATTGCCTACGCGGCAGAAGTGGTGCGCCACTGTGATGCGCAGGGCGTCGACTTCTACGCCCTGCGTGACCTGGTCAACGCCGCGATCCAGCAGCAGGACGGCGCCACCGCGGATCCGAATGCGGTGCCCAGCGGTGGCCTGCTGATTCCCACGGTGGGTGTCGGCGGGCACTGCCTGCCCAAGGATGGCATCCTCCTCTGGTGGCGGGCGCTGGAAGCACGGCAGGATACCAGCCGGAGCCTGATCCTGGCCGCCCGCGGAATCAACGATGACTCACCGGCGGAGACGCTCGCGCTCGCTACCCGCGCCTTCGGCGCGCTGAATGGGCGGGCGATCGCGCTCATGGGTGCCGCCTATCGCTTCAACTCCGAAGACACCCGGAATTCTCCGACACTCGTGCTGGCGCGCCAACTGCTCGACATCGGCGCCCGCGTCACCATCCACGACCCATACGTCTACCCCACCGACCAGAACCTGGTGCGCTACGGACTGTCGGAGCTCTTCACCCGCGACCTGCACGCGGCGGTCGGACCGGCCGAGGTGATCATCATGTGTACGGCCCACCGGGTGTACCTGGAGGAGCGGCGGGCGATCCTCGGTGGGGCGAAGCGAGCCGTCGGCGTGGTCGACGGCTGCAATCTCTGGGCGGCTACCGATGTCACCAGCCTCGGCATTGGCTACGCCGGCATTGGTCGGGGCACGCTTCCCCCGGCTCCGGCGCTGGTCGCCGAGGTGACCGAGGGGTTCCGCGCGGTGGAGACCGGCGTCGCCAACGAGGTGCATGCACTGGTTGAATTCCTGAACGCGCGGTACGCCCCGGACGAATTCAACCAGGTGCGCTTCAGCGAAGTGCAGCGCATTGCGGGCACCTGCGTGACCGGGTGCGGTATCGTCGCGCCGGGGCCGGTGCGGGCGCCGGCCGGCACCAGCGGGTTCCAGTCGAAGCTGGTGCGCATCGCGGCCGGCGCGGGCGGCAGTCTGATGTGAGCGGGGAAACCAGCTCATGAAACGGGTCGACTGGCTCGACCCGCTCAAGGCATGCGCGCTCCTCGCCATCGTGCTGAATCACCTGGTCGAGGAATTCGGTCCGGGCGCGTGGTTCACGGCCCCGGGCCTGAACTGGCCGCCGCTGGCCACGCGTCTCTCCCAATTCTATCCCGCCGACCATCCCTGGCCCTTGGCCCTGATTCGCTTCCTCGGCTGGCTGGGTGACAGCGGCCCGGGGGTGTTCATTCTCGCCAGCGGGTTCGGGCTCACCTGGGCCGCCTTGCAGCGGGAGCGGCACGAGCCCCCAGTGGAGTTCTACCGGCGCCGGCTGCTGCGGCTCTATCCCCTGCTCATCGCGACGCACGTCGTGCTGCTGGCCGTCGCACTCTTCCTGCCGGGCAATTCGCTCACCTTTGCCGATCCCCGGATCCTGGCCAGTCTGGCCGGCTTCCGTCCCACGCCGTCGCTGTTCTTCTTCTTTGCGCCCGCGTGGTGGTATGTCTGGCTCGCCGTCCAGCTCTACCTGCTCTATCCGCCGCTGGCGTGGCTGCTCCGCCGGGCCGGACCCACCCGCTTCTTCCTCATCACGCTGGCCATCACGATCGTTAGCCGAGCCGTGGTGCTGGGGCAGGCGGACCTGCGGTATTACTGGCTGACCGGCATGTTCGCCGGGGCCCGGCTGGCGGAGTTCGCGGCCGGGATGGTGCTCGCCCGCCTGCTGCTGGCGCGGGGCGCTGCTGCGCCGCTCACCGACCGACGATTGCTGCCCGCCGCCGCGCTGCTCTACGTCGCGGGGCTCGGCGCCTCGCTCTTCCTGGCCACGGTTCCATGCTCGGCGCTGGTGGTCACCCTCGGACTCACCGGTCTCTTCCTGTGGGGCTGGTCCCGGTTCACGCCATCCGGGTCCGCCGGGGACCGGGTGCTGCAATGGGTGGGACGAGAGTCGTACGGGATATACCTGCTGCACCACGCACCACTCAAATGGACTGCCGAACTCTGGCCGGGAAACTCCGGACCCCATCTCGTCGCCGCGCTGGCGGTACTCCTGCTGTGCGTGCCCGCCGCCGTGGTCCTCCGGCGCGCCACGGAACGCCTCATCGCGACGCTCTCCGCCTGGCCGCCAGCGACCTGGCGCCGATTCACGGTGGGAAGCTGCATCGCGGCATGCGCCGTACTGGCCGTGCTGATCGGAACAACCGGCGTCTCCCGCCCGGTCGCCTTTGCCGCGGGCGTCGTACTGCTGGCGCTGTGCCTCGCCGAGTGGCGCGACATCTACTCTCAGGGACTGGTCGGTATCTTCCGGCCAGCGCTACTGCTCGCGCTGTTGCTCAACCTCTTCATCTTCCCTGAACCGGCGGTGACGCTGGCGCTTGGATCGGGACTGATCGCGGCGCTTATCATGCGCGCACTCATGAGCGTGGGCGGGAGCCGACTGATCGCGATCGGCGCGGGAGGCGCCGCCGCCGTCGGACTGGTGATCGTCGGCGAGGCCGGGCTGGTGCGATTCGCCCCGCTGGAGGCAGGCCGCTGGGGCGAGTATCCTGCGCTGCTGTCGCACCCCACGCGGGCGTACGGTCTGCGGCCCGATCTCTCATTGCGACTGCGCTACAACGACTACGACTATTCGATCCTCACCAACAGCGACAGCCTCGCCGGTCCCCTGGTTCCCCGGGAGCGAACAGCAGGTGACTTCCGTCTGCTCGCCATCGGTGATGCCTTCACCATGCCGGAGGGCCTGCCCTATGCCGACGGCTATCCCGCCCAGCTCTCGACCCGACTCTCACGCTGCCTCGCCCCCCGCGGCGTATCGGTGGTGGATGCGGGAGTCACGGGGTACGGACCGGCCGAGGAAGCCCCGGCCCTCGAAGAACTGTTGCCCCGCTACCGACCCGACGTGGTGGTCTACCAGTTCTTCGTCAACGAGTTCACCGAGGTGAATCTCAGTCCGGAAGCGCGGCGGGGCTCGATCGGTTTCACCCCGCCAGGTTCTCGGCGGGCGCAACTCTTCTGGCGTTCGCAGCTCCTGACGCGGACCGCGCGCTGGGACGACTGGCTCCGGGCCCGCGTGACCGGCACGCTGTCCCGCCGGGAGCACCGACTCGCGCTTGACGACTACTATGTTGCCGGCCCATCCCCGATTTACAGTTCCGAATCGCTGGAACGGCTCGGCGCAGCCCTGGCTCGCATGGGCGCGGCAACGCAAGCCATTGGCGCAAAACTGCTCCTGGTCTACGTCCCAGCCGCGCTGGCCGTGGACACCCTCGCCCCCGAGGTCGCAGCGCACCGATCGCTGCTCGACGCGCGGGGGCCATTCGACTTTACCCGACCGGCCCGACTGGTCCGTGCCCTGGCCGACTCGCTCGGCATTCCCTCGCTCGATCTCACCCCGTCGCTCCGCGCCTGGCCTGCGCGTCCGCTCTACTTCCCGACCGCCTGGCACTGGACCGCTGAGGGACATCGCGCTGCCGCCCACGCGATCATGGACGCCCTCGTCACCCGTGGCCTGCTGGATTCCCGATGCGCCCAATGACGCGGCTGTCTCCCACGCGTCTCGCCGCGATCGGCCCCGCCCTGATCGTCGCGTGGGCCGGCAGCCAGCTCCTGCTGCTCGCCTGTCTCTTCGCCAATCACCTGCAGTTTCCCCTCGACCTGGAGATCCTCGAGGGCGGAATGGTGCAGCACATCATGCGACTGGTGACACACCAACCGCTCTATCCCGCGGGCTCGGCGGAGTTCGTGCCGTTCGTGTACAACCCCGGCTATTACCTCGTGGCCTGGCCGATCGTTCGACTGTTCGGTCCGGCCCTGCCGCCCCTCAGGCTGTTCAGCATGGTGGTCGTCGTCGGCTGCATGGTGGTGCTCTACCTCCGGGTGCGCGCCAGCACCGGCAGCCGCTGGTGGGGCTTCGTGACGGTGGGACTCTTCGCCGCCGCCTATCCGGCCCTCGACGCTCACCTCGACAGCGCCCGCGGTGATGGCCTGATGCTCTTCCTCTGCCTGTTCGCGACCTGGCTGCTGGCCCGGGCGCGGAGCTGGCGGGGCGACGTCGTCGCCATGCTGCTGCTGGTGCTGGCCTTCTGGGTCAAGCAGCACGGGGCACTCTTTGCCGCCGGCGGTCTCTTCTGGCTCACCTGGCGCCACGGCCTCCGGAGAGCATGGCCCTCCTGGCTGGTGGTGATGGCGCTCGGACCCGCCCTCTATTTCCTGGGGGGCCGAGCCCTCTTCGGCGACCAGTTCCTGTACTTCACCTGGCAACTGCCCAGCGGGTGGAGCGAGTTCAGCGTGGATGCGATGCTCCGGCTAACGCTGTACACCGCCCGGTCGTTCCCCCTGCTCTTTCTCGCCTCCTTCGGGTGGCTGGTCAGCCGCATCGGGCAGGCCGAGCTCAAGGACGATCTCTGGACGGTGCAGTTGCTCGCCGCCGGGCTCAGCGCCGTGATGGGCGCGCTCGACCGGGGATCTTCGGATAACGTGTTCATCCCGTTCGGGACCTGGCTGATCGTGGTGGCCATGCCGGCCATCCACGCTGCCAGCCGATCGGAAGAGAATCGGCGGCAGGGGGCCCTGACCCAGCTGGTGCTGGCTGGCTCGTTCCTGCTGCTGCTCTACGACCCCCGTCCCGTCGCCGTCTCCCGGGAGGCCGGAGCCGCGGGGCGGGACTTCGCCAGCTTCATCGATCACCTTCCGGGCACCGTCTGCGCGCCGTCGCTCGGCTATCTGCCGGGCGGGCGTCAACTCTATCCCGCGATCAACTGGGTGGCGCTCGACGACATGATCCGCGGCCCGCGGCGGACGGCGGCCGACAGTGCGCGGGCCCTCGCGCTGCTCGAACCGATCCTCCACCCTGCGGGAGAGGCGTGGCTGCTCACTGACGCGCCCGTCGAGGAATCCCAACCCGTGCTCCGGGGCCTCGCCGCGACCTACGTGCTCGATCAGGATCTGGGCGACCGCTTCAAGGCGCTCATCCGGCTGCCGCATCGGTCCGTCGCGCGGTGGCCCCGCTACCTTTATCGCTACCGTGGTGGGCCGTGAGCGCCACGATATTTCCCCTGCTGGACCAGACCCGCGTGACGACGCGCTTCGACCTCCGCCGGCTCCGGATGACCCGATGACCGCGCCTGACACCCGCCCATCGCAGGATGCGCCAGAGTCGCCCCGTCGCAGGCGCGATCGGCTGGTATCGGGCGCCGTGCTGCTGGCGCTGTTCGGGATCAGCATGATCCTGATGCCCCCACGCATCCCCTCCGGCAACGAGCTGATCTACCTCCTCGCGCCGTGGCACAACGCCCACCCCGATTTTCTGCCGGGCGACTGGACCTTTCACGACTGGGGCCGCGAGCACCTGGTGTTCAACTGGGTCACGGCGGGCGCCATGCGGGTCCTCCCCCTCGTCGCCGTCGGCTGGCTGGGACGGATCCTCGGCTGCCTCGTCATTCTGGCGGGGCTGCTCCGCGTCGGTCGTCACCTCGGGCTCACGGCGCCAGCGGCCGGCGCGGCGATCGCGCTCTGGCTCGTCACCGGTCAGGCGCTGGTGGGAGGGGAGTGGATCATCGGCACCATGGAGGCGAAGGTTGCCGCCTATGGCTGCCTGGTGTGGGCCGTCGACCGACTCCTCGCCGATCGCGATCGCGCCGGCGGGCTGCTGCTCGGCCTCACGTTCACGCTCCACGCCTCGGTGGGCCTGCAGGCCGGGGCCGCGCTGCTCGGCGGGCTGCTGATGCTCGGGCGGGAACCCCGACGCATCGCCATCGTGGTGGGGTGGGCCACGCTGGCGGCGCTCCCCGGCGTGTTCATCATCCTGCCGTTCTTGCGAGGTCCCGGCATCACCGAGGAGTCGTGGCGGCTGCTGGTGCTCGACCGGATGCCGTGGCATCTCGATGCCGTCCGCTTCGGGATCCGCCCGCTCACCGGGCTGGCGCTCTCGGTCGGCTCGGTGCTGCTGCTCGCCGTCAGGCGGCGCGAACCGGGATGGCGCTTTCTCGGCGGGATGCTCGCGGGGCTGAGCCTGGTTTTTCTTGGAGGCTACGCGGCACGCGTGGCGGAACAATGGAGCCTGCTCCAGATCTTTCCCTTCCGTCTCCTGCCGCCGCTCGCCGCGCTGGGGCTCTGCTTCGTGCTGGTCCGGCTCTGCCTCGACTTCCGGATTCGGGGATTCCCGCTGGTGGCAGCGGCGATGGCACTGGGGGCGTTCCTCGTCCCGGGCAATCCGCTCGAACGGGTGGGCTCGGAGTGGAACATCCGGCAATCCCGGGGCGGGCAGCCGGATGACGACGCCGGCCAGGCACTTCAGTGGTTAGCCGCGAACACACCGGCGAATGCGCTGACCCTGACTCCTCCCGCGCGGAAGGATGCCTTTCTGTTGTCGCAGCGGGCACAGGTGGTATCGTGGGATGCCATCCCCTATGACCGGGTGGCGGAGTGGCGGGATCGGCTGGAGTGTGTGGTGGGCCCGATGGTGGCAACTGAGGGCGAGCGGATTGATGGGGCATGGTTCGACCGCGCCTATCGGGCGCGAGGCGCCGACGAGCTGCTGGCGTGTGCCCACCGCATGGGCGCGGGCTACATCGTCAGCCCGGCGGAGTATCCCTGGCCGGTACGATACCAGCACGGGGAGTGGCGGGTATACCAGGTGCCCTGAGTCGACCCGGCGCCGTCATGCCAGGCGATGGATGCCGTTTCCCCGTGCTTCGAGGGTGCCGCCGGTGCGCTGATCATCGCGCATGAGCGCGTCGGCGAAATACTTGGTGGCCCAGTTGAGGATCTCGTTGGTCCCGTAGCCGCCGCTCATCGGGGCGGAGCCCTTGATCCCCCCGCGCAGTCCCGGATCAGCGCTGGTCCGATTCTGGGTCCGCTTCACGAACGTCAGCACCCGGTCGACCGGTTCGGACCAGCGGGACTCGCCGGTGATCATGCCGAGCCGGATCCAGTTGTTGACCATCTGCGCTTCACCGGTCAGGCAGCTCCATTGCACCGCTCCGCGCCAATCCTGGGCGTACCGCCCCGGCATCCACCCATCCGCCCGCGGGACCGGCAGCAGGGCTTCGGCGGCACGAATCCCCGCGCCGAGGAGAGCGGCGTCCTGCAGCACCCGGCCGCCTTCCAGCAAGCCGCGGATCGTGTAGGCGATCGTGTGCAGGAGCGGTCGTACTGGATCGCTGAGACAGCAGTTGGGAAACCATCCGTTGGGCAGTTGCTGGCTCGCCACCATGCGGAGGTTGCGGGCCGCCGCGTCGGTGAAACGTGGTTCGCCCAGCGCCGATCCGGCCTCGGCCATGGCCCACGCCACCCGCGCATTGTAGAGGGTGGCGTCCTTGCGGGCGAAGTCGGACTCGCCGGTGGTCCATCGCCCGTCGGCATCCATGGCGGAGACGAGAAAGTTGCCCGCTCGACGCAGCGCGTCGGCGTACTGGACGTCACCGGTCGCTTCGTACGCCGCGAGCCAGCCCAGCATCACCTGGCCGGTGTTGAAGATGGCCGGCGTGCGTCCCTCCCCGATCACCCCGCCCTGCACCGCACCGCCGGGAAGCTGAATGGCAATTTCCCAGCGCGCGGCACGCAGCGCACACTCGACCAGCTCGGATCGCGACAGATGATGCGCCGCCTCAAGCAGCGTCGGGATGATGTAGCCGGTCGTCTCGGGGTAGGAGGGTTGCCAGCCCCGACTCCGGAAGTAGGGACTGTAGAACACGCTGTACCCCCGCGCGATGCCATCATCGGGCGTGGCACTCTGGGCTCGCACCAGCCAATCGACCGCCTCCACCAGGTGTTCACGATGGCTCCCCGCAGGATGCCCACCGGCGACTTCGTGCTCCAGCTCCGCGCGACCGATCGGATTGAATGCGGGGTGCGCCAGCAGGGTGCGCCAGCGGGCCGCGAGGGAACGGGCGGCGCGCTGGGGGAGGGAGAGCTCGCTCATCGGCGTTTCCGAATGCTTCGGTACATGGTCTCGTGACTGGCCAGCCATCGCTCGGCTCCGAATTCATCGGTGAGTCGCCGGGAGGCAGCCTGCGCCCGGCTCCGCGCCGCAGCCGGGTCGTCAATCAGCTGCCGGATCGCGCGGCCGAGCGCTTCGGGATCCTCAGGCGGGACCAGCAGTGCCTCGTTGGGCGACACCACATCGGGGATGCCGCCGACGGCGGTCGTCACCACCGGTACGCCGGCGGCCATGGCCTCCAGAAGGGTGATCGGGGTGCCTTCGCTGCGCGAGCTGAGCACGAAGCCGTCAAAGGCGGGGAAGAGGCGACCGGCCTGCGGGCGGGGGCCGCAGAATTTCACCTGCTCCTCCAGCCCCAGCTCAGCCCGCAGCGCCTCCATCTTGCCCAGCTCGGGTCCATCCCCGACGATGGCCGCCTGGACCGGCAGCCCGCGACAGGCACTGAAGGCGCGGAGAAAGATGTCGCAGGCCTTGACCGTTACGAGTCGCGCAACC
>JBDTMI010000087.1:0-10756 GCA_039934355.1 Gemmatimonadales bacterium
TGAAGGCGGTGCACACGGTGCCGGACCCGTATTACGTCACCAATGAGTTCGAGCAGAGCACGGACAACAAGGTGATCAAGTTCGTGAATCTGCCCCAGCGTGCCATCATCCGGATCTACTCATCCAGCGGCATCCTGGTGAACATCCTGGAACACAACTCCGCCACCTTCGGTGGTGACGAGACATGGAATGTCCGAAACCGCAACAATCAGGTCGTGGCCAGTGGGGTGTACTTCTACCACATCGAGGCCAACGGAGTAAGCGGTGGCACGGCGCGCCGTGTCGGGCGCATGACCATCGTCAACTTTGCCCAATAGTCCTCGACGGACGCGGGGCACATGCCCCGCGTCCCCCGCAGCCAGGAGAACGGACGACATGCATCTCTCACTTTCCCCGCGCGTGGTTCTCGTAGCGGCCCTGATCGGTGGAACGGCTTCCGGGCTCGTCGCCCAGAGCACCAATCAGGACAACACGCCCTACGGCACGACCTCCGCCGAATTCCTGCTCCTCGGAGCGGGCGCTCGCGGCGCTGCCCTCGGCGGTGCGTTCACCGCGATCGCCAGCGACGTCAGTGCACTCTACTACAACCCGGCAGGAGCGGCGCTGATGACGCGCCCCGGTGTCATGGTCGGTACCTACGACTATATCGCCGGCACGCGCTACAGCTGGGGCGGCCTCGCCTTCCCGTTCAGCGGCGGGTCCAAGACCTTTGGTGTCCAGCTCGGCACCTTCGGCTTCAAGGACCAGCCGGTGTACACGGTGGATCAGCCGGACGGCAATGGCGCCACCTACAGTGTGAGCGAGACGTTCCTCGGCCTCACCTACGCCCAGAACTTCTCGGATCGCTTTTCGGCGGGGCTCACGGCGAAATACATCAGCGACAACCTGGGTGACGCCAGCGGCCGGGCGTTCGCCGTCGACTTCGGCACAAACTTCCACGCCGCGCTCAACGGCCACCCGATCAAGTTCTCCTTCGTGCTGTCGAACCTGGGCACGAACATCGGCTACAGCGGCAACGCACTGAACAGCGGCACGCCACGCACCCCGCTGCCCGGGGAAGCGGGGGTCCCGAGCATTCCCCAGCCGTCCCAGTTCCGCACCAAGTCCTACCCACTGCCCACGACCTTCCGGGTAGGGCTGGCCTACGACGTTCTGACGGGTGGCAGCAACAAGCTGACACTGCTGTCGGATTTCAACCAGCCAAACAACAGCAAGGCCGGGTTCTCCGGAGGCGCCGAGTTGCTCACCCAGAATCTGGGCGGATCGGCGTTCTCCGCCGCACTCCGGGGCAGTTACTCCCTGGTCGCGGCTAACAATCTGCAGCCGTCCACACTGCCGACCGCGCTGAGCGACGAGGAGAATCTGCATGGTCTCGCCGCGGGCGGCGGGCTCATGTACGGCAAGGGGAACTTCAACCTGAGCGTGGACTACGCGTTCAAGTATCTGGGCATCCTGGGCCCGACGCACTTCGTCAGCTTCGGTCTCGGCTGGTAAGCCGCAACTCCGCCGGCGCGCCCCGACGGGGCGCGCCGAATGCAAGGATGGAAATGGGATCCTGGACGAAGAGGGCGATCCTGACAGCAGTAATCGCCCTTGGTATAGTCAGCCATACGGAAGCACAGTCCGGACCGGTGCTCTCACTACGGTGTTTTCGGTTCTACCGGCCGAATCCGAGCGCCACGCTGGTGACCGCACTGGTCGAAATCCCGTATCTCCTCCTGGAGCAACCGGGGGCCGGTGGAGAGCTGCGGTACGGGATTGGGGTTCGGATCACGGATCAGACCGGCAAGCAGCTGGACGGACAAGACTGGTCTGGCCGGGCCAATTCAAGATTGCGCGTGGCAGGAGCCGTGTCGCTGGAAACGCTCGACTTTTCACTGCAGCCCGGTAACTACCGGGTCGAAGTCACGGTGACCGACTCCGTTTCGGGGCGGCAGTATAACACCGGCGCGGACATCACCGCGTGGCAGCAGGCTCCCAGTGCGTCGGACCTCGTTCTTTCGCCTGAGATGCGCATCGCAACGGGCAGAGACACCATGCCGCGCGTGGGCGAACGCCGCTGGGGAAACACCCTGGTGACCTCGACCACCCGGCTCAGACTGACACCGGACCGCAGCAAAGCCTTCTACCTGGTGGAGGCCTACTCCGAAACCGGTGATTCCGGGACGATGCAGGTTCGGGTGGTGGATGGGGACGGAACGGCCCTGATCACCACCCGGGCAACACCGATTCGGGTTGCGGCCGATGGGGCGATTCTCAAGGGCCAGCTGGACCTCGCTGGCCTCCCAGCCGGCAGCTACACGCTGACCGTCGTGATCGATCTGGGAGGGCGGAAGGAAGAACGCTCGGACCAGTTCGTCATGGCCGACTTCGAGGAATCGCTGCGACGTGAAGGGGAGCGGCTCGCCGCCGTGAAACAGACGGACGAAGGA
Source organism: Gemmatimonadales bacterium (assembly GCA_039934355.1). Taxonomy (GTDB): domain Bacteria; phylum Gemmatimonadota; class Gemmatimonadetes; order Gemmatimonadales; family GWC2-71-9; genus JADJOM01. The sequence goes on from JBDTMI010000087.1 coordinate 2,433, forward strand.
TTCTTCGGGACTATGAACTCGGACCAGCTGGATGTGGCCGAGGCCCCCCTGATCCTGATGGCCAGTCCCGAGTCGCTGGCGGTGTACCAGACCACGCTGTCGTTGAAGGCCAAACGGGAATTTCTCTCCCGATTCTGGCAGAGCCGCGATCCCTCGCCGGGAACCCTGCGCAACGAAATGCGGGAGGCCTTTTATAGCGGGGTGGAGGAAGCCAACAAGCGCTACACCCCCAGTGGCCGGAATCCCGCGCCGGGCTGGCGCACGGATCGGGGACGGATCTTCGTCCGATATGGTCAACCTGGGGATGAGCTCGACCGGCGGAATCCTGATGGGACCGCTCCACCCTACCAGGTCTGGCGCTATCAGCGTGGGAGAGACCTGTACTATATTTTCGCGGATCGAACCGGCTTCGGTGCGTACAACCTGCTCGCAACGAATGACCTCCGGGAAACAGCACGACCCGGGTATCGGGAGATCCTGGGCGGCCAGGCCCTGCAGGACATCAGTCGCTGGCTTGGTATCGACCTGTTCGGTGAAGCATCCGAACGCTGAACACCAGACAGCACTGGTCTGGACCACAGTCGCTGGGGACAAACAGGATCCCGTTCCAGTTGAGCGGTGCTCAAGTTACTGACTTCTGACACGAGGTACACCGTCATGAACCGTGTGACACGTGGTATGGTAGTGCTCGCCGCCGCCCTCGCCACCGTTTCCTGCAGTGGAGATCCGACGGACTCCCTCCGCAATGGCATCGACCACCTGATCGCCACCCCATCGGCGCTCTTCATCGCGTCGGACAGTACGGCGATCGTGAGGATCGAGGCGGTCGACGCCCAGGGAAACCGGCTGGCGGGGAACTTCACCCTGGGGACGATCGACCCCGGGCTGACCATCGTCGAGGACTCCAGCTTCAACCTGGTGCGGGACACCAACGGCAACCTGGTCAAGCCGGCCAATCCCACCCGGGTCCAGTATTTCGTGACCTCCACCGGCACGCTTGGGACCCCGACTTTCACCGTGACTGCGGGCGGCAAGGCCCTCACGATCCGCACCCGAATCGCCCCATCGGCGGCCAGCGCCATCACCCTGTCCACCGCAGCTGCCAACGCCGGCGATACCGTTACCGCGACTGCCCCGGCCAATTTCCTGTTCACGCCTGCATCAGTCGTTAGCGCCCCGGGTGGCGCAACAGTCAGCCTGGGGATTTCACCCGACAGCACCCAGATCTCGTTCGTCGTCGGTCCGAGCATCAGCGGCTCAGTCACCGTTTCCGATCTCATTCTCACCTACGCACCGAGCCTCGGAAGCTTCTCCTCGACCAGCGCCGGTGTTCTGACGACACCCGCAGTCACGAACATCACGATCGGACTGTCCAACGGCACCCCGAACGTGAATGATCTCGTGACGGTCACGGCACCGGCGGGGATCAAGTTCCTGCCGACCGCGACGGTCAGCTTCGGGACCGATGACCAGGCGACGATCAGTGTGGCGGCGGACAGCAACTCCCTGGTCTTCCGTACTCACCAGGCGGGGGCCAGCGGCGTGATCTCGGTCAATGACGTGGCGCTCGACTTCCTCACAACCGTGCCTTTCAGCACGACGACCTCCGCCACGGCGACGGTCGGCGCCACAGTGACCACGCTAACGGGTACCGACGCCATCGCCACTGCGCCGCTGATCACCATCCCGCTCGCCGGGCACACCGGCGGCGTGCAGGACGGTGGCCAGTTCTTCGCTGCCCCCGAGTGCGGGAGCATCGGTAACCACTGCAAGTTCTACCAGTTCGTCCTCACCGGCGACCGGACCTTCGACGTCACGATCAACTGGGGTAACACTGCCGACCTCGGCGGCTACTTCATCGATGCCTCCGGCGCTGACCAGGTCGGCGATTTTGCCTGCGACGCCAATGGTTCCGGCGCCACGGCACATCCGGAGTCCTGCACCACCACGCTGCCGGCGGGAACCTACTTCCTGGCGCTGGCGGACTTCACTGGTGCGGCGCAGAACACCGGCACCGTGACGATCGACATCGTAGGCCAGTAGTTCCAGTATGCAGTTACAGCGAACGGCCCCCGGCAAACGCCGGGGGCCGTTCTGTTTGACCGCCTGAGCGCCTCGATCAAGCAGGTCACCTGACAGCCCCCGCTGGGCCGCACCCGCCTGGGGAAGCGCTGCCTCAAGTCGCGACAATCTTGAACTGAGCCGCACCGCCAGCCGAAGATGTCTGATACACAAAACCGATCAGCGTGCCGCTGGCCACGGAATAGTCGACCTCGACTTCTGCCGACAGTCCGGCGGCCAGCGTCCGGCTGATGGGGTGCACCGAGCAGGTCAGCCCAGCAGTGGTGGTGCAGGAGAGTGTGGCAGTACCGGAGGCATTCCCGGTATTGGTCACCGTGAACCTGTGAGATCCGGACACCGGACTCGGTTCGGGGTGTTCGACGGCCGGAGGGTCCGCTGTCAGGGAAGTAGTGGACGCGAAGCGGACGGGCAGCGTTCCTGCCACGCCGTGCGCCGGGCGCTCAAACGCCACTGCCTTCCCCGGCTCTCAACCCTCGAGGCGTGGCTGCTGGTGCTGATCTGGCTCGCTGAATCGGAGCGGGAAGGGGTGTCGCTCCCTGTCCTGGGTCTGGGCGGTTCCGGCTGCCTCGAACGACTCGCGGCGGTAGCACGCCAGGACATGGATGGGGTACCGGGCTGAGCTATTGGTTCGGCACCGTCTCCGCTCCCGCGGCGGCGAAGAGCAGATCCCCCTCCCGGAACTGCTGCTGATACAGCCGGGCGTACAGCCCCCCCTGCGCCAGCAGCACCGCATGGGTCCCCTGTTCCACGATCTTTCCCTGGGCCAGCACCACGAGCCGGTCCGCCCGGCGCACCGTCGAAAGCCGGTGGGCGATGATCAGCGTGGTCCGGTTCACCAGCAGCCGCTCCAGCGCATCCTCGATCAGCCGCTCGCTCTCGGTGTCCAGGCTGCTGGTGGCTTCATCCAGGATCAGGACCTGGGGGTCCTTGAGGATGGCACGCGCCAGCGCAATGCGCTGGCGCTGACCGCCCGACAACTTGATGCCCCGCTCGCCCACCAGCGTCTCATAGCCCAGCGGCAGCCGCTCCACGAACTCGTGGGCATGGGCGGCGCGCGAAGCTGCTTCGACTGCCTCCAGCGACGCGTCGGGCCGAGCATAGGCGATGTTCTCCCGCACCGTGCCGCTGAACAGCGCCGGCTCCTGCGGCACCGCCCCAATTACATGACGCAGGTCCGACAGCCGCAGCCGACGGATGTCCACGCCGTCGAGCAGGATCCGGCCGCTGGTCACATCCCAGAAGCGGGGGAGCAGGGAGGCGATCGTCGTCTTGCCCGCACCGGAGGGACCAACCAGCGCCACGACCTCTCCCGGCGCCAGCTCCAGATTCAAGTCGCGGATGGCCCAGGGGGCGTTGGCACCGGGGTGATACTGGAAGCCGACCGACTCGAACGTGAGGCGCCCCTCCACTTTGGCCGGCAGCGGCTGGGGGTCGGCGGGATCAGTGACACTGCTCGGCTGCTCAACCAGTTGGAAGACCCGCTCCGCCGCGCCGACCGACTCCTGATAGGCGCTGAAAAAGGAGGCCAGCGAGCTCACCGCACCGGCGATCGTGATGGTGTACATCAGGAAGGTGAACAGCGATCCGGCGGTCAGCTTTCCCTCCGTCACCAGCACGCCGCCCTGCCACAGCACGATGACCACGGCCGTGAAGCCGGCGAAGGTGAGCGCGGCGAAGAACACCCCGCGCACCTTGGCGCGGGCAACGGCGGCAGCCACCACCGAGCTCACCCGGTCTGAGAACCGACCGCTCTCCCATCCCTCCTGGGCAAAGCTCTGCACCGTGCGGATCTGGCTGAAGGCCTCTTCCGCCACCGCGGTGCTCTCCGCGATCCGGTCCTGCACACCGGTCGACATGGTCCGCAGGCGCCGGCCAAAGAAGAAGGCGGTGCCAACCGCGATCGGGACGACGGCAAGGGCGGTCAGGGTAAGCCTCGGCTGGGTCAGGGCGAGCAGGATGATCGCGCCGATCAGGCTGAGGATCTGCCGACAGAATTCGGCAATCTGGTGGCTGACGATGCCCTGCAACTGGGCGATATCGGTGGTCAGGCGGCTGGTCAGCTCTCCGGTCCGCCGCTCGGCGAAGAACCCGGGCGGCTGGGCCAGCAGCCGGGCGAAGAGGGTGCGCCGCAGCCCCGCCACGGCCCGTTCGCCCGTCGCGGCGAGCAGGTAGGCCTGGACGTAGTTGAGTCCGGCCTGGATGATCACGATCCCGAACAGCCCCAGCGCGATCTTGTCGAGCAGGGCCCGGCCACCTCGCCCAAAGGCCACGTCGAGCAATCGGCCCATCACCAGTGGCATGGCGAGGCTCAGGGCCGCGCCGAGCACCAGACAGAGCGAGGCAATGATGAGGGCAGTGCGGTGCGGTCGGATCAGCGGCAACAGCCGCTTGAGCGGGGTGGGGGAGGGGATGCCGCGGCGGGGTGCGGGGGTGGGGGATCCCGGTGTTGCAGGAGCAGTCATGAACACAAGATAAGCAGAGCTTAAGCTACCATCGTGGGGCAGGCGGGACGCCTGCCCCACCAAACTACAGGTCTTCCTCCTAGCCGCTTTCCTACTCCCTGCTCCCAACTAATGCGCCATCCCTTCCATCGGCGCCATCGCCTCTCCCTCCGGCCGATCCAGAATCAACACCGGTGTCCGTTCGAACCCATGCCCGAAGGGAACGGCCCGGTCGATGCCCATCGCCGTGAAGAGCAGAGCAAGGTAGAGCAGCGAGAACTTGTACATCTTCCACGTCGTGGCACTGACTCCGGTCTCGCGCAGCACCTTGATCGCCAGCCAGAGCAGGCGACCGCCGAGCAGCAGCGCCGCCCCGGCGTAGAAGAGGCCGAGGGCACCGAAGACGCTCGGCATCAGGGTGAGCGGGATCAGCATGAGGGTGTAGGCCAGCATCTGCACCTTGGTCCAGTGCTCGCCCACAACGACGGGCATCATGGGAATCCCGGCCTTGGCGTAGTCCTGCCGCTTGATCAGCGCGAGGGCCCAGAAATGGGGCGGGGTCCAGAAGAAGATGATGGCAAAGAGATAGAGTGCCGCGAGGTCGAGGGAACCGGTCATCGCGGTCCATCCCACCAGCGGCGGGAAGGCGCCAGCCGCGCCACCGATCACGATATTCTGTGACGAGAGCCGCTTGAGCCAGATGGTGTAGATGATGACGTAGAACATGTAGCCGCTCAGTGCCATCCACGCGCTCAGCGGATTGACGAAGTGCCAGAACAGCCAGAACGCCACCGCCCCCTGCGTCAGCCCGAAGGTGAGCGCCACCCAGCCGGGAATACGTCCCGAGGGGATGGGGCGGAGCTTGGTGCGGGACATCAACTGGTCGATATCCTGGTCGAACCACATGTTGACGGTGTTGGCGCCACCGGCCATCAGATATCCCGCCAGCAGCACCCAGAGCACGAGCGAGATGGAAGGCACGCCCTGCCCGGTGATGTACATCGGGGCGACGGTGGTGAGCAGCAGCAGCGAGATGATGCGCGGCTTGGTCAGGGTGATGAGATCGCGGGCGATCGAGGGACGGGGTACGACCGCCTGATCCTCCAACGGCCCAATCGCCTGTTCGTCCAACCGCCTAACCGCCTGACCGTCCATTACCTCCCCCAGCCTCCGACTCCGGAACGCCAGCACCAGCGTCGCAACCCAGATCAGCGATCCGACGAAGAGATGCGCGGCCCGCAGGCTGGTCGGCAGCAGCCGCAGGATCATCGAGGCGGCGACACCGATCTGCGCCAGGACCAGGAGTGCGAGGATCCACGCCGACCGCCGATATTCGCTGACGCCGTCGCCCTGCTTGCGGCGCCCGCCCATCGCCAGCCCGATCGTATGACCCACCAGCAGGAAGGCGAACAGCCGATGCGCCCACTGCAGCTTGCCCTGCCAGGTGGGCGGTGGCGGCAGCGTGCCGGCGCAGAGCGGGAAGCCGAGGCAGTAGAGGCCGGCGTCGTAGTTGGCGACGAGCGCCCCGAAAAGCACCACGATGAAGGAGAGCGCGACGGCGGCAATCGGGCCGCGCGCCACCGGGCCGACCACGCTCGACAGGCCGCTCAGTCGCTCACCCGAGCGCAGCACGGCCACGGTGAGGGCGGCGAGGAGCAACATGGCGTTGCCGAGATGGATCACGACGGCCGGGGCGGCGGTCCCCAGCTTGACGGTGACCGCACCGAGCAGCACCTGGAGCACCAGCAGTACTGCGGCAATGAGGGCAGGATTCCGGAGGAAGGCGTCGGTCCGGTGCCGCTTCCAGGCGATGACCGCGAGGCTCACGACGGCCGCGCTCAGCAGCGCCGCCACCCAGCGGTGGCTCCATTCGATCACTTCCAGGGTGTCGGCCAGGTTGGGAAAGAGCCGGCCGTTGCAGAGCGGCCAATGATCGCCACAGCCCATCCCCGAGCCGGTGATCCGGACCACCCCGCCCAGCGTGATCAGCCCGATGGCAAGACCGGCCGCGAGCAGCGCGATCCGGCGGTAGAGCTGTGCGCCAAGGCCGACCTGGGAGGTCATCGGAGAGACTCGTTGCAATGTGGGTAGGGCAGGCGTCCCCGCCCGCCTTCGCAGGTCTATTAATGAAGGAACCTGCCGGGCGGCAGTCGCGCCGGGCACAAAGAACGGGTTTGGGGAGCGGGTTGTCAAGCGCGGCGGACGGGAGCAACTTAGGACCTTCGGCCGGCCCGTCTGCCCTCACTTCCCTCCCCTGATGCCCGCTATCGAAGCCCCGGATCCGTGGGGAGAACGCCTCTCCCGCCGGCTCGGTCTCTGGAGCGCCGTCGCCGTCGTGGTCGGTTCCACCATCGGCAGCGGGATCTTCCGGACCCCGGCCGGTGTCGCCCAGAAAATCGAAGACGTGCCGCTGTTCCTCCTGGCCTGGGTCATCGGCGGCGTCGTGGCCCTCTGTGGGGCGCTGACCTACGCGGAGCTGGCGGCGGCCTTTCCCCGCAGTGGCGGCGTCTACGTCTTCGTGCGGGAGGGGTTTGGTCCGCTGCCCGCTTTTCTCTTTGGCTGGGCCGAGCTGCTGATCATCCGACCGGGCGCGTACGGGGCGATCGGCATCACGGCGTCAGCCTACTCGCTGCGCACGGTGGGGCTCAGTCCTGACACCGCGCCGTGGGGTCTCCCGGTCCGGGCCGATCAACTGCTCGGCGCGGTGTTCATCATCGTCGTCGCCGCGGTCAACTATTACGGTATCCGGCGCGGCGCGCTGCTGCAGAACCTGAGCACGGTGTTCAAGGTCGGAGCGCTGGCACTCCTGATCCTGCTTGGGTTCACGCTGGGCCACGGGCTGGGCGTGGGTCCCATGCTGGCGCAGCGTGCGCCGGTGGCCACCTCGCCGTTCCTGCTGGCGATGGTCTCGATTCTCTGGGCCTATGATGGGTGGGCGGACCTCGCGTTCATCGGCGGGGAGGTCAAGGACCCGGCGCGCAATCTGCCGCGCGCCCTGCTGATCGGCACCGCCACGGTCGTCGTCCTCTACCTCGGCGCCAGTCTGGTCTATTTGTATCTCATCCCGATGGCGCAGCTCAAGCAGGCCGAACTCGTGGCGGCGGATGTGGCGAGCCTGCTGGTCGGCTCGGCGGGCATCATCGCGGTGTCGGCCGCGGTGGCGGTCAGCACCTTCGGTACGCTGAACGGCTCCATGATGACGGCCCCGCGCATTTTCTTCGCGATGGCGGACGACGGATTGTTCCCGGCGACGATCGCCAGAGTTGATGCCAAGACCGGTGCCCCCACCGCGGCGATCCTCCTCGCGGGCGGGCTCGGCGTGCTGTTCGTGCTGGTGCGGACCTTCACCGAGCTGGCCGATCAATTCGTCATCGGCATCTGGCCGTTCTACGCGATGGCCGTCGGCTCGGTCTTCATTCTGCGTCGCACCAGGCCGGAGCTGCCGCGGCCGTACCGGACCTGGGGCTACCCCGTCGTGCCGGCCATCTTCCTGCTCGCTTCAGTCTTCCTGCTGGGGAATTACCTGGTTTCGGAGCCAGGCGCGTTCGCCGTCGACATCGGCGTGATCCTGACGGGGCTGCCGGTGTACTGGGGGTGGAAGAGGTGGGGCGGGGGGAGGACAGGCTGGCGATAGGCGGTCGGCGAGAGAGAGCAGAGCACTGTCATCCTGAGGCCCGCAGGGCCGAAGGATCTGATGTGGCCGGAGCCGAGGCCTGAGTCCGGTGTCGGGGTGAGGAGACCCTTCGCTGCGCTCAGGATGACAATATTCGATCGCCCGATCGCCCGATCGCCCGATCGCCC
>JBDTMI010000088.1:0-10652 GCA_039934355.1 Gemmatimonadales bacterium
CAGCCGGCAGCCGTCAGCCGAAGGCGATCTTCCCTACGCCAACCGCCCAACCGCCACTCCCTCGCGCCGGGTCGCGGCGTTGCCGCTCCCATGGCGCTTCGGTCGCGCCCAACCGCCTACCCCCCAACTTTCATCGCAAACGTCACTACCGCTCCGCCCGGCTCCCGGACCGACACCTCGTCCATCCCGTAGAACGTCGTGTGCCGCTCGGTGACGCGCGGAATCCCTGCGAGTGCCTTTTCGACTCGATCCAGGTCGGCGACCTCGAGGAACAGAGCGATCGAGTGTCCGCGCGTGGTGGCAGCCGCGGAGGGGGATTCGGCCGCGACCGCCGCCCAGGTCTGGTACATGATCTCGATCCCGTCGCCCACCAGGATCACGAACTGCGGGAGGCCATCTGGCCCGGGGACCTCTGCCACATTGGTGAAGCCCAGGCGTTCGGTCCAGAATGGCAGGCAGGGAGGGATGGCTTCGACCAGCAGGACGGGGGTGAGCTTCTGGAATTGGGACATCGGAGACGCTTCCGGGTCTGGGGAGGGGTCAGCGGTCACTCAGCCCTCTTTGTCCTGCCACCTGCCTGCCGTGGCACGATACTTCCCATGGGACTAGTCAGGCAATGCTCCATCTGCCTAGATTACAGTCGCACTACTCACCGCGGAGGGATACCCTGTACCCTGTCGCTCGACTGTCTCACTGAAGGAATCGTTCGTGTCACGTGCTAATCGTCGTCCCCCGTCTTCCCCCCCGCCGACCCGTGCCCGCAATCTCGGCCGCCGTTCGATGGATGCCCACCGTGAGTGGCTCATCAATCAGTATGGCCCCGTCTGCGCGTACTGCGGAACGGACATCGCGGAAGACCGCACCACGCTGGACCATGTCTATCCCCGAAAGGGACAGACCGCCTACGACCGGCCAGACAATCTGGTCATCGCATGCCAGCCGTGCAATTCCGCCAAGGCGGACACTCCGTTCATCGCGTTCATCGCCCAGCGGCGCTCTCGCGGTGTCTTTCTGCTTCACTACGGTGAGCACCTCTCCGACTGGGTCAAGGACATGATCCGCCAGGCTTCGGAGCGGGAATTCCTGCCCCCGAACCGCCCCCGCTTTGTGCCGCATTTCGGCAACGGGAACGGCAACGGAAACGGTACGCACTAGGCAGATAGTGTCTGCGGAAGTATCGGTTGGAAGCATCAAGGGCCGGATCCCAGCAGGGAACCCGGCCCTTCGACGTATCTTCAGCCCATTCAACCGCCCCTCCCTCGCGCCGGGTCGCGGCTTTGCCGCTCCCATGGCGCTTCGGTCGCCGCTCCTAAGGCGCTTCGGTCGCGCCCAACCGCCCTACCGCAGCGCCTCCTCCACGATCCGTTTCTGCTCGGCAGCATGCGCCGCCGGATATCCCTCGGCCGTGCTGGCACGCTCGGGACGTCCGACATAGCGCAGGGTGGCTCCCTGGGGCAGGAGAGTGCGGAGCCGAGCCTCCAGGAAATTCCACGCCCCCATGTTGCGCGGCTCTTCCTGTACCCAGAGGATCTCGCCCAGTGCGCCGTAACTCTGCAGCAGGCTGGTGAGCTCCTCCTCGGGAAAGCTGTAGAGCTGTTCCAGCCGGACGATCGCCGTGCGCGAGCGGTCCACTCCTGCGGCGCCCGCCACCAGGTCGTAGTAGATCTTGCCGGAGCAGAGGACCACGCGCCGGACCTCGTCTCGGTGTGCCTGGGCCAGCGGGTCATCCAGCACGGGCAGGAAGCTCCCGCTGGCAAGATCCTCGAGGCGACTCGTCGCCGCCGGCAGCCGGAGCAGGCTCTTCGGCGTCATCACCACCAGGGGCCGCATGCGGGTTCGCTTGGCCTGGCGCCGGAGCAGGTGGAAGTACTGCGCCGGCGTCGTGGGATTGGCGACGCGGATATTGCCCTCCGCCGCGAGCTGCAGGAACCGTTCGAGCCGCGCGCTGGAATGTTCCGGGCCCTGTCCTTCGTAGCCATGCGGCAGCAGCAGCGTGAGTCGGGTCGTCTGTCCCCACTTGGAGAGGCCGGAGACGATGAACTGGTCGATGATGACCTGGGCGCCGTTCACGAAATCCCCGAACTGCGCCTCCCACAGGACCAGCGCTTCCGGCGCGGCGGTGCTGTAGCCGTACTCGAATCCCACCGAGGCCAGCTCGGAGAGCGGGCTGTTATGCAGCTCCATGCACGCGAGCGCACCAGGCAGGTGCTTGATGGGGGTCCAGGCCTGTCCCCCTTCGGCGTCGTGCAGGACGAGGTGCCGCTGGCTGAAGGTGCCGCGCTCGCTGTCCTGGCCGGTGAGTCGCACCGGTACGCCCTCGACCAGCAGCGAAGCCAGCGCCAGCGTTTCCGCGTGGGCCCAGTCGATCCCGCCTTCCGGGCCGATCGTCGTGCGCCGCCGCTCGAGCTGCTTCAGGAGCTTGGGGTGCACGTGGAAGGTGTCGGGCCAGGTGAGGAGTTGATCGTTGATCGCCCGCACCATATCGGCCGGCACGGCCGTCTCCGGTTCGATGCCGCTCGAGGGGTCCGGCACCTTTGCCGGCTCCTGCGCCGCAGCGCGGCCGGTCGTCGCCTTGAACGCGGTCTGAATATCCACCAGGCGCTGGTAGGCCGATTCGTACCGCTGTTCGCTTTCCGTGGCGGCGAGCACCCCGCGACGCGCGAGCAGCTCAGCATACTGCTGCCGCACCGTGGGGAGCGCCCGGATCCGTTCGTACATCTGCGGCTGCGTGTACGCCGGCTCGTCGCCCTCATTGTGGCCGTGGCGCCGGTAGCCCACCAGGTCGATCAGCACATCCTCATGGAACTTCTCCCGATACAACATCGCCAGCCGCACCGAGGCGAGGCAGCCCTCGGCATCATCGGCGTTGACATGGATGATCGGGATGTCGAAGCCCTTCGCGAGATCGCTGGCGTGGCGGGTCGAACGGGAGTCGACCATGTCGGTGGTGAAGCCGATCTGGTTGTTGGTGATGATGTGCACCGTGCCGCCGGTGCGATATCCCTGGAGCGCGCCGAGGTTGAGCGTTTCGGGCACCACGCCCTGGCCGGCAAAGGCGGCGTCGCCGTGAATGATCACGGGGAGCGCGGCCGTGGGGTCATGATGCGCCTCGCGACCCCGGCGGGTGGTCTGATCGGCGCGAGCCCGCCCGTCGACCACGGCACCCACGAACTCCAGGTGACTGGGATTGGGCGCGAGTGAGACGGTGACGACTTTCCCGCTGCGGGTCTTGTAGGCGCCATCCGCCCCATGATGGTACTTCACGTCGCCGGTGCCGCCTTCGGGGCTCAGCGTATCCTTCTCGACGTGGCGGCCACCTTCAAACTCCGCGAAGATCGTCTCGTATGGCCGCCCCACCGTGTGGGCCAGCACGTTGAGCCGGCCGCGGTGCGCCATGCCGAGCACGACCTTGCGGGCGCCCTGCTGCGAGGCGAGCTCGATCACCAGATCGAGCATCGGCACCAGCATGTCGACACCCTCGATCGAGAACCGCTTCTGTCCGAGGTAGGCCTTGTGCAGGAATTTCTCCATCGCCTCGACCTCGATCATGCGGCGGAGGAGCCACTCCTGGTCTTCCTGACTCAACGGGGCGCGGTGATGCCCGGTCTCGATCATCTGCCTCAGCCAGACCCGCTCGGCGTGATTGGAGATGTGCTCCAGCTCGTAGGCCATGGTGCCGCAATAGGCTTCCTGCAGCCTGGGCAGTGCGTCGGCGAGGGTGGCGCCCGGCGTGGAGATCCGCAGCACCGCGTTGGGCACCGTCTGCATCACTTCGGGGGTGAGTCCGAGCGGCAGCGGATTGAGTGCCGGATCGCCGATCGGCTCGCTGCCGAGGGGATCGAGGTGCGCCGCCAGGTGGCCGTGGGTCCGATGCGCCTTCACCAGGGCCATCGCCGCGGCGACGTGGTAGAGATCCGCCTGACCTTCCACCACCGGCGCGTAGGCGCGGCTGGAGCGAGCGGTGCGGGTGGCGGGCTGGCTGTCAGGCAGGGGTGCGCCAGGGAAAGCCACGCCGAGGCTTTCGAACACCTCTTCGTAGAACCGCTCGGCGCCCTGCAACAGCGTATCCATGGTGCGGAGGAACTCCCCCGACTCGGCCCCCTGGATGACCCGATGGTCGTACGTGCTCGTCACCGTCATGACCTTGCTGACGCCCAGCTCACGGAGGCGGTCGTCGGAGAGGTCACCGAACGTGGGCGGGTAGTCGATGGCGCCGACGGCGATGATGCTGCCCTGGCCCGGCATCAGCCGCGGCACGCTGGCGACGGTGCCGAGACCACCGGGATTGGTGAGCGTCATGTTGGCGCCGGCAAAGGCATCGGGCAGCAGCTTGTTGCCGCGGGCCTTCTCAACCAGGGACTCGTACACCGCGTGGAACTCGACGAAGCTCTTGGCCGCCGCGTCATGAATGACGGGGACGACCAGTCCGCGGCTTCCGTCTTTCCTTTCCACATCGACCGCAATCCCCAGATTGGTTGCGACGCCGGCGACGCCGTAGGGGGCGCCATTCACCTCGAGGTAGGCGCCGGTCATCGCATTGTGTCGCGCGGCGGCGCGGGCGATGGCGTAGCCGATGAGGTGGGTAAAGGAGACCTTCTCCGGGCGGGTCGCGGCCCGCAGCGCCGTGTTCAGCTCGCGGCGGCGGGATTCGAGCGCGGTGACGGCGAGCTCGCGGAACGAAGTGGCGGTCGGCATCGACCGGCTCTCGTTCATGTTGGCGACGAGCCGGGCGGCGGGGCCGATGATCGGGCTGGCGTTCTTCGGTGGATCGGCGGCGCGCCGGTTGGGCTGGCTGGCGGCCGGGGCTGATACGGCGGACGGGGTGGCGGCGGGCGCGAGGCGCGGAGCGGCGTCTGATCGGACCTCTGTCACCCCCTGCGATCCATTGCCCACCGGGTGGTGGCCGTTGGTCTCGGCTTCAGCGCCGAGTCCGGCCCGGCCACTCTCGAAGTAGCGGCGCCATTCCTCGGAGACCGAGGCGGGGTCGCGCAGATACTCTTCGTAGAGGATCTGGGCGAACCCGGCGTTGGCGGTTTCGAATACGTTCGGTTCCACGGCGCCACACTGCCTTTCCTGGATCAATCCACCTGTCCGGCCCATCCGTAGCCTTGGGCAAGATAACCGGCGATGCGGGGCGGGAAGGGGCGGAGTGTGAGCCAGGTCCTTGGCCCGTTCGTCCCCCCGACCGTACCATGAGGCCCGATCATGCGTTCGCCCAATCGGGCGACGAATTGGCGCCCCCGCCGGCTGCCCGGACTCATCCGTCGTGCACTTCGGCATCCTGACCGGGCTGGAGGGGAGTGCAGTAGACTCCACGTCGCCTCGAAAAATTCCTGCCCTTGCCGGGATTGGTCGGCGCGGTACAGTTAGGCGTTGTTTTATTGTTATCAGGCGCTTCATGCCACCGGCTCGGCGCTCGCACCGCACCGGTCATTTCCCTTGGAGGTTGTGTATGCAGAGGATGTTACACCGCGTCGGCGCGGTAATGCTCATGGGCGCGGTCCTCGGGGCCTGCGGCGGCAGCGGCGGCAACGGCAACAATCCGGTGGTCACCATCGCGAAAACCGGCGGCGGCAGCGGCGACGCCCAGACCGCGGCCGTGGCCACCGCGCTTCCGACCTCGCTTTCCGTCACCGTGACCGAGGATGGTGCCGCGAAGGTGGGAGCCACCGTCACCTGGAGCGCGGTGGCCGGAAGCGGGAGCGTCGCCCCGACTTCTGCCGTTACCAACGGGAGCGGGGTCGCCACGACGGTCTGGACCCTGGGCACCGTGGCGGGAGCGCAGACTGCGCGGGCAACGCTGTCGGGTGCCGGCGGATCACCGGTCAGCTTCACCGCCACCGGGACGGCGGGGGCGGCCACCGCCTTCACCAAGAATGCGGGCGACGGGCAGACCGCGAGTCCCAGCGCCGCCTTTGGCACGGCGCTGTCGGTGAAAGTGGCCGACCAGTTCGGCAACGGGATCGCCGGTATCACGGTGAACTGGGCGGTGCAGAGTGGTTCAGTGACGGTCGCCAGCCCGACATCGATCACCAACGCCTCCGGTGTCGCCACGAAGGCAGCGACCGCGGGTGTTGGCGCCGGGGCATCGGTGGTGCGTGCCACGAATGCGACCGTGGTCGGCAACCTGGATTTCAATCTGACGGTGGCGCAATTGCCCCTCGCCCGGACGGTCACTATCGCGAACAATTCCTTCACCAGCGACGCCAATGCCACGGTTGACCCGGCCGTCGACACGATTGGGGTCGGGGGGACGGTGAGCTGGAACGTCGCAGCCGGGACTCACACGGTGCGGGGCGCGCCGGGGTTTGGCGACAGTGGCAATCTCACGAGCGCCAGCGCCACCTATGTCATCACATTTCCTGCGGCGGGTACTTTCCAGTACGATTGCGCCATCCACGGCGCAGCCCAGATGAGCGGGACCGTTGTGGTGCAGTAGAAGTTCTTCCGGACTGCTGTAGGTTCAGGGCCGGGGCCCGCTCAGCCGAGCGGGCCCCGGTGCTATTCGCCAGTCTCAGGCTGGCGATGACATGGCGCGCGCTGGCGGTAGCCGGCCCAATCGTGTGCGCGGGCGGGATCGCCTGCGGCGGTTACGATTCCGATGGTCCCTCCGGGCCGCCATCGAAAAGCACCGTCACCGTGGTCGATGACAACTTCCTGCCGCTGGTGGACACCGTGAAGGTCGGTGACAAGATCACCTGGATGTGGTCGTCTGCCGGAGCTGACAATCACAACATCATCAGCGCCGGAGCGCCAAGTTTCCCCAATCACGGCACGCCGGTGACGACGGTCGGAGCCGGCGTCCTGGGGGTGGACTACTTCGGCAGCCCGCCGGCGCACAGCTATCAGTATGCCTTCGGGACCGGGGCAGCTACGACTTCTTCTGCTCACTGCACGGTACGGCGGGGAACGGCATGCACGGCACGATCGACGTGCTGCCGTAGCGGGATCGAACTCTGATGGCGGGCGGGGACGCCCGCCCCTACCCCTACTGATGGCGGGCGGGGACGCCCGCCCCTACCCCTACCCCAGCCCCTGTGCGGCCCGTTCCGTCGCGACCCAATTGACGTAGCGGCCGGCTGCGCCTTCCGCCCACTCCGCATCCCGGCCCAGCTCCTGGGCCAGCAGTTGCGCCACCCGCGGCGCGGCACTCACCCCCTGGTCGCGGGTCTCGTAGTACAGATGCAGCCGGCGGATCAGCACGTCGTCGACCTCCACCGCCAGCTCGCGCCGAGCGACATGAAGCACTTCCGCCTCGATGGCCGGATGATCGGGCGACAGCGGCCGCATCAACTCCCGGCGATCGCGCACCAGATTGAAAACCGCCGCGCACTCGGTGCCGTATAACCGCACGACGTGATCGACAGTCGGAATCGGCAAGCCGACTTCGAGGCCCGGCTGTCCCAGCGGTTCGAGGTCGAGGACTTCCCCACCGGGCAGCGGCTCCGTGTCGGTCGCCGCGTGCGGGGCACGGGGACGGCCATCCAGCGCATGCAGCGCGGCCGTCACCCGGTCCACGCATTGCGCCGCCATCGACCGAAACGTCGTCAGCTTGCCGCCGGCGATGGTGATCATGCCGCCGGGTCCCGTCGCAATCACATGCTCCCGCGAGATCTGGGATTCGCCCATCGTGGTGTCCGGCGCGATCAGCGGGCGGAGTCCGGCCCATGCGGCGCGGACATCGGCCGCACTCAGGTGCGCATTGGGGAAGGCGGCGTTGGCGGAGCGGAGCAGGTAGACGACGTCGTCGGCCGAGGCCCGGACCTCATCCGGTGATTCGTCGGTATCGGTGTCGGTGGTGCCGATATACGAGAAGTCACCCCACGGCAGCACGAACATGACCCGGCCGTCGAGCGCACTGGTGAGCGTAATGGCCGCCTCGTGGCCCAGCCGCTCCCGTCGCACCAGCACATGCGCCCCGCGGGTGCGGCGGAGCAGCGATGCGGCGGCGGGATCCTCCATGCGGCGGAGGCCGTCTCCCCAGGGACCGGTCGCGTTGACCACGATCGTCGCCCGCACCGTGGCCGTGGCGCCGCTGAAGACGTCGCGCAGGTGGGCGCCGCGGACCTGGCCATCATCCCGCACCAATCCGTCGACGGCAGTGTACGTTCCTACCCGGGCGCCATGCTGAATGGCGGATCGAACGGTCGCGAGCGTGAGCCGGGCGTCGTCGCACTGGGCATCGAAGTAGCGCACCCCGCCGACCAGCCCGCGCTCGCGGACCATCGGCTCCCGCTGGAGCAGCCCGCGCTTGCCGAGCAACCGGTGCCACCGCACATTCCGGAAGCTGGCGAGCAGGTCGTAGGCCCAGATCCCGATCCACAGCTTCCACAGCGGCACCCGGTCGCCGTGATGCACCGGAAAGATGAACGGCAGCGGGCGGACGAGGTGCGGGGCGATCCGCAGCAGGATGCCGCGCTCGCGCAGCGCCTCGAAGATCAGGCCGAACTCCCGATGCTCGAGGTAGCGCAGGCCACCATGTATCAGGCGACTCGAGCGGGAGCTGGTACCCCCCGCGATGTCCTGCTTGTCCACCAGGACCGTCCGCAGGCCGCGCATCGCGGCATCGCGGGCGATCCCCGCGCCGGTGATCCCGCCGCCGATGACCAACAGGTCGACGGGTTCCCGGGCGAGCTGGTCTACTGAGGAGCGATGCCAGATCTCACGCGTGGGGCTCCCCCGCCCGTCCTGTACCTGCCGCGGCCGAGCACGTGGCTGGTCTGGCATGACTACCTCTTCCGGCCGGGCCAGCGGGTGATCGATCTCGCCTGCGGGGAAGGGCGCCACGCGCTGAAGGCGGCGCAGTGGGGCGCCACCGTGATCGGACTGGATGCGGACGAGTCCAAGCTGGAGATTGGCCGTGAGGCGGCCACCCGGCTCGGCGTCTCGGTGGATTTTCGCTGCGTTGATCTCATCGATCCCTGGCCGGAGCTGGAGACCTTCGACATCGTGCTGCAGTTCAACTATCTCGATCGGGCCCGCATGCCCGATGTGCAGGCGCTGGTGGCCCCGGGCGGACTGCTGATCATGGAG
Source organism: Gemmatimonadales bacterium (assembly GCA_039934355.1). Lineage (GTDB taxonomy): Bacteria > Gemmatimonadota > Gemmatimonadetes > Gemmatimonadales > GWC2-71-9 > JADJOM01. The sequence goes on from JBDTMI010000088.1 coordinate 9,034, forward strand.
ACCTACCTCGAGTGGCAGCGCTCCCTCGGCTGGGGGCCCACCAGCGACGATCACCTGCTGGAACCGGGGGAGCTGGCCCGGCTCGTGGCCCCGCTCGAGCCGGTTCATGGTCGCGAAGTCTTCGAGCCGGTCGAGAGCAACAAGGTGCGCGCGGTGGCCAGCATTGTCGCCCAACGTGCTCATGCATAGCGCGACCGCAGCCCGGTGCCCGGCCTCGGCTGCCCGAAGATAATGCCGACCTCCCGTCGTCCCGCGATCATCGCCGGCCTGCGTACTCCCTTCGCACGCAGCGGCACCGTCTTTCGCGATGTCTCCGCGGTGCAACTCGCCCGGCGCGCCACCCAGGAACTCCTGCTCCGCACCGACCTCGATGGCCGCCTCGTCGATGAGGTCGTCTTCGGTCAGGTGATCGCCTCGGCGCTGGCCCCGAATGTCGCCCGCGAAGTCAGCCTCCTGCCGCAGCTTCCGCGGACCATTCCGGCCTTCTCGGTCAATCGTGCCTGCGCCTCCGCCGGTCAGGCCATCACCTACGCCGCCGACCAGATCATGCTCGGTCATGCCGACGTGATCCTCGCGGGCGGGGTCGAGTCGCTGTCCGACATCCCGATCCTGCACAGCAAGCGGATGAGCCAGATCCTGGTCGAGGCCAGCAAGGCGAAGAGTCTGGGCCAGCGCCTCGCGGCCTTCAGCAAGGTTCGTCCCCGCGATCTCATCCCCGTCTCCCCGGCGATCGCCGAACCGAGCACGGGTCAAAGCATGGGCCAGTCGGCCGAGAAGATGGCGAAGGAGAACGGCATCACCCGCGAGGCGCAGGACCGCTTCGCGCTCCTGAGTCACCAGCGCGCCGCCGCGGCGACCCAGAGCGGCCGGCTGGCGGAGGAGATCGCGCCCTGGTTCGGCGGCAGGAACATGGACGAGGTGGTCACGACCGACAACCTGATCCGTGGTGATACCTCGCTGGAGGCGCTGGGGAAACTCAAACCAGTCTTCGACCGGCGCTACGGCTCCGTGACGGCGGGGAATTCCTCGGCGCTGACCGATGGCGCGTCCGTTGTGCTGATGATGGAAGAACAGAAGGCCCGCGCGCTGGGCTACAAACCGCTCGCGGTGGTCCGCAGCTATGCGGTGGCCGCGGTCGATCCCGGCTGGCAACTGCTGATGGGGCCGGCCTACGCCGTGCCGAAAGCACTCGACCGCGCCAGGATCACCTGGAAGGAGCTGGGCCTGGTGGAGATTCACGAGGCTTTCGCCTCGCAAGTGCTCTCGAATGTCGACGCGTGGGGTTCGAAGGCCTGGGCCGAGAAGCTGGGCCGTCCGGCGCCCGTGGGCGAAGTCGACTGGAACCGCACCAATGTGTTCGGCGGCTCGCTCGCTATCGGGCATCCCTTCGGGGCGACCGGTGCACGAATCGCGACGACGCTCGCGAACGAGATGGCGCGGCGCGATGTCCAGTTCGGGCTGATCTCGATTTGTGCCCAGGGCGGGATGGGGTTTGCGATGGTGCTGGAGAGGAGCTGAGGGGAAGGCGGTTGGGCGATTGGGCGGTTGGGCGATTGGGCGGTTAGGCGGTTGGGCGAAACGCAGTTGCTGTCATCCTGAGGGAGCGCAGCGACCGAAGG
>JBDTMI010000089.1:0-10356 GCA_039934355.1 Gemmatimonadales bacterium
TGGTCTTCGACGGCCATGCCGATAGCGCCGAGTACGGGTCCGCCTCGGCGATCATCGTGCGGCCGGCGGGAAACATTCCGGTCTGGCTCCGCCGCGACGGCGAGTTCATCTACCTCGCCGCATCGATTGCCGACAGCACGTTCTACTGGGGTGATGACTTCGTCATCAGCCTGGATATTCACGGCGATGCCAGTCGGGCACCCGATCACGACGACTTCCAGTGGTATTTCCGGCGGGTCGCGGACAGCAGTGTGATCTATCGTGGCGATACCGGGAAGTGGCGCCTCCCGCAGGACAACCCCGACTGGCGGCTCGGTGCCGCGCGCGAAGGCGGTGGCTGGGAGGTGCGAGTGACGAGTGACAGCGCGGGGTGGTCCATCGAAATGCGCTTGGATCCCGCGTACTTCACCGAGAGCGGCTCGGTTTCGCCCCGGCTGGCGTTCCGAGTCTTCGACAACGAGCCGATGGGCTGGTTCCCCTGGCCCAGGCCGGCGGGAATCCGCCAGCCCACGGATGTGGAGCGCCGCCCGGAGCTCTGGGCGGTGGTCGCCCGATAAACAGCCGATGCAGATGAGGCCCGCCGCCCTCCGGCGACTGGCCTCACCCCGACGACCTTCCTGCCTAGTGTTCCCCCGCAATCGCTGAAACAGGCTGCCACTCGTCGGAACCTGAGCGCGCCACCATCACCTCCGGCTCCAGCTCCCCGCGCTGGATCAGCTCCCGGACGGTGGGCAGTGGCACCGGGCCGCGCGGCACCCCACCCTTCGGGAGGTAGAAGTACGTCGTCGCCGACCGTTCGGCGACCTTCGCCGCGATCATCTTCCCCGCCTGCTCCGCCCCGCCCGCGAGCAGCCTCCCTGCCTGTCCGGCATGGCCCGCCAGATTCTTCGTTGCGCCGGCGAGGTGCCCTCCAGCGTTCGCGAGCAGCGACTTGAGTCGTTCGCCGTCGTCAGTCTGAAAGGCCTTGAGGGAGGTCGCGTCCACATTGCCGGAAACGTCAAACTCAAGGTACGGCGCCTTCGAGAACCCGATGAACGGCGCGACCAGCACAGTGGGGAAGGCGAGGTAGACGTTGTTGTAGCTCTTCACCCCGGCATTGTAGTTCTCGCGGGTCCGCTGGATGTCGAGCTCGCAGTGCTGGATGCTGTCGGTCAGGCGGTGGTACTGCTCATTCGCCTTGAGGTTGGGGAATCGCTCCGCCGTGCTCTGCAGCTGCGTGAGCAGCGTGCCGGACTGCTGGTAGGCCGCCGCGAGGGCGACCGCGTTCTGGTCGCCCGCCACCTTGAGGTGCATGAACTGCTCGCTTTCCTGGTAGCCCTTCACGATATCCACCAGCTGATTGAGCAGTGTGAGCTTCTTGCTCACGGCGACCTGCACGTTGGACGTCGCCTCGCGCACCTCCTGCGCCTGGCGCTGCAGCTTGTTGTAGGTCCACGCCACGAAGATCAACAGCGGGATGCCGAGCCACAGGACGAGCGAGAAGATGCCGGTGATGAAGTTCCACATGATGCGCACTCCTGCGAGAAGGGAAGCGGGCGGGTCACGGGGATCCGCCACGCCCGAGCGGGGTCCTAGCGATGGGGCGACGCTGCTGCGGCCGGCATTCGCGAGGCTGCGACGAGCAGGGCCGGTGGGGCCGGCGAGCCGGGGTGGTAGTCGAGGCCGACATCGAAGGTGCCGGCGATGATCCGCGTTCCCGTGGCGGCGCCGAGTGGCTGCAGCTCCGCGCTGAAGCTGCCCGTGGCGCGGTCAGCGGTGAGGGTCGTGAAGGTGATCGAGCCGGTGTCGGCGGGACTGAAGCCCCAGGTGAGTGCACCGGAGGTGGCGGCGAAGACGTTATTGAGTCCATCGATCGAAGTGGTCCCCAGCACCGGCGCGAAATTGCTCGACAGGCTGATCAGGGTGGAGTCGCCACCACCGTAGGCCGAGATGATCCACCCCGCCACGCTCGAGTCGAGGGCGATCACGTTGAAGGGGGCGAACGGCTGGCCATCGACGGTCCCGGTGATGCTGCTTCCCGCCCTGGGCGACAGGGTCGGGTAGGGGTCTTCGGGCGTGAACGGAATGTCGAATGTTCCATTGGTCACCTGGCGCAGCGGGGAGGGTCCCACCGGGAGCGATTCGGCGGCGAAGGCAAAGGTGCCGACGATACGCGACGTCGTGAGCGTGGTGACGGTCACTGTGCCGCTCACCCCATTGAGCGGGGCCTGCCAGCTCGCGAAAGTGGTCGGCGTGATCAGGTCGGTGTATCCCGCGAACCCGCCGAACACGGTGATCATGTCGACGCCAATCGGATAGGTGCCCGGGGCGAGGACATTGCCAAGGGTGAGGGAGAACGTGCGGGTTGTGCTTAGGGCGGAGAGGACGATGAGATAGTTTGCCACGCCGGCCTGGCTGGCGGTGACAAAGGCGGTATCCGCGGTCCACGGGGTCCCGTTGATGGTGGCGCTCAGCTGTCCGCCCCCCCCACCTCCCCCACCTCCGCCGCCACCGCCGCCCGGGCCGGTCGGTCCACTGCTCCCGCCGCACGCCAGTCCCGCCACGATTCCCGCCACCAGCCAGCACCGAAGCCCGATTGCACGCAGACGCATGACCAACTCCACTGAGGGGGTTCGTCCGGCATTGCGCAGGCGGCCGGCCGAAACCGTCATCGCCGTTTCGGCGGCCCCCTCGGCGGCCGCCACTATCGGGAGGCCAATCGGGCGATAGCTTAGCCCCGGACTCTCCCTCTCAGGGTGCTTGTGGAACTGGCGGACCTTCCCGAAGTCAGTGGTGTCGAACGCGCGGTCATCGACCAGCTGTTCGGTGCGGCGTACGAGGAACTCAAGCGGCTCGCCGCCTCGGTGCGCCGGGGAGACCCGAGCGCGACCCTCACGCCCACGGCGCTGGTCAACGAGGCCTGGCTCAAGCTGTCCGCCACTCCTGCGCTCGCCCAGCTGCCGCCGTTGCACTTCCGGCGGATCGCTGCCCGGGCCATGCGCCAGGTGCTCATCGAGGCGGCCCGCCGCCGCCTGGCCGACAAGCGGGGAGCCGGCGCCAGCCTGGTGACCTTCGATGAATCGCTGGACCAGGGGGCCACCACCCCCGAGTCACTGCTGCAGCTGCACGACGCGCTGGAGGCGCTGGCCGCCGCCAATCCCCGCCAGGCGATGCTGGTGGAATGCCGCTTTTTCGGCGGCCTGGAAACCGCCGAAATCGCCGAGTTGCTCGGGGTCTCGGAGGCCACGGTGCTGCGCGACTGGCGCGCGGCCCGGGCCTGGTTGTCGCACGAGCTGCGGGGATGAATCGGGCCCGGTGGGACCTGCTGCAGGCGCTGTTCGAGGCCGCGCTCGTGCTGCCCGAGGGCGAGCGGGCGGCGTTCGTCGCGCGGGAGGCGGGCGACGATGCTTCGCTGCAGGTGAGTGTGCTGGGGATGCTTCAGGCGGATGGTCGTGACGACCCGCTGCTCGACCGGAGTATCCCCGCCGCGGCAGCCGCCACCGTCGGCCGGATCGACGGTCGGGTACTGGGCCGGCAGCTCTTCGGCCCCTACCGCCTGCTCCGCGTTCTCGGCGAAGGGGGCATGGGCGTCGTCTACCTGGCCGATCGCGCCGACCTCGGCAGCCAGGCGGCGATCAAGATCCTCCCCGACGCCTGGCTTTCCCCGGTGCGCCGCGAGCGATTCGTCGCCGAGCAGCGGACCCTGGCCCAGCTCAACGATCCAGGCATCGCGCGGCTGTACGACGCCGACACGCTGCCGGACGGGACGCCGTGGTTCGCGATGGAGTACGTCGACGGGGTGCCGCTCACCGCCTGGTGTCGCGAACGGCGGGCCACGATCCGCCAGCGGCTGGAGCTCTTCCGTATGGTGTGCGAGGCGGTGCAGCACGCGCACAGCCACGCCGTGATTCATCGCGACATCAAGCCCTCCAACATCCTGGTCCGCGGCGACGGCGTCGTGAAGCTGCTCGATTTCGGGATCGCCAAGCAGCTCGAGAGCGTGGATCTCCCGGCCGACCAGACCCGCACCGGACTGCGGGTGCTCACGCCGGCGTACGCGGCGCCGGAACAGCTGCGTGGCGATCCGGTCGGCGTGCACAGCGACGTCTATTCGCTGGGTGTGGTGCTGTACGAACTGGTGACCGGGCGGCTGCCCTACCGGGCCGCGGACCGGACGCCGGAGGAGATGGCCGCGCTGGTTGCGGCGGCCCCGCCGCAACGCCCCTCGGTCGCCGCGAAGGAAGAGTCGCTGCGCGCCGGCGAGGTGTGGACGGCACCGGGCAGCGCGGCGTGGGCCGACCTCGATGTTCTCTGCCTGACGGCGATGCATCTCGACGCCGCGCGGCGCTATCGCACCGTCGAGGTCCTGCTGCGCGAAGTCGACCGCTACCTCAATGGGGAGCCACTTGAAGCGCGCCCCGATACGGTGCGCTACCGGATGGTCAAGTTCGCCGGCCGCCACCGGCGGGCCGTGATCGCCGCCGGGATCGCGGCCTCACTTCTCGTCGGACTAGTGGTGTTCTACACCGTCCGGATCACCCGCGCGCGCAACGCCGCACTGGCCGAAGCGGCCCGCACCGGGCGGATCCAGCGCTTCATGCTCAATCTCTTTCAGGGTGGGGAGAATGCCGTCGCGCCGGCGGATAGCCTGCGGGTGGTGTCGCTGCTTGCCGGGGGCGAACGGGAGGCCGCCACACTCGATCGGGAGCCGGCGGTGCAGGCCGAGCTGTATCAGACGCTCGGCACGGTGTACCAGCGGCTGGGCAAGCTCGACCGGGCGGACACGCTGCTGCAGCGGGCGCTGACGCAGCGACAGGGACTCCTTCCGCCGGGCGATCCGGAGATTGCTGCCAGCCTGATCGCGCTGGGCCAGTTGCGCATCGACCAGGCCCGGTTCGAGGAAGCTGACACCCTGGTGCGTCGCGGGCGGGCGCTCACGCAGGCGGTGCTGCCCGCCGATCATCCCACCGCGGTCGAGGCGGCGGTCACGCTTGGCCAGGTGCTGGAGAAGCGGGGCGAGTATGCGGCGGCGATCGCACTGCTCGACAGCGTGGTGCAGCGAGACACGGCGGGACGGACCACCGGACCGGAACTCGGCGCGCATCTGCGTGAACTCGCCGATGCCCATTTCTACGCCGGCAACTATCCCCTCGCCGATTCGCTCCACCGCCGGGTGCTGACGATGTACCGGGCCCGTTACGGCGAGCGGCACCCGGAGGTCGCGACGGAATTGGCGAGTGTGGGTGAGATCGAGATCATGCTGGGCCGCTATCCCGACGCGGAGCAGTCGTACCGGGAGGCACTGGACATTACCCGCGGCTGGTACGGGGAAAATCATCCCGAGACGGCGGCGAACCTGACCCGGCTGGGACGGGCACTCACCTACGAGCGGGAGATTCCCGAAGCCACCTCCGCACTGGAGCAGGCACTCGCGATCCAGGAACGGGTCTTCGGGCCGGTGCATCCGCAGGTGGCGGAAGCGCTCAACGAGCTGGGGAACCTCGATTTCGACCAGGACCGCTACGACCTCGCGGCGATGCGCTTTCGCCGCGCGCTCGACATCTACCGCCAGATCTTCGGCGAACGGCACCAGTTCGTGGCGGTCGCGATGTCGAATCTGGCGAGCGTTCTGGTGCAGCAGAAGGATTATCGTACGGCGGAGGATCTCTACCGGCGCTCGATCGGGATCTACGAGGCGACGCTTGCTCCCGATCACGTCAACACCGGGATCGGGCACATCAAGCTGGGGCGTACGCTGCTGCGGCAGCGACGCTATGGGGAGGCGGTGGTCGAGAGTCGAGCAGGTTATGACATCCTGATCCGACAGACCGATCCCGCGACCTCGTTCATCCGTGCCGCCCGTCGGGATCTCGCCGCCGGTTTTGATTCGCTCAGGCAGCCGGAATTGTCGGCCCGGTTCCACGCCGAATTGGCGGATTCGCTGGTGCAGCCCGCGGTGGCGCGGTAGCTAGGCGACCCAGGTCTCGAGTCTGCTGGTGCGTCGGAACGCGTCGGGATGGCGGCGGAACCAGCTCATGATGAGCAGGATCTCATCGAGATGCTGAAAGGGGAGTGGCCCCGGCGCGGGGGCGGGCAGGGTCAGTTCGTCGGCAACGACGCCGCGAAAGGCCTCGCGCTCGATCGGGGTGGCGGGCCAGGGGTAGCTGCAGCGCACCACACCATGGCGAATCAGGTAGGCCCGATCGTCGCCGAAGTCTCCCGGGTCACGATAGACAAAGGTGAGCGCCTCCACCGCCGCACGGGCCCGGCTCGTCGCGGCCAGCAGCCATTCGAGCGTCTCGAACTTCTCCCGCCATCTGGTCGCCCGCTCGAATTCCGCGGCCCCGGCCGCCTGTTGCATCTCCGTCACAGTCCGGTCGATCGGCTGGATCGTGCGGCCTTCCAGAAACGCCTGCGCCGTAGCGACCCGCCGCAGGTAATCGAGTTCGGTCACCAGTGCCGCGCAGGGCCCGGCGCAGAAGCCGAAGCCGTGACGCATGCACGCCGCTTCGCGGGCCTCGGCGAAGAAATCCATCTGCTCGGCGAAGACGATCGGCATGGTGGGCGCACAGTCGCGCAGGCCCAACAGGTCGTTGAGCGTCCGGACGCCCTCCCGCACCCGGGCGGGCGCACTGAACGGGCCGTACCAGCGCTGGTCGCCCCGGGTGGTGGCGACACTCGCGGCGATCCGCGGCGCCGGTCCGCTCGACACCGTGATGAAGAAGGTGCGCCGGGCCCGGTTCATCTGGTGATTGAAGGTCGGTCGCCAGCGCGCGATCTGGCGCAGCTCCGTCAGGCAGGCGGCGAACTCGCTCGGGGTGTAGTCCCAGGTGATGTCGGCGGCGGCATGGAGGATCCGGGCCGCCTTGTCCTCGGGATAGCTGGCGCGGAAGTAGGAGAGCACCCGTTGCCGCAGCCGGCGCGCCTTGCCGACATAGATGACCCGGCCCATCGCGTCCAGCATCCGGTACACGCCCGGCCGCGGCTCGGCCAACCGGCGCACCCGCTCGCGCAGTGTCGGGAGATCGACCGTCGGCAGCGAGAGCCGGAGGGGAGTGGCCATGGAGGTGGCAGGGAGCAGGTGGCAGGAGGCTGGTGACAGCTGGAAGATATCACAGCAAGGGTTGGGGGCGGCGGGAGTCTTCGGGCGCGAGGTACTAGTTCGTACTGCGCACGCGCGGGTGCCCGACTCTGGCGCTGTCACGCCGCGCCCTGAACCCTTCGGCCAGCATGTTCGGACGGATGATCGTTCCGCCCCGGCAAGTTGAGTTGCCGAAGGGTCCGATGCTCTGCGTGACCACGAAGTCGCTGACTCGCCGCTGCACCGGCGTGCAGGGCGTCATTGCCGCCAAGTCATGCTCTTCGGCGAAAAAGAAGCCGCCCTCGAATTCGAATGCCGGGGAGAAGATCACCGCGCGCTTTCCGCTGGCGAGCCCGTCCGGGTGCGCACGACTGCGTTGGTTCCCGTTACGTTGACGAGTCGATAGATGCTCGACGGGTCGCCACCGCCGTTCGGCTCATAGCTGCCGAGGAACAAGGTGCCGTCATTGGACCATGACCATCCCCGGATGATGATGTCCGTGGGAGCAAGGTCCGGCGCTTCGGTGATGGCGACCGCCGAGTTATCGATCAGGTGGACGAGGTAGGTGCCGCGCACCAGCGTGGGACCGACGAACTTGATGAGTGCGATCATTGCTCACTGGCCGTCAGGCTGGACGACGGTCAGGGTGCCACCGGCATACACCCCGCCGGGGCCCAGGACCGAAGGCAGGTTGAAGAGGTCCGCATCGACCAGCATCGGCCCCCTGGTGCCAGGCCGCCCGGGGCCGGTCAGCGTGAACGTCGTACTTCCCAGTGGATCCCCCGTCTGATCCAGCGTGTCGGACTCGAGAAAGGTCCGGACTCCTGGGTGTCCAGCAATCAGATTCCACTGCCAGTTTCCGTTCTGCTGCAGTACTCCGTGATACAGGTCCTGCCCGAAGGGAGCAGTCAGGTGCAGGACAGAAATAGCCATCAGACGTCCACCCTGGGCGACCGAGGGATAGCTGGCGAGGGCGATGGTCGGACCGCTGGGGGCGCCAATGAGCTGAGGGGAAGTCAGTCCGTTCCGGAACAGCGCGACCTCGGTCTCGGCGCTGTCGAGGCCCACCGGATAGCCGCAGATCGGCGTGCCCTGCCGTTCCTTTGAGAGCAGGGAGAGGGCGCCGTAGGCGTCGAGCTGATACACACCCGTCACGCCGATGTTGTTCGGTGGCACGGGGAGGCCGCTGCTTGGATCGACCCGAGTTTGCGTTGCACCACGAATGATGAAGTCCCTCACGCTATCGGCAGGGAGACCCGGCATCATAGTCCAAAGCTGGGCTGCAACGCCGGTAACGAACGGAGCCGCAAATGAGGTTCCGCTCCAAGGGACGAGTCCGCCAGCGGCAGTTAGGGAGTGCACGCTTACCGCAGGAGCGGCAATGATATTGGCATTTGCCCCAGTCCAGACATTGCTCACTGCGCGCTTCGCTCCAAATTGATCGGTGCCAGTGACGAAGAGTACCTTTCCCTTATACGTCGCACTTAGAGCGAGCGCAGCGGCGACGCGATCCAAGCTCGTCAATGCCGCGAGTGTCGATACGGCCAACTGATTCAGCGTGAGAGAGAGGCTGCTGTCACCAGCCGCGATGACAACCAATCGATCAGGACCAGAATCCAAGTATTCTTTCAGTGCGGATTCCACGATTGCAAGATCTGACGCATTTTGGATATTTCCAACCCCGAAGGAGAAGTTGATGACCTTCGCTCCTCTTTGCTTAGCCTTCTTCAATACATCAGCGAAGTACTGAATGTGACTAGTGGCGGTAGACTGCCCCGTTCCGAACGCATAGAAATCCAAATTGGCATTCCAGACCATGCCGGCCATTTGTACCAAGTTGTCTCCACGTGCGGCAACTATCCCGGCGACTGCTATTCCATGATCTGCTGCACCGGAGGCGAAACCCGGATCTGGACGCATGTTGCTCGGGACAAAGGCAGAGATTGAAGAGGCGCCGAGATCTGCCGGCGGATTGTCGAAAAACGCGTCCGCTATCGCGATTCTGGGCAAGGTTCCACCGTAGATCCCTGTCTCGCACCCCCAGGCGAGAGGCGCACGGACAGCTATCCATGGGTAAGTCGTTGCAGTCCCCCCACCAAGCCAGGACTGGCGGGTCGGGGCAATGCCCGCGTCGTTTGGGTATCTCCCCCTGAGACGAATCTGGGAACCAAGTGTCAGTTCGGTGACGCTCAGGACGCCTGGTTCATTCCGAACGGCCGAAGTCAGGGAGTCCAACGATGCGTAGGTTGGGCCGGGATCTTGTACCTGAAGGACATACATCTGGAGTTGCATTCCTTGGCCAATCCCACCGAGTATCGTGCCGGAATATTTTGATAGCAGGTTCGAAAATAAAATCCCGGCGTTCGGGACAGTCGTGTCAAATTGGACCCCGATCACGTTGCGATAGTAGTGATACGAAGTGTCCGCTGGAAATAGCGCTATCAGTGGATTGGCTAGCGGCCAGTTCACAGAACTTGGCACCGGGGGAAGGGGTGTAGCTCCAGCTGCGGTCGCCTGAAACTGCAACCGCGCCTGCGTCACCGGACTCATCACGTTCACCCGAATCGAGTCCTGCCCCGTCGAGTCATTCGCCGCCAGCGTCCCGCTCCCACCAATGAACCAGATCTTCCCCCCTGATGCGTCCACGCTGTCCGGAAGCTGTGGCACCACCTTGGAGGCCGGCGTGCCGGCGGGCGCCGTCACGGTGATCCCGGTGGCCGGGAGGTAGAGCCGCACGGGCATCTGCAGCGTCTGGCCGCTCTTGTTCAGCAGCCGCAGATAGAGGATGAGCCGCCGGCTGGGGTTCTGCGCCCAGGTGGCCGCCTGGCCCCGGATCAGCACCAGCTTGGTGGTGCAGGTGGTACGATTGGGAAACAAGGTGGTGACGGCTGTCGGGCTGGTGATGGTGAACTGGGCCCGCACGCAGAGCGTGTCAGCCGTGACCAGCGTGTTCGCCGTGACACTCTGCGCCGCCCGGTGCTGTGGCCCGGTAAGGTCCTCGTCAGTGCAACTGAGCGCGGAGAGGGCACAGACGGTCAGGATCGTCAGCATGCGACCGCTCCCGGCAAAGGTAGGGGGTGCATCGGAGTGTAACATGAATGCTCCGGAGACGCGTGCGTGTGGTCGGGATCACACCAGCAACTGTGGATGGCTAACCGGAGTGTACGCTGAGGGGGGGGGGGGGAGCGCAAGGGGAGAGCGCCGTCAGCCGTCAGCAAACGGCCGTTGGCCTTTGGCCGTTAGCCGTTGGCAACCGCACTTGTAGGAGTCATTGGGTTGGCGCCTCGCGCCTCCGC
>JBDTMI010000090.1:0-10207 GCA_039934355.1 Gemmatimonadales bacterium
CGGTGGATGTGCCCGCCGAGATGCCGCTGCTGTGGGCACTGCGCGATGTCATCGGACTCACTGGCACCAAGTACGGTTGCGGCATGGCGCAGTGCGGCGCCTGTACCGTGCACCTGGATGGGCAGGCGGTGCGAAGCTGCTCGGTACCGGTGAGCGCGGTGGCGGGGAAGTCGGTGACCACCATCGAAGGACTTTCTGCCGACGGGAGTCACCCACTGCAGCGGGCCTGGGTTGCGGAACAGGTGCCCCAGTGCGGCTACTGTCAGTCGGGTCAGATCATGCAGGCGGCCTCGCTGCTGGCGACGACGCCGGCGCCGACCGATGCCGAGATCGACAGCGCGATGGCGGGAAACATCTGTCGCTGCGGAACCTATAGTCGCATCAGGGCCGCCATTCACCTCGCCGCGAAGGAAAGCTGAGATGACCACCTCATTCTCGCGCCGTGAGTTCATCGGGGCCGGCGGGCTCGCACTGGCGGTGACCGCCCTGCCGGTGCGTCGACTCGCCGCCGTGCCGTTCGGCGCCAGCGCCGCGCGGGCCCTCGCGCCGAGTGCCTTTGTCGAAATCACCTCCGACGGCGTGGTCTCGGTCTGGGTCACCAAGTCCGATATGGGCCAGGGGGTTCGCACCGCCCTGCCCATGATTCTCGCCGACGAACTCGACGCCGACTGGAGCAAGGTGCAGGTCGTTCAGGCCGATGCCCACCCGCGTTACGGGGAGATGGGGACCGGAGGCTCGAGCAGCGTGGCCAGTCTGTGGGATCCGCTCCGGAAGGCCGGCGCCCAGGCGCGCGAGATGCTCATCGGTGCCGCGGCGGAGCGCTGGAGTGTGGCGCCCTCGGAGTGCCAGGCTCGGAACGGCATTGTCGAGCACCCCGCGACCGGTCGGCGATTCGGCTTCGGCGATCTCGTGAATCGGGCCGCGCTGCTGCCCGTGCCGGAGAATCCGAAGCTCAAGGAGCCCTCGGAATTCCGCCTCATCGGCACCGACGTGCCGGGCGTGGATACGCGAGACAAGGTGACGGGCAAGGCCGGGTACGGCATCGATGTCGTGGTGCCGGGGATGCGGTATGCGGTCATCGCGCGCTGTCCGGTCTTCGGCGGCACGATGCAGGGACACGATCCGGCCAGGGCGCTGGCGGTGCCCGGCGTCCTCGCGGTGATCGAGGTGCCCAGTGGCGCGGCGGTGATTGCGACTGGAACCTGGGCTGCCATGGAGGGCCGCAAGGCGCTCGAATGCCGCTGGGATGAAGGGCCCGCCGCACAACTCGACTCGAACACGATCTCCCGGCAGCTGCACGGTCGGGCCTTGATGGCGGGCGCTTTGGCCCGCAATGATGGCGACGCGCTCGGCATCATCGCGACGTCGCGCACTTCGCTGGATGCGACCTACGAGGTGCCGCTCCTCGCCCACGCGACGATGGAACCGATGAACTGCGTCGCCGATGTGCGGCCTGACCGGTGCGAGATCTGGGCGCCGCACCAGGCGCCTGACTGGGCCCAGCGCGATGTCGCAGGCGCCCTCGGCCTCGACCGCGAGCAGGTGACGGTCCACACCACCCTCCTCGGCGGCGGCTTCGGCCGGCGCTTCCTGTCCTACGAACTGGTCGAGGCGGCGCAGGTGTCCCGCGCGGCGGGGATGCCCATCAAGCTGATGTTCACCCGCGAGGACGACATGCAGCGGGACTGGTACCGGCCGATGAGTGTGCATCGCATGGCGGGAGCGGTGGATCCGCAGGGGCAGGTCAGTGGCTGGCTGCACCGGGTGGTCACGCCGTCCATCGGCGATCAGCTCTGGCCCGGCTCGGTCAAGAACCAGCTCGACCTCGATGCGGTCGACGGTGCGGTGGACCTGCATTACGCCATTCCGAACTTGCGGGTGGAGTACGGGATGATCTCCACCCCCGTGCCCATCGGCTGGTGGCGCTCGGTGTACGCCTCACAGACCTGCTTTGCCAATGAGTGCTTCCTCGATGAGCTAGCCGCGGCCGCCGGCCGGGATCCGCTCGTCGTGCGCCAGGAGCTGCTTGCCCACTCGCCCCGGCACCTCGCGGTGCTGAATCTGGCGGCCCAGAAGGCCGGCTGGGGAAAGGCCCCCGCCGGTCGGGCGCAGGGGATCGCAATCCATCACTTTTTCAGTGACGCAATCGTGGCGGAGGTTGCGGAAGTCTCCATCGAAGCGGGGAAGGTCCGGGTGCACAAAGTCACGTGCGCGGTCGATTGCGGCCTGGCCATCAACCCGGCGAACGTCCGCTACCAGATCGAAGGCGGCGTGATCTACGGCTTGAGTGCGGCGCTCTACGGGGAGATCACGATCGAAAAGGGGCGCGTGAAGCAGAGCAACTTCCATGATTACCCGGTCCTCCGGATGCCGGATGCGCCGGTGGTCGAGGTGCATATTGTGCCGAGCGCCGAGTCGCCCAAGGGTGTCGGAGAGCCGGGCTTGCCGCCAATCGCGCCGGCGGTGGCGAACGCCGTCGCTCGATTGACGGGAACACGAGTGCGGAAGCTGCCGATCGAGGTGTAGGAGAAGGCGGTTGGGCGGTTGGGCGGTTGGGCGCTCAGGCGGGAAACGGCGGGCCTCCGCGACCACCGCGGCTCGAATGGTCCCGCCGCGCGCTCGGCCTTCGCTCTTGCACACCATCATTCCAGGCACCTCAGGGGCGAAGCCACGCGCGCTCTGGGACCATCCATCGCCGCGCCCCCCGGGGTGCTCACGACTCTGACGGGTATTTCACCGCCTATGCATCCTTTGGTGCTCTTCGCCTCACTCGCGCTCCTGGGTGCCGCCCCCCTCGCCGCCCAGACTCCCACCGACACGGACCTCGCCAGCGGGGAGCGGCTCTTCGAGAGCCAGTGCTCCCGCTGCCATGGCGTCGGTGGCACGGGAGGCGTGGGCCCGGCGCTGAACCGTCCGGTGCTCCGGCGTGCGCCTACCGACGAGCAGCTCGCGCAGGTGATCCTTGCCGGCGTCCCCGGCACCGCGATGGCTGGGTTCTGGAATCTTTCGGCGGACGAGGCGCGACAGGTCGCCGGCTACATCCGGTCGCTTGGCCGGCGCCCGCCGGAAGTGATTCCGGGCGATGCCGAGCGCGGTCACGCACTCTACGAGGAGCCCGGTCGTTGCGGGAGCTGCCACATCCTCGATGGCCAGGGCGCCGGCTGGGCGCCTGACTTGAGCGATGTCGGCCTCCGATTGAGCGCGGCACAGCTGCGCGAGTCGCTCCTCGACCCCGGCGCGGCACAGCCGATCTCGCCGCTGCCGTCGGTGCACGGCCCGTATCCCGCCTTCCTGGCGGTGGTCGCCACGACGCGCACCGGACAGGTCATTCGCGGCACCCGGGTGACGGAAGACGACTTCACCCTGGTGCTGCGTGAGGCTGACGGGCGACTGCGGTCGCTCGACAAGTCGAGGCTCCGCCGCCTGCAGAAGATTCCCGGTCAGAGCCCCATGCCCTCGTATGCGTCCACCATGAGCGCCGATCAACTGGACGATCTCATCGCCTATCTGGCCAGCCGCCGGGGGACTCCATGAGCGCCATCCGGCTCGCCGCTGTCGCGCTGGCATTCAGCGCGCTCACGCTCGAGGGGCAAGTCTCCGATGCGCGGCTCCGTGCGGCGCGCCAGGAACCATCCAACTGGCTCACCTATTCGGGCGACTTTGGCGGTCAGCGCTACTCACCACTGGCGCAGATCACGCCGCTCAACGTCGGATCGCTCCGTCCGGACTGGATCTATCAGGCGACCGAACCCGGCATGCTGCAGACCAGCCCCGTCGTGGTGGATGGTGTGATGTACCTGACCGAGTTTCGCGGGCACGTGGTGGCGCTCGACGCGAGGAGCGGCCGGGTGCTGTGGCGCTACCAGCAGAATCTTCCCGCACAGTTGCTGACACTCGGTTTCGGACCCACCAACCGCGGTGTGGCGGTCCTGGACTCCACCGTCTACGTCGGTGCCCCCGACGCCCGGCTCATTGCCCTCGATGCCCGCTCCGGCGCGCTCCGCTGGAGTGTCCCCGTCGCCGACAATGCGCTGGGCTACGCCATCACTGGCGCACCGCTGGCGCTGGGCGATCTGATCGTCGTTGGAGTGAGCGGGGCCGAAGCGGGGATCCGCGGATTTCTTGACGCCTACGACGCGCGCACCGGTGAACGGCGCTGGCGCTTCTATACCATTCCCGCCGCCGGCGAACCCGGCGTGGATACCTGGGGTGGTGAATCGTGGAAGACCGGTGGCGGATCAACCTGGGTCACCGGCAGCTACGATCCCGCACTGGGCCTGCTCTACTGGGGCGTTGGCAACCCCGGCCCGCTCTGGAATGGCGACGACCGTCCGGGCGACAACCTCTACACCTGTTCGCTGATCGCGCTCGATGTGAAGACCGGGACATTGCGCTGGCACTTCCAGTTCACGCCGCACGACACCCACGACTGGGACGCGACCGAGATTCCGGTGCTCTTCGATGGCCGTATCAACGGCCGGTCCCGCCATCTGGTCGCAATGGCGAATCGGAATGGGTTCTACTACGTGCTGGATCGGGCGACGGGGGAGTTCCTGTCAGGCACGCCGTACATGGCGCAGGGTTGGGCCGAGAAACTCGATGCCACCGGCCGTCCCGTGCTCCGACCGAACATCGAACCGACCGCAGCCGGCACCGATCTCACGCCCAATCTGCACGGAGGAACCAACTGGTACAGCCCCAGCTACAGTCCGACGGCCGGGCTGTTCTACGTCGCCGCCCGGCAGATGGGCAGTCGCTATTTCAAGTACCCCGTCAGCTTCACGCCGGGCCGCTACTTCCTCGGTGGCGGTGAGTCGGAATTCGGCGGCGACTCGGCCCAGGGCGCGGTGAAAGCGCTGGATCCACTTACTGGCGCGGTGCGCTGGAGTTTCCCGCTGCACTCCCCGCCCTGGGCGGGATTGCTGTCGACCGGTGGCGGACTGGTGTTCGGCGGAACGAACGAGGGGGTGTTCTTCGCGTTGAGCGCCACCACCGGCCGACCGCTGTGGCACTTCCAGACTGGCGCGATGGTGAATGCGAATCCGATCGCGTTTGCCCTCGAGGGAAAGCAGTACGTTGCGATCGCGGCTGGGGCGACGCTGCAAGTGTTCACACTCCCGACCCGGTAGGCAACCTTTGGGAGCCCGGCCGTGTCCTAGCTCCATGCGCCTGACTCCCGTAGCCCTCTCCGCCTTCCTGCTACTCTGGCTTCCCGCGCCATGCGAAGCCCAGCGTCCGCTCAATCTGGGCTTCGAGATGCGCAGCGTTTCCTACGCGGACCGGCCATGGGGATGGGCCCTCGGCTGGTCGGCGTTCGGGGGTGGTCCTGCGGCGAGTTTTGTCCTGGATGAGTCCGAAAAGGTGCAGGGTGCACGGAGTCTCCGGATTGTGGTCCACGACTCGAGTGCCGATGCGCCGGCTCGGGCGCTCATGCTCCAGGTTCCGGCGGCATTCGCTCGCGGCAAGGTGCTCCGGCTGACGGGGCAACTCCGCACAAAGGGGCTGACCGGACGGGCCCTCCTGATCCTGGAAGCGTGGGGGGATCGAGTCGTCGTGTCCGCCGATACCGGTGCGATGCGTGATAGAGATGCCGATGGACGATGGCAGAAGGTGGACCTGAGCATCTCCGTCCCCGTGGATCCGTCGGTGCATTCGGTTGTGATCATGACCGCGGTCCAGGGGATGGGCACCGCCTGGTTCGATGCGCTCGAGTTGCGGGTTGCGGGAAAGCCGCTGACGGCACTGCCCATCGATCCCCCGCCGCCGACCCCCGCCGAGATTGCCTGGCTGACGACGCGCAGTGCGCCGCTGCGGGACGTTCGCGCCCTCCCCGCTGGAGAGAAGGACGATAAGGACCTCGCACTCTTTTCCCGCATCGTCGGGGATGCCCGCCTAGTCGGACTTGGCGAGTCCACCCACGGGACCAGCGAATTCTTTCAGGTGAAGGAACGCCTGGTGGAATTCCTGGTCCGCACGCAGGGGTTCGATGTGTTTGCGGTGGAAGCCAATCAGCTCGCCGTCGAACGGGTCAACAACTACGTGCTGGGTGGTTCGGGCGCGGCGCAGGACGTGATGCGCGTCATGTTCCGGGTATGGAACACCGAGGAAATGCGTTCGTTGGTCGAGTGGATGCGGGCGCACAACGCCGCGCACCCGGAACGTCCAGTCCGCTTTATCGGCTACGACATGCAGGACCAGCGCGCGCCGGCGGACACGCTCATCGCCTTTGTGTCGCGCGCCGAGCCTGAGTTCCTGCCGCGCGTCGAGTCACTGACCAGCCCGTACCGTGCGGAACCGGGGTACGCGACACCACAGGTACCCGATTCGACCCGGGCGCTCTGGCTCTCACGGGCAGATTCCCTCTGGCAGGAGGTGGAAACACGGCGGTCACGGTGGCTGACCGCGGCGTCAAGCGACGCGGACTCCATACGGGTCGAGTGGGCCGTTCACGCCGCGGCGCTCTTTCGCCAGGCCGCGCGGTTGAATGCATCGCTGAACTCTCCGGATCGGGACAGTCTGATGGCGGCCAACCTCGATTGGTCGCTGCGGACGCTCTACCCGCGTTCTCGAGTGATCGTCTGGGCTCATGATGTTCATGTCAGCCACGGCGGGGACCAGGTGCGGAGCTTCAACGGCGGCGCGCAGATGGGCAGTTACCTGAAGCACGCCTACGGGCACGAGTATCGCGCATTCAGCTTGCTGACGCGCACCGGCCGCTATAGCGCGACGCGCAGCTTCATTGACCATGAAATCATCGCGGCCCAAGCTTTCCCCGCCCCGGCCGGCAGCGTGGAAGCCGCGCTCGCGCGGCTGCCGCGTCCGGTCGCGAGCCCGGGGGTGATTGTCGATCTGCGTGTCGCCGCCGAGGATCCGCACGCCGCGTGGCTCTGGCATCCGCGGCCGGTTCGGAGTATTGGCTATGCGGCGTACGACTATGGATTCGACTTGACGGCGGCGATGCCGCTGGAATTCGACGGGGTCGTGTTCATCGATCACACGACACCGTCCAGACTGCTGCCGTAGCCCAACTCCTGTTACTTTCCCCGCCTCCAACACTCTCCCAGGGCGCTCATGCGGATTCTTGTGACCGGCGGTGCGGGCTTCATCGGCAGCCATACCACCGTCGAGCTGCTGCGGGCCGGCCACGAGGTCGTGGTGATCGACAACTACAGCAACAGCAAGCCCGAGGCGGTGCGCCGCATCGAGGAGCTGGCCGGCAAGGCGTTCGAGTTCTACGAAGTGGACCTGCTGGACCGCCCGGCGCTGGACGATGTCTTGAGTCGTCATGAGGTCGAGGCGGTCATTCACTTCGCCGCCTTCAAGTCAGTGGGCGAATCCGTGGCGCTCCCCCTCAAGTACTACAACAACAACATCACGGGCACGCTCACCTTGTGTGAGTCGATGATCGCGCACGGGGTGAAGACCATGGTCTTCAGCTCCTCCGCCACGGTCTACGGCGACCCGGCGAGCGTTCCCGTGCTCGAGGACTTTCCGCTCTCGGCACTGAATCCGTATGGGGAGACGAAGTTGGTGGCAGAGCACATCCTGCAGGATCTCCACCGGGCCGACCCCTCATGGAACATTGCGCTCCTGCGCTATTTCAATCCGGTCGGCGCCCATCCCAGCGGGCGCATCGGCGAGGATCCCAACGGGATCCCGAACAATCTCTTTCCATTCATCACGCAGGTCGCAGTGGGCAAGCTGCCGGTCCTGAAGATCTTCGGTGGCGACTATCCGACACCCGACGGTACCGGCGTGCGCGATTACATCCACGTCGTCGATCTCGCCGTCGGGCATCTGAAGGCGCTGCAGAAGCTGGCGGGGCGGACCGGCTGTGTCGCGTACAACCTCGGGACGGGCCGCGGCAACAGCGTGCTGGAAGCGGTGCAGGCCTTTGAACGGGCCAGCGGCCGGAAGATTCCGTATGAGATTGTCGCCCGCCGTCCGGGAGACGCGGCAAGCTGCTACTGCGATCCGTCGAAGGCGCTGCGGGAGCTGGGCTGGAAGACCGAACGCGATCTCGATGCGATGTGCGCCGACGCATGGAAGTGGCAGTCGCTGAATCCGGACGGATTCCCGGACTGACGACGAACGGCTGACGGTGAGTCAGCCGTGTTCCGGGCGCGACAGAAACCGCCGCGGGTTCTTCCGGAACGCCGCCCGCAGCGCCGCCCAGAGCCGGGCCCGCTCCCGCTCGCCGAGATCCCGGGCCCGCATGGCGGTCCGGAGCGCCAGCGCGAAGGACACGCTGAAGTTGAGCCCGCCGATCACGATGATCCCGAGCAGACCCCACCCCACCTCCACCCAGTGCAGTTGCCCTGCGCCGCTGACAAACAGCGATCCGGCGCTCAGCGCCATGCTTGCCGCATGCAGCGTCACATGCCGCACCTCCAGTCCGATCCCGGCGAACCTGAACAGTACCGGGATGAATCCAAGCAGGAATCCCAGCACCACATAGCCGACGAGACCCCCGAGATTCCGATCGACGAACGTGCCCCACCAGGCGGCGCGTCGCGCGCCGATGGTGCGGTGCAGCCGCGGATGCTCGGCGATGGCCACCGGCAGCCCGCGATACGCACTCCAGTTCGACGCCCACCCCGCGGCGAGGCTCGAGATCCAGAGGAAGACCCCGGTGAGCACGGCGAACGGAATCGTCCACGACAGGAAAGGGTGCATCCCGCGCAGCGTGTGCTCCGCTGTTTCCGGCGTGAGCGCGGCCCGTCCGGTCAGGGCATACCAGAGACCGACCAGCAGCAGGGTGACCGGAATGGTGGCGAAGACATTGCCCAGGGTCGCGATGACTTGCGAGCGGGTGATGCCCGCGACCAGTTCGACCTGTTCCTCGACGTCGCCCTGATGTTCCAGCGCATTGGCCAGCGCGGCGGCGGTCATCGCCGGCTGTTTTGACGCGAGCGTCAGATGCAGCAGCTGCATCGCGATGAAGCTGCCGCTGTAGTTGAAGGCGTACGCCAGCCCGGCGAACATCGGCGCGAACGGCAGCGCACCGATGACATACTTGCCCACCGCGGTGAATGCCGTCAGCACCCCGCCGAGCGCGGCGGAGCGCTCCACCGAGCGCCAGTCGGCGCCGGTGCGGACGACGTAGTGGTCGCCCGATTCGCCGGTATGCTCCACCACCTTCCGCGCCAGCCGCTTCAGCGCATTGCGTCCCAGCGACCGAATGCCGAACTGATGGATCCGCCCGCGGATGAGTGCGCCCGCCAGCCGGCGCGCATCTCCGCGACCGGTCGCGATGCCGAGCAGGAGATCGAGTCGGGCAAGCTGGGCCTCCAGCAGCTCGAAACGATAGATCAGGTCGGTGGAGACGCCATGCGCGTCGAGCCGCTCACGCCCCCGGTCCAGCGCGACATAGGCTCCGGCCCGGCACTGCACCCACTGCTCCCAGTAGGCCCCGTCTTCCGGGTGCTGACCGACGAGCGCGACGGTGCCCGCCAGACGGAAGAAGGGCGATGAAGATTCCAGCAGCTCAGGTTCGAGATCGAGCATGTCGCGCGCGAGCCCGACCGCGGCGGTGCGCAGCGAGAGCAACGTCGCCGCATCGAACAGCGCCTTCCGCGGCAAGGCGAGCAGCGGGCGCCAGGGCGCGAGGCTCTCGTCGGGCATCGATTCGACCCAGCTCGCCGTAGCGATGTCCAGCGGAAGCCGGATCAGCAGCAGGTGCAGTCCGGTCTCGGACGCACGACGCGGGACCAGCCGGTCCACGATCCGTTCGAATGTTTCCTTGATGAGGGTGTGGTGCAGCGGCAATCCCAGCTCCGCCAGCAATCGCACCGCGGAACCGCCGGACCAGACGGTGGGGATCTGTTGCAACAGCTCGGCGCGACGCGGATGGGTGTCGATCGCTTCGGCCACCAGCTGGAGCCGTGTGGTCCGGGCCTGGTCCAGGGCCGGCCCGCCGGCAAGGACCCACGTCACCAGCCGTTCAAGCGCGCGCGATCCCGGGTTGGCGAGAAAGGCCTCGAGACGAAGTCGGGCCGCGAGGGAGAGGTCAGGCGTCATGGCGGGGAAGATAGCGGTGAGCCGTCAGCCGTCAGCCACCACTGTCATCCTGAGGCCCGCAGGGCCGAAGGATCTGCTGTGACCGGAGCCGAGACCTGAGTCATCCTCAGGGGTAAGGAGATCCTTCGCTGCGCTCAGGATGACAGGAACGACATTCGCCCTGCCACCTGCCACCTGCCACCTGCCA
>JBDTMI010000091.1:0-10165 GCA_039934355.1 Gemmatimonadales bacterium
GCGCGTAGACGTCGGAGCGGGCGGTGATCTCCCGTTCGCCCATCGCCTGCTCGGGCGACATGTAGGTCGGCGTGCCGAGCGACATGCCGGTCTCGGTCATCCGGCTGCCACCGGCCTTGCTCGCGGCGAGCGCGATGCCGAAGTCGGCCACGAGGGCTCGGCCATCGTGGAGCAGGATGTTCTCCGGCTTGATGTCGCGGTGGATGACGTTGTGGCGGTGGGCGTAGTCGAGCGCGCCGGCGACTTCGGTCGCGATCCGCACGGCGTCAGCGATGGGGAGCTGCTTCTCGCGGTTCAACCGATCGCGAAGACTCTCGCCCTCGATGAACGGCATCACATAGAACAGGAACGAATCGGCGGCGCCGGAATCGAACAGCGGCAGAATGTGGGGATGCTGCAGGTTGGCGGTGGTTTTGATCTCGCTGAGAAAGCGCTCGGCGCCGATCACCGCGGCGAGTTCCGGTCGCAGCACCTTGATGGCCACCTTGCGGTCGTGCTTGAGATCCTGAGCGAGATAGACCGTCGCCATGCCGCCAGCGCCTAACTCGCGTTCGAGGCGGTAGCGGTCGGCGAGGGCGGACGTGAGACGTTCGTTTACCTCAGTCACGGTGCCCCTGGATTCGTCGGTGGATGAGTCGCGACTGAAGCCGCCCATGAGCGCGCGGCTAAAGCCGCGGCTCGGCTGAAGTCACTAAAGTGACCCCGCGCGTCGCTCCTCCGTCGCTTCAGCGACATCCGCCGAGCCGTGGCTTTAGCGACGTGCCGGCACGCCATGCCGCCGGCGCCTAGCTCACGCTCGAGGCGGTAGCGCTCGGCCAGCGCAGCGGCGAGGCGGGTGAGCTGTGGGCTGTCCATCTACCGCTGCCGCGCGGCAATGACGTGCTGAAAGCCCGGGTCGCTGCGGATCCGGTCCCAGTCCGGGTCGATCTTCACCATCGCGGCCGTGAGGCGCGAGGGCCGTCCCGCCAGACGGCGCAGCTGCTCGACCGCCGGTGCCGCCTGCCCGGCGATGGCGTAGATACGGGCGAGGTTGATGACGTTCTCCACCCCGAAGTAGGCGTCGCGCTCCGGCGGCAGGAGTTCGACCGCTCGGCGCCCCTCACGGATCGCCAGGTCGAAGTTGCCCTGTCGGGCATACACCATCCCGAGGTCGTGGGAGTAGCCGTAGTCGTCGCGAAGCGCGCGCAGGCTCGCGGTGAGAATTGCGCGGGCGGAGTCATACGCCGCCGCGGCCTTGGCCTCCTGGCCGCGCAGCCGGAGCAGGTCGCCAAGAAGGATGTAGCCGTCGGCGATGCCCCGGTTGGAGGCGCTGGGTGGAGTTTCAAGGAACGCCTGACTGAGGGAATCGTCGTGCGCGATGGCAAAGGCCGGAGCCCGGGCGTTCCCGACCATGAGCCGTTCGGGCGACATGTGCCTCAGTGCGAGACGGTAGGTGGCTTCGACCTCGCGGAGGTCGCCATGCTGGCTGAGCTGGGCCAATCCCAGGAAGAAGTAGGAGTCGGGCTGGTCGGGGGCGACCTCGATGCCGCGGCGGCAGGTGGCGACCGCCTTGTCATATTCGCCCAGAAGGCCGTAGGTCTCGCAGAGCTGCGAGATCGCCGCCGAGGACCCGGGATCGAGCTCCACCACGCGCGCCAGGTGCACCTCGGCTTCCCGCCACCGCCCCTGGCGGCGCTCGACATAGCCGATCGCGGCGATGAGGTCAGCGCTGTTCGGCTCCGAATGCTGTACGATGGCGAACTCCTTGAGTGCCGCCTCGTAGTCGCGTTTGCGGTAGCGGTAGTAGCCCATGGCGCGATGCGACTCGGGAAGATCGGGCTGCAGTTCGAGCGCACGCTTCGCGGCCACCTCCGAGGCGGCCAGCGTTTCGTCCTTCCGGCTGATGTAGAGCCAGTGGCTCAGGCCGAGGCTTTCGGAGAGCCGCCCCCATGCCAGCGCAAACTCGGGGTCGAGCTTGACGGCGCGCTCCAGCATCGGGATCGCGGCATCGAAGTTCTCCCGCGACAGTCCGCGGTTGAGGTAGTCGATGGCGCGCAGGTAGAGGTCGTACGCTTCAGGGTTCTTGGTGGGGCGACGGGCCAGTGCCTCCCGTTCCGGGTCATTCAATGTCACCTGCAGCGCCTTGGCTACCTCGGTCGAAACCTCGCCGTAGACTTGGAAGACGCTCGACAGCACCGCCTCGTAGCCATGGGCCCAGACGCTGCTGGTGTCGGCCACGCGAATGAGCTCAGGACTCACCCGCACCTTCGGATCCTTCCCCGCCGCGAGATCCCATTGGACGGTGCCCGTGAGCACGTAGCCCACGCCGAGCTCCTGCCCGATCTCGCTCACGCTCTTGGTGGTGCCGCGGTAACGCGCGGCAGTGGTTCGGGGGATGACGCTCATCCCGCCGATGCCGGTCAGCTCGGTCGTGATCGCCTCGGTGACGCCGTTGGCGAAGTACTCCCGGCTCGAATCGCCCTGATTGTCGAACGGCAGCACCACCAGTCGGCGCAGGTTGTCCGACGGGGGCGGCGCGTTCCGCCGGTGCGTGGCGATCCATGCGACGCCGGCCAGCAGGACGACGGTGAGGATCACGACAGCACCGCGCGCCCGGCGGTTCGGCAGGCGCGCGCTCCCTGTGACCGGCGCCGATCCCGTGGCGGCCGCCATCGCGCTGGTCGGCGGCATCCCGCCGCTCGGCGTCGCCAGCGGTTCGAGCACAGCGACGAGATCGTCGGCGGTCTGGAACCGATCGGCGGCGCGCTTCTCCAGGCAGCGCATCACCACGCTCTCGAGCGCGGGGGAGAGACCCGGCCGCCGCTGCCCCACGGCCACCGGCGCCTGCGTGACATGGGCCGCGAGGGTCTGTTGCGGATTGAGTCCGTGAAAGGGCGGATACCCGGTGAGCATCTCGTAGGCGAGGATGCCCAGCGCGTAGATGTCCACTCGCCCATCGATCTGGGGGTCGGCGCTGGCCTGCTCGGGGGCCATGTAGGCCGGGGTGCCGAGGGCAATGCCAGCGGTGGTCATCTGCTGGCGCCCGGAGGCTTCAGTCACCGCCTTGGCGACGCCGAAGTCCATGACCATCGCATGCCGGCCGGAGAGGAGGATGTTCTCCGGCTTGATATCGCGGTGGACCACCCCTGCCTTGTGCGCCACGGAAAGCGCATCGGTGATCTCGCCCAGCAGGCGGATGGCTTCGTGGACCGGGAGTTCGCCACTGCGGGCGAGACGATCGCGGAGGGTCTCCCCCTCCACGTAGGGCATGACGTAATAGAAGAAGCCGTCGCTCTCGCCCGAATCGATGAGACCGAGGATGTGGGGGTGGACCAGCCGGGCGGCGACCTCGATCTCGCGGGCAAATCGGTCGACGCCCATCGTCGCGGCCAGCTCGGGACGCAGGACTTTGACCGCGACCTTCCGCTGATGCTTGAGGTCGAGCGCGAGGTACACCGTGGCCATGCCGCCGGTGCCGAGCTCACGCTCAAGGCGGTAGCGGTCGGCGAGAGCGGCGGTGAGACGGGTGAGAGCGTCGGTCATGGTCGCCCGGGTCAGGTTCGCACGCGAGTCGTCGCTGAAGCGACGCCTCGGCGGAGGTCGCTATAGCGACGGCGGCACTTCGGCAGCGGCGGGAGAACGCATGCACTCTGGCCGCCACCCGGCCGCGAAGTCAATTCAGTGACATCCGCCGAGCCGCGACCGAGGGTCCTTGGGGAGCGCGTCAGCGCGACCTGGACCCGACGGAGTCCTTCAGGGCGGCTCTCAGCCGCGAGCTCCGTGGCCATGCCGCCGGCGCCTAACCTACGCTCCAGGCGGTAGCGGTCGGCGAGGGCGGTGCTCAACTGTTCGGGCATCATGGCACGGATCCGGAGTGCCGGTGGCCCGTGTATCGGACGGCGAGCATCGATTGCCTCATGGCGTGCTTCCGGTGCCGTCGCGCAGGCGGCGGAGGAGCGCGGAAAGATTCTGGATCACCATGATCCGGCTCCCCGGGCTCCGGCGCACCATTGCAAAGGTGCGACCGTCCGGCGAGATGTCGAAGTTCGCGTGCGGGGCCGTCCCGACCATGTCCGAAATCGGAAAGAGGATCCGCTGACCGGTGACTGCGAGCGTCGGTGTCGTGGCAATCGTGGCAGCGCCGAGCTGGACCTCGCCGCGGTACGTGGTCCGGTAGAAGAGCTCTCGGCCGTCCGGGGCCCAGATCGCCTCGGTCGCTCCTTCCTGCGAAACCTGCACCTGGTCGCCGTCGTCGGTGAGCGACTGCACGTACACCTCCTGCCGTCCCGACTTGTCCGAGACGAAGGCCAGCCAGCGACCATCGGGCGAGGGGACTCCGTAGCTCTCGAGAAAACCGCTCGCCACGAGCGGCCGGATCGGTCCCCGCCCGCCGTTGTCGATGCGGATGACGTCGCCCAGCGTGTTCTCCTGTGCGTTGCTGCCATCGGTGATGATGGCGCTGCCATCCTTGAGCCAGGTCCCCGAATAGGCGATCTCCGGCGAGGCCAGCAGCGACTCCGCCGGCGCGGTGCTGCCGGGCCGGGTGCGGTAGATCCCCGCCACACCGCTCTTGAAGGAGAGGTAGGTGAGGAACTTGCCGTCGGGCGTCCAGGTGGCGTCGTGGCCATCGTGATCGAAGGTCGCACGCGAAAGCGTGTGCTGGTCCAGTGAGAAAACCCAGACATCCCGGCCATCGGTGGAGGTGATGTCGAGCGAAAGGCGGTGGCCGTCGGGGGAGAAGTGCGGCGCGTGCAGATTGAGCTGCTCCGCGATCGCGGTGCGCGCCACGCCGGCGCGATCGATCAGGACCAGGGAGCGTGGTGACTCCGGGATGTAGGCCACCGTGCCATTCTCCGCGACGGCGAACTGGGCGATCCCGGTTCCGGTGAGGGCCACACCGGTCGCGACCTGGACCGGGTTGCCGAGGAGCCGGTGGGTTGAGCGATCGAACGGCGTCGCGGTGAGGGAGCCGTCGGGGAGGACGCAGAGCAGTTCGCCCCCGACGCTCCGTATTTCTGTCACCGGTCCGTCAAGCAGGGGGGTGAGGTCGCCACTCCGCAGGTTGAGCAGCATCCCCGGCCCGCTCGCCGTCCCGCCGGGCGCGTGCACGACCAGCGCGGTGCTGGCATCCAGCACCTGCTGCATGCGGAGTCCCCGGGTCTTTTCGGTCGCCAGCGGAAGAACGGAATCCGCCGGCGTCAGCCTCGAGATACCGCTCGCATTGGCCTCGGTGAACCAGAAGGTGCCGTCGGGGCCGAAGGCGCCCGTTCCACTGGTCGTAGGAACCGGAATCGTGCGCAGGACACCGCCGCCGAACGGCAGCCGGTAGGTGCCGTTTGTTGTGAGACCGATGATGCTCCGCCCATCCGGGGCGATGGTCGGCCCGGTGACGTCGCGGGAGCCGGTGATCTCGACGGGGCTCACGGCATCGAGGCGCTGCAGGAAGAGCGAATTCCCGCCCTGGTTCGCCTGGCCCACGAAAATGATGGCGTCGCCTGACGGGGTGATGTCGAGCTGGCGCGAAAGCGACGAGGCGCCGGAGCCGCCGACCGTCGGCGTGACGATCGCGAGGCGGGACGGTGGGATGATCGGAATCTCCGAGCGACCCCGGGACCTCCCTGCCATGAAAGCGGCGGCGGCGGTGACCACCACGACGCCGACCGTCGCGATCGCCCGCCCGCGGGACCAGCCCTCTCCGGTCCGGCTGCCTGACGAAGCACTCGTGCGCCTGGGCGACGGCCCGCCCCCGGTGAGCGCCGCGGAGAATTCCGCCGCCGTCGCAAACCGGTCCGCTGGCAGCTTCTCCAGCGCGGTGAGCACGGCATCCTCCACCGCATCGGGCACGCGCTCCCGCTGCCGCTGGAGCGAGACCGGTTTCTCGGTCATCACCTTGGCGACGACGGCCTGCGCCGTGCTGCCAGTAAATGGCGGATCACCGATCAGCATCTCGTAGGTCATCACACCGAGCGCGTAGACGTCGGAGCGACTGGTGATCTCGCGTTCGCCCATCGCCTGCTCGGGACTCATGTAGGTCGGCGTGCCGAGGCTCATGCCGGTCTCGGTCATCCGGCTGCCGCCGGCCTTGCTCGCGGCCAGCGCGATGCCGAAGTCCGCAACGAGCGCGCGCCCGTCGTGCAGCAGGATGTTCTCCGGCTTGATATCGCGGTGGATCACGCCGTGGCGGT
Organism: Gemmatimonadales bacterium; assembly: GCA_039934355.1. Taxonomy (GTDB): domain Bacteria; phylum Gemmatimonadota; class Gemmatimonadetes; order Gemmatimonadales; family GWC2-71-9; genus JADJOM01. The sequence goes on from JBDTMI010000091.1 coordinate 6,165, forward strand.
GGGCGTAGTCGAGCGCTCCGGCCACTTCGGTGGCGATCCGGACCGCGTCACTGATCGGGAGCTGCTTCTCCCGATTGAGCCGATCCCGCAGGGATTCCCCCTCGATCAAGGGCATTACGTAGAACAGGAACGAATCAGCGGCGCCGGAATCAAACAGCGGCAGGATGTGCGGGTGCTGCAGGTTGGCCGTGGTCCTGATCTCGGAGAGGAATCGCTCGGCGCCGATCACCGCGGCCAGCTCCGGTCGCAGGACCTTGATGGCGACCTTGCGATGGTGCTTGAGATCTTCGGCGAGATACACCGTGGCCATGCCGCCCGCCCCCAGCTCGCGCTCGAGGCGGTAGCGGTCGGCGAGAGCGGCGGTGAGACGGTCGGCGGCGTCCGTCACGGCGGAACCGGTGCGTGGGGCATGATGGGAGGAGGAATCACCGCCCGAAGCTACGCCGGGAAGGGTGGCGCGGCTAGGCGCACGCGGCCCGTGACGGGCGCCGATGCGCCCGTCTGCAGTTCAGGGCGAAGTCGGGGACGGCGCGTCATGGAGAAGGCGTCGATCCACATACCCGATCGGCAATCGATCGGACCAGACCCGGTACCACCCTCGCGCGAGACTGTCCACCTCCACCGCCTCGCCGGGGCGCAGGATCCGGAGTACCGGTGCGGTAGTGCTGCGATCGGCCCGGACGTTCATCCAGGTACTGGCATACCGTCGCCTGGTCGCGACCGTTCTCGTCGGCGCCGCCGCCACCGTGGGTGCAGCCGACTCGACCACGTGGGGTGCAGGCGCGGGGGAGTCGATTGTGACCTGGGCCGGCGGCGCGGTCCCGAGGCTCTCGAGGCTCGCGCTCGGTGCTTCATGCCGGGGGGCCGGCCGCGGCTCAACCGGCGGGGTGGGGCGCACCGCGGTGGCACGCGGCGGGGGTGGCGACATCCCCTGCGGCCCGGTCGAGAGCCGCTGCATCAGGGCATTCGCTCCCAACAGCGCCACCACCACGCCGGCGATGAGAAAAACGAGCGGGGTCCGTCTGGGCCTGGGGGCGGACCGCGCCCGACTGAGGAACTGGTCCTCGAACGCGACGCCGCAGCGCGGGCAGCGAGTGGCCACGCTCAGCGCCTTCTGACCGCAGCTGGGACAGATCGTGTAGCTCATCGTTTGGACCGTACCTTCGCCTCGAGCTCTGCGAACCAGTGCTCGGCGAACACCACCGCGGCCGCATCATCACCCGAGAGCTTGCGGATCATCAGGAAGCGCTGGCCATCGGGGGAGACATCGTACTGCGGCCGGTTCCGGGCCTCGCGGTAGTTGGCCAGATCGAAGAGGGGACGGGGCGTGCCCGCGAGGAAGCCAGGTCCGGGTGCGACCGGGACCGCCATGAGCTGGTGCTCGCCATCGCCCTTGAAGTACAGCTCGCGGCCGCTGTGAGCCCAGCGGACTTCCGTCCCGCCGTTGCGGGACACCAGATGCGACGGATTCCCGCCGGGGAACGGCGCAACGTAGACCTCTTTCCGCCCCGACCGGTCCGCACTGTAGGCCAGCCAGTGCCCATCGGGCGACAGCGCCACGTTGTTCGACAGGAACTGGCCGACCACCAGCGGAATGAGCGTCGTGTCGCCCGTCAACCGGCGAGCGCGAATACGACCGAGGTTGCCTTCTTCATCTGCCCGTATCACCAGCCATTGTCCATCCGCGGAGACCTGGGCCTCCCAGAGGCCGTAGGACGGATAGTTCATGAGCAGTCGGGCGGGGGCGCTGCCATCCACCGCGACCTGGTAGGCGTCGTAGTTGGCCTGCTCGGGACCGGCGCGATTGGAGAGAAAGGCGATCGAGCGGCCGTCGCCCGACCAGGATGGCCGCCAGTTGACTGAGCCGCTGTCGGTCAGTCGCTGCCGGGTGCCGTCGGGACGCCGGATCCAGATCTGGGTCGCGCCCTCGGTCACGCTGACCGCCAGCGTCTTCCCATCTGGTGAGAGCGCGGGGTACTGGAAATCGGCGCGCCAGCTGGTGTCAATCGGCTCGGCCTGTCCCTGGCGCGAGACCCACACCAGCTCCGCCGGTGCGCTGCCACCGGAGGACATCCCATAGAGCACACTGCCTGACGCCGACATCGCAAAACTGCCCGGCAGCACATTGGCGAGTACCGGAACGGCGCTCGAGGTGAGGGCGAGACGCTTCAGGTCGAACGCCGCCGCGAACAGCGCACCAGCCCGGTCGGCGAAGATCAGGTGCCCGGTGGGCGAATACCACGCCTCAATGGCATCGGGGATCAGCAACCGGCCGCTGTCGGCCGGGATATCAAACACGTAGATCGACGAGCTGACAGCGCAGTTGCCCGGGCAGTTGGTAAACAGGACACCGTGCTTGCCGGGCAATGGGGAGAGCAGGCCGGAGTTGCTGGGCGAACGCTCCGTGACACGTCCCAATATCCGGCTGGCACCGCCATCGCCGGGGACCTGCCGGAGTTCCGCGTTGATGCCCACGTACACGACCGATCCGTCATCCAGCCACGCCGCGGAGGCATAGATCGGATTGCCATCGGTGGCGAGGGTGATGGGCGCGCCCCCCTCGACCGGCACCTTGCGCACTCTCCCCCCCGGTACGACAAACGCGATCCAGCGGCCATCGGGAGAATAGGATGGCGAGAGACCACCTTCGGTCCCGGCGAGGGTCCGGCTGTCGGCTTCGCTGCGAAGTTTGAGCCGGAGCAGGGAGGAGTCGTTGACCGGATCCGCGAAGACGATGCTCGAGCCGTCGGGCGCAATCGCCGCCTGGGTCCCGATGCGGGCGACACCGGGCGACAGCATGGAGCCCAGCGAATGACGCCAGAGCGTTACCCGCTGGCGGCTGGTGCTGGCATCCGGCCTCGGACGAAACCAGCCCCAGAGCGCGAGCACCGTGGTGAGCGCGATCGCAGCGTACAAGACGCCCCGTCGCCAGGGCGAGACCGGCGCTCCACGATGCGCGCCGGTGCCGCCGCCCCTGGGGATTGTCGTGCCGGCGGCCGTGAACGCCGCCGCAAACTCCGCCGCGGTGGCGAACCGGTCGGCTGGGAGTTTCTCCAGCGCCGTGAGGATGGCGTCCTCGACCCCGGGCGGGATCGTATCGCGCATCCGGGAGGGCGGAGCCGGTTTCTCGGTCATGACCTTCGCCACGATGGCCTGCGCGGTGCCGCCGAGAAAGGGCGGATCGCCCACCAGCATCTCGTAGGTCACACACCCCAGCGCGTATACATCCGCCCGCGCGGTGATTTCGCGTTCTCCCATCGCCTGCTCGGGACTCATGTAGGTCGGCGTGCCGAGGCTCATGCCGGTCTCGGTCATCCGGCTGCCACCGGCCTTGCTCGCGGCGAGCGCGATGCCGAAGTCGGCAACCAGGGCGCGCCCGTCGTGCAGCAGGATGTTCTCCGGCTTGATGTCGCGGTGGATGACCTGGTGGCGGTGGGCATAGTCGAGGGCGCCGGCGACCTCGGTGGCGATGCGCACGGCATCGGCGATCGGGAGCTGCTTTTCGCGGCTCAACCGGTCCCGCAGCGATTCGCCCTCGATGAACGGCATGACATAGAACAGGAAACCGTCCGCCGCGCCGGAATCGAACAGCGGCAGGATGTGGGGGTGCTGCAGGTTCGCCGTGGTCCTGATCTCCGAGAGGAACCGCTCGGCGCCGATTACCGCGGCGAGTTCCGGGCGCAGCACCTTGATCGCGACCTTCCGGTCGTGCTTGAGATCCTGGGCGAGGTACACCGTCGCCATGCCGCCGGCGCCGAGCTCGCGCTCGAGGCGGTAGCGGTCGGACAGGGCGGATGTGAGGCGTTCGGTCAGCTCAGGCATGGATCCTCGCCGGCGAGCTCACGGCTGAATCCGCCCTGAAGGACTCCGTCGGGTCCAGGTCGCGTTGACGCGCTTCCCAAGGACCCTCGGCCGCGGCTCGGCTGCTGTCACTGAAGTGACGTCGTGCCCTGTTCCATGGTCGCTTCAGCGACATCTGCCGAGCCGTCGCTTTAGCGACG
>JBDTMI010000092.1:0-9928 GCA_039934355.1 Gemmatimonadales bacterium
GACGACGCCACCGCGGGGACCCGTCTGGATGGGGTGGTGGGCATTCGGGCTGCTGAACAGCGGCCTGGTGCTGCGCCTGGCGGGAGAGAGCTGGTGGCTTGGGTATGGGGGCCCACGCTGGCCGCTGGTCCTGTCGGCGGTGGCCCAGCTCGCGGCGGTGGGACTGATCGTTGGGCTGTTGTGGCCCAGAGTCCGAAGCACCGGGGCCTGATGCCGCGACTCTCGGTCTGGCTCATCCGGGTCTCTCTCCTGGCCCTGCTGCTCGGCGCGACGCTCGGCGCCTGGCGCCTGGCCCTGGGTGGACCCGCCGACATCACCCGCCAGCACCTTCGAGCGCTGCACCGGCTCCTGCTCCTGGACGGCTGGCTGATCCCCTTCGTGATCGGTACGGCGCACTGGATGTTGCCCAAGCACGCCGGGGAACATCCCCGGGGCGATCCGCGCGTGGGAGTGGCGGGACTGATCCTGTTCCTCGCCGGGCTTCTGGGCGGCGGCATCACGATCATGAACCCCACGACGCCATGGGCCAGTGTCCTGGCCACCGGGATCCGGCTGCTGGGTTTCGGCTGCTGGCTGACGATGCTCTGGCCACGAGTGAAACCGTTCGGGTTTGGCCGGAATACTCCCGCTTCCTCAGCGCCCCTCCCCTAGACCCGCCCCAGCCGCCCGCCGTCCTTGACCAGATCGGCAACCGTTGTCTCCCGGAAAAACTCTCCGATCTGCTCCGCCACCACTTTCCACCGTCCATGCGCGGCGCAGGGGCTTTGATCGTTGCATGCCCTCCGACCCAACAGGCAGTAGCGCTTCGACGGCAGATCGTCGAACGGCGCCACGACCTCGATCAGGGCGATCTGATCGCCTGGGCGCGCGAGCTGGAATCCACCGCTTTTCCCCCGGGTCGACACCAAAATGCCGCTTCGTCCCAGCAGGTGGAGCGTCTTCGAGAGGTAGTTCCGGGGAATACCGAGCGCCTCCGCCAATCGGGCAGAGCCAACTGGGCCCCCTCCCGGCTCCCGGGCCACAAGCAGCACCGCCCTCATGGCGTATTCCGCGGTCCGGCTCAGCATCGTGTGAAGATCCTTTCAGGGCTTCAAATATCACTTGTTCATGATCAAACCTTATACTCACCGTCACTATACACGCAGGCGGGGTTCCGCCGCCACTGCACCATCTGAGGATTGCCATGGCTGATCGACGACTCACCCGTTCGCTGTTGCTCTGCTTGCTGACTGGAGCCTTCGGTTGCGGCGCCAAGGATGCTCCGCCCGCGGCCGCCGACGCGAGTGCCCCGCCCGCCGTAGGCAGCGACCTGACGCCGTTCCAGCTGGAGCATGGGATCGGGCCGGTCACCGAGGTGCTCGTGCTTGGGCCCGTCAGCCATGAGATGGCCGAGGACGGCGAGAAGCTGTTCACCACCAAGTGCTCGGCCTGCCACAAGATGGTGGACAAATACGTCGGCCCGCCGCTGGGCGAGGTGACCACCCGTCGCAGTCCGGCGTTCATCATGAACCAGGTGCTGAATCCGGAGGTGATGTACACCCGGCACCCGATCGTGAGGAAGCTCCTTGGCGAATACATGACCCAGATGCCCAACCAGGGACTCACCCAGGAAGAAGCCCGAAAGGTCCTGGAGTATCTCCGCACCCAGTCGCACCCCACCGGCAGCACTTGACCGTCACCGTAGAGGAGAGCCATCCATGACGCGCGCACGTATGTGGACCCGGACCAGTCTGATCGCCGCCGGCCTTGCCGTCGCCGCGGCGGTGATGGCTCCAGGGTGCGGCAAATCGACCACGCAAGCGGGGGGAACCGGCGATGCGGCCGCGAGGGTGTACGTGGCACCGGGGCAGTACGATGAGTACTACATGTTCGCCTCCGGGGGATTCTCCGGCCAGGTGAGCGTCTATGGCCTTCCCTCGGGCCGGCTGTTCCGGGTCATTCCCGTGTTCTCCCAGGACCCGGAGAAGTCCTACGGCTACAGTGAGCAGAGCAAGCCGATGCTGGAAACCAGCTACGGGTTCATCCCGTGGGATGATGCCCACCACCCCTCGCTCTCCCGGACCGACGGGATGAATGACGGGCGCTGGCTCTTCATCAATGGCAATAACACACCACGGGTGGCCCGCATCGATCTCTCCGAAATGAACACCAAGGAGATCATCGAAATCCCCAACGGCGCGGGGAACCACGCCTCGCCCTTCGTCACCCAGGGCACGGAGTACGTGGTCTCGGCCACCCGGTTCAGTGTGCCGACGCCGCAGGCGGATGTGCCGATCTCCACCTACAAGGAGAATTTCAGCGGCATGATCTCGTTCGTGGCCGTGAACAAGGAATCGGGCAAGATGACGCTCGCCTTCCAGATCCATGTCCCCGGATTCGACTATGACCTGGCCCGGCCGGGCAAGGGCCCGTCGCATGGCTGGGCCTTCTTCACCTCCTACAACACCGAACAAGCCAACACGCTCAAGGAACGGAACGCCTCCCAGAACGACATGGACGTGATCGCCGCCGTAAACTGGAAACAGGGCGAGCAGTGCGTCGGGCAAGGCAAGGGCAAGACCTGGCCCGGCAGGTACGCACACAACTGGGTGGACAGCGCCGATGTGGCCCACTCGGAAATGCTCTCCGGTTCCACGGTCCTGGAACCGGTCGACTGCCCCGGACTGATCTATTACATCCCGACCCCGAAGTCTCCCCACGGCGTGGATGTCGACCCCACGGGCGAGTATATCGCGGCCGGCGGCAAGCTCGCCGCGATGATTCCGGTCGCCTCGTTTTCCAAGATGCAGAAGGCGATCGCCGACAAGGCGTTCGATCGGGAGATCGCCGGCATTCCGGTCCTCAAGTACGAGGCGGTGAGCGCCTGCGAGGTGAAGGATCCCGGCCTGGGCCCGTTGCACACGGAGTTTGACGACACCGGGAACGCCTACACTTCGATGTTCATCTCGTCGGAGATCGTGAAGTGGCGGGTCAAGGACTGCACCGTCCTTGACCGGATCCCGACCTACTACTCGATCGGCCACCTGATGGTCATCGGGGGCGACACGCGTCACCCGGATGGCAAGTATGTGGTCGCACTCAACAAGATCACCAAGGACCGGTATCTGCCGACGGGCCCGGAGCTGACCCAGGCGGGTCAACTGATCGACATCAGCGGTGCAAAGATGAAACTGCTGCTGGATTTCCCCATGATCGGCGAACCGCACTACGCCCAGGCCATCGCGGCCTCCAAGATCAAGGACCAGCAGATCCGCACTTTCGACCTGGCCACCAACAGCGATCCTTCCGCGGTGAAGGCGGAGAAGGACGCCCGGGTCATTCGGAAGGGTAATGTGGTGCACATCTACATGACCGCCATTCGCAGCCACTTTGTCCCGGACAACATCGAGGGTGTCCAGGTCGGCGACAGCGTCTACATCCACGTCACGAACGTCGAACAGGACTGGGACGTACCGCACGGCTTCGCGGTCACGGGCATCCACAACTCGGAACTGCTGGTCATGCCGGGGCAGACCCGCACGATTGTCTGGATCCCGGAGCGGGTGGGCGTCTTCCCGTTCTACTGCACCGATTTTTGCTCCGCGTTGCATCAGGAGATGCAGGGGTACATCCGGGTCTCGCCCAAAGGTTCCCCGGTGACGGTCTCGTTCAACACGCCTCATTAGCTGAAACACCGAAGGGCGGGAGGGGCACAACGCCCCCTCCGCCCTGCATCCTTCGAGATCGCCATGTCACGCTCCACCCGCCTCCTCCTGGCCGCCGTGTCACTCTCGCTGGCTCTGGTCTACGCCCTTCCCCTCTGGCACATCGGCCTGAAGGCGCCGCAATATCCCGAAGGGCTGGGTCTCTACATCGGCGTGAACAAGATCATTGGCGAGAAACCGCAGGACCTGAGCAGCATCAACAACCTGAATCACTACATCGGAATGAAGGTGATCACGCCGGGTGACATTCCGGAGCTGCGCTACATGCCATGGATTGTGGCGGGGCTGATCGTGCTGGGACTGGCGGCGGCGGCTTCGGGGAAGCGATTCATGCTCTACGGATGGGTGGGGCTCTTTGTGGTTGGCGCGATCGCCGGCCTCGCCGACTTCTACCACTGGGGATACGACTACGGGCACAATCTTGCGCCTGACGCGATCATCAAGATCGTCGGCATGAGCTATCAGCCGCCCCTCATCGGCAACAAGCAACTGCTCAACTTCTCCGCGACCAGCTGGCCCGCTGCCGGGGGATGGGTATTGATCGGGGCGGTGATCGTCGGGCTGATTCTGGTGATTCGCGAGTGGCGGTCCGGGCGCAGGGCCCATGCCTGACGCCGGCGACTTCTCACTCACCGCCAGGACGCCAAGGCTGAGCGCTACGCCGCCAAGACCCGGGAATACAGCAGACGCGTGTGAATCAGCACCCATCGCATGGCTCCTCTGTGCCCTGCTCGTCGGTTGCCAGCCGCGCGGCCCTCGACCGATCGCGTTTGGTCAGGAGTCCTGCGCTCATTGCCATATGACCGTCGCTGATCCGCGCTTCACCGCCGAGGCCATCACCCCGGCCGGCAAGGTGATCGTGTTCGACGATATCGGCTGCCTCGCGAGTTGGCTCACCGAATCGGAGACCACGATACGGGGGGCGTGGGTCGCCAGCTTCGTGGCTCCGGGCGACTGGCTCCTGGCCGACTCCGCCGCCTATCTCGCACCGCCGTCCCTCCGGACCCCGATGTCGAGTGGGCTGATCGCCCTCCGAGTCGGCGCCGAAGCCGACAGTGTGCGAGCGTCACTCGGCGGGACGCTGTACTCCTGGGGCGAGGTTCGCGTCCGGCCCCACGACCATCCGGTCGCACACTGATGATGACACTCTGCCTCACGCTGCTGGGAGCAGTCGTGCCACTCCAGGCGCACGTGCTGACCGTGGCTCCCGGTAGTGCGCTGCCAACGCTGGGCCGGGCGCTTGCGCTCGCGATCGACGGCGACACCATCCGGATACGGCCCGGCACCTACGCCGAACCGACCCTGACGGTCGCCCGACGGGTCGTGATCCTCGGCGAGGGCTGGCCCATCCTCGACGCCGGTGGCGATCACGAGATGCTGCGGGTCACCGCAGACAGTGTGACGATTCGCGGCCTGGTGATCCGCAACGTGGGCGGCAGCAGCGCTGAAGACCGGGCGGCCATCCGGCTGGTCGAGACCCACGGCTGTCTGATCGAAGACAACACACTGCTGGACAATGCCTTCGGGATCTACCTCCAGAAGGTGACCGGCTGCACGATCCGCGGGAACCGGGTACGGGGATCGGGCCTCCGGGAGTCGCAGAGCGGCAATGCGATTCACAGCTGGAGCTCCTCGGGGCTGGTGGTGGAAGACAACATTCTCCAGGGACACCGCGACGGCATCTATTTCGAGTTCACCACCGATGCCCATGTGCGACGCAACACCAGCAGCCACAACCTGCGGTACGGGCTGCACTTCATGTTTTCCCATGGCTGCGAGTACGAAGGGAACAGCTTCCTCGACAACCACTCCGGCGTGGCCGTGATGTACAGCCACGACGTGATCATCCGGGAGAATCACTTCGAGCGCAGCCGGGGAAGCTCCGCCTACGGCCTGCTGCTGAAGGACATCAGCGACAGCCGGGTCGAGCGCAATCAGTTCGTCGAGAACTCGGCCGGACTCTACGCCGAGGGGACTACTCGGGTCGAGATTCGCGGCAACGCATTCCTGCGGAACGGCTGGGGTGTGCAGGTGATGGCCAACGCACAGGGCACCCGATTCCTCGACAACCGTTTTGAGGGGAATTCGTTCGATGTCAGCACCAATGGCGCCAGTGCGGCGAGCGTCTTCCTCGGCAATCGTTGGGATCGCTACACCGGCTACGACCTGGACCGTGACGGATACGGCGACATTCCTTTCGCACCGGTGCGCCTCTTCGCGCTTGTGGTCCAGCAGAACAAGCCCGCGCTCATCCTCCTCCGGAGTTTCTTCGTCTCGCTGCTGGATGCCGCCGAGCGGGTGGCACCGGTGCTCACGCCGGCGACGATGCTGGATCGGCGGCCCCGGATGTCGTGGGCGGCTCCGGGGACGGCGGACCGATGAGCGCTCCGCTCGTCATCGACGTCGTCGGCCTCGTCAAGCACTTCGGAAGGCTCCAGGTCCTCCGGGGAATCGACCTCGCGGTGGTTCCCGGCCGCATCACCGGACTGGTCGGCCCGAACGCCGCCGGCAAGTCGACCCTCATCAAGTCCATCCTGGGCCTGGTCCGGCCGGATGCGGGTCGGCTCTCAGTGCTCGGCTGTGCGGTGAATGGGGACGAACGGTATCGCCGGAGGATCGGTTACATGCCTCAGGCCGCGCGGTTTCCCGAGAATCTGACGGGGCAGGAAGTCCTGGAGATGATCCGGGATCTGCGCGGACCAACCGCGGCCCCGGATCGGTCGTTGCTGGACGACTTTGAGCTGGCGGCGGAGTTCCCGAAGCGGATTCATGCACTGTCCGGTGGCACGCGGCAGAAACTCTCAGCCGGACTGGCATTCCTGTTCCGTCCCGATCTGCTGATCCTCGACGAGCCCACCGCCGGCCTCGATCCCGTGGCCAGCGGAGTTTTCAAGCGTCACCTCCTGGCCGCGCGAGAGCGCGGTGCGTCAGTGCTGCTGGCCTCGCACACCATGAGTGAGCTGGAGGAGCTGGCTGTCGACATCATTTTCCTCCTGGAGGGACGAGTCCGATTCCATGGCCCCGTTCAGCAGCTCCTGGATCAGACCCGCACCGAACGGCTGGAGGCGGGGATCGCCGCCCTGATGCAGGGCGAGGCCGCGCGATGACCACCGCGGGGAAGATCCTGGGCTACCAGCTCCGCGACATCGCCCGGAACCGTTGGGTGCTGGCCTACGCGGCGGTACTGCTGGTGCTGACCGAGGCGCTCTTCCGGCTCGGGGGAGATGGGCAGCGCGTGGTGCTGAGCCTGCTCAACCTGGTGCTGATCTTCGTACCGCTGGTGGCCCTGACCTTCGGGACCCTCTACCTCTACAACGCACGAGAGTTCATCGAACTGCTGCTGGCGCAGCCCGTGGGACGGGGGGCCATGTTCGCGGGATTGTGGGGTGGGCTGGCCCTCCCGCTGATCGGGGCGGTGAGCGTCGGCGTGGGCCTGCCATTCCTGTTGCATGCCGGCGAGGGCGATATCCCGGTCCACGCGGTGCTGCTGCTGCTGGGGACCGGCGCGTTGTTGACGGCGTCGTTCACCGCGATCGCGTTCCTGCTGGCACTGCGCTTCGACGATCGTGCGATGGGCTTCGGCGCCGCGCTGATGGTCTGGCTGGCGTGCGCCGTAGTGTACGATGGACTGATCCTGCTGGCCGTCACCGTGTTCGCGAACTATCCGCTGGAAACACCGCTGCTCATTCTCACGCTCCTCAACCCGCTCGATCTCGGCCGCGTGCTGCTCCTGCTCGATCTCGATGTCTCCGCTTTGATGGGCTACACCGGAGCGATCTTCAACCAGTTCCTTGGCACGGGACTCGGGCTCGGGGTGGCGCTGGTCGCGCTGCTGCTGTGGACGGTTGTGCCCCTCATGTTCGGGCTCCGCCGCTTTCGGAAGCGGGATTTCTAGGACCACGGCGTCAGCTGATCGTCCGCTTTGCAAATCCCCTCACCCCGACCGCGCCTAACAGCAGCGTCGCGATGGTGAGCGCGCCCAGAAATGCCCAGACTGGCATGTGTGGCACATCGGGGGTGAGGACGGCACGGAGGCCTTCGCTCATGTAGACCAGCGGATTCAGCAGCACCAGCCACTGCAGCCAGGGGATGGCACGCAGCATCGCCCACGGATAGTACACGCAGCCGAGAAACATGATCGGGGTCACCACGACGGCGAACATGAGCCCGATCTGCTGCGGCCGCACCGCGGTGCCGAGCGCCAGGCCGAGCGCACCGGCGGCAAGGCTCGCCAGGAGCAGGACGACAAGGAACAGCGGCCAGTCCTCAATCCGCACATGGACTGCAGTGGCAGGAATGAAGGTGACCAGCGGCAGCACGACGGCGCCACCGAGCGTCGCCTGTGCGGCCCCAAAGCAGAGCTTCTCGATGGCCACAAATTCGACGGGGATCGGGGCGAGCACCCGGTCCTCGATTTCCCGCGTGCCCCCGAGTTCCATGGACAGCGGAAGGGCGACGGCGGAGATCCCGGTGAACATCATCCCGACGGCGACAAGCCCAGGGACAAGAATCGTGGCGTACGTGGCACCGCCCGGACTGGGCGTCACCCCCTGCCCGATGCTCGGGAGCACGTAGGTGAAGACAAACACGAACAGCATCGGGTTCATGACGGTGCGCACGACGAACGGACCAAAGGTCCGGCGCAGCACGCGGAGGTCACGCAGCACGAGACCCCAAACGGCGCGGGCGGTCGAGAAGGGAGGCGCGGGGCGGTTCGACCGCACGGAGGCTCGAGGCTCAGTCACGGAGTTCCCGGCCCGTCATCTGGATGAAGACCGTCTCCAGCGTTGGCTCGTGCACCGCGACATCTGTGAGTCCGTAGCCAAGTGCCACCTCCACCAGACGTGGCAGCAACCCGTCGCGTGAGCCGGTGAGCACCCGCACCCCGCGTTCGGTGCGGGTGACCTCGTGCACCGAAGGCAATGCGCGAATCGCCTGGAGCAGGCTCTCATCCACGCGGTCCACCGCCACTTCACACACCGTATTGGCGCCCAGTCCCTTCTTCAAATCCGCCGGCGTCCCGACGATCAGCACCTTGCCGTGATCGATGATGGCGACGCGATCGCTGAGGCGCTCCGCCTCTTCCATGTAATGCGTCGTGAGCACGACGGTGATGCCGTCGGCCCGCAGACCCTCGACCAGATCCCAGAGCACCAGCCGGCCCTGGGGATCGAGACCGGCGGTCGGTTCATCGAGAAAGAGAAGGGTCGGATGGTGGGCCAGCGCGCGTGCGATCTGGACTCGCTGAGCCAGGCCGCCCGACAGGGTCATCGCCATCGCCGTGGCGCGATCGGTAAGACGGAACTGGGTCAGCAGTGCATCGGTCCTGGAACGCGCGTCGGCACCCTGCATCCCGAAGTAGCGGCAGTGGTAGTAGAGATTTTCCCAGACAGTGCAGGAGCGGTCGAGGGTATTGTGCTGGGTCACGACGCCGATGCGCCGCTTGACGTCCGCCGGGTTCCGCACCACATCGAACCCGTCAATCGTGACGACTCCCCCGCCGGGACGTACCCGCGTGGTGCACACGCCGACCGTGGTCGTCTTGCCGGCCCCGTTGGGACCCAGGAGGCCAAAGATTTCGCCCGCCTCGACGCTCAGATCGACACCGGCAAGCGCCCTCACCGGGGGCGGCCCGTCGTAGGTCTTGGTCAGTCCCGCGATCGTGAGCGCTGACGGCATTGAGGTCGGGTGGGTGAATCAGCCCAGTGCGCGGGCCCGGCGATATCCCTCACGCTCGGCCACCACAGCATCGATTAATGGCGCGGGATCGAACCGCACCGGATCGGTGCAGGGCAGCCCCGTGTCCGCCGTGGCCCGCTCGCAGGCGGCGCGGGCTTCCGCGTCAGTGAGATCGTAGGTGTTCAGCGAGATCCCGATGGTGCGGGTGGGGTGGACGAAACCGGCGACCGATTCGTACAGCTTGACGTACTCCGCCAGCGAGGGAATGCGCAACCAGGCCGCCTCCCGGTAATCGCCGATGAATTGACGGGTAGCCTGGTGACAGAGAATCAGCGCGTCGGGGCAGCTGCCGTGCAGCAGTCCGCAGGTGACGCCGGAATAGCCGGGATGATTGAGGCTCCCCTGCCCTTCCACCAGCACGATGTCCGCATCCCTGCTTCCCTCCAGCACCAGCCACTCCGCGGCACCGGCGATGAAGTCCGCCACGACCGCGTCCACCGCGATGCCCCAGCCCTCGATCATGATCCCGGTCTGCCCCGTCGCGA
>JBDTMI010000093.1:0-9426 GCA_039934355.1 Gemmatimonadales bacterium
GAGGGCAATGGTGGCCGCTCCGCTTCCGATCCAGTCTGAAACGTTAGCAGACCTCGCCCGATCTGGCGGGCAGAAGGTCAATATCCATCACGACACGAGAGATAGAAAATGCCACGGATCCAGAAGGCCGCGCTGCTGCTCGTGGGCGTGGTGGGGCGCTGCCTCGGCAGCGAAGCGTCGACGGTGCGCCAGTACCTGGTGGTGCGCTAGACCGCGGGCTGCGCGGAGCAATGGCTCCGCGCTACCCTTCTCCTCTCCCCCGCTGTCCCTCCCCCGCGCTATACTCCCATCAATGTCCTCGCCCACGCTTGCGCCGCCCTCCCGTCTCCTCGCCGCGCTGCAACAGTTTGGCGTGGCGCATCCCCTCGAGCGGAAGATTCTGGTCGCGCCGTCGATCAACTGGGCCCGCGAGCTCCTGCGGCAGTTGGCGCGGCGCGACGGCGGTTGGGTGGGCTGGGAGCCGATGACCCTTCGCGGCATCGCCGACGAGATCGCGCTCCTGCCACTGAGCGAGGCCGGCAAGCAGGCCGGGACCGATATCGCCATCGGTGCGCTCATCGGCGAGGCGCTGGACCAGGCGGTGGAGGACCATCAGCTCTCCAGCCGCACCCGGGAGCTGGCCACCAGCCCCGGATTCCGGCGCGCGCTCGAAGATGCGGTGCTCGAGATGCGCTTCGCCGGGATAGACGGGGCGCTGCTGCAGTCGCTCACCAGCCCCCGCGAGCCGGCCCGCGATCTCGCCGTCGTGCTGGATCGCTATGCCCAGCTTCTCGCTGCTGCCTCCTTCACCGATGCTGCCGGTGTGTTTGCCACTGCGCTTGATGCCTTCGACGTCGAAGCGCCGCTGGTGCTTTCCGGTCATCTGCTGCTCGCCCCCGAGCTGAGCGAGCGCGGCCTTCCGGGGAGGCTGCTCCGTCGCCTCACCGCCTTCGGTGCAGAGCCGCTGGCTGCGGCGGCGGCTGATCCCGATCCGGGCACCCCGACCGCATCGCGGGATTACTTTCTCGCCGCGACACCCACCGATGAAGTCCGTGAAGTGCTCCGTCGAGTGGTGGCGGAAGGTCTCCGTTTCGATGACGTCGAGCTGATCTCGACCGACCCCGATACCTACGGCACCGCACTCGACGGTCTCTGCCGCCAGCTCAACCTCACCGCGACCATGCTGCAGGGGCTGCCGTTGGCGCGGAGCCGGGCCGGGCGCGCCCTCAACCGCTGGCTCGCCTGGCTGGAAGGGGGACTGCCGGCGGATCTGCTGCGACAGTTGATCGAAAGCGGTGACCTCGACCTCGCGAAGCTCGAGATCATGACCGACGGCCCCACCCTGGCGCGTGCGTTCCGCAGCCTGCAGATCGGCTGGGGTCGTGCGCGCTATGCCAAGGCCCTCCATGCGGTACAGAGCGAAGCGTGGGTGGCAATCCGGTACGAGGATGCGGATCTGGATGACGAGGATCCCGCCGAGCTGGTCCGGCGCCGGAAGCAGATCGCCGAAGATCTCCGAAAGCTCCTCACCAAAGTACTCTTGCTTGCCCCGACGGTGGATGAGCGGGGTGATTTGACCGACGTGCACCTGGAAGTCGCCGCACTCGCAACGGCAACACTCCAGTTTCTCGAGCTCGTGCCGTCGGAGGGACAGACCACCAACCGCCTCCGCAACCGGCTGCAGCAGGTCGCCGACGTCCCCGGGCCGGCGCGTCGCTTCGGCGCGGCACTCGCCGCACTGCGCGAGTCGTTGACCGACTTCCGAGCCTGGAGCACGACCAGCGGGGAGCACCAGCCGTGGGGCAGCCGAGGCGGCGCGCTGCACCTCACCGACCTCAAGCATGCCGGCCTCACCGGACGGCGGCGGCTCTTCGTCCTCGGCCTCGATGCCGATCGCACCGCCGGGCCTCGGCTCCCCGATCCCTTTCTTCCCGACCGGCTGCGGGAAGCGCTCGGCCCCGAACGCATCGCCACCAGCGGCGATCGCCGGAGTGAATACCGCGAGCTGGTCACCCGCACCCTCGCCTCGCTCAGCGGCCAGGTGACACTCTCCTACGCCGTCGCTGCCGACCTGGCCGGACACGAGACCGGCCCCGCACCGGTCCTGCTGGAAATCGCCCGCGCGGTCACCAACACGCCGGCGCTTTCCTACACCGAGTTCCGCACCCTGCTCGGCGCTCCCGCCTGCGCCGTGCCGGTCGTTCCGGGGCAGGCGCTCGACGGCCGGGATCGCTGGCTCGGCGCCATCGCCGAGCAGGCGCTGCTGCTCGATGGCACCGGCGCGGTGTTGACCGCATGGCCGGACCTCGCGCACGGAGTCAGTGCCTTTGCCGCGCTCGACGCCGGCGTGCTGGTCCCGCAGCTGGGCCTTGTCACCGCCGCCGCCGGCCGGCACGACCCGACGACGGGTGACCTGGGCATCTCACCCTCCTCGCTCGAACAGTTGGCCCGCTGCCCGCTGGCCTGGTTCTATCACTACGCGCTCCGACTCTCACCGCCGGACGACCCCGAGTACGATCCCGGGAGCTGGCTCGACGCTCGAGCACGTGGAGCGCTGCTGCACGAGATCTATGAGATCTTCGTTCAGCGCTACATGGCGACGCAGTCCGACATCGTAGCCGACTCGGCCCAGTCCGCTCTGCTGCAGATCGCCGATGAGGTGCTTGCGAACATGGTGAGTGCGCTTCCCCCGCCGAGTGAAACGGTGCGACGTGCCGAGGAAAAGGAGATCAAGGCGGCGGCCCTCTCCTTCCTGGCGATGGAACAGGAAGCGCTCCGCACCGGTCCCCGCGCGGTGTGGCGGGAAACGGAACTCCGCATCAATCCGCGGCAGGTGCGATATGCGCTGCCCGACGGGAGTTCGTTTGCGCTGAAGGGGAAGATCGACCGGGTGGATGAACTGGCCGACGGCGGGCTCGTCATCATCGACTACAAGACCGGCGGCCAGTCCTACTACCGGGAAGATCCGAAGAAGGGACTCTTCCGCGGAGCCCGACATCTGCAGCCAGCGCTCTACGCCACTGCGGCTGGTACACTACGGGACTCGCCGGTCGCCCGCTTCGAGTATCGCTTTCCTACACTCAAGGGCCAGAACGATCGTGTGGTCTACTCCGCCCAGATGCTGCGGCAGGCACCGCCGCTCATCCAGCAGCTGCTGCGGCATGTGCGCGACGGGCAGTTTGTCCCCACCACCGACGCCAATGACTGCAAGTTGTGCGACTTCAAGCAGAACTGCCGCGTGAGGCTGGTGGAGGGTTCGAGCTACACCACGGTGCATTCGCCACGGGCGGCATGGGCCAAGGCGAACGCGGAAGTCCATCCTGCTCTCGTCGCCATGACCAGACGGCGGGGGGGCGCATGAGCGACGCTGCTGCCCGCGCCCGGATTCGCGACGACCTCGACACCAACCTCCTGGTGGAGGCCGGTGCCGGGTCGGGGAAGACCACCTGCCTTGTCGAGCGAATGGTGAACCTGATCCGCCAGGGCGAGCCGGTCGAGCGGATCGCAGCGGTGACATTCACGCGCAAAGCCGCAAACGAATTGCGCGAACGTTTCCAGGTCGGCCTCGAGCTGGCTCGGCACGCCGCAGTTGAGGAGCGCGAACAGCGGCGCATCGATGTCGCCCTGCGCGATCTCGACAACAGCTTCGTCGGCACGATCCACGCGTTTTGTGGGCGACTGCTGCGTGAGCGCGCCCTGGAGGCGGGGCTCGATCCCACCTTCGAGGAGGTCGATCAGGAGGCGCTGGAGCAGCTGCGGAATGAGTTCTTTGGCCGCTGGCTGGAGCGCAGCCGTTTGAACAATGCCCCGGCGCTGGCCCAGCTCGAACAGCTCGGGATCGAGCCGCAAGACCTTGCGACCGCCTTCGGCCGGATCGTGGACAACCCCGATGTACAGTTCCCGCTGACCGACGTGGCGCGTCCCGACCACGCCCAGTGTCGTCAGGCGCTGGGGCGGTTGCTCGCGGAGGCGGACCCGCTCATGCCCACCACTGAACCGGCGAGCGGCTGGGATCCGCTGATGAAGCTGGTGCGTGGCCTGCGCTATCGGGGAAGGGTGGGCGACTGGAATGACCTGGCCCAGTTCTGTGCCGTCATTGGCGGGATCAAGGAAAGCCACTGCGAAGTGACCTTGAATCGCTGGAGTGACGAAAAGAATGGCAAGCTCGCAGCGAAAACCCTGTCGGGGAAGTTCGTCGAGTTCACCACCGGCATCGCGGCCGATCTTCTGGGCGAGTGGCGCGAGCATCGCTATCCCGTCGTGATGACCTTCCTGCGGGAGGCTGCCGAGTCCTTCACTCGGGAGCGCCGCCGCACCGGACGGCTCGGCTTCCAGGACCTGCTGATGCAGGCCGCCGATCTTCTCCGCACCAATCCGCTCGCCCGTGAGGCGCTGGGGGAGCGGTTCCGCCGTCTGCTGGTGGATGAGTTCCAGGATACCGATCCGATCCAGGCGGAGGTCTGTCTCCTGCTCACGTCGGATGTGGCGGAGGGGAACGATTGGCGGGAGGTGACGCCCCGCACCGGAGCGCTGTTCGTCGTCGGCGACCCGAAGCAGAGCATCTATCGCTTCCGTCGCGCCGATCTCGAAACTTACAACTTCGTGCGCGAACGGCTGCAGAGCTTCGGCGCGGTCCTCAAGCTCACCCGCAACTTCCGCTCGACCAAGCCAATCGAGGACTTCGTCAACGCCTATGCCGGCGACGCCTTTGCCGAGGACGAGAGCAAGTACCAGGCGCCGTTCGCGCCCATGCAGACCGATAGTCCGGTCCTTCCCGGCGATGCGGTCTTCCGCTACCCGGTGAGGGCCGGGAAGAACGATGACATTCTCGCCGACGACGCGGCGAAGATCGCGAGCTGGATCGCGACCCAGATAGCCAGTGTGAAGCGGAAGGCGGGGGACTTCCTCATCCTGGTGTACCGCAAGCATGCGATCACCGCCTTTGCGGAGGCGCTGGCCGCGCGCAACGTCGCGGTGGTGACGACGGGGGCGAAGCTGCCCCAGGAGCGGGAGCTCACCGAATTGCGACTCCTGCTGGAGGCACTCGCAGATCCCGGCAATCCTGTCCTCGTCGCGGCGGTGCTCGAAGGGCTCTTCTTCGGCTTGAGTCCCGCCGATCTCTATGCGGCGAAGGATGCCGGCATCCGGTTCACCGCGCTGCATCCTCCGTCAGGGACCGGGCCGGTGACTGACGCGCTGGCGCAGCTGCATGGCTGGTGCGGAGACGCCGCGCGGGATCCCGCCGACCTGCTGCTCGAGCGGATCATTGATGAGACGGGCTTGCTCCCGTACGCGGCCAGTCAGTCACTGGGCGACGGGCGGGCCGGGACGCTGCTGCATCTGATCGGCACGATTCGCGAGGCGGCGAGCGCCGGCCAGAGCGGGCTCACCGAGGCCATTGCGGCGATCGACCGTGCGCTCCAGCTCGATGGCTCCGCCACGCTGCGGCCGGGACGTGGCGACGCGGTGCGGGTGATGAACCTGCACCAGGCCAAGGGGCTCGAAGCGCCAGTCGTCATCCTGGCCGCGCCACTCGAGGACAAGGTCTTCGAGCCGGAGATCCACGTGAGCCGGACGACCGATGGGGCAGAGGGAGGGATTGCGGTGTTCGGCGTCGACGGGGAGCTGCTGGCGCACCCGCCGGGCTGGGACATCATGCAGGCGGAGGAGGCGAACTTCCTCGCTGCCGAGCGGGACCGGCTGCGCTACGTCGCGGCGACTCGACCCCAGCATCAGTTGCTCGTCGCGCAACTGATGAAGGACGGCGTCGTGGAGGATGAATCGCCCTGGGCGCCGTTTGGCTCCGCGCTGGAGCAGCACGCCACCCGGCTCGATCTGGCGGTGACGCCGGCGTCTGGAAGGCAGCGGCTGGAACGGCCGGTGGCGGAACTCGTCGCGGAGGTGGAGGTGGCAAATGCGCGGGTGCAGCGCGCTCGGCACGAAACCTTTCGCCAGAACTCTGTCACTCGCCTTGCCAGGGATGTGCGGATCGAGCGGCAGGAGTACGACCTGCCGCGAGCGGCGGTGCCGGCTGGTCGCGCCTGGGGCACGGCGGTGCATCGGGCCGTCGAAGCAATGGGGCGGGGACGGAGTGGCGAGTCGCTGCGCCGGTTCGTCGTGGCGGTGCTGCGGGAGGAGCTGCCGAACGAGAGCGCTTCTCAGCTCCAGGAACGCGCTGTTCGTCTCGAGGCGCTGCTGCAGCAGGTGGCCGTGATGCCGGAGTGGCAGGGGCGGGTCGGAATCGAACTGGGTGTCATGAGGGTGGAGCAGCAGGAGGGAGTGGAGCTGATCAGCGAGGGCGTCGTGGACCTGCTGACCCGGAGCGACGGTCACGACCAGGTGGTGGACTGGAAGACCGATGCGACGGGATGGGACGATCGACGGGCGAAGTACGAGGCCCAGGTGGCGGAGTACACCGAGATGCTGCGCGGGCTGGGGTATGAGATGGGCGCAGGTCGAATTGAACGGCTATCCTGACGGCTGACGGCGTACCCCGTTCCTACTCCCCCAACGGCTGATATTTATCCAGCCACGCGAGGGTCTCCTGGATGAGCTGGATGCGTGGCACGAAGTGACTTCCCTCCGCGATGACATGCCGCTTCTGGTCGGGTGGAGTTCCCAGCAGCTTGAACATCGGACGCTGTGAGGTTTCGATCGGGAAATAGAAATCATAGCGCCCGTTGATCATCAGTGTCGGGATCCGGATCCGCGGCAGGTAGTTGACCTGGCCTACTTCCGGTCTGACGGGAGTGAATTCCAGGCCGGCCACCTGCAGCACACTCACCTTGATTCTTGGTTCGATCGCCGGCATCAGCCCACCCATCGCCCCACCCCAACTGATCCCGTAGTAGGCCAGCCGACTGATCGACACCTCCGGCCTGGTTTCGAGGTAGTCGACTCCCCGGCGCAGATCCTTGCCCCACATCACCACATGGTCACGATAGAAGATGGTCGAGTCCTGGGTGTCGCTCTGCAGCGAGTCTTGCCGCTGATACGTGCCTTTGTAGACCGGGTACAGCACCGCTCGGCCACTCTTGATCAGGAAATCGAAGTTACGACTCTCTGAGGCCAGGATCGCCGGAGTGTGGACCGCGCTCCCGGGCGGAAAGAAGACCACCGCGGGATAGGGCCGAGTGCCGCGCTTGGGGAGATAGAGATAGAGCAGCAGGCTGTCGCCGGCATAGGCGGCATCGAGCCGGACCAGCTCACGGGTCCAGTCGCCCTCATCCACGGTCTTGAGGGCCTGCGCGTTGAGCGGCTTCCGGTCGTACTCGTACATCTGACGGTACACCGCAAAGACCGCGTCGCTCACCGGCTTCACGTGGAGGAAATCGCGCAGTCGCTCCGTCGCTGGGGCCCGGGCGCGGGCCAGGTTCGTCTCCGTCGGCGCATACCGCACCAGCCGGATGCCGTTGAGTGGAGAGCGGTCGAGGGGCGCCTGCGCGTAGGAGTCGTTGAATCGGTACGCCGGATCGTTCCAGCCGCCACCCAGGATGAAACGCAGCGACCCGCTCGCATTCAGGCACCACTCGCGCACGTTGCCGGCCATGTCATACGTCCCGAACGCACTGATGCCTCGGCCGCTGCCGACCGGCGCCGCCGCCTGCCCGGAGAAATTGCTGGCCGGCACAATCCATGAACTGTTCCGCATGCTCGCGGCCCGACTCCAGTGGACCACGGTGGGCAGCGACTTCCCTCTGAAGCGCGCGTAGCTCATCGCCTCATACCAGCTCACTCCACCCACCGGATCATTCGCCGTGCCGGAGGGGTATTCGCCGGCCTCCCAGGTGGAGGGCCCCGTCCGCCCGGTGCGGTCCGTCATCAGCGCCATCGCCTGATCCCACGGGATCGTGCGACCCTGGGCTTCGACAGGCTCAGTCCAGAACTCCTGGCGCCGGTACCCGCCGCTGTCCACGAACTCCTTGTATTCGCGGTTGGTCACTTCGAAGCGGTCCATCAGGAAGTCGGCGAGACCGATGGGCTCCGTATGCTCGTACTCCGGGTACTCCGCCGTAATCGATCCGCCACCGACCCGGACCATCTCCGGCGGAATCGCACTGTCCCGGTCGAGTGTGATCACCGAATCGGTGAACGGGAGGCCGACCAGTTCCATCGTCCGGTACCCCGGCGACTGAATCCGGATGCGGTTGCCATCGAGGAAGAGTCCCCCCGGGCCGCTTAACGCCATCAGTGCACTGTCGAGCGGCGTCCTCCCCACCAGTTCCCACGCACTGTCCGGCGCATCGTACGCCTTCCGCCATACCTCGGCGCCGGACGGTGCCGTGCGGATCCGGTAGCGCCGGCCGAACTTGGGCAGCAGCACATTGAAGAGCGAGTCTCCCGGCACACGCAACTCGATCATCTTTGCGAGACGGTACGCCTGCTCCCATTCGGCCGAGTCGGCCAGGGTGAGCAACCGGGGGATTGCCTCCTCGTGCGCCCAGGCACGATCGCGCGAGCGGGCCATCGGCCCGAACCAGAGCCAGGCGCCGAGCACCACGGCCAGCGTCACGACGGCAATCAGCCCACGCCGTCCGCGCCAGCCGCCGCCGTCAGTCGACGACGTACTCCCCGCCAGGATGCCGCCCGCCGGCGTGGTGAACGATTCCAGTTCGTGGAGAAACGCCTCCGCCGACTGCCAGCGATCCGCCGGGTCCTTCTCCAGGCAGCGCATAACGGCCGACACCAGCGACGCCGGAAGGTCGGTGCGCACCGACGAGAGCGGGGCAGGCGACCGGCTGATGTGCGCCGCGATGACGGCTTGCGGCGTCGCGCCGCTGAAGGGCGGCTGTCCGCTCAGCATCTCGTAGGCGAGCACACCCACCGCGTAGAGATCGGTCCGGCCGTCCACCGTCGTCTGGCCGGCGGCCTGTTCGGGCGCCATGTACGCGGGGGTGCCGATGGCCAGGCCGATCGTGGTGAGCGCTGTCCCCGCCGCCGGTCCGGCGCCGGCATCGCTCGCGGCCTTGGCGACCCCGAAGTCCACCACCAGCGCATGCCGGCCCGAGAGCATGATGTTCTCGGGCTTGATGTCGCGGTGCACGATCCCCTGGCCGTGGGCGTAGGCCAGGGCATCGAGAACATCCTTCAGGATGTGCACGGTGTCCGCGGGCAACAGCCGGCCCTCGCGAGTCAGTCGATCCCGAAGGCTCTCCCCGTCCACGTAAGGCATCGCGTAATAGGGGCGGGTCGCGGGTTCGCCGGCCCGCTCGGCAAAGGCACCGGAGTCGATCAGCGTCAGGATGTGGGGGTGCTGCAGCTGGGCGGCGATGCGGATTTCGCGGAGGAAGCGCTCGGGGCCGAGCGCGGCGGAGAGTTCCGGATGCAGCACCTTGAGCGCGACCGGGCGGTCATGCTTGAGATCCTGCGCCAGGAAGACCGTGGCCATGCCGCCCCGACCGAGCTGCCGCACGAGACGGTATCGGTCGGCGAGGGCGTCCTGCAGTT
>JBDTMI010000094.1:0-9178 GCA_039934355.1 Gemmatimonadales bacterium
CGCCTATCGCCTATCGCCTATCGCCTACTCGAGGGTAAACCACTGCACCTCGACCCGGCGGTTCTGGTCGGCATCGGTCCCCGCCGGTTCGTCCCAGCCGCGTCCCACGATGTCGACGCGCTTGATTTCGACCGCGTGCTTCTGCACCAGCAGCCGCTGGATTTCGGCGGCGCGATTGCGGGAGAGTTCGACCGCCCGGAGCGCCATCTGTCGCACATAGGCGTCGCCGCCCTTCTTGCGGAACTCCTCGACCATCGCGCCGTCGACGTGTCCGCGGAGCAGCACGGTGCTCCCCGGGCTGACGTTGAGGAGCTGCTTGATGGCTTCGAGATTTTTGAGGTTCTCGGTCTGGGCCAGGTCCAGGGTGGCGGAGTTGGGCTGGAAGAAGAAACGAATGTCCTTGCTCAGCAGCGGGTCGGTCTCCAGGCTCCCGGCAGCACCACTGCGGATAGGGGCGATGGCGATCTTCTGATCCTTGAACGACCCCGCTTTGTCCATCGCCTGCAGCGCACTGAGGTCGACGAAGCTCGCGGGATCGGCGGGATCGCGGATCAGCTCGCCGCCGTAGGCGTAGACCGCAGACTGGAAGATGCCGCCGAAGCTGCCGGCGGCGTCGATCTCGCCGCGAAAGAAGGCGAGATTTTCTGGCAGGTTGGAGAGATGCACCTTGGCCAGTTCGGCCCGGGCCTGGTCGGGGGACCACTTGAAGGCTGTCGCGATCGTGGCGAGGTACGGCTCAGGATTGTCCCGCACCATCCGGTTGCCCTCCAGCAGGGCGTGCACCAGCCCCTCGACCAGCTTCGGGTGCGCCTCGGCGAATCCCTGATTGAGCACCAGGATGTCGGCGATGATGAGCAGATTCTTGTTGCTGGTCAGCAGCCGGAGCGCGCCACCAGACTGGGCCAGGACTTCCGACGTCTTCGGCTCCCAGGTGACAGCGCCGGCCAGACGGTTCTTGCCGCCCTTCACATCGGCCAGCAACAGGTCGCCGGCGGCGAAGCCATCCTCGGTGTAGACCAGGTTGAGTCCGGACGGACTCGGCTGGGCGTCGAGGCTGCCCAGCATGCTGATGCCGAGGCCCGCTTCCTGGGCGAGATAGCGAATGAGGAAGTCGGTTTCGGTGAACTGTGCCGCGGCGATCACCTTCCCCTTGAGCGCATTGACCCGCCTGATGTCGGTCCGCACCAGCAGGCCATCCGCGCCCCGGGAGAATCCGATCTGCGCCGGCACCTTCACCTTGAACTGGCGCCCGTAGACCGCAAGCACGTCGGTGGTGGTGACCGAGCCGGCGAGCTTGCCGCTGTTGAGTGCGGACCAGCTCTCCTCCTCGGAGACGGTGAGCTTCACGCGGCAGCCGCAGTACTTGGTGAAGAGCGAATTGGGTCCCGGCTCCAGCCCGCCGTTGGCCACGATCAGGCCGGCGTAGCCGGCGTACTCGCTGATTTCGATCGGCACGACGCTGTCGGTCTTGAGCTGAAAAGTCCCCGCCGGGGCAAGCACCGGCACGGTGACCTGCGCCTCACTGACCTCGGCGACATCACTGCTGCTGCTTGAGGTGAAGCCGGGGAGGGTGACGGACTTCCCCTTCACCATTCCGTAGCCGTAGTAGAACAATCCGCCGATCAGGGCGAAGGAGATCAGCTTGCCGAGGAAGGTGAAGCGCGGGGCTTGATCAGCCATTGGATGGCCCCATTTCCTTCTGGGCCTGCGGACCCTGTGGCGTGCCCGACTGGATGCCCTGGCTGGCGAGGAACTCCGCCAGCGCCGACTGTTCCAGCGCCTTCGATTCCGATTCCTTCTCCCGCACCTTGTCGATGTCGACCAGGTCCTTGGCGACGCGGGCCTTGCCGGCGGACACCTCGTAGCGCTTCTGCAGCGCATCCTCGACAGTCTTCATCGTATCACCCATGTCGCCGACCTTGAACGTGGCGTTGCTGAGCGCGCCCGCCGCCTCCGCCTGCGCCTCCTTGATCTTGACCTGACCGAGCTGCTTCTCCAGCCGGCGGACCTTGTCCTCGAATTCCTTCTGGACGATTTTCGCCTGCCGCAGGTTCATGGTGTAGCCTTCCTCGGTCTCGGACAATTCCGCGCTGTCCGTGACGAGGTCGGCCTTGAGCTCCTGCAGTTCGCGCGCGAGGCTGCCCGCCAGCTCCATATTGCCCGCGGTGTGATTCGCCAGGATCCGGCGTTCCAGGTCCTGGGCCTTGGCGGACTTCTGCTTGACCTGCACCTTCAGCCGCTCGGCGACCCCGGCCATCCGGGCCAGCGCCATGTTGTACGACGCCATCTTGTCCCGGAAATCCTGCCGGGCGGCGTCCATCAGCGCTTCGGGATTGGATTCCTCGAGGCCGCTGACGAACAGCCCGATGAAGCCCCTGAACAACCGACCGACGCGGGCGAAGAGACCCATGGTGTGACCTCAGGTACGGGGTGATGAACGAAGATCCGCGTGGTGAACAGCTCTGTCAAACCCCGCTACACAAATCGCCGAAGTTCATCGATCCTCTGCTCCAGCTCCTCCGGCAGCAACTCGCGATACCGCGGGGGCAGGAACCGGATGTCGGTGCATTCCTTCACCGCGACCAGGTCCATGTACTCGAGTTTCCGAGTATGGGCGCTGGGGCGGACCTCCCGGAACACCTCCGCGAGCACCTCGCGCAACGGCCGCTTCGGCTCGGGGCTCAGCTCATGAATCCGGAGTCCGCGCACCAGCACCCCTTCGATCTCGTTGCCGCCCAACGTGACCTCGGCGGGCATTTCGGGCAGGTCGGCGTCCACCAGCGGCAGCTTCATCTTCTTCGCGACGGTGAGCAGCAGCGCGCGGCGTTCCTCCGGTGTGTCCGGTGGAAACAACGGCATGTGCACATCGAGTCGCCCCTGCCGCTTGAGGTCCACCTCGAGCAGGTCGGGACGCGAGGTGGCAAAGACCCAGATGATCCGGCCGCGGTTGCGGGTATCGGACATCTCCTTGGCGAGCATCGAGTAGACCCGGCCGGAGAGGCCGCTGTCGCCGTCGCCGCCCTCGCGCTTCCCCGCGGCCTGGTCGGCTTCGTCCACAAAGACCACCACCTGGCCGAGGGCGCGCAGGACGGCAAAGATCTTCTCGAGGTTCGATTCCGTCGCCCCGACCCAGCGATCCCGGAAATTCTTGAAGACGACGCAGGGAATTCCCAGCTCTCCGGCCCAGCAGGTGACCAGAAAGGTCTTCCCGGTCCCGATCCGCCCCGCGATCAGGTACCCCATCGGCAGCGCGTGCAGCTTGCCGCGACGGAGCAACTCGGCATCTTCGCGCAGCCAGGCGCGCACCGCGTCCAGCCCCGCCACATGATCGAGCGTGAACGACGACTCGATGAACTCGAGCAGCCCCTGGCACTCCCGTTCGATCGTTTCCTTCTTCTGGCGCGTCAGCCACTGACTGGTGATCCGCTCGCCATTCTTGAGGGCGAGCGTCAGCACCCGGCGGGCGCCCACGCGGGAGAGCCCGGTGAGGCGGCGGGCCAGCATGTCGAGCGGCACGTCGCTGTTGGCGGCCAGATCGGGCAGCTCGGTGGCGACCAGTGCCGTGAGATACTCCTGCATGTCGTTCTCGTCCGGCAGCGGCACATGCAGGGCCACGGCGTGGGGATTCTGGACCACCAGTTCGTTCAGGTCGGCCAGGCCCTCGGTGATGAGGACGGTGACGATGTTGGCGTGCAGAATGGACGGATCGTTGGCCCAGCCCAGCACCTTCACCACATTGGCGCTGAAGGCGCCGCCCAGCGACACCGCCTCGCCGCGGGGCACCACGAACTCGGCGAAATCGATGACCACGCCGATTTTCCGCGCCGCCGCCTTGACATCACCGAGCGCCTGCAGGTTGAGGGTCCGAAGCAGATACCGGTCGATGAGTTCCAGGGCCGCGCCCGGCTCGCGCAGGTAGGTCTGGCTGTTGCCCTCCGTCCCCAGCGCGCCGCGGAGCCACTCCCCCCAGTCCTCGCCGCCCTTGATGGCGCGGATGCCGCGGCTGCGATCATACTGCAGTACGACGTCGTAGCCGGCGAACATCACGGCATCGAGGTAGCTCTTGATGCCGAGCATCTTGCCATCCTGGGGGATGGCATCGAACACGTTCCCGTGGAGGATGAACTGGGCGCAGCTTCCGGAGCGGAAGAGATCGCGCATCTCCCGGGCCCAGCTCGGCAGGGGGGTGCTCATGCGCGTTCCTTTTGTCGCGTCGGCAACTGGAGGGGCGGGGGTTCATCGAGCAGGTCGTCCATCTGGCCGTAGACTTTCTGCTGATCGTGGATCCACTCGGTGGCGCCACCCAGACTGCCGGTGATCTCGTCCAGTCGTCGGGAGAGGCCGTCGGCATCCGCGCCGAGCGCCGACTGCTCGCGCAGCAGCTCGACCTGTTCCTGGATTCGCAGAATCTCCGCCTCCAGGAATTCGAGCTTGTCGCGCCCCTCGGAGCGCTGGGTGACCCGCTGCGCCAGGATATCCGCCTGACTGCTCAGGCTCTTGCGCAGATCCTCGTCGAGTTTCGGCTGATCCAGCCGCGACTTCACCCGGTCGAGCCGCACCTGCAGTTCCTCGGTCTCGCTGGTACTCGGATCCTTGAGCACCTTGAGCATCGCCCGGCGGGCCAGCAGGAGGCGCAAGTACACCCAGGTGAGCTTGCCCAGCCCTTCGGACTGAACCTGGGCGGCGGCACCTGAGGCATCGAGCTGGTTGAACTGGTCGAGAATGGTGCGGCAGCGGGACAGGAAGGCGACGTAGCGCGCCTGATCGGTGTCGGACAGCCGCGCGATCATGGCGTCCTGCTTCTCCTGCATCGCCTTGTCGGTACCGGCGGATCCGCGCCGGGCGACCCAGCCCTGGAACCGGGTGTTCGTGGCTAACGAGAACAGGTAGGCCAGTTCTACTCCGGTTCCGATGAGCCAGAAGCCGGGATTCTGCAGGCCGAGCAGGCCGAACGCCGCCAGCCCGATCCAGTTCGGCGGCACGAACATGCCGAACGGACGCGCCGCGAACGCCGCCTTGAGGCAGGTCCAGAACGACGGCTTCTGGATCATCCCGGGGGCCACCCGAACTTCCGGCCACCGAGCAAGTGGAAATGGAGGTGGAAGACCGACTGGCCACCGTCGGCGCCGGTGTTGGTCACCAGCCGATAGCCGCCGGCATCGAGCCCCAGCTGGGTGGCGACCTCGGTGGCGAAGACGAACAGCTTTCCGAGGACGGCCTCGCCCTCGGGGCCGCGGGCGTCGCGGGCCGCGGTGTAATGCTTCGTCGGGATCACGAGGAGATGGGTCGGCGCCTGCGGGGTAAGATCATGGAAGGCGAGGGCGTCCGCGCTGCGCTTGACGATACTCGCCGGAATATCCCCGGCGGCGATGCGGCAGAAGATGCAGTCAGCCATGAGAGCCTCGCCGGCGTGCCTGCCACGCCGTAGTCAGGGCGGCCAGTGCCGCCGTCTCGAACCGCAGCACCTCCGGCGCGCAGCGCACCGGGGTGAACCCCGCCGCGAGCAGCCGGGCGCGTTCATCCCCGGTAAAGCCACCCTCCGGGCCCACCGCGATCGTCACCGCCTCGTCGCTCCCCAGCGCGGGGGCCGGGCCACCGTCGGCGTCGGCCAGCCAGCACGCACCGGGCATCGTCCCGGTGGTCCAGATCGCAAATGAGGTCAACGGCGCCAGCGTCGGCGACCAGGCCGAGCCGCACTGCTTGAGCGCGTCGGTGATCCGGCGCTGCATCCGCTCGAGGTGGTCGGTCCTCAGGCGGGTCGCGACAGAGCGGCTGCGTTCGGTTTCCAGAGGAATGACGGAGGTTGCTCCCAGCGCGGCGGCCTGATCCGCCACCTGGCCGAATCGCTCCCGGTCGCCGGCGCCGAGCCCCAGAATCGTGACCGGCGGGGCAGGCTCATGTTGCACCGAATCGACCCGGAGCGCCAGCCTTTTTCCCACCCGTTCCAGGCTGCCCCGGGCGCGGATGCCGGTCCCGTCCACCGCCTCGACCACTTCGCCTGCTTCGGCGCGGCGCACGTCGAGGTGATGCAGTTCTTCGTCGTCCAGGGCCAGCACCTGCCCCGCGACCAGCACTCCGGGCACCGCCAGCACCGTGATCATGGCTTGGTGGCAGCCACCGCCCACCAGCCCTCGTCGATCAGTTCCCGCGCAATGACGAATCCGCTGGCGAGCAGCGGCGGGCGGAACGCCTCGGCTTCGGACGGCTCCATGCCGGAGAAGATCGCCGTGCCCCCGGAGCGCAGCGCGCCGAGCGCTTCGGGCAGCAGCCCTTCATTGACCAGGCGGAGGATGTTGGAGAGCACGATATCCACCGCTCCGAGCAGCGGCACCAGCACCGCGGCATCGCCCTCGAGCAGGCTGACCACGTCGCTCACACCGTTGCGCTCGAGGTTGCGCTGGGCGACAGGTATCGCGTCGCCGTCCACCTCGATGCCAACCACGCGCGAGGCGCCCAGTTTGGCCGCCGCAATACTCAGGATCCCGCTGCCGCAGCCGAGATCCAGCACCCGATCCCCCGGGCGACAGATCCCCTCCAGCAGCGCCAGTACCACGCGGGTCGAACCATGCTCACCGCTGCCGAAGGCCATCTCCGGATCGACGGTGAGGACGATGGTGTCAGGCGGGGCCGCGTGATCGGCCCAGGTGGGGAGGATGGCAAAACGGCCGACGCGGCGGGTCCCGAGTCCGGCCCGCCACGCCACATTCCAGTCGATGACGGGAAGCACCTTGCGCCGCACCGTCACCTCGGGTCCGTGCGCCGCGGTCAGCGCCGCCTGCAGCGCTTCGGCGTGCGGCAGGTCTTCAGCGAACGACACCAGGGTGCCGTCGTCGCGCTCCTCCAGCGCCTGCCCGGTCTGCCCGACGAGCCAGGCCGCGACGGCCTCCCGACGATCCTCTTGCGTCTGCACCTCGATGGAATACCAGCTCATGCGCGCAACGCTTCTTTCAGTTTGTGCCAGAATCCGGCGGCGCGCCGCGGTGGGTCGCCCTCCAGCTGGGCGAGTTGCTGGAACAGGCGGGTCTGTTCGTCGGTCAGCGAGTCCGGAGTCCATACATGTGCACGGATCAGCAGGTCGCCGGTTCCACCCTGCCCCAGTTTGGGAAATCCCTTGCCCTTCAGCTTGAGCACTGTGCCGGACATCGTGCCGGCGGGCACGCTGACCTTCACCTCGGAGATCGGGGTCTGCAGCGTGAAGGCGATGCCGAGCGCGGCCTGCGAGAACGAGAGCGGCATGTCGACGATCAGATTGTCCCCATCGCGCTCGAAGCGTTCCTCCCCCTGGATCTCGATCATGACCAGCAGGTCGCCGGACGG
The DNA here is from genome assembly GCA_039934355.1 of Gemmatimonadales bacterium. Taxonomy (GTDB): domain Bacteria; phylum Gemmatimonadota; class Gemmatimonadetes; order Gemmatimonadales; family GWC2-71-9; genus JADJOM01. Next base: position 7,318 of record JBDTMI010000094.1, read on the forward strand.
TGCGTTGCGCGGCCCGACGGCGCCATGCCCCCGCAAGGTGAGGTAATTGTTATCCGATACACCGGCAGGGATCTCGACCTGCACCGTCTTGTCGGCCTTCACCCGCCCGTCGCCGCGGCATTCCTCGCAGGGCGACGCGATGACGGTCCCGTCCCCGTGGCAGGTGGGGCAGGCGGTGACGGAGACGAACTGGCCGAACATGCTTTGCGCGGCACGACGGACTTCACCCCGGCCGCCGCAGGTACCGCACGGCTTGGGGTGGGTGCCCGCCTTGGCGCCGGTGCCGGCGCAGGCCTGACACTTGTCCAGCGTGCGCAGTTTGATGGTGCGTTTGGCGCCGTTGGCGACTTCCGCCAGCGAGATCTTGACGTTGACCCGGATATCCTGGCCCCGCCGCGCCTCGCCGGCTCGCCCCGCCCCGCCACCGAACAGGCCTTCGAACCCGCCGAAGTCGCGCATGAAAATGTTGAGCGCTTCGGAGAGATCGACATGGTGAAATCCGCCGGACCCTTCGCCGCCCCGGCCGCCCAGTCCCTGCTTGCCGTAGCGGTCGTAGCGGGAGCGCTTCTCCGGATCCCGCAGGACCTCGTAGGCCTCGGTGATTTCCTTGAACTTCGCCTCCGCGTCAGGCGACTTGTTCTTGTCCGGATGGAACTCCATCGCCAGCTTGCGATACGCCTTCTTGATCTCGCCGTCGGTCGATTCGCGGGTGACCTGCAGCAGTTCGTAATATTCGCTCACTCCATCAATCCTTCCACCAGCCGGCTGGTGTGGTCCACGAGTCCGATGATCTTGTCATAGGGCATGCGTGTCGGACCGAGTACGCCAATCACGCCCGCCAGTTCGCCCGACCGATACGACGACGTCACCAGGGTGAAGCCGGCCAGCCGGGTATCGCTGTTTTCGCCACCGATCGTGATGGTCAGCCCCTTCGCGCGGCGCGCCGTCAGGGCCTGCTGCAGCAGATCGCGCCGCTCGGTCAGGTCCAGCAGGTCACGAATCCGCCCGCTGCTGGAGAATTCCGGCTGGACCGCGAGCATCTGGGCGCTCCCGAGCACCACGGTGTCCGGTTGGTTTGGCAGGCCGAAGATCTCCTCGCCCTCTTCGATGAAGATGTTGAGCAGTTCCCGCTCCCCCTCAGAGCGATCGGCATCTCGCAGCCGCTCGGCGAGCGAGGTGCGAATGGCCAGCAGCGTCAGCCCCGCGAGGCGCTCATTGAGCGTGTGCGCCACGCGCTGGATAAGGTCGCCCGCCATCCGGCCCGGCACCTCGACGAAGATGGTGCGGACGACCCCGCTCCTCAGGTGGAACACCAGCAACAGCCGCTCCGCCGAGACCGACACGAGATCGAGCCGTTCGAGCACCACCTGCTCCAGCGCCGGGGCGACCGCCACCCCCAGTTCCTGAGTCAGCACACCGAGCACCTGCGCCGCGCGACGCAGCACCTCGTCCATGGCGCTCCGCGAGGGATTGAGCTCCGCCTGCAGCATCTGCTGGTCGGCGGGGCTCGGCGGCGAACGGCGCACCAGGTTGTCGACGTACCAGCGATAGGCCCGGTCGGTCGGAATCCGGCCCGCGGACGTGTGCGGGTGGTAGAGGAAGCCCTTCTCCTCGAGCTCACTCATCGCGCCCCGGATGGTGGCGGACGACACACCGAGCGGGAAGCGCTGGACGATGGTCTGGCTCCCCGCTGGCTCCGCTGTCTCGATATAGACCTGGATCACCGCTTCCAGGACCCGAGCCTCCCGCTCGGAGAGATCTTCCGTGGTCATGGTCGGGGAATTTAGCAGGGGGAGGGCGGGAGTGCTGAAAAGCAGGCGATAGGCGATGGGCGATTGGGCGATTAGGCGATTGGGCGATT
>JBDTMI010000095.1:0-9078 GCA_039934355.1 Gemmatimonadales bacterium
TGCATTCGGGCCTGACCGGGCGGGAAGCCGATGGGCTGGCCCGCGAGGTGATCACTCAGCGAGGCTATGGCGAAGCCTTCGGCCACTCGCTGGGACACGGACTGGGTCTGGAAGTCCACGAAGCCCCGCGTCTGTCGCCCACCGCCGATACGCCGCTGGCCGCCGATGCGGTCGTCACCGTGGAGCCGGGCATCTATCTTCCCGGCTGGGGCGGCGTTCGACTCGAGGATGATGTCCGACTGATGCCTGGTGGAGCGGAACTGCTGTCGGACAATGCGGTTGATCTGATCGAGCTCGTCTGAGAAAAACAGCTGACGGCTGACGGCGGCCAGTCGCCGGCTGCTACCTTCTCCAACCAGAGCGGACATGACTCCAAAAGACGCGCAGGAACTGGCTCGATTGCTGGCCAAGATGCCGGGCATCCGCACCGTGGAGTTGAAGGATGTGCGCAAGCTGGCGGAGCTGCTGCACGAGTTCCCCGAGCTCGGCTCGATCGAAGTCAAAGGACTGTTCGATACCGGCGTCGTGATGACGCGGACCGGACAGGCCAGCGCCCCTCCGGTGGCCATGATGCCCGCGCCGTCCGCCCAGTATCCCGCCGCGGCGGCGGCGCCCGCGGCGCCGCTGCCGGCCCCTGCGGCCGCGTCGGTGCTCAAGGAGGTCAAGTCGCCGATGGTGGGGACCTTCTACAAGTCCCCCGAACCCGGGGCCGATGCGTACGTGAAGGTGGGCAGCCGCATCACCTCCGGCTCGGCGGTCTGCATCATCGAGGCGATGAAGATCATGAACGAGATCGAAGCGGAGGTCTCCGGCGTCGTCCGCGAAGTCTGCGTGGAGGACTCGCAGCCGGTGGAATTCGGCACCGTCCTATTCCGCGTGGATCCCAATGGCTGAGCCCACTGGCCCGACGGCGCTCCAGCCCCCGTTCAATTTCAAGCAGGCCATCTCGCTGATGGTGCAGCGAAACGGCTCCGACCTCCATCTCAAGGTCGGGCGGCCGCCCACCATCCGGGTCAACGGCGAACTGCAGGGCCTCGAGATGCAGCCGCTCAAGCCGGAAGATCTCAAGCTGCTGGCGGAGCAGATCATGACGCCGCGGCAGGTAAAGGAGTTCGCCGAAAAGAAGGAGGCCGACTTCGCCATCGGCGTCCCCGGCGTGGGCCGGTTCCGGACCAACATCTACCAGCAGCGGGGCACGCTCGCCTTTGCCTTCCGGGCCATTCCGTACGAAGTCAAGACGGTGCGGGAGCTCTCGCTGCCCGAGGTGCTGGAGGAGATCTCGCTCCGGCCCCGCGGGCTGGTGCTGATCACCGGCGTGACCGGCTCGGGCAAGTCGACGTCGCTCGCCTCGATGATCAACCATGTGAACCAGCACCGCCGGGTCAACATCATCACCATCGAAGACCCGATCGAGTTCCTGCACCGCGACGTGATGGCGAACATCGCCCAGCGCGAAGTCGGCAGTGACACGCTGGCCTTCGGGACCGCGCTCCGCCACGTGCTCCGGCAGGATCCGGACGTGATCCTGATCGGCGAGATCCGCGATCAGGAGACACTCGACGTCGCCCTCAAGGCGGCCGACACCGGCCACCTGGTCTTCTCAACCCTGCACACCACCGATGCCACCCAGACGATCAACCGGGTCATCTCCTTCTATCCGCCGCACCAGCACCAGGAAATCCGTTCGCTGCTCTCCACCGCGCTCGCCGCCGTGGTCTGCCTCCGGCTGGTGCCGCGCAAAGATGGCCGGGGACGGGTGGCGGCCGCGGAGGTATTGATCAACACCGCAGCGGTCGCCGACAATATCCGCGACATCGAGAAGCAGCTCAACATTCCCGACCTCATCTCCGAAGGGGCCGAAGCGTATGGCATGCAGAGCTTCGACCAGTCGCTGATGAAATGGTACCGCGACGGCGTGATCAGCTACGAGAGCGCCCTGTTCTATTCAACCAACCCCAGCGAGTTCGCGCTGCGCGCCTCCGGCATCAGCTCGGCCTCCGACCGCACCTTCAGCGGCATGAGCAGCGGTGGGGCGGGCGCGACGAGTGGCGGCGGCGCGCAGGAACTCGCCCAGGACTTGACGCCCTGATGTTCCCGCCGGTCTGCATGGCCCACCGGGCCGCGGGCGCAGTGGACGGCCGCGGGGACGCCCGTGTTTAAGAAGGTCCTGATCGCCAACCGCGGGGAGATCGCCCTGCGGGTCATTCGCGCCTGCCGGGAACTCGGCCTCGAGACGGTCGCCGTCTACAGCGAGGCGGACCGGGAGTCGCTCCATGTGCGCTTCGCCGATGATGATGTCTGCATCGGGCCGCCACCCAGCCGCCAATCCTACCTCCGCATGCCGCATCTGATCGCCGCCGCCGAAATCACCGGCGCCGATGCGATCCACCCCGGGTACGGCTTTCTGGCGGAGAACGCCGAGTTTGCCGACACCTGCAAGGCGTCCGGCATCGCCTTCATCGGGCCGACCGGTGACCAGATCCGGCAGATGGGCGACAAGGCAACCGCCAAACGCCTGGCGCAGGCTGCCGGCGTGCCGACCGTGCCGGGGACGCCCGGCACGATCCAGGATATTGAAGAAGCCCTCCGGCTCGTCGATGCGATCGGATACCCGGTCATCATCAAGGCGACCGCCGGGGGCGGCGGCAAGGGGATGCGGGTCGCCCAGGATGCGGAACAGTTTGCCCAGAGTTTTTCGCTGGCCCAGAACGAGGCGCTGGCGGCGTTCGGCAACGGCGAAGTGTACGTCGAGCGGTATCTGAACCGGCCCAGGCATATCGAGATCCAGATCATGGGCGATATGCACGGCAGGGTGGTGCACTTTGGGGAGCGCGACTGCTCGGTCCAGCGTCGGCATCAGAAGCTGATCGAGGAGAGCCCGAGCCCGGCGCTGAATCAGGAATTGCGCACCCGCATGGGTGACGCCGCGGTGCAGCTGGCCTCGGCCATCGGCTACGTCGGCGCGGGCACGATCGAATTCCTGCTCGACGAGGACGGCAGCTTCTTCTTCATGGAGATGAACACCCGGATCCAGGTCGAGCATCCGGTCACCGAAATGGTGACGAGCTTCGACCTCGTGAAGGAACAGATCCGGGTCGCGGCCGGCGAGCCGATCAGCTTCCGCGGTGAGGGCGGGCGGCTCCGCGGCCACGCCATCGAATGCCGGGTCAACGCGGAAGATCCCTATCGCAACTTCCAGCCCTGTCCTGGAGTCATCACGGCCTACCATCCGCCCGGCGGGCCCGGTGTCCGGATGGATACCCATGTGTATGCCGGGTATACCGTACCGCCCTACTACGATTCGCTGCTCGCCAAGGTGATCGTGCATGGCAACGATCGGGCTGAGGCGCTGGCGCGCATGGGCCAGGCGCTCGACAGCTTCATCATCGAAGGCGTGACAACCACGATCCCCTTCCTGGCGCGCATCATCCGCCATCCGGAATTCGTGGCGGGCGAGGTGGACACCAAGTTCCTCGAGCGTCACCCGGAGCTGCTCCGCCTCGACTCATGACGCTGGACGTCGTCTTCACTCCGGCGGGCCTCACCAGCGGTGAGGTTCAGGGTCGTACGGTCTTCGTCATCGACATTCTCCGTGCCGCCACGACGATGTGTGCCGCGCTCCATCACGGCGCACGCGCGGTCGTGCCCGTCGCCACCACCGAGGAGGCGCTGCGCATGGCGCAGACCCTCGGACCGGGGGAGACGGTCCTCGCCGGCGAGCGCAACTGCGTGCCCATTCCGGGCTTCGCGCTGGGCAACTCGCCGCGCGAGATGCTCCCCGAGGTGGTCGGCGGCAAGACCCTCGTGATGACCACCACCAACGGGACCGCAGCCCTCCTGGCCGTCGCCGGCGCCGCCACCGTGGTCGTCGCCGCCGCGGTGAATTTCTCGCTGGTCAGCACGCGGGCCCACGCCGCATGGACCGAGGGCGAGGATCTCCTGATCGTCTGCGCTGGGCGGGAAGGGCGCTTCGCCCTCGATGACGCCTATTGTGCCGGTCGAGTCGCGGAGGCCGCGCTCGGGGGCGGTCGGGGACGGAAGGGGCTCAACGACGCGGCGCTGGCCGCCCTGGATCTCGTGCGGCGCTACGGCCGGGGGTGGGAACGCCCGCTGCTCGCAAGCGACGGGGGCCGGGATCTCACTGGACTTGGCATGAAGGAGGATATCGCCGACGCCATCAGGGTCGATGCCTACCCGGTGCTGCCGCTGTTCCGCGACCGCATGGTACAGGCCGCGACATGAGCCAGCCACGCCTGCCGCCGCCGCCGATCGAGACGGGTCATCGGCACCTCACCGCCATTGTCGCCCTGGTATTCGGCAGCTTTGTCGGCCTGACGCTGTTGCCGGTCCACCTGACCGGCCCGATGGGGGAGTGGCTCGGCAAGAGTCTCTGGCGCCTGTTAGGTGTCGGTGCCCTTGGCTTCCCGTTCCTGGGTCTGGGACTGGGCCTCGCGGGATTCGATCGTCTCCCTCGCCTGGACATGAAACGAGCCGCCATCCTGGTGGTCGGCCTCGCGGTGCTGGTCCCCTTCCTCATTGGCGTCATCGCCGGTGTCCGGCCCGAGAACTACGACTCGGTGGCCCTCGCTCCCCGGCTCACCGGCGTACTGCCCGGCCTGCTGTCGTATTACGTCACGAGTGGCATTGGCGTCGCCGGCGGTCTGCTGCTCGGTTTCCTCTCGCTCTCCGCGCTCACCATCCTCACGATCGCCTGGCACCCGCTGCGCCGGCTGGAGCGCGGCCCCCCGGCTGGGGTGGCGACGCCAAGCCGCGAACCCGCGCTGGAGCCCGCCCGGGTCTCGCTCAAGACCGCCCCGAAGGCGGAAACCGTCGCCTACGAGGAAGAAACCATCGGTCCCGCTCCCGCCCGACGGGACAAGAAGCCAAGGAAAGCGGCCAAGCCGCTCGGTGACATCCCGCTCGGCGATCCGGCCGACGAGAATCCGCTGCCGCCGATCGACCTGCTTTCGCCTCCGCCGGTGCAGGACAAGGACGTCGGCGAAGCGGAGCTCGACCGGCTGGGCCAGGTGCTGATCGAGACGCTGAAGACCTTCAAGGTCGAGGGGACGATTGCCGGGCGAACGACGGGACCGGTGGTGACGCAGTTCGAGGTAGTGCCGGCGCCGGGGGTGAAAGTGGGACGCATCGCCGCGCTGGCTGACGACATGGCGATCACGATGCGGGCCCAGTCCATCCGCATCGCCCCGATACCGGGGAAGGGTGCGGTCGGCGTGGAAATTCCCAATCCGACGGCGAAGATGGTGACGTTGCGGGAGCTGCTGGAGTCGGAGCAGTGGGATGCCGCCAAGTCGTCCCTCCCGATCGCACTCGGACGGGACCTCGAAGGCAAGGCGATCGTCGCCGACCTGGCCAAGATGCCGCACCTGCTGATCGCGGGCGCGACCGGCTCCGGCAAGTCGGTCGCGATCAACACGATCATCACCAGCCTGATCTATCGCTACGGTCCCAAGCAGCTCCGGTTCCTGATGGTGGACCCGAAGATGGTCGAGCTGTCGATGTACAACTCGCTGCCGCACATGCGACACCGGGTGGTGACGGACAACCGGGACGCCGCCACCGTCCTCAAGTGGGCCGTGCTGGAGATGCAGAAGCGCTACGAGTTGCTCCACGCCAACAGCGCCCGCAATCTGGCCGACTTCAACAAGAAGGCGGAAGAGGGGAAGCCGCTGCAGAATCCGGCGCGGCCCAAGCCCACGATCGCCAGCATCAGTGCCGAAGGAGAGACCACGCAGCCCGATCTGTTCGATGACGGGGTCTACCGCGAAGGGCCGCTGCCGCTGATCGTGATCATTGTGGACGAGCTGGCGGACCTGATGATGACGGTGCAGGCCGAAGTGGAGACGCCGCTGGCGATGCTGGCGCAGAAGGCACGCGCCATCGGCATTCACCTCATTCTGGCGACCCAGCGGCCGTCGGTGAACGTCATCACCGGTCTCATCAAGGCCAACTTCCCCAGCCGGATCGGGTTCCGCGTCGCCTCGAAGGTGGACAGCCGGACGATCCTCGACCAGAATGGCGCCGAAGCGCTGTTAGGCAATGGCGACATGCTCTTCCTGCCGCCCGGCAAGAGCGAGCCGATGCGGCTGCAGGGGGCGTTCATCGCCACCGACGAGACCGAGCGGGTGATGGCCTGGTACGAGGCCCGGCGCGAGGCGCGCGCCGCGGCGGCGGTGCCGATGCCGGCCGCAGAGCCGGATATCCTCGCCATGGTCCGGGCCCATGAGGCGGACGATGGTGACGACCGGGCGTCGGAACTGGAGGGGGAGCGAGACGTGCTGTTTCGCGAGGCGGCCGAGGTGTGCATCCAGAACCAGGGCGGCTCGACCTCGCTGTTGCAGCGACGGCTGTCGATCGGGTATGGGCGCGCGGCCCGGATCATCGACCAGCTCCACATGGTCGGGATCCTCGGCCCGCAGCCAGCGGGCTCCAGCAAGCCGCGTGAAGTGCTGATCGGCTTCGATCAGGTGGACGAGTATTGTCGGTAGGCGGTTGGGCGGTTGGGCGGTTGGGCGAATGGTTCGATTCTCACTCCTCCTCTTCACTCTCCGCGATGACCACAGTTCTCCTCGTCCGCCACGGCGTGACCCAGAACGCGGAAGGCTGTGCGCTCGGCTGGACCGACCGGTCGCTGGCAGCGGAAGGCCGGGCCCGAATCACGGAGCTTGCGGCGACGTGGAGCGGCCCGCCGCCGAGCCGATGCTGGGTCAGTGACCTCGCCCGCACCCGCGAAACGGCCGCACTCCTCGCGACGCACTGGCCAACGATCGTCGAGTCGGAACCGCGCCTGCGCGAGATGCACTTCGGCGAGTGGGATGGCCGGACGTGGAGCGAGCTGGAGTCGGTGGATGGGGAGCGGCTCGCTGCCTGGATGGCCGACTGGTCCAGTGGGCGTACGCCGGGCGGGGAGGGATGGCCCGATCTGGTGGCGCGGGTTGAGGAGTGGTGCGTCGAGCTGCGAGCCGGGGCGGAGGTCGGGAGCGGTCCGCTCCTTGTCGTTGGACATGCCGGGTCGATTCGCGCCATGCTTGGCGTGCTGCTCGATCTGCCGGTCGCGGCGCTCTTCAAGTTGCGGATCGAGCGCGGGGCCGTCACCGAGCTGGCGCTGGGAGGGCGGGGGACGGAGCTGGTGGGGCTCAACCTGCCAGCGTTTCCAGCGGGTGCCTAACCCGTCGTCTCCCGCACCACCGCCATGAACGCCGCCATCACCGGGCGGCTCCGGTCCACCCGCCACGCCGCCGCGATCCTCGTCACCCCGCTGGCTCCCGGAATCGGGCGGTAGCGCACATTCGGCCAGCCCAGCTTCTCGACCGACGCCGGCAGGATCGCCACACCGACTCCCGCCTCGACCAGACTCACCGACGTGTACAGCTCCCGGCTTTCCTGCACTACGCGCGGCGAGAAACCGGCCCGGCGGCACAGTCCCATCACCTGCGCATGCAGCCCCGGCGCCAGGTTGCGGGGGAACATCACGAAGGGTTCCTCCCCCAGCATCGCCACGGTGAGACTCCGGCGGGAGGCCAGCGGATGCGAACGATTGATGGTGATGCAGAGCGGCTCGGTCATCACCGTTTCCAGTTCGAACTCCGGGTCGGCGGCTGGCTCACGCAGAAAGCCCAGATCGATCTCCCCCTCGCGCAGCGCGAGGAGCTGGGTCCCGGTGGGCATCTCGCGCAGGTCGAGGTGCACCGAGGGATAGCGGCTGCGGAACGTGCGGATGATGCGGGGAAGCGCGAGAAACATCACCGTCGCGGCAAAGGCGACCTTGAGCTCCCCCGACTCCCCGCGTCCCGCGCGATGGGCCGACCCGATCGCCTCCTCGACCTGCGCCAGGACCCGTCGCGCCTCGACCAGGAAGGCGTGTCCCGCATCGGTGAGCTGCACCCGCCGGCTGGTCCGGTCGAAGAGCCGGGTGCCGAGCAGGTGCTCCAGTCGCTGGATCTGCTGGGAAAGCGGCGGCTGCGCTATGCCCAGCCGCTGCGCCGCCCGGCCGAAGTGCAGCTCCTCGGCGACGGCGGTGAAGGCGCGGAAGTGGCGCAGTTCGATGGCGAGACTCATATCTCAATCGCATGGAAGGCATGCATTACTAATATTGGACATATCGGTACGGAAACGCTAGCTTCGAGGCTGTCGTCCGTCGGACCCACGCTCGCCGCAGTCTCTGCACGGAGCTCCGTATGACCACCACCGTCGCGCCCTCCGCCGCGCCGCCCGCCGTTGATCCTTTTCCCATCAATGGCACCGACTATATCGAGTTTTATGTCGGCAACGCCAAGCAGTCGGCGATGTACTACCGGACCGCGTTCGGCTTCAGTCTGGTCGCCTATCGCGGTCCCGAGACCGGGGTCCGCGACCGCGCCAGCTACCTGCTGCAGCAGGACAAGATCCGGCTGGTGCTCACGAGTTCGCTCGGACCCGAAGGTCCCGTCGCCGAGCATGTCGCCCGTCACGGCGACGGGGTGCGGGATATCGCCTTCTGGGTGGACGACGCACGGAAGGCGTATGCCGACGCGATCGCGCGTGGCGCCCGCTCGGTGCAGGCGCCGGTCGTCGCATCGGATGCGCAGGGCGAAGTCATCACTGCCGCCATCGCCACCTACGGCGACACCATTCACTCCATCGTGGAGCGCCGGAACTACCGCGGACTGTTTCTCCCCGGTTTCCGACCGGTCGAGTCGCCCCTGATGCCCGCACCGGTCGGGCTCATGTACGTCGATCACTGCGTCGGCAACGTCGAGCTGGGCAAGATGGACGAGTGGGTCGGCTTCTACTCCAGCGTGCTCGGGTTCGTCAACATTCTGTCCTTCGATGACAAGACGATCAGCACAGAATACTCGGCGCTGATGTCCAAGGTGATGTCCAACGGCAACGGCCGGATCAAGTTTCCGATCAATGAACCGGCCAAGGGGAAGAAGAAGTCACAGATCGAAGAGTATCTCGATTTCTATGGCGGCCCCGGCGTGCAGCATATCGCCATCGCCACCGATGACATCATCAGCACCGTGACGGAGCTCCAGCGCCGCGGGGTCGAGTTCCTCACCATCCCGAAGGCCTACTACG
>JBDTMI010000096.1:0-8871 GCA_039934355.1 Gemmatimonadales bacterium
GTGCGGCGATCGATTCGCCGGACTCAGTTCTCGACGAGGATCAGGTACTTCTCGGCGCCCCAGAACTGCGCGGGTGCGGTGATGAGGAGCTGACCATTGAGCTTGCCATCCTTCACGCTAGCCGAATCCACCGCCGACAGATCCTGGCGAGAGATCAGCTTGTACTCGCGGTCGGCGTGCGGCAGGGCGATGCTGGTCGCCGTGTTCATGTCGACGGCGGTGAACATCGCCGGATCGAGGCTGCGAGCCGGGTGGAGCTGCTTACCGCCGAAGAAGAGGAACTTTTTGCCTTCCTTGGTGACGACACCCTTCTCGATGAGTTCGTCCTCGGTCCCGGCGACGTAATAGACCGTGTTCTTGTAGCTGGTCAGGTTCGACACGGTGTCGGTCAGCGCGGTATTGACGGCGCTGAGGCCGGCATTCATCGCCCGGGCCGTATCCAGATCCTGTGTCAGGCCGGCGATCTGGACCGACTGGGAATCGATGACCGAGCGCAGTTCGGTCTCGGTCCGCAGCGCCGTGGCCTGCAGACTGTCGATGCTCACCTTGTACGCCTCAATCTGGCTCAGCAGCGTGGTGTTGCGACCCGACAGGGACCGGGCGCGCTGGGTGCTCTGCTCCAGGCGCTGTTCCGTCTCGTTCAGGCGGGAGACGAGCGCCTGCACCCGGTCGAGAGCGGCACTCCGGGCAGCGCGATCGCGCTCCGCCGGGCTCGCGCCTTCCGTCGTCGCAGCCGTGGTGACCAGCGCCGTACGGGCCTTGGCCAGTTCCTCATTCACACCATTGACGAACTTGGAGGTCTCGAGGACCTCAGTGATCAGGCTGTCCTTCTCCGCCGCGAGGGCCTGAGCATCGGACAGCGCCTTCGTGAGTTCTTCCTTGTTCTGATTGCAGGCCATGGCCAGAATCAGCGGCATCACCCAAAGGGAGCGACGCATATGTACCACCTCCACAAGAGTCCAGTGCGTGTGGGCCCTTCCGGCTCAGCACGACCGCACGCGGCAACGGCGCAACCACGCCTCCGCATGCAAGGTGAGCGAATCTTATACGTGTGATTTCCAGTCGCCAGTGACGCGGCTCACATCGAGCGTGACAGTTTTGATATGAGGGAAAGGGAGGAGGTGAGGAGGAAGGAGTGAGGAGTGAGGAGTGAGGAGTGAGGAGTGAGGAGTGAGGAGGAAGGGCGGAGGGGGAAAAGGAGGGAACGATGAACGCTGAATGCTGAATGCTAAAGCACAGCGAAGGGCCATCGGCCAGCGGCTACTGCCTGCCTGAATCCGGCTTCGTCCCCGCGAGGATCAACCCGTACTTCTCGGGGTTACTGCAGACGATTGCGGCGGCGATGATCTTGGGAACGTATTCCCGGGTCTCGTCAGGCAGCAGTTTGAGGCGATAGAGGTGCCAGAAGTCGCGCTTGGACTTCTTGAAGCCGCCGGGAGTCTGGGCCACCTTGCGCAGCACCCGGCGGACCCCGTTCTCGCCCTTGTTATAGCTCGCCATCGCCAGCATGAAGGCATCCTCACCGAATTCGGCCAGCAATCCCGCGAGATACTTGGCCGCGGCCCGGGTCTGCAGCGGCACATCGGTGCGCTCATCCACTGTCCCAGCCACCTGAAGGCCAAGGCTCTGCGCCGTCGTCCGCGTCATCTGCCACATGCCGCGGGCTCCGGCCGAGCTCTTCGCCATCGGATCGAACTGGGACTCGGTCCAGGCCACATACGCCATCGCCTCCGGCAACTCGATGGCCTGGAATTCCCGGGTGATCTGCGGCCAGTACTTGACCTTCCGGCGGTAAATCACCCGCGCCGTGGGCCCCGCCTTCCGCAACTGTTCAATATGGAAGGCGACACGCTCCTTGAAGATCGGCGGGACCGCGTACGTTCCCGCATCGAACTGCCCGAGAATCGCGCGAATTTCCCGATCGAGTTCATCCCCGCTCTCCACCGCCTCACGCGCCTTCGCCTTGTTGGTGCGAGCGAGATCCGCCAGCGTCCGCTCGGCGTTGGCGGTCGCTTCGCCGAGCTGGCGTTCCAGCGCACTCAGCCGCACCGAATCCCGTTCCGCATCCATCTGCAGCTGGATGGCCTGGATCTGGGCATCAAATCGGCTCTTGGCATCGAGCAGATTGGAGATCTTCCGTTGTTGCGTCAGGATGATCACGCCGAGCACCACGATAATCACGGTCGAAATGCCCGCGACGACGCCGACGATCTTGACCCAGCGTTTCCGGGTCTGGAGCTTCATGAGGTCGCCCACCTCATGAATGGTCTCGGCCATCACCTCCATGGTACGACGGGACTTGGTGCCGCCCGCCTTGACCCGCTCCTCCGCCACCCGTTCCGCGGCCAGCCGCATGATTTCGACGGCCCGGGTCTCGCGCGTCCGGCTGCCTTTCAGCTCCTGCACCATCTGGGCGGCGTCCTTCGCCGGATCGTAGGTCGGATCCAGCACGACCGCGACCTCGGTCTCGGGACCCTCCGGACCACCAAAGCGAACCCGGTCGCCGCCGCGCAGCACCGAGTTCTGGACCCGCTCCCCGTTGACCCAGACTCCGCCGGCCTGCCCGAGGTCCAGCAGGTGGTACACATTCTCCTTCAGCACGACTGCGGCGTGGTAGCGGCCCACGTCGGGATCCCGCTCGACGTCAAAGCGTACGTCGCAGTCCCCGCTCGTCCCGACCCGCAGGGAGCGTTTATCGTATTCGGCGGAGGTGCCGGCGAGGCTGCCGGTAATGTGATTGAATCGGATCATGGGGGGTGGGGGAGCTTACCGACCCACTGGCGGAGGCGCCAGAGTGGCCCACGCGCAACAGGGTGAGGGGTACCGCAGATGGGCCCTGCGGGATTCGAACCCGCGACCGATGGATTATGAGTCCACTGCTCTAACCAACTGAGCTAAGGGCCCTTGAGTGCTGCCTGATTCGCCGACGTGGGACTGTACGCCAGCACCCGCTCATACAGGGTGACGTGCCGCTCGGCCATGAGCTGGCGGGTGAAATATTTCTCGACCCGCTGCCGGCCGGCATCGCCCATCTTCTCGCGCAGAAAGGGATCGCGCGACAGGGCATCAAGTGCCTCGGCCAGCGAGCGGACGTCGTGCACCGGTACTTCCAGCCCGGTCTCGCCGGGGACATTCACCTCCCGGACACCGGTCGGCACCGCCGAGGTGATCACCGGGCGACCCGCCGCCATCGCCTCCAGCACGACCAGCCCGAACATCTCTTCCACCGACACCGAGGGCAGCACCAGGAAGTCCGCCTCCGCCATCCGGCGCGGGAGATCATCGTCGGGATATTCCCCGAAAAACCGCACCCGGTCGGTCAGCGCCAGCGCCTGGGTCAAAGTCTTGAGCCGAACACCTTCGGGGCCCGCTCCGACGATGTCCAGCCGCAGGTCGGGCACCCGCTCCAGGGCGCGCAGCAGCACGTCAACGCCCTTGTACCTTGCCAGCCGGCCGATAAACAGTGCCTTCGGCGCCGAATCAAGCGGACGACGGGGGACATCGGACCAGCGGTCGACGTCGATGCCGAACGGGATGACCTCGGTCTTGTGTTCAAAGCCGTCCAGCTCGTTCGACAGGGCGAGGTGGGCCCGGCTCGGCACCACGATCGCCGCCGCCCGACGCAGGACCGCCCGTGCCAGCAGCGCATATCCCGGCCGCCGGCCATCCTGGTGCTGGGTGACGACCAAGGGCGTCCGCCGGCTGCGCAGCAGGCTGGCCACGTCGGCGAGCGGATGCGGGTGATGCACATGAATGATGTCGGCCCGGCGGAGCGCGGCGGTGAGGTATCCCGGAGCGATCTCCTCCGACCCCAACGCACCGAAGGAGAAGACCCGGGTCACCGTGGAGCGCTGGCCGGGGCCAACCCGTCCGCCGGTCCGGCTCTCCACCGCGACTACCGCGACCTCGTGACCGAGGGCTGCCGCCCCTTCGGCGAGGTCCTGCACCACACGCTCCATGCCTCCGGAGCGGGGCCAGTAGTATTTGGCGAGATGAAGGATGCGCATGAGAGTGCGGAAGTTGGGCGAGGTAACGGGGAGTGTCAACGGAAGCCGTCAGCCGTCAGCCGTCGGCCATCAGGTGACGGCCGACAGCTGATGGCTGCCGGCTGATAGCTGATTACATTCCCTCCCATTCCCGTGCCCAACTCGCCTCCCGCATGATCGCGCTGTGCTACGGTACCCGACCGCAGGTCATCAAGGCGAGCGTGCTGCGCCGGGCGCTGGCCGCCATCGGCCCGGTCCACGCCATCGACACCGGACAGCACTACGACTACGCCCTGAACGCACTCCTCTACGAGCAGCTCGGTGTGGCGCCGCCGGATCGTTTCCTCGACGCCGGCTCGGCGAGCCACGCGGAGCAGACCGCCACGATCCTCACGCGGGCGGCGGACGCCCTTACCCAGCTCCAGCCCCGGGCGGTCGTGGTCATCGGCGACACCAACTCCACCCTCGGCGTCGCCCTCGCCGCGACCAAGCTGCGTCTGCCCGTGGTGCATGTCGAAGCCGGTCTCCGCTCCGTCGACCGGCTGATGGCCGAGGAGATCAACCGACGGGCGGTGGATGCGATCGCGACGTTGCTCTGCACCCCCTGTGAGGCGGCCACTCGCCGGATGCGGGCCGAGCATCCAGATGCCACGGTCGTGGAAAGCGGCGATGTCGCCCGGGACGTGCTGGAGTCGGTCCAGGCGCGGCTTCCCGCCCCCGGCAGCATCGTGGCCGGTTGCGAGTCGCCCTACCTTTTTGCCACGCTGCATCGCGCCGAACTGACCGACGTACCCGCGCGCCTGGGCAGCGTCGTACGGGCGCTTGCCTCACTGGGAATGCGGGCCCTGCTCGCGGTACATCCGCGGACCCGGGCGGCCCTCGCCTCGCTGGGCCTCGATGCCGTCGAACAGGGTGCACTCCGGCTGATGCCTGCCGTCGGTTATCTGGAGAGTCTCGCGCTGGCACGGGGCGCGGCGGCGGTCGTCACTGATAGCGGCGGGCTCCAGCGCGAAGCCTACTGGCTGGGGACGCCCTGCATCACGGTACGAGGCGAGACGGAGTGGGAGGAGACGGTCGCGCTGGGCGCGAATCTCCTGGTTCCGCCGGAGGCAGCCGAAGCCGGGCTGGCCGATGCCGTGCGCGACCAGGTGGCGCGGTGGCAGGGCCGCCCCCGCTGGAACGCCTCGGTGTATGGCGAGGGCCACGCCGCGGAGAAGGTGGCGTCAGCCATCGCCACCATGCCACCTTGCAGAACGGCCTGAGCTATACATGCGCGCCATCATCGTCTCGCACACGTACATCGACCCCGCCACCCGCGGCAAGCTGCGGGCGCTGGCCGGGCTCGGCTGCACCCTGACGGTGGCGGTGCCGGCCCGCTGGTCGCCGACGGCGCGCGGTCCGCTGCTGGAGGCGGCCTGGGGCAACGACGCCGGTGTGCGCGTGGCGCCGATCGTGGTATCCGGAGCTCGAGGCGATGCGGTGCGCTGGAAATCCAGCGAGCTCTACCGACTCTTCAGCGACTTCCGTCCCGACATCGTCCACGTCGAGGCGGAGCCGTGGACCCCGGCCGCCGCCACGGCCACGGCCTGCGCGGCGCGGCTCGCCCTGCCGGCGACGCTGTTCGGCTGGGAGAGCGTGGACCAGCCGCACACCATGGTGGAGCGCTGGCGGCGGAAGCGGACGATGGGCCGGGTGCGGGCCCTCGTCGGCGCCAACAAGCTGGCCGCCGCGCTGCTGTCGCGGCAGCACCCCGGCCTTCCGGTCGCGATCATCCCGCAGCTCGGGATCACCCCGCCGCTGGAAACGAAGCGCCCCGACAACGCCACGCTGCAGATTGGATTCGTCGGACGGCTGGTGCCGGAGAAGGGGCTCGACATCCTGTTCCGCGCCTGCGTGAAGCTGCTGGGGCGCTGGCAGCTCACCGTGGTCGGCAGCGGGCCGGCGCAGGAGTCGCTCGAGGCTCTCGCGGAGCGACTCGGCGTCTCTTCCCGTACGACATGGCGTGGCGCCCTCCCGCCGGAACGGTTTCGCGAGCTCTGGCCGCTGCTCGATTGCCTCGTGGTGCCCTCCCGGACCACGCCGCAGTGGGTCGAGACGTATCATGGGGCGATGGTCGAAGCGATGGGACATGGCGTCACGGTTGTCGCGAGCGACTCCGGGGCGCTGCCCGAAATGGTCGACACCGCGGGACTGGTCGTTCCCGAGGATGACGTTCCGGCGCTGACCGCCGCACTGCAGCACCTCTCCGACGCACCACGGGAACGCACCCGCCTGGGCCGGGAAGCGCGCCTGCGGGTCATGGGCGAGTACGTCGATGACGCCGTTGCCCGACGAACGATGGAGTTCTGGGAAGGGGTGCTCCGGAAATAGCGGCCCCTCCCTACTTCCCCGACCGCCGGTGGGCGTCCATCTTCCTCGCCATGCGTTTCTCGACCCTCCGGCTGGCGATTGCCACCCTCCTGCTGCTGCTCGCCTCCGCCCCTGCCCTGCTGGCCCAGATCCCGACCATGGGCGGCGTCAAACCGACCCCGGCCCAGGCGGCGGAGTTGCTGCGCACCCGACCCGACCTGGTCCGGCAGCTCCGCGAGCGGATCGGCGCCTCCGGCCTGACCCAGGAGCAGATTCGCGACCGGCTCCGCGCCGCTGGCTATCCCGACTCCCTGCTTGACCCCTACCTCGGCAACGCCGATCCGAACAAGCCGGTCACCACCGGCATGAACGTGCTCGAAGCCGTCCGGGTGCTCGGGCTGGTGAGCAGCAACGACGCTGACTCCCTGCTGCTGCTGACGGATTCCGCCCAGCATGTCGCGGACTCGCTCCGGTCGGATTCGCTCTCGGATACGACGCGGGTGCTGAAGATCTTCGGACTGGCGCTCTTCCACCGCTCGACCAGTCTGTTTCAACCGAGCCTCGCCGGACCGGTCGACGACAACTACCGATTGGGACCCGGTGACGGCCTCGTCCTGATCCTGACCGGCGATGTCGAAATCGCCCACGAACTGACCGTGACGCGTGAAGGCTTCATCGCCATCCCGCAGGTGGGCCAGCTCAACGTTGCCAACCTGACGATGGCGCAGCTCAATGACCTGCTCTATACCCGGCTCGGCAAGGTCTACTCCGGGGTGCGCCGCGGCGAGGGCGGCACCACCCGCTTCAGCGTGAGCGTGGCGAACCTGCGGTCGGTGCAGGTCTTCGTCGCGGGCGACGTCGCACGGCCCGGTTCCTACGCGCAGTCCGCCGCGGCCACCACCCTGAGCGCGCTGTACGCCGCTGGTGGCCCGACGGAGAACGGTTCCTTCCGCCGGGTGGAGATCCGGCGCGCCGGCGTGCTGGTCGACAGTCTCGACATCTACGATTACCTGCTGCGGGGCGACAACAGCCACGACTCCCGGCTGGAAAACGGCGACGTCGTCTTCGTGCCGGTCCGGGGTACGCAGGTGAAGGTGGCCGGAGAAGTGGTGCGTCCGGCGATCTACGAACTCAAGAGTGGCGAGACGCTCCAGGACCTGCTCCGGTCGGCCGGCGGATTCGATGCGACGGCGCTGCGACGACGGATCCAGATCGATCGCATCCTCCCGCCGCTGGAGCGGGGGACCCGCGGGCGTGACCGCGTCGTGATCGACCTCCCCTCCGACCAGTTCGCCGACGGATCCGGGCCCGCCTTCGCCATGGCACCGGGGGACTCGGTCACAGTCTTCCCCGTCGCCGAGCGGCGCCGCGACATGGTCGCCGTCAACGGCAATGTCTGGACACCCGGTCCGATCGGCTACGCCCCCGGCATGATGCTCTCCCAGGCGATCCTGCTCGCGGGCGGCCCCAAGCCCGATGTCTACCTCGACCAGATCCTGGTCAGCCGGCTGCAAAGCGACTCCACCCGGCTCCAGCTCCGCGCCCAGTTCCGCGATTCCACCGGCGCGGTGCTGCAGGACCTTCCCCTCCGGGAAGACGACGAAATCACGGTCTTTTCCCGCTCCACCTTCCGGCCGCTGCGCTACGTCGCCATCACCGGAGCGGTGCGGAAGCCCGGCCGGGTCAACTACCGCGAGGGGATGACGCTGCGTGACGCGCTGCTGCAGGTGGAGGGCCTCACCGAGGACGCGCTGCTCACCGAGGCGGAGATAGCCCGGCTCCCGGAGGTCGGGGCGCGGACCAGCGGAGAGGTGGCGGTCGCGGTGCGGGTTCAGCTCGATTCCACTTATCTCTTTGACCGCGGCCCCGACGGCCGCTACCTCGGCCCACCCGGTGTCGCGAGTCCGGCCTCGGGCGCCGCCGAAATCCTGCTGCGGCCCTATGACAATGTACTGATCCTGCGACAGCCGGAGTGGGAACTCCAGCGCAGCGTCGACCTCACCGGTCAGGTGCGCTTTCCCGGACGCTACGCACTCAAGACCCGCACCGAGCGGCTCCTCGACCTGATCAATCGTGCCGGTGGCCTGACCAGGGAAGCGTATCCGGCGGGGATCCGGTTCTTCCGGACCGCCGACCGTGGTGGGCGGATCGGCGTGGATCTGCCGCGCGTGATCACCGACCCGAAGTATCGGGACAACCTGATCCTCTCCGGCGGCGATTCCATCTTCATCCCCGAGTACATCCCGGTGGTCTACGTGCGCGGCGCCGTCGCCGCGCCGACCTCCGTGACCTATGTGCCGGGGAAGAGCCTCGAGTACTACATCGGGGCTGCCGGCGGGTACAGCCGGGACGCCGATGGCAAGCGGGCCTACGTCACCCAGCCCAACGGCAAGGTCGAGAGCGTCCACAAGCACTGGGGGATTCTCCCGGACAGCAAACCGGATCCGCTGGCAGGCGGCACCGTCTTCGTGCCGGCCAAGGATCCCCTCGACAAGAAGGACTGGCTCGGCATCGTCGGCGCGGTGGCGCAGATCCT
>JBDTMI010000097.1:0-8841 GCA_039934355.1 Gemmatimonadales bacterium
CCCTCCCGCGTGGCTCCTTCGATCTGCGCCGCGGAGGTGGCTGCACCCCAGAGGAAGCCGTCAGGGAAATTGTGTGCGGTCATGATGAGGCGGGAGTATAGCGGAAAGCGAGGCCGTCAGAGCAGCGCCGTCAGCCTTGGCGCCACCGACAGGGCGCGGCCGAAGCATTGCTCGAGCCACCGGGAAAAGCGGCTGGGCCGGGCGTTCCCGGCCGTGAGGCGGGCGCGGCAGCGCTCCAGCGCGCGGCGCAGCTGGGCCATGCTGCGCCACCGTTTCCGAGGATCGCGCGCCAGGCACTTGTCGATGATCGCGGCGAGGCGTTCCGGTACCTCGGGGGCGAACTTCCTGAGCGGTGGGGCATCCCAGGCGGTGCGCTGCACCGCCAGCCCCACCGTGGTCTCGCTCACGAATGGGAGTCGTCCCGCCAGCGCCTGGTAGGCCACTAGCCCCAGCGAATAGATATCCGTCCGCGCATCGGCGTCCCAGCGGCCGAGCACCTGTTCCGGCGCCATGAACGCGGGGGTGCCAAACCCCTTGGCCACCTCGGAGCGGGAGTGCTCCGAGGTCCGCAGCGTGGCGACGCCGAAATCGGTGAGGAAGGGCCAGTCGTCGTCCTGATGCAGGAGGATGTTGGCCGGCTTAACATCGCGATGCACCACGCCACGCTGATGCGCATGAGCAAGCGCATCGGCGATGGGAATCAGGATGCCCAACGCTGCCCGGATGCCGAGTTGCTGTCCCGCCTCCAGCCGCTCGGCGAGCGACTGGCCCGGGATGTAGCGCAGGATGGTAAGGGTCAGCTGGTCCTGATGCACCGAGCCGTAGCAGGGGACGATGTGCGCATGGGCGAGGTCACGAGCGATGCGGGCTTCACGACGGAACCGCTCGCGACTCTCCAGAGAGGCGCCCTCGGCGGGATCCAGCAGTTTGAGGGCGACATGCCGGCTCTCGACCCGGTCCCATCCCAGCAGCACCACACTCATGCCCCCACGGGCGATCAACCGGGTCACCTCGTACCGGCCGCCGGTCAGCTTCCCAAGGCCCGTTGCCCACTGCTCCATCTCCGTGGCGGCGGGGTCCGGCTGCGGTTCGAGTACGGCGACTGACATCGGGGTGCTCCAGGAGGATTCACTGTGTGACAAGGCAGGGGGCATGCCGTACGGTCTCACCGTAAATCGTTACAGGGCAATACCTCAGGGGGCGAGAACGAGAGAGGACGCCCGGTACTGGAATCGGGCGTCCCGAAAACGGACAGGGGGGGGAACTACCGCCTACGCACTCTGGCCCAGCCACTCCAGGATCTGGTGCTGTACCGCCGCACTCTCGAAATACTTCGTGTGGGACACCGCTTCATCCCCCTCCAGCACCAGCTTTTCTTCGATGGGGAAGAAACCCGAGCCGTTCTCGGCGAAGACGCCCCGAGTCGGCACGACGAGGTCGTTTTCCCCTTTCATCAACTTGTTCAGCCCGCGCGACAGGACAAAGTGCCGCAGGCCCGGATCTTTCGGCGTGACGTTCGCCGCCAGCGCATAATACCGGGTGTCTCCAGCCCGGGTCCCCGTATTCATCCATTTGGCGAACTCGCCATCGGGCCGCATCGACTGCAACCCTTCGAGCCCGCCCATGGCCCCGGTCGCCACCTGTTTCAGCACACTCATGATCATCGTCATGACGTCGGTCACGCCGTTGTCCGGCAGGAAGTTGAGCAGGTTGGTGAAGACGTCGAGGACGCTGCCCAGATTTGCCGGGTCGGCCAGCCCGGTGCCCGCATTCGGCGCACCGACGAATACGACCTTGCCCACCCGCAGGTGGCGTTTGCCGAGCGAGAATTCACTCTGTTTCTCGCTCAGCATCCGGCTCACCAGTCCCCCGCGTGAGTGACAGATGATGTCGACGTCGAGCGACGCCGCCTCGGGCACCGCGGCAAGAAACCGGCGCACATTTTCCCGCGGGTCGTGGGACAGGGTGAAATGATCGAAGGCGAACACCCGCCCCTCGTACCGCCGGTGCATCTCCTCCATGAACGGCTTCGGCAGGTGACCAAAGGCGAGGTGCGAGCGGCTGAAGGTGCCGTGCACCATCAGCAGGGCCCGGCCCCCCGACAGGCGAGACCAGCCCTCGCCGTCGAGTGGAGCAGCGGTGTCGGTGGTGAAGTTCTCGGCGCCGAAGGCCCGGATCCGGTACGGCCAGTGATGCTGCTCGTAGCGGTTGACGAAGGTGGCGCTCACCTCGCCGATGATCGGATCAATCAGCGGGAAGACCAGCTCCTTGAGGATCTTGGTCCCGATCGCGCTGACGATCCCGCGCGTCGCAGCTGCTCCCGCCGGCTCGGTCGGCACCGCCCGCGGAATGACGTACGACCGCTTCGCGGGCGGCGCAGCACCTCCACCCCTCGACCCGGCACCCGCAGCCGCCGGTTCGCCGAAGTGCCATGAGACGACGCCCAGCTCATCGGCGGACATGACCAGCTGGCCAAATCCCTGGGCCGGCTCGGCCAGTTGCAGCTCGAAGGCCGGCTGGTCGCTGGCGCCGCGAGTGGGAGGTCCCACCTCCTTTGCCCCCGCGATCTCGACTGACTGGCGCACCTCGATACCCGCATCTTGCAGCGCTGCCGTCAGCGGACTGGCCATGAGCCTGGCCGCCGCCGCCCGCCCCTGCATCCCGAACTGCGTGCTCGCCGTCCCCTCCAGTCCCTTGGTGACGAGCGTGGCACTGCCGATGACCAGCGGCGCACCATCCTCCTTGAGCGCTGCGGTCGTGCGCCGTCGTACGACGAATGAGCGGGAGACCGTCGTCCACTCTTCCACCGTGGCCGGCGCCATCTCGACGCCACGAGTGGGACTGCCCTGGAATGTCCGCCGCAGCAGGTTGCTCAGCGGTGAGGCCTTGGCGATCTCGCCGCGCACGCCCTTCTGCTCCAACACCGAGAAATCAGCGGGCTGCTCGGTGATGAACAGCTTCACCGATTCGATCGCCTCGGCCTCGCCGCTATGGTCGACGCTGTCCACGAAGGGGTAGCCGGCGGTCCACGTCACCCGGGGGGCCGGCTTCATCTCCGGCCCGATGCTGTACCTGATGCCGGGCCCGAGCTTCTCCTGCGCGGCGGGGGCCCCCCTCGGCGGGCGCAGCGGCGTCACGGCACCGGTCGGCTCGAAGTCCACCAGCGCGACAAAGACTGCTTTGTCGTGATCGCTGGTGACACGAAAGCCGATGGCGTCGCCCTCGGTGTAGACGACCTGGCCCCCGGCAACCTCCGGCTCCGCCACATCCCACTTGCCGGCGGCATCCTGCTTCAGCAGTTCAAGGGCAAACTTGCCGCGCAGCGCGCTGTCGGGATTGGGGTTCTCCAGCGCCAGCGCCTGACGGTAACGAGCGATGGTCTCCAGGTTCTCGCGGATGGTCTTTTCATCTCCCGTTGCCTTGAGCGGCATGAGGAGATCGCCGTTCTCACCGATGGCGGCCCACACCGGCGCACGCAGCACGCCGGCGCGCGGCACCAGATCGGTCGCCGTCAGCTGCTCCCGTGCCGGCAGCAGGCGCACCGTGGCGGCCGCCGGTTCCGTGCCCGCGACCAGCTTGAGCAGCGTCGAGCCCTCGATCAGCGCGCGGAGCGCCCCCGCTTCGGGTCCCGGCGTGTCGGGGACGCTGACCCCGAGCCGGAACTCACCGTACGCATGCCGACTCTCGAAGGCCCGCGCATCCGAGGTGATGGTGCCCTCCGCGGACTCGCTGGTGATTCGGGCCTGCGACGAGACCACGCCGACTTCGGTGACCTCCGCCTCTCCCAGTGCGGTGGAGGTGGCGGGGTCCTTGGTGCCCTGGGGGTGGATCGCGTAGACCGATCCGGTGGTGACGCCCTGCGCCGCACCGGCCGAAAGCGTCACCGTGCCGCCGTCGCGAGCCGTGATTCGCAGGAACCGCATCGGCGTCACGTCACGCACCCCGAAGATCTCGCGGTCGGCCTTGCCCTCCATCTGTGGATGCTGGGCGCTGTTGGCCGCATTCACCCGCGCGGCGGCGCGCTCGAAGATGTCACGGTACGTCGTTCCGGGTGTCGCCTGCTTCAGCTGTTGCGCCAGGAAGTAGGTGAGCGCGCCGTGCGAGACCTTACCCTCACCTTCGGGGGGCTGGTATTCGAATGACGTTTCCTCATCCCGGCAGCCGGAAATGAGCACGTACTTCTCAGTCACCGGCATCCAGCCGCTGGGACCGGCCGACTGGGCGGTGGCCGGACCCACCCCCGGTACCGGCTTCCGGTTCAACTCGCTCGCCGGACGGGTGTCGGCCTGCACCGACCGGGCGTTGGCACCGCCCGCGTCGCGCGTGATGGTCCCCGAGTGGCACGAGTCGAAGATGAGGGTGATATACGAGGTTTGCGCACCGAGTGCCGCGAGCTTGAGGCCGATCTCGTCGTCAGTGATGTCACGATTGTCCCCCTGCCACCCCTCGCTATCGAAGGGCATGATCGTGCTGTCCAGGCCGCTCGGCTCATCGCCCTCGAGGTCGGTCATCTGCGATCCGTGCCCGGCATAGTGGATCACGACGATGTCGTCGCGTCCGGTCGCGACAATGAGCGCATCGAACGCGGCGAGGATGTTGACCCGTGTCGCCATTTCATTCTCGAGCACCGTGATCGATTCGGGGGCGAAGCCGAAGTTCTCCTGCAGGATGGCGCGCATGAGGCGGACGTCGTTGACGCATCCTGCCAATTGCCGGATGCGCGGATAGGCGTCGATGCCAATGAGCAGCGCCCGCCGTGCAGTTCCTGAAGGGAGGTCGGACATGGTCTCGATCCGGAGTGAGGGAAACGACCGGCAACCGAATGCCCGTTCCGCCCCAGACGATTGTCTGGCGCGGGACGGGCCTTCCTCGGTTCAACTACTTGTTCGGCTTGGGCGGCGGCGGCGGCGGCGGCGGTGCTCCGTCGCGGCCCTTGCCGGGGGGCGGCGGAGCGGTCGCTCCTTCGCGACCACCACCCGGAGGTGGAGGAGCAGTCGCTCCCTCGCGGCCACCACCCGGAGGTGGAGGAGCAGTTGCACCCTCGCGCCCCTTGCCGGGAGGAGGAGGGGCGGTCGCGCCCTCGCGGCCACCACCAGGTGGGGGGGGCGGTGTCGCGCCCTCCCGTGCTTTGCCCTCATCGTCCTTCATTGATCCCTGCGCCATAGGTTCCCTCCGCATGCGCGTGATGGATCTTTCCTGCGCGAACACTCTCAGCTGCCCGACAGAGCCGCCACGCGAGCGCGCAGCGATGCCGCCAGCGAAGCATCCTTGAGGGCATCGGCGGCCTCGGCCCGGAGCAACAGGCTGGCCCTCAGGTAGAGCGGGTACACCGCAGGCAGTGCCGAGTCATGCACCGCCAGCACCCCGAGCGCGCGAGCGTACTCGTGGTGCCACATGAGCAGGCGCCCCAGCGTCAGGCGGTCAAATCCGAGCGGTGCGACCTCATTCCAGGTCAACTCGTCCACCGGGGCGGCCTCTGCAATCAACTGTTCGAACCGCTGGAGCGCCAGCAGGCTGTCCCCTTCCGCGAGCGACGCGTGTCCCGCCAGGGACGAGGCCACCAGGCTGTCGAGGCGTGCACCGCGCACGGCGCGCGCAGCGAGGTTGTTCGCGACCGCACGCGCGAGGCGGGGTTTGCCTTCCTGCGCGGCCCAGACACCCAGTTCCCACAGGCGCACCGGGTAGTCGAGGCGGGCGTACTCCGGGCCGTAGTCGATCGAATCCTGCCGGGCGACGGCACGGGCCCGGTCGGCAAGCGGCGGCACAACGGGAGCGGCCAGCAGGTACAGCGAAGCGCCGGAGCCCCAGCGCTGGCGGAATTGCTCAATGACATTCACCGCGTCATCGGTTCGTCCCTGAGTCAATCGACCATTGACCAGCCCGAGCAGCGCGAAGAACCGGCGGCCGTCCGCCGCGTCGGTCCGAGCGGTGTCTTCCTGCAGCAGCATTTCATAGCTGGCCATGGCGCAGCGTGCGGTGACTGGCGAGGCGCCCAGGGAATGCGCGGCCAGCGACAGCGGCAGTGGTCGGCGGACCGCCGTCTCGCGCAGATCCAGCCCGGTGAAGCCCACCGGCCCGCACGACGATACCAGCTCCACCTCGCGCGCGAGCTGGGTATCCGCCGCCACGTTCACAAATTGCCGAGCCAGGACGCTCGCCCCGCGCTGATCGCCGCGGCGTGCGAGAATTTCCACGAGGTGAAACTGCAGCGGCGTCGCGGTCGAGTCGATCGCGCGAGCCTGTCCGAAGGCCGCCTCGGCCAGGGAATCGGTGTTCCCCTCGACTGGCAGGAGGTGCATGTACACCTCGCCGAGCTGCATCCACGAGACCATCATCGAAGGATCGAGCGCCACGGCGGCGCGCAATTGCGCCACCGCCGAGTCGGCACGCCCGTCGAGGTAGGCCTGAAAGCCGCTGGCGAACAGCCGGTACCGTGGTGAGAGCTCCTGCCCCGTCGCCACACGAATCAGCGACGCCGCCTCCCTCGGCTGGTGATTCCAGGTGGCGACCTGCGCGCCACGTACCGCGGCGATGCCGAAGGTTGAATCCGCTTCGATCGCCTTTCGGAACTCGGCCAGCGCCTCTGCCAGCCGGACTCGACGGAACGCCGCCTCCCCGAGGAGGAAGTGGGCCACCGCCTGCGGCGGCCGGGCCTTCCAGGCGGTCTCGACATCCGGCACCGTCGTCCGGATCAGCCTGGGGAGCAACTCGGTCACCGCGCGCATGCCTCCCCGCCAGCTTTCGCCGATGGTGGCGGCCTTTCCTGGTGCGCGAGCGATGACCGAGTCACCACCCACATCGTAGAGCTCGAGGAAGACGTCCGCGGAGTCACCGCGCGCCACCAGCCGCCCGGTGATGGCATACGCGCAGCGCTGGGCCCGAGCGATCTGCATGGCTTCCCGCACCGCCAGCAGGCGGATGTTCTCCCGCTGCGCCGAGTTCAGGAGCTGCCATCCATCGACCCAGCGCAGCGAGGCGGCACCGTCCATCGCACTCCCGATGACCGTCGCGACGTCCTCCCCCGAGGTTCGCGCTCCGGGCCAGTCGCTGGGAAGCACCAGGGGATACACCATCACCCGGTTGGGATCGAGGAGGGGATCGGTGATCGTCCGCCGCCACACCGCCAGGATCGCGAGCACCCCGACGACCCCCGCCGCCAGCATGGCCTGGCGACCGCGCCACCAGGGACGCGTCGGAGACACCCCAGCGCCAGTCAGGATCGGCATCGAAGCAGCCCGAAGGATCTCATCGCGGAACTCCGCCGCGGTGGCGAAGCGATCCTCGGGTACCTTGGCGAGCGCCTTGTTGATCGCTGCCTCGAGGGCCTGTGGCACCCCCTGTCTCACGGTGCGGATGCTGGGCACCGGGTCGATGGCGCTCCGCGCCATGATGGCCTGGGCGCTTGGTCCGGTGAACGGTGGGGTACCCGCCAGCGCCTCGTACAGCACGCACCCCAGGGAGTAGACGTCGCTGCGCCCGTCGAGACGCCCGGCGTGGGCCTGTTCCGGGCTCATGTACGTCACGGTACCGACCGAAAGCCCGGTTTCGGTGAGGCGATCGGCGGTCGAGGCGTCCAGCGCGCGCGCGACACCGAAGTCCGCGAGCACCGCGTGCCCGTGGGAGAGGAGAATGTTCCCCGGCTTGATGTCGCGGTGGATGAACCCCGCGGCATGAGCATGCGCGAGACCGTCGGCCACCTCGGCGGTCAGGCGGACCGCCTCCTCCACCGGCAGGCGACTCTCCCGTTGCAGCCGCTGCAGCAGCGATTCCCCTTCGACGAACGGCATCACAAAGTACGACGTGCCGGCGGCCGTACCCGAGTCCAGGACCGGGAGGATGTTGGGATGCTGCAGGCTTGCACTGATGTGTATTTCGCGGAGGAAGCGCTCGCCGCCCAGCGCGACGGCCAGCTCCGGTCGCAGGACCTTGATGGCGACCCGCGCATCATGCCGGAGGTCGCGGGCGAGGTAGACGATCGCCATCCCGCCACGGCCGATCTCGCCGAGCAGCTCGTACCGATCCGCCAAGGCGGCCGTCATGGCGTCCTTAGGGTCGTGCGGTGCGGCCAATGGCGAGTCTCCGATTGCCGAGGAAGAGGGGGAGCGAATGGGCCAACGGGAGATGCCGAGGAGGAGTGTGCTGCGTGCACAATATCCGCGCAACCCCTCATTCCGCCAATCCTCACAGCTCCTTCACTCTCCCGGAGTCATCCTTGCATGATCCTCCAACGTGGAGCGCGCCGTGAATCGTCGGACGCTGGTGCTGGTTGGCATGCTGCTCGCCGGCCTCGCAGATAGCCTGACCGCCCAGGAGTCGGGGCCACCGCTGGGCGGCCGCTGGGTCGTGGACATTGTCCATTCCCAGATCGATTTCCGGGTGCGCCACCTGGTGGGTCGGGTGCGCGGGACGTTCACCAACTGGTACGCGGTCATCATCACCGACAACCGGGGCTTCCGCAACGGGCGGGTGAACGTGACGGTCCAGACGGCGAGCCTGAACACCGGGAACGCGATGCGTGACGCGGACCTGCGCACCGAGCGGTTCTTCGCGGTGGACAGTTTCCCGGAACTGACCTTTCGGGGCACCGGCATGGCGGTGAGCGACACCACCACCGAGGTCGTAGGCATCCTGAGCATCAAGGGCCACACCCACCCGGCCACCTTCAAGGGGCAATTCCGCGGTGTCGCAAAGGACAGTGAGGGGCACGAGCGGATCGCGTTCGACGCGACGACTACGATTGACCGGCGGAACTACGGGATGGAGTGGAACAGTGTGGTCGGCGCCAACACCCTCGTTGGCAACGAAGTGGAGATCACCATCGCGCTGGAGGCGGTGCGGGTG
>JBDTMI010000098.1:0-8819 GCA_039934355.1 Gemmatimonadales bacterium
CTCCGCGCCCGACGAGGTGAAGGTCGGGCCTCCGCGCCCGACGAGGTGAAGGTCGAGCCTCCGCGCCCGACCGATGCGGGAGGCGGGCGGGGACGCCCGCACCACCCCTACGCTAAATCGGCAGGTCCTCCCGCACCAGAGCCAGGATCGCGCCCTGGGGAACGACCAGATACTTCTTGTCCTCGAAGGTGATTTCGACCGCCGCCTTGCGGAAGAAGATGGCATGGTCGCCGACGCGTGACTGCATCGGTCGCCAGCGCATCTGCCGCTCGCCGACTTTCCACGGCTCGTCGTCCACCATCGAATTGAGATCCGGCGCCGGCTCGCCGGGGCCGACAGCGATGACCAGCCCGCTCTGCACCGGCTGGGCGTCGATCGCGGTGGCCGGGAGGTAGAGTCCGACCCGGGTCCGGTCCTCGCCCTCTTCCGGCTCCACCAGGACGCGGTCCCCCACGATTAACAACTGCTTGCGGGGAAATTCGTTCATCGGCGGTCCTCCGCGGCGACCTGTTCCTGGTCGATCTTGAGCACCCGCAGCCGGCGCTTGCCGTGCGGCAGGCGGAGGTCCACATCCTCGCCGACCTTCCGGCCCTTGAGGGCGCGTCCCAGCGGCGAGGCGAGCGAGATATGACCCGCGGCCTCGGTATCCTCTTCGTCGAGATCCATCATTTCAGCGAGCACGACGAGAAAGCCTTCCTCCCGCTTGGTGTCGAGGTCGAGGACCCGCACGCTCGAGCCCAGGCCGACTTCGCCGGCCGGTGTCTCGGTGGCGGAGAGCTGGGAGACCTGAGCCAGGCGCTGGTGCAACTGCTGCAGCCGGGCCTGCACAAACTGCTGCCGCTCCAGGGCCGCCTTGTATTCCGAGTTCTCCCGAAGGTCGCCCAGTTCCACGGCGGTCGCGATCGACTGCGGAATCACGATATTCAGTTCGTGACTCAACTGCTCGATCTCGCTCCCCAGTTTCGCCCGCATTTCACGCAGCATGATGGAACTCGCAAAAAAGGAAACGGCCCGGGCTGCTGGATCGCGGTTGCCCGGGGCGTTCTGAGATTTCAGCCACAAGGATAGCGCCGAATCGCTGGCAGGGCCATAGGTTTGACCTAAGTGGTTGCGTCGTATGATCTTGAGATGATACTAGCTGGGCAGGAATCGCCCCGGACAACAGGCCCTTCATTCCTTTAAATAGATGCGCACAATGAATCGATTGATTTTTCCAATGATCTTGCTGATCGCCGGCCTTGTGAGCGTGAATCCCGGGCGGGCGGTCTGCCAGGGGGTGGAGGCGCCCGGTTCGGGTGTGGCGGACGATTCAGTTGCGCGACGGCTCCTCGTCGACGTGCGGCAGATCGACAGCACCCTCCTCGTCGAGGTGCGCTACGCGACGACCAGCAACTTTACCGGCGCCGTGCTGCCGGGATACTTCGCCAATCGTGCGCTGCTTCGTCGCGAGGCCGCCGAGGCGCTGGGGCGGGTGCAGCGTCGGCTGCGGAGCGGCGGGATGGGACTCAAGGTGTTCGATGGGTATCGGCCGGTGCGCGCCACGCGGGGGATGGTCGACTGGGCGCGGCGCACCGGGCAGATGCACCTCATTCACGACGGGTATATCGCCAGCCACAGCCGGCACAATCTCGGTCTCGCGGTGGACCTGACACTGGTCGACTGGTCGATGGGCGGGCGGGAGGTCGACATGGGCACGCCGTACGACACCTTCTCCGACGCCGCCCGCTACACCAGTGCGACGGGACGGACCCTCCGGTACCGGCAGCTGCTGCGGCGGGTGATGGAGGAGGAGGGCTTCCGTCAGTACGAGCAGGAGTGGTGGCACTACAGCTTCGATGTGACGGGGGAGCAGCCGGGGTTTGATCTCGAGGTGCGATAGCACCGATGATGGGGGGAGGGGCGGGGCCATCGCTCCGCCCCTGGCTGGCACGTTTGCAGATCAGCGAGGGCGGAGCCATGGCTCCGCCCCCGTCATTGCTTCCTCCACGCCTCCACGTTCCGCCCGATCTGCCGCACATGGACATCGAGGTGTTCAGCGTACGTCTCCAGCCAGCGCTCCACGCCGTAGGTCGGATGTTCGGTGTGGCGTCCCACGCGCTGCCACTGGGGCTCGGTCAGGCGCTGGAGCAGCGGGACGGTGTTGGCCCGCACCGCGCGGACCGTGGCGAGAGCGGGTGGGAGTGGATGGGCGTGATAGTCGAGTTCGGTCGCCCAGTGGTCCTGGTCGTAGCCCTGAATCAGCGGATCGTTCTCGGCGACCAGATACCGCAGGCGCATGTGGGCGTTGGCTTCGCTGTCGGCGCAATGCACGATGATCTCGTGCACGCTCCACCGGGCGGCGCCGGGTCGCCACTGGAGGGCGACGTCGGGGACGCTGGCGAGCGCGCGTTCCAGGCGCTCCGGGCCGCTGGCGTAGGTGGCGATCAGCAGGCGACGCTGTTCAGGGCTCATGGGGGCTGCTCCCCGGTGGCAGGGGCGCCGGTTGGTCGGCGTCGGGGTCTCAAAGGGTGGAACAGGAGTCGGCAATCATAACGGGTTTTTCCCGGGCGCACCGCTTGGCATGGCACGCCTCAGACGATACCATTGGAGGCGCTCCCCGGCCCAATTCCTTGACGCGTTCGGGCTGGACAACTATATCTCCGCGCGCTTCGCTGCGCCCCCGACCTTCCCCGCTGACAGGGCGATCCCACTGATGTCCCATCTGTCCGTGTCCGGCCGGCGCCTGCTTCGCTGGATCCCGGTTCTGACGCTCGGCTGTCTGGTGTTCCTCGCGGCCTGCGCTTCGGAACAATATCCGCAGACCACGCTGCTCCCCCGTGCGGACACCGCGCGCGACCAGGACCACCTCTTCCGCCTCACACTCTGGTATGCGGTGGGGGTCTTCGTGCTGGTGGAAGGCGCGCTGCTGATCGCCATCTGGAAATTCCGCAGCCGGCCGAACGCACCTGAGCCGGTGCAGACCCACGGCAACACCACCCTCGAGATCGTCTGGACGATCATCCCCGCCTTCATCCTGGCGATGATCGCGGTGCCGACGGTGCGCACCATCTTCAAGACCGCGGCCAAGCCGATGGGCGCCGACGTGCTGCAGGTCGAAGTGATCGGGCACCAGTGGTGGTGGGAGTTCCGCTATCCCCAGCTGGGGATCACCACCGCGAGCCAGCTGATGATTCCGGTGGGCCGCACGGTCAATCTGGAGATGACCACGGTGGACGTGCTGCACGCCTTCTGGCTGCCGCAATTCGCCGGCAAGCGCGACGTCTTCCCCAATCGCTACAACAATCTCTGGTTCAAGGCGGAAGTGACCGGCAGCTTTCCGGCGCAGTGCGTGGAGTTCTGCGGCATCCAGCATGGCCGGATGGCGTACCGCATCGTGTCGGTGGATGGGCCGGCGTTCGATGCCTGGGCGGCGAACTTCAATACGCCACCGAAGGATTTCGTGGCCGACTCCACCGCCAATCCTCTGGTCAAGCAGGGGCAGGGGCTGTTCGCGGCGAAGGCCTGCAGCGGCTGTCATTCGATGTACCCGGCGCTGCCCCTGATCGGCCCGAACCTCCATCATGTCGGCAGCCGGCAGTATGTCGCCGCCGGCACGCTGCAGAACACCGATGAAAACCTGGCCAAATGGATTCAGCACCCCCAGGCTTGGAAGAAGGGGGTGCTGATGCCCGATCTGGGGCTGACCGACGAGGAGGTCCACGCCCTGGTGGCGTACCTCCGGGCCAACCAATAGGGATATCGACATGGCAACCACCGCGCTTCCGCACGCTCCGACCCATGCCTCGAGCCCGACCGGGCTGTGGAGCTGGATCACGACCGTGGACCATAAACGGATCGGGATTCTCTACGGCGTCAGTGCCTTCCTGTTCTTCCTGATGGGCGGCATCGAGGCGCTGTTCATCCGGCTGCAGCTCGCCTCGCCGAACAACACGCTGGTCGGTCCGGAGACCTACAACCAGCTGTTCACGATGCACGGCACCACGATGATCTTCCTCGCGGTCATGCCGTTGTCGGCCATGTTTTTCAACTTCCTCATCCCGCTCCAGCTCGGCGCGCGCGACGTCGCCTTCCCCCGCCTCAACGCCTTCAGCTACTGGGTCTTCCTGGCGGGCGGCCTGCTGCTCAACGCGAGCTGGCTGTTCCACGCCGCGCCGGATGGCGGGTGGTTCGGATACGCCAACCAGACCAGCAAGCAGTTCTCGCCCGGCATGAACATCGACTTCTGGACCGTCGGCCTGCAGATCCTGGGCATCGCCTCGCTGGCCGCAGCGGTGAATTTCTTCGTGACCGTCATCAACATGCGCGCGCCGGGCATGAAGATGATGCACCTGCCGATGTTCGTGTGGATGAGCTTCATCACCCAGATCCTGCTGCTGCTCTCCTTCCCGATCATCACCGTCGCCCTCATCC
Source organism: Gemmatimonadales bacterium (assembly GCA_039934355.1). Lineage (GTDB taxonomy): Bacteria > Gemmatimonadota > Gemmatimonadetes > Gemmatimonadales > GWC2-71-9 > JADJOM01. The sequence goes on from JBDTMI010000098.1 coordinate 4,411, forward strand.
TGCTGATGATCGACCGGAGCTTCGGCACCCATTTCTTCGTGCCCTCCGGTGGGGGCGACCCGATTCTCTGGCAGCACCTCTTCTGGCTCTTCGGTCATCCCGAGGTGTACATCCTGATCCTGCCGGCGTTCGGGATCGTCTCGGAAATCCTGCCGGTCTTCTCCCGCAAACCACTGTTCGGCTACGCGGCGATGGTCTTCTCCGGGGTGTTCATCGCCTTCGTCGGCTTCGGGGTCTGGGCCCACCACATGTTCTCCACCGGCATGGGGCCGTTCGCCGACGCCTTCTTCTCGCTCACCACGATGATCATCGCCATCCCGACCGGCGTGAAGATCTTCAACTGGATCGGGACGATCTGGGGCGGGCGGCTCGAGTTCAAGACGCCGATGCTCTTCGCGCTGGGTTTCATTGCGATGTTCATCATGGGTGGACTGTCGGGCGTGATGCATTCCTCACCGCCCGCCGACCTGCAGCAGACCGACACCTACTTCATCGTCGCGCACTTCCACTACGTGCTGTTCGGCGGATCGATCTTCGCCATCTCGGGCGGGGCCTATTACTGGTACCCCAAGATGTTCGGCAAGCTGCTGGACGAGTCGCTGGGCAAGGTGCACTTCTGGCTGACCCTCATCGGGTTCAACCTGACCTTCTTCCCCATGCACATCGTCGGGCTGCAGGGGATGCCGCGGCGGGTCTATACCTACAGCCCGGAATCGAACTTCGAGCTGCTCAACAAGATCGAGACCGCGGGCGGCTTCGTCCTGACTCTCGCCTTCCTCGTCTTCATCTACAATATCCTCAAGACCTGGCGGGGCACCCAGCCGCCGGTGGGTGCGGATCCGTGGAATGGCGCGACGCTCGAGTGGTCGATTCCCTCACCGCCGCCGGAGTTCAATTTCGCGACGGTGCCAACGGTGCATGGACGAGATGCGCTGTGGGAGATGAAGCGCGAGGCAGGCGGCACGCTGCCCGAGCCGGTGCGCGAAAGCGGCGCGGGGATCCACATGCCGAACCCCTCGTTCTATCCGCTGATCGCCGCCATCGGTGTGCTGGTGACACTGGGAGGTTTCATCGGCGGATCGCACCTCTGGGTCCACATCGTCGGCGTCGTCATCCTGCTGTTCGGAGTATTCAGCTGGGCGTTTGAGCCGGCGGGGTGAAACGGGCCATCGGCCATTAGCCGTTGGCCGTTGGCCTGAGGCAGTGCACAAGGGGTCTGGTGGGCAGTCCAAACCCTGCATGCGGTGATGTGCTAACGGCGAATGGCCAACGGCCAACGGCCATTGGCTTCTGCAACTCTGGAGATTCACTCGTGTCCGACCACGCGCACGTCGACGAGCACCACTACACCGCGACCGGGATCGACAACCGGAAGCTGGCGATCTGGACCTTCATCGGGTCCGAATGCATGTTCTTCGCCTCGCTGATCGGTGTGTACCTGGTCTACAAGGGCCGCGATCTGGTCGGTCCCAAGCCGCACGCCGAGTGGATGCTGAAGGGGGTTCCCCAGGAGCCCATGCTGGAGATTGGCCTGGTCACCTTCGGGACCGCGCTGCTGCTGTTCAGCTCCTTCTTCGTGGTGCTCGCCCTCAATGGTGCGCAGCGGGGCAACCGCAAGCAGCTGATTGGCTGGCTCTGCGCCACGATCTTTTGCGGCATCTTTTTTGTCGGGATGCAGGTCTACGAGTTCAATCATTTCTATCACCGGGGAATGGGCTACACGACGAATCTCTTCTCGTCGAGCTTTTTCACCCTGACCGGCTTTCACGGAACGCACGTGACCCTCGGCCTGGTGTGGCTGGTCTCCGTGCTGATCGTTGCACTGCGCGGCAAGCTGCCGCCGGAGAAGGCCTTGAATCTCGAGATGGCCGCACTCTACTGGCACTTCGTCGACGTGGTGTGGATCGTGATCTTCCCCGTCGTCTACCTCATCCGCTGAGCACCGACCCATGGACGCTGCCGTTCACGCCGACCACGGCGAGCACAGCCACCCGACCTGGCAGACCTACACCAAGATCGCCCTGGTGCTCTTTGCCCTGACGGCACTCGAGGTCTGGGCCTATACCATCGTCGATCACCACAGCCCGGCCAGCGTGGCCGCCGCACTGGAGCCGGTGATCGTGCCGGTCCTGCTGATACTGTCGGCGATCAAGTTCGCGCTGGTGGCGATGTTCTACATGCACCTGAAGTCCGACGGAAAGCTGCTCACCGGAATCTTCGGATTTTCCCTGGGCCTGGCGGCGGTCATCATCGTGGCGCTGATACTCATCTTCGGCTACCTGTACCAGGTGCACCCGACGGCCAATCCCCTGAAATGAAAACGCGGCCCGAAAAGGCCGCGCTCACTCCCGGGAGGGCCGCAGATCTGCGGCCCTTTTTGCCGTCTGCCATTCACCTGTTCGTCGAGGCGGACGAGGCGGCAGGTCCGCGGCCGCTACGCCTGCGCCACCACCGCCGCGATGACCGTTTCGAATCCAGTATTACGCGCGCTGCCGCCGAACGCCTCCGCGGCGGTCCCCAGGCAGGATTGCTCCACCACTTCCAGCGATTCGAGGTCGAAGAGCTGGGGGTCCAGGGCCGCATAGCTGGGGAAATCGTCCTGGATCGGACAGGCATTCTCCAGCACGTTTCCCTCGGCGGTGACCATGGGCAGGCCGATCAGCCGACAGACCAGGGGCCGATGGGCATAGACCAGACAGCGGCCGGCCTCATCGAGCAGCGGACACGGTTCTGCCGCGAGCGCATCGGTGAGGGCGTCGAAGCGGGCTTCGCCAAGGGTACGCAGGTCGAACGGGGCCTGCCAGTCCGGTTCGATCTCCTGCATCAGCTCGAGCAGGTCCTCGGCACGGGAGCGCGCCTCGGCGCGTTCGCGGGCGGGGAGCAGCGCGAGTCCTTCCCGTAACAGCAGCGCGTCCGCGACGGAGATGTCGAAGGGGCCGTGGCAGCACGCCGAGCAGCCGGCGCGACAGGGAATCACACCGGGGTGGCGACTGCTGGTGTCCTCGAACCAGCGATCGATGCGCTGCAGCAGGGCCTGGTAGGCGGACGCTGCCGGATGCATGGGTCAGCGGGGCCGGGTGGCGAGGGCGAGACAGAGCCATCCTGCGAGGAACGCGATGCCCCCCAACGGGGTGATGGCGCCGAGGCCGCGGACCCCCGAGAGAGCGAGGGCGTAGAGACTGCCGGAGAACAGCACCGTCCCCACGATGAAGCACCAGCCGGCGCGCACCGCCCAGATGCAGGGCGCCTCCTGCGCGGTGAGCCAGGCCACAATGAAGAGCGCGACGGCGTGATACATCTGGTAGCGCGCCCCGGTCTCGAAGGCGGCGAGGAGATCGGGGTCCATACGCGTCTTGAGCGCATGGGCACCAAAGGCGCCGGCGGCGACGGCGATAAACGCGGAGAGCGCGGCGATCGTGCCGAAGTAGCGGGTCATGTCTCGCCCGCGATACCCAGTGCCACCGGATCGACCGCCATGCCCATGGCGTGGTATCCATTGTCGACGTACACCGTCGAGCCGGTGATGGCGGCGGCGAGCGGGCTCGCCAGGAACGCGGCGGTGTGACCGACCTCGGCGGCCTCGAGGTCGCGGGGGAGCGGAGAGTTGATCCGGCTGTAGCGAATCATGGTATCGATGAAGCCGATCGCGGTTGCGGCGCGCGAGGCGTACGGGCCGGCGGAGATCGTATTGACTCGGATCCCGAAACGTCGTCCGGCTTCATAGGCGAGGGTGCGGGTATCCGCTTCGAGTGCCGCCTTGGCGCTAGACATTCCCCCCCCGTAGCCGGGCACCACCCGCTCACCTGCCATGAACGTCAAAGAGAGCACGCTGGCACCGGGCCGGAAGAGCGGGCCAAAGGCGCGCACCATCGACGTGAGGCTGTAGGCGCTCACGCCCACCGCCGCGAGGTAGCCGGCTCGGCTGGTGTCGAGAAGTGGCTTCTTCACTTCGGGGCCGTTGGCCAGGCTGTGGACCAGGATGTCGAGGGACGGTGCGCCGAAATCCCGCTGCATGGCCTCCACGACCCCCGCAATGGTGAAGTCGCCCCGCTCCTTGTAGCGCTTGTTCTCGCGGATGTCGGCGGGCACATCGGCCATCGTGTCATACGCGGCGTCGAGGGGATAGATCTTCTCGAATGCCAGCGCCCCGCCGTCGGGGAGCGCCAGTGAAGCCTGCATCTTTCCTCGTTCCAGCAGATTCAGGAAGATGTTCATCGCCGGGGGCCAGGTGCCGACGGTGACGCTGGCGCCAGCCTCGGCGAGCGCCTTGGCAATGGCGAATCCGAAGCCGCCGTCGTCGGCGACACCCGCCACGAAGGCGCGCTTGCCGGAGAGATCGATTGCGAGCATGAGGAGGGGGTTGGAGGTTGGACTATAAGGTAAGGGCGGTGGGCGAGTGGGCTAGGGGT
>JBDTMI010000099.1:0-8748 GCA_039934355.1 Gemmatimonadales bacterium
CGCCATGCCGCCGGCGCCGAGCTCGCGCTCGAGGCGGTAGCGGTCGGACAGGGCGGATGTGAGGCGTTCGAGGGGGGATGTCACGGGAAGAGAAGATGCAGATGCGCGGGCGGATTCGCGAGCCCACCCCGGCGCCGGAATGCCCCTCCAGAACGCCCCTAGCCCGCGCCGACCCAACGAGCTAGGCCGCCAATCCGCCCTTCGATGGATGTGCAATCGGTCCCCAGCGGGGATGGTTCACGCTCTGGGCCCGGAGCTTCAGCATTGGCGCTGTTCTCGCACGCTACCGACCCCGAACATTGATCGTCAATTGCTACCCGAATCAGGAGTGGCCGAATGTTCCGACTGCCCAATCTGTCCCGACGCACCGCGCGATTCGCGGTCCTGGCTTCAGTCGGCGCGATGCTGTTCGCAGCCTGCGAGCACAGCGGGCCCACCACCCCAGGATCAGGTCCGTTGACGATCATTACCGTCACCCCGAATCCGGAAGCCCTGGCGGTCGGTGCGACGCAACAGTTCCTGGCCAGCGGCGAGGATGCCAACGGCAACGCCGTGACGCTGCTACCGGCCCCGACCTGGGCCGTGGGCGCAGGTGGCGGCACCATCGACCCGGTCACCGGCGTCTTCACGGCGGGCACGTCGACCGGGATTTTCGCCAACACCGTCGAGGCGACCAGTGGAGGACTCACCGGTTTCGCCTCCGTTTTCGTGACGGCGGGAGGGCTGGCTTCGATCGACGTCTCCCCCACGCCGATTTCGGTGGTCGCGGGCGGCACGGTTCAGTTTGACGCCACGGCTCGTGATGCCAGCGGCAATATCGTACCCCTGTCGCCGGCCTGGTCGGTGGTGAACGCCGCCGCCGGCACCATCGACCCGCTCACCGGTCTGTTCACGGCGAGTGCCACACCCGGCACCTACACCAATACCGTCCTGGCCACCAGCGGTGCTACCAGCGGGTCCGCCACCGTGACCGTGGTAGCTGCCGGCGGTGCGTTGGCCACGATCACCGTCTCGCCCAACCCCGGCAGTCTGGCGGCCGGGACGACGCGGCAGTTCACCGCCACCGGGCAGGATGGAGCCGGGGTGGTGATTCCGATCTCGCCGGCGCCGACCTGGTCGATCGTGAACGGGGGCGGCACCATCAACAGTGGTTCGGGCCTGTTCACCGCCGGGTCGTCGACCGGAACGTTCTCCAACACCGTCCGGGCGACCAGCGGCGTGGTGTCAGGCTTCGGATCCGTGATCGTGACCTCGGCCCCGGCCGGCGGTCCCTCCCTCGGGACGGCGGCGAGATTCGCGGTCCTCGGCAGCACCGCCATCAGCTGCATCGGGGTGAGCAATATCGCCGGCGATGTTGGGGTGGCCCCGGCCGGCTCGGTATCCGGTTTCCCCGCCCCATGCACGATCTCCTCCCCGGGCGGACCCACCCCGCACGTCAATGACGCAGTGGCGAAGACCGCCCAGGCCGATGTCACCCCGGCGTACAACGCGCTCGCCGCGATGCCGTGCGGCACCTCGTTGACGGGGCAGAATCTGGGCGGCAAGACCCTGGCGCCCGGTGTGTACTGCTTCACTTCCTCGGCGCAGCTCACCGGCATCCTCACGCTCGCCGGTCCGGCCAACGGGGTCTGGGTCTTCCAGGTGTCCAGCGCCCTCACCACCGGCACCAGCGCGCAGGTGGTCATGAGCGGTGGCGGACAGGCCAAGAATGTGTTCTGGCAGATCGGCAGCTCGGCGACAATCGGTCAGACCACGGCCTTCCAGGGCAATATCATCGCCGCCGTGAGTGTCACCCTGGTGCAGGGCGCGAGCCTGCACGGGCGAGCCCTGTCGAAGGCCGGAGTGACGATGGATACGAACCTGATCACACTGCCGTAGGCTGGCGGGCGGACCCTGCGACTACGTGGACCCTTGGGAGAGCACATGCGCACGAGAATCATCAAGTATGCAATCGCGTTGGCGACTGTAGTTCCGGCGCTGGCACTGGCGCAGCAACAGCCCACCGTCGATCGGGTGCAGAGCTGGGAGTTCAGTGTCGGCGGCGGGGTGACGGTCCTCGATCAGGATCTGCTGGACTCGCTGACTACCGGCCCCTTGAACCCCCGTTTCACCAACGGGAACGATCCCAGCCGAATCGTGCCGACCGGGGTCGTGCGACTGGGCTACAACTTCACCAACAATCTTGGCTTCAGCCTGGGCACCGCCCTGGCGGCGGGATCGGGCGTGAAGTACCTGACGCCGTTTGGCGCCGTGACGGCCACGTTCAATCTGAATGCGAAGACCAGCCCTTTTCTCACCGCCGGGCTGCAAGGCACCCGCATCAGCGGCCAGAACAATTCCCGTACCCATCCGACCTGGGGTGCGCACCTCGGCGCGGGTGTTCGCTCCATGGTTTCCGATCATCTGGCGCTCCGGCTCGAAGGGCGGATCGCCCGCGAGTTTTATCAGGATCCGGACGTCAAGGCGGCATACCTGCCGGTCGTCACGCTGGGCATTTCCTACTTCACGCATGGTCGACGGACGCCCGCGGCGTCGATGATGGCGCCGGCGTGCAACTGTCCGCCGGCGCGCGTACGGGTGGACACGGTGCGGATCATGGTGCCCGCGCCGAAGCCACCGCCGGTACCGATCGTACTCCGTGATACCCTGGTCCTCGAAGGCATCAACTTCGACTTCGACAAGGCGGATCTCCTGGCCGATGACCAGGAAATCCTGGACCGGGTGGCATCGGCGCTGAACGATCCAGAGTGGGTCCGAGCGCGCTTCGAAGTGGCGGGTCACACCAGTGGCCTCGGGACGAAGGAATACAATCTGGTGTTGTCGCAGCAGCGCGCGGATGCCGTGGTCGCCTACCTCGTCTCCAGGGGAGTGGCGAGCGACCGGCTGACAGCCAAGGGTTACGGCGAGGCCAATCCTCTCTATCCGAACGACAATGAGGGGCGCAACTGGAGGAATCGCCGGGTGGAGCTGCGGAGACGGACGCAGTAGCGCCACCGTCCGGCCGGACCAGGACGTCGCACACAACGCGCAGGGCCGGGGCAACAGAAGCCCTGGCCCTGCGCTTCGTGCGTGAGTCCTGCAGGCGCTCAGAAGGTGACGAGCCGCTATGGAGCGGGTGCGGCGAGTGGCGCGGGAACCGCCGCCTCCGAAATCGTCTTCAATTGCGCCAGCCCCTTCTCGAAATCACCCCCGACCATCTTGTCCATGTTCATGACCAGGTTGGCGCCCTTCGCCATGAAGTTATTCCGGCCGGTCATGGTCCAGACGACGATGGTGCCGTTGGTGGTCGGTGTGAGTGTGAACACGGCGGTGTTGGTCGCCGCGAACGGGGCAAGGAATTCGAGCTTGATCCGCACCGCTGAGCTGGGTGTGCTCTCCAGGATCGTCATTCGCCCTTCGCCGACGTCCTTGTTGCCGGCCCAGCTGTACTCGGCACCGGCCCCGGCCGCCGGTCCCGCATACGTCGCCTTCATGGCGGGATCGAGCTTGGACCACGGCGACCACGCCTCCCAGTTGTGGAAGTCATTGAGCTGAGCAAAGACGACCGAGTCAGGGGCACTGATCGTGGCGCTGCGGGAGATCGAGAATGCCGCCGGCTGCAGCGCGACAACGACCGCGAGAATGAGCCCGAGGGCGGCCACGACGAGCAGGATCTTCTTGAGCATGGTAGCAACCTCAGGTTGGTACGGAGACTCAATGCCGAATGCTGAATGCTAAACGCGTCAAGGCAGCGGCTAACGGCCAATGGCTGCTTCACTCCCCCGCCAGCTTCGCCATCCGCGCCTTCACCTCCCGCACCGCGGGCTGCAGCACCGGATCGGCGTCCTTCCAGAGATCCACGAAGCGGCTGTAGTTCTCGATGGCTTTGGTTTTGTCACCCCGAGTCTCATAAATCTCTCCGAGGCGCTTGAGGCTTGGGGCCAGTCCCCACATGTCGCCGAGCGGCTTCCAGGTGGAGCCGGGATGCGCAGCGCGCTCATAGGCGGCGAGTGCGCTGTCTGGCTGGTTCGCCCGCTCGAAGGCAAGTCCTTCCTCCCACGCGCCGCAGTCGACGCAGTCGTCCGCCTGTCTCCCTCGGACGAACTCCTTCACCGCTTCCGCCCCCTTGCCCTCGGCAAGTGCCACCCAGCCGCGTGCCGCATACCACTCGAAGTGCGCCCGGCGAATTCCTTCCGGCACACTCGATTCGTAGGCGGCGAGGAGCTGCCGGGCACGTGCCGCCTGGCCGGCCGCAGCGTAGACCATCACGACGCCGGCGGTGGGCCGGTCCAGGGGGGCGATGGAATCCAGCGGATTCCTGAGGAGGGCGTCATCGAGCAGCCGCAGCGCGCCGGCCGTGTCCCCGCGAAATAGCACATACTGCAGCGCGAGACCGGCCGACCCGGCCAGGACATTCCCGCGCAACCCGCGCTGCTCGCTGGCCTGCATCGCCAGTCGTGTCTGCCGCTCCGCCTCGGCCAGCCGGCCTTGTGTCTGCGCGATTCCCGCCAGCCCGCTGCGAGAGAGTTCCTGGTCCCCGGGGTCCCGGCTCTTGAGGCCGAGCTCGAGGTAGGCGCGGGCACCGCCATCGAGATCGCCCATGGCCGTGAGCGCGAATGCATGGGCCCAAATCTGGAGCGTGGCGTCCGGGGCAAGCTTCGCGATCTGGTCGAGTGTCTGGTGAGCCTCCGGGTAATGCCCCTGGCCAATCTGTGCCGCCAGCAACTGCAGGTAGGCGTTACCGAAGCCCGTGGTGCGCGCCACCTCAGGTGCGATGATCGCTTCCGCTTCCGCGGGCCGCTCCCGCTTGAGCATGAGCAGCGAGAGATTGTTCGAGGCGACATGGTCCTCCGGGTTGGTCTCCAGCACTCGGCGGTACGCGGCCTCCTCCTTCTCGGGGTCGTTCTCGACTGAGGAGTAGTAGTATGCGATGGTCAGCTGGCGCTCCCGCTCGGGGAGGCGATCGCGGTGCTCATACGCCCGGCTGGTCGCCGCGACAATCTGCTCCTCGCTGGCGAAGGTATTGGTGAGGGCTACCGCCAGCTTCCGCCAGGCCATCGCAAAGCCGCTGTCGAGCGCGATCGCCTGCTGTAGGAGCGGAATCGCCTTCTGCGCCTCACCCTCGTCACTGAGCTGCGCACCCTCGCTGTAGAGTCGCAGCGCTTCCAGCGAGCTGGTGGTCACCTGCTCCAGCGGCTGCCCGCCGCGGATGGTCTTGAGTGACTCGCCAATCCGTTCCCGCACCCGGCCCGACAGCTTGTCGAGCGCCGCCACGATGCCGCCGTCGTCCACGGCGGTCTCACGCAACGCCACCAGCTCGCTTCCATCGGCGGCGCTGAGAATTCGCGCGGAGAGGACATAGCCCTTGCCGAGCGCACTGATCTCGCCGGCCACGATCGCCTTTGCTCCTTCGCGGGTGGCGAGCTCCCGGGCGATCGCCGCGGTGAGCGGCGCGTTCGGGTCCCGCTGCATGCGGGTCAGCCCGTCGCTGATCTGCGAGGTACTGAGAATTCGCACCACGGCGGATTGGCCAAGGTCGATCCGGAAGGCCTCGGTGATAGAGGCGGCGATGTTGGGATCGGTGGTGCGATTCTCGAAGTCCGCCACCACGAGCCGGTCTTTCGCATTCAGGCGGCCCGACGCCACGAGCGTCCCCACCGGCCCGATGCCCATCAGGCGCATTGCGGTGTAGATCACCGCCACCAGGCCGAGAATCGCAAAGGCCGCCACGCCGCCGCGGATCGCCTTCTTCCAGGTCAGGAAGGCGGGTAGTCCGGTGCTTGGCGTGACGACGATCCGGCCACTGGCGCGGGCCAGCGCCCGGCGTCGCTCGAAGTGGCCGGTGAGCAGGATGATCGGCAGGCCCAGCAACATGAGTACGATGGCACCGGAAAACACCCAGTCGGGGAGTCCGAGCTGGTGCACCAGCAGGTAGACGCCGGCGAGCACGCCCGCCGTGGCGGCGGCAAAGAGCAGGGCGACGCGGACCGGGTGGCTTTTGCGGATCGCCTCCTCGGTCCCGCTGGAGACGGCCGGCGTCGTGCCGGTAGGCGTGAGCCCTCCGCTCGTGGGTGTGCCGAGCATCTCCAGTTGAGCCAGCAGCTCCGCCGCGCTCTGCCACCGGTCGGCGGGGCGCTTCTCGAGGCAGTGCATCAGAATCGCGTTGAGCGCCGCGGGCACGGCGGGCCGCCGTTTGCTGACGGGCTCCGGGGTCTGGGTGATATGGGCCGCGAGGAGTGCCTGCGGGGTCGGGGCCGTGAAGGGCGTCTGCCCGGTCAACATTTCGTAGGCCAGCGTGCCCACGGCGTAGATGTCGGCCCGATGATCGACGTGCGGATCGGCGGCAGCCTGTTCCGGTGCCATATAGGCCGGTGTGCCCAGCGCAACACCGAGCGAGGTGAGTGACGAGCGGCCGCCACTCGAAACACTCACCGCCTTGGCCACACCGAAGTCGGTGACCACCGCGTGGCCGTCGGAGAGCAGCACATTGTCCGGCTTGATGTCGCGGTGCACCACGTTGTTGCGATGGGCGTAGGAGAGCGCGTCCACCACTTCGCGCAGAATCTTGACCGCCTCGGCGACGGGCAACTCCCCTTCGCGGGAGAGTTTCGCCCGCAGCGACTCGCCGGCGATATACGGCATGATGTAGTACAGCAGGTCGCCACTGGCGGCCGCGGTCAGCAACGGCACAACGTGGGGATGCTGCAGCCGGGCGGCGAGCTGGATCTCCCGCTCGAACCGCTCGACGTTGACGCCGGCGCCCATGTCCGGCGGGAGCACTTTGATGACGACCTGTCGGCCGAGCCGGGTCTCTTCCGCCAGGAAGACGCGGCTCATCCCCCCGCCACCCAGTTCCTTCAGGATGCGGTACGTGTCGCCGAGCGCAGCTTGAAGGCGGGGTTCGAGGCTGATCGTGAATTCCGAGGTGGTGGGCGGAGTATAAGGTAAGCGTTGAGCCGTCAGCCGTCAGCCGTCAGCCCTTGGCCATTATTCCTTGGCCGTTGGTTTGTAGCCGAGTACCGTGAGACCGCCCATTCGCCCAATCGCCTACTTCAGCCTCGGCTTCGTCACCCTCGGCGCCAGCGTACACTCCGGCCAGGTGGTCGGGATGGGACGACGATTCGTGGTGGTGTCGGACTTGGCCGCCTCAGCGAGGGCAACGAGATCAACCCGCTCGCGGGTGATGGTGGCGCTTTCCTCTGAGGCGAGGTAGGCCAGCATCGCCGTCAGTGTTGCATTCGAGCGGAGGTCATCGAATACGATCTTATCGTAGCTGTCGCGGTTGGTGTGCCAGGTGTAATTGCCGTACTGCCAGCCGAGGGCGCCGAGCCCGAAGGCGGGCAGGCCGTGGCAGGCAAAAGAGGCATCATCGCTGCCGCCGCCGGAGGGAAAGCCGGGGACGCTCAGGGTGATCTGCTGGCGATAGACCTCGGGGAGGCGCGCGACCCACGCCTGCAGCTTGGCGCCGGCATCGGGAAGTCCTGCCGACCCCATGCGGACGACACGGCCGGTGCCGTTGTCCTGGTTGAACAGCGCCTGCAGGCCGGCGAGCACCTCGGGATGATCCTCGGTGAAGGCCCGCGAACCGACCAGGCCGTTTTCCTCCGAGGTCCAATGGCCGGAGACGATGGTCCGGGTCGGATGCGGCAGCACCCGCTTGAGAATCCGCATCGCTTCCATCATGACCATCGTGCCGGTGCCGTTGTCGGTGGCGCCGGAGGCACCGTCCCACGAGTCGAAGTGGGAGGAGAGGACGATGTACTCGCCCGCCTTCGCGCCGCCCGGGATCGTCGCGACCGTGTTGAAGATCGGCTGCTCGCCCTTGAGCTCGGCGTCGAGGTTGAACCGCAGCTTCGGACCCTGGTTGTGCTCCGTCAGGCGGTAGACGAGGCCGTAGTCCTCGCAGCTGAGGGCCAGCGCCGGGGCCTTCGTGTTATAGCTGTCGAAGATTTCGATCGTGCCCCACGCGTCCTTGGGCCGGGAGGTGATGACACCGGCGACGCCACCCTGATCCAGCCGCAACCCGAGCTCGCCGGTGCCGAGGGCGAGGCTGTAGCCCGTGCCGCGCACGTTGGGGCCAGCCCACTCGCGGCGGATCTGCGCCCGAAGGCTGTCCATCCGGATCTTCGCTTCCGGCGTGGCGTTGGTCACCCAGTCATCGGTCGGGCGACAGGTCGGTTGTGGCGCTGAGACCAGCACCAGCTTCCCCTTGGCCTGGGGCAGCCAGGCGACGAACGCGGTGCTGTCGGGGAAGCGCGGCAGGATGATGGTGGATGCGGTGAGGTCTTTCTTCTTCGTGCCGGGACTGAAGGCGAGCATCGTGCCTTCGAGCGTGCGCACGCGTGGTGCGATCAGGTCGATATGCGCCGTGCCGCGCCGCCAGCCGCGCCATGTGCCGGTCTGCTCGTTCTTCGCACTGATCCCCCACGAGGAGTACTGGCGCACCAGCCAGTCGTTGCCCTGCTTCTGTTGCGTCGTGCCACTCAGCCGCGGGCCGATGGAGTCGAAGAGCGCCTGGGCCAGCTGCGGGGTCCAGGAGCTGTCCATGCCGATGGACCAGATCCGGGCGATCACCGGATCCACGGGGGCTGCGGCCTGGGCCACGAGTGCCGCGGGGGCGAGCAGGAGCACGAGCGAGGCGAGGCGGGTCAGGACGCGATGCATGTCGATGTCGGATGTTGAATTGTTTGGTGTCGGTTCTCTGCCGCGAACGGAGTGGCGCGGGGTGCTGGGCGATATTGGCGCCGCTTCCCGCTTCCCGCTTCCCGC
>JBDTMI010000100.1:0-8689 GCA_039934355.1 Gemmatimonadales bacterium
AACCGCCCAACCGCCCAACCGCCTAACCGCCTATCTCCCCCGCCATCCGCTTGATCCGTCCTACCATCGCAGTCAACCCATACATCCGGGTCATGCCGAGCGCTTCGGTGAGCCCGAGCTGATCGAGAAGATCGCCCGGAATCGCGGCGACCTCCGCCGGCGACGCGCCCTTGAGGCCTCGGCTCAGCAGGCTCACGAAGCCGCGCACCGTGGGTGCCTCACGCGGCGCGTCGGCGTGGAGGATGATGCCGCCATCCTGCTGCTCAAGAAAAAGAAAGACGGGTGACTGGCACTCCGGCACCCGGTTGAGCCCCTGATCGCGGGCAGCGCGGAAGCGCTCCGGCAGTTCGGGGAGCTTGTTGGCGTAGTCGAGCAGCAACTCGAGGCGGGTCTGGGTGTCGGCGCCGCGGAAGCGGGTGATCAGGCGATCAAGGGCCAAGGGCATGCCTGAAAGTTACCTACTTCCCCCGAGCTGCCTCCAGTTCCGCCAGCAGGGTGGTAAGGTCGAGTCCATGGGCCCGGGCGACGAATTCGAGGGAGTGGCTGCCGCCGCAGCACTGATCGATGCCGAGCCGGGCCAGAACGGGCACGGTGTCGGGGTAGCGCGTTGCCACGGCGCTCACGGTCATGTCGGGCTGGATGGCGAGGTCGTTGGTCATTGGACAACCGGATGGTGAGGGTGTTGGTCATGCGCCGGCCGCACCCGGCCGATCAGCATCATGCGAACATGGTGGACCGCCGTGGCGGTGATCGCCAGGGCGAACAGCACTGCGCCGCTTCGGACGGTGACAGGACTCGCGGTGAGCAGCCCGCCAACCAGCGCGGGAAGCCCCGCACTCGCCGCTGCCAGGGCCGTCCAGCCCAGGCCGGCATGCAGCATCATCGGCATCGTTGGCGTACCAGGTCGACCGATCCGGCTGGCGAATCGATGTTGCCAGGTCAGCGTCGGCAGGACCCGAAGGGATACCCCGAGCATCAGGGTGACCGCCCAGCCGAGCATCAGGGCGACGACATAGGCCAGCGGCACACCGGGGTGACGCAGTCCGGTAGCGGCGGCGACCAGTCCGAGCGGAATCGCCGTGGCGAGTGACGTCAGCGCCAGCGTGAGAAAGGCGGTGGCAGGATCGAGTACCCGCCGCGCGCGGGTCCGGAACCAGCGGAGGCCGAGCCAGCAGAAGAGCACTCCGGCGGCGGCCATCGCCGCGATGCCGCCCGCGACGACCAGTGGTATCGCCGCGATGGTTCCCGCGGCGTAACCCATCACACCGGTGGCGACGAGGCGGGGCATGGCCCGGTCGTACCAGGCAGGGATCGGGGACCGGCTGCCAAAGAACATCGGGATCATCCGGCTCCCCAGCCCGAACGTCGTCAGGGTGACGAACCCGACGAGGGCCAGATGAAGATGGGCCGAAATAAGGCCGAGCCGCGGGGTGGACCACCAGCCAAATGCATCACCAATGCGGACGCCGGCGACCAGGATGGCCAGCCCGAAATTCATGTGGGCGTACGAGACGTAGAGACCGAGCTGGTGGTTGCGGGGGGCTTTGCGCCGTTGCGGCAGGAGGTTCCACGCGGTGCCGAACACGGCGGCGAAGAGCGCCAGCCATCCCAGCCCCTGCGCCGCCCGCTGGCCGAGCAGCAGCCCGACGACAAGGAGCGCGGTGCCGAGGGCCATCAGCCCGAGGGAGAGCCATGCCACTCGCCGGCTGCGCTCGCCGATACCGAGCATGGCGGGGAAGATCTGGTACAGCACGCCAGTGATCACCGTCGTGAGACATCCGAGGGTGAAGAGATGCGTGACCGCGAGGACCCGCGAGTCGAGAAAGGTGCCGCCGGCGAGCGTGGGCGCGATCACGATCAGTCCCGCACCGCCCAGCAGCGCCCAGCCGAAGCCCACGGCGAAGTGGCTCGCGATGAGGGGGAAATGCGGGATGGCCTGCCCCGTGACCGGCAGGGCGTGCGCCGCTGGCGCTGGCCTGGGAGCGGTCGATGGCGGGGTGATCGAGAGTGGTTCGGATGTCATCAGGCAGGCAAGCTACCAGGCGCGCATGATGATTCCATGAAACGCGTATGTCGGGTGCGGGCGGCGGAGCGGCTGGAGACCGCTCCACCGCACTGGGCTACGCCTCCATGTTCTCCACCACCGCTTTCCCGAATGCACTGCACGACAGCAGCGTCGCCCCGGCCATCTGGCGCTCGAAGTCGTAGGTGACCCGTTTCTGTCCGATGGTAACCTCGAGTCCCTTGATGATGAGGTCCGCCGCCTCGGGCCAGCCCAGGTAGCGGAACATCATTTCGCCGGAGAGAATCAGCGACCCGGGATTCACCTTGTCCTGATTGGCGTACTTGGGTGCGGTACCGTGGGTCGCTTCGAAGATCGCGTGGCCGGTCAGGTAGTTGATATTCGCGCCGGGCGCGATGCCGATGCCGCCGACCTGCGCCGCCAGTGCGTCGGAGATGTAGTCGCCGTTGAGGTTCATCGTCGCGATCACGTCGTATTCCGTGGGCCGGGTCAGGATCTGCTGCAGAAAGGCGTCGGCGATGACGTCCTTGATGATCACGCCGCCGGGCAGCCTGCACCACGGGCCGCCGTCGATCTCCACCGCGCCGTATTCCTGCCGGGCCAGCTCGTAGCCCCAGTCGCGAAAGCCGCCCTCGGTGTACTTCATGATGTTGCCCTTGTGCACCAGCGTCACGCTCTTCTTGCCGTGGGCCACCGCGAAATCAAACGCTGAGCGGATCAGCCGCTTGCTCCCCTCCTCGGAGATCGGCTTGATGCCGATGGCGCTGCTCTCGGGAAAGCGGATCGTGTTGACGCCGAGCTGGTCCTGGAGAAAGGCGACCAGCTTGACGGCCTGGTCGCTCCGCGCCTTGTACTCGATGCCGGCGTAGATATCCTCGGTGTTCTCGCGGAAGATGATCATGTCCACCAGCTCCGGCTGCTTCACCGGGCTGGGCACGCCGGTAAACCAGCGCACCGGCCGGACGCAGGCGTACAAGTCGAGCTTCTGCCGCAGCGCCACGTTCAGGGAGCGGAAGCCGCCGCCGACCGGCGTGGTCAGCGGGCCCTTGATGCCCACGAGGTGATAGTTGATCGCTTTCAGCGTATCGTCAGGCAGCCAGCTGTCCAGCGTGTCGCGCGCCTTTTCTCCCGCGAACACTTCGAACCACACCACCTGGCGCTTTCCGCCGTAGGCCTTCCGCACCGCGCCATCGAAGACCAGCTGCGAGGCCCGCCAGATGTCGGGGCCGGTGCCGTCGCCCTCGATGAATGGCAGGATGGGCCGGTCGGGGACGACCAGACCCGCGGGCGTCATGGTGATGGTCTCGCCACTGGTGGGTGGCACGAGTGTATCGTAGGTCGGAGGGGTCGGCATGAGCGGTGCTTCCTCGTAAGTTGGTACCTGTTCCTGCACATTTGCCATCGGCCATTCGCTGGATGCCATGCCCCGGAAATATATCGCATGAGCTCCCCCGTTCCTGATCCCGCCCGCTCGCTGCGCCTCTCGCTGACCCGGCAGGCCGCCGCCGCAGCGGCGGCACAGTCGATCCTCGTGACCTTCGACGCGCATCAGTCGCAGTTCCGACTGGTGACTCGGCGGGCCGAGGGGCGCTTCCTCCAGCGCGACTGGCGGGGCGGCCAGCAGGACGCGCTCGAGCGTCTCACCCTGTATCGCCAGTTCGTCGGGTGGTCGGTCCACGAGCTGCGCCGGATCCTCGGTGACGAGGCGCTCGATGTGGTCCTCTGGCAGGCGGCGCGCCAGGGCTTTGAGCGCGAGGCCGCGCCGCGGCTGGATGCCGAGCTGGCGCTGACGTTCTTCAATTCGGTCGTGCGGGAACTGCTGCACGCTGTCGGTCCGGCTGCCGGAGTCTACTTCGATGACGCGGCATTCCATGCGCTGCCGCCGGTCTCCTCGCTCGAGGGACTGAAGGTGTATCCCGCCGGGCGGGCCCTCGAATCCGTGATGCGGGAACTGCTGGGCGACCTCCCCTTCGCGGCCCGCTACGCCGGGCGTGACGCCGATGCCCGACTGCTCGCCGCCGCACTCGCCGAGGAGCTGGCCCGCCAGCCCCGCCCAGCGCGCCTCGAGGCGATCGAAATGGCTCCGGCCCCGTTCTATCGGAACAAGGGCGCGTACCTGATTGGCCGGGCCCGCACCGAGGCCGGACTGATTCCGCTGGTCTTTCCCATGGTTCACGACGACCAGGGGCTTCGGGTCGACGCGCTGCTCGCCACCACCGATGAGGTCAGCATCGTCTTCTCCTTCACCCGGTCCTATTTTCACGTCGAGCTGGAGTGCCCCCGCGCCCTGGTGGACTTTCTCCGGTCGATCATGCCCCGCAAGCCGATCGAGGAGCTCTACACCTCGCTGGGGTACCACAAGCACGGCAAGACGGAGCTGGTCCGGGCGCTGCTCCGCCATCTCGAGGAGAATGAGGCGCACTTCGCGCCTGCCGAGGGCGACAAGGGCCTCGTCATGGTCGTCTTCGCACTCCCCACCCTGAACGTGGTGTTCAAGCTGATTCGCGACCGCTTCGGGCCACCGAAACAGACGACTCGGCAGCTGGTGCGGGAGAAGTACCACCTCGTCTTTGTCCGGGACCGGGTGGGCCGACTGGCCGATGCCCAGGAATTTGCCGGGCTCGAATTCTCGCGCGACCGATTCGCGCCGGCGGTCCTGGCGGAGCTGCAGGCGGAGTGCGGGAACAGCGTCAAGGTCGAGGGAGACCGGGTCATCATCAGCCACCTGTATACCGAGCGGAAGGTGACCCCGCTCAACCTCTACCTCCGCCAGGTGGATGAGGCCCACGCCCTGGATGCGGCCCTCGACTTCGGTCAGGCCATCCGGGATCTGGCCGCTGCGAATATCTTCACCGGCGACATGCTGCTGAAGAATTTCGGGGTGACCCGCAATGGGCGGGTGATTTTCTATGATTATGATGAGCTCTGCCTGCTCACCGAGTGCCGTTTCCGCGCCATTCCCGCGAGCCGGCACGATGACGACGAATACAGCGCCGAACCGTGGTTCTCGGTCGGCGAGCACGACATCTTTCCCGAGGAGTTTCGTGCCTTTCTTACCCTGCCCGGCCGACTGGGCGAGGCCTTCATGGCTGCCCACGGCGAGTTGCTCACCGTGGAATTCTGGCTCCGCATGCAGGCGCTTGCCGCGGCGGGCGCAGTGATCGACATCTTCCCCTACAAGCCCGCTCGGCGGCTTCGATGACGCTGTTCTCCATTGCCGGCGCCACGGTGCAGTACGGCGCCAACATTCTCCTCACCGACATCAATCTGACCGTCGCCGCCGGCGAGCGCTGGGGCATCATCGGGCGCAACGGCAGCGGCAAGACTTCGCTCTTCCGCATGGTGACCGGTGCCCTGGCGCCCACCAAGGGTTCCGTCATGCGCGCCCCGCAGCTCCGCTGGGCGGAGCTGGATCAGCATCGCGCCTTTCCCGGTGCGGCGACGGTCTGGGAGGCGGCCAGCGGACCGTTCGCGGAGCTGCTCGAGCTGGAGCGCTCGCTCCAGGCGCAGGCGCACGCCATGGGTGAACGCGGGGAGGCGCTGACCGAGGCGGAACTGTCGCGCTACGACCACGACCTCGAGGCCTTTCAGCGCGCCGACGGCTATGGCATCCACGCCCGCATCGCGGCGGTGCTTCACGGGCTCGGCTTCGATCCCGATCGGGCCGTCACCCAGCAGCTGGCAACGCTGAGCGGCGGCGAACGCGGCCGACTCGGGCTGGCCTGCCAGCTCGTCGCCCCGACCGATCTGTTGCTGCTGGACGAGCCGACCAACCACCTCGACCTCGAGACCACCGAGTGGCTGATCGGGCACCTCCGCGGCCTCGAGGCCGGGCTGCTGATCATCAGCCATGACCGCGCTTTCCTGGACGAGGTCGCCGATCACATGCTGCACCTCGAGGGCGGCACCGGCTTCACCTACGACGGCGGCTACACCGCCTTTGTCGCCCAGCGTGCCGAACGTCGGCTGTCCACCCAGCGCGCCTTCGACAAGCAGGCGAAGGTCATCGCGGCGCAGGAGGACTACATCCGCCGCAACATCGCCGGCCAGGATACCAAGCAGGCCAAAGGCCGCCGCCGCATTCTCCAGCGGATGCCCCGCCTCTCTCCGCCGCCCGGCACCTCCGGCGCGATGGCGCTGCGGTTCCAGCCGCCGGAGCGCGGCGGCGATCAGGTGCTGGTCGCGGACAATGTGGCGGTCGGCGTCGAGGGGCGGGTGCTGCTCACCGCCTTCTCCGCCTCGGTCCGCCGTGGTGACACGATCGGCCTGGTCGGTCCCAACGGCGCGGGGAAGAGCACGCTGCTCGCGACCCTCCTCGGACAGCGACACGCCGAGGGGGGCGAGGTGCGCGTCGGCCAGAGTACCACGATCGCCTCGTATCGACAGGACATGGCCCAGGTCCCGCGCGACAAGTCGCTGTTCGACACCATTCATGACCTGCGGCCCCAATGGACTCGGGGCCAGGTCTACGATCACCTCGGCCGGTTCGATTTCTCCGGCGACGAAGTGCTCCGCCGGGCCGGCTCGCTCTCCGGTGGGGAACTCGCCCGTGTCGCGCTCGCGATGATGACGCTGGAAAAGGCCAACCTGCTGGTGTTCGACGAGCCGACCAACCATCTCGACGTGGAGTCGATCGAGGCGCTCGAGGATGCGCTCGAAGGCTACGAAGGCACGGTGCTGCTGGTGAGCCACGACCGGGCCCTGCTGCGCGGACTGTGCACTCGTGTATGGCGGCTGGAGGATGCCCACCTCCGGGACTTCGACGGGAGCTTCGCCGAGTGGGAGACGGTACAGGCGGAGGACAAGGCGAAGATCGCGGCCGCCGCCCGTGAGGTGGTGAAAGGACAACGGGAAAAGGCCCGCGCCGGGGAAAAGGCCAGGGCGGGGGCGCAGGAATCCCAGGGCGATCGCAAGGCGCGCCAGTCGGCGCAACGCACTGCGCGCCGGACCGTGGAATTGACCGAGGCGAGGGTGCACCAGCTCGACGCCGAGGTCACGACACTCCATGCCGCGTTGGAGGATCCGGCGCTCTACGCCGCCGCTGACGGCGCGGCCATTGCCGCGAAACACTCGGTCCGGCTCAAGCTGGCGCGCGCTGAACTGGATCAGGCCTACGCCGAGTGGACCCGGGCGACCGAATCGCTCGAGAAGCTGGGTCCGTGACCCCGTTGTGACGTGACCTTGATCTGGCGATCACCCCAGCTAGGGAAGATCATTGGTCGTAGTTCCGGTCTCCCTTCACCATGAGTGTCCTGATGGCGTGGCATCGCTCTGCTGCTCTGGTCGGTCCTGTCCTCCTGCTGGCCGCCTGCCACTCTGCGACTCCGGCGGCGAACGACGTCGCTCCGGCTGGCTCGACGGCGGTTTCGGTACTGCGTACCGCCGAGGTGTTGCCCCGGCTGGTGATCGACTCGTTCAATGGGGCGCGGGCGTACAACGGGGGCTACGGCTCCTCCCTCGCCATCCGCGGGCGTGACGTCTACCTCCTCACCGATCGCGGCCCGAACTTCGACACCCCGGATGCGAGTCAGAAGGGTTTCGTGGTTCCCGCCTTCACGCCCCAAATCGGCGTATTCCGGCTCAAGGGTGCGGTGCTGCAGAAGACCGGTGCGATCCTGTTGTCGGATGCCTCGGGGAAGCCGCTTACTGGCCTGCCGAATCCGGCGGGACCGGGCAGTACCGGTGAGACCCCGGTGGCGGTGGGAGGCAAGCCGCTCTCGACCGATCCCAATGGAGTGGACACCGAGGGTCTGGTCGCCCTGGCCGACGGCACCTTCTGGGTGTCGGAGGAGTACGGCCCGCACCTGCTGCACGTCGATGCGAAGGGCAAGACACTCGAACGCCGCAATCCCTTCAACGGGGGCCTGCCGGTAGTATTTGCGAAGCGCCGTTCCGGTCGCGCCATGGAGGGGCTGGCCTGGGTGGAATCGACCAGGACGCTCGTCGGCATCATGCAGTCACCCCTGGACAATCCCAAGGCGGCCGGCCGGGCATCAACGTCGGTCCGCATCGTCGCCGTCGATCTGCAGGGCAAGACCACCCGGCAATATCTCTATCCGCTCGACAAGCCGGGATACATCGTGAGCGAGATCGTGGCGCTTTCGCCGACCCGATTCCTGGTGCTCGAGCTGGATACCAACTGGCCCCGGGATCCCAAGACGCCCTCCGCGCAGAAGCGGATCTTCCTGGTGGATCTCGCTGCCGCGACCGACGTCAGCGACCCGGCCGATGGGACGGAGGGTCGCACGGTCGACGGCAAGACGCTGGAGGCACTGACCCCGGCGGAACTCACCGCTGCCGGGATCCTCGTTGCCAGCAAGACCACCCTGGTCGATCTCCTCGATCCGGCCCTCGGCTATGATCACAACAAGGCCGAGGGGCTGGCGGTGATCGATGCCCGGACGATCGCGGTCGTCAATGATGATGACTTCGGGATCGACAGCGACGGCAAGACCGGGTACCTGGCAAAGCAGAATCCCGTCACCGGCCAGGTGGACCGGAACGTCGTCTTCTACCTGCGTCTCGCCACGCCGCTGCCGCTGCAGTAAGCGCTCCGATCCTTCCGGCCCCGGGCCGTCAGATCATTCGCGTGGAGCGGATGATGTGACGGCCCGTCGGCGTGGGGGTATCTTGGTGGGCCGTCAGCCGTCAGCCGTCAGCCGTCAG
>JBDTMI010000101.1:0-8054 GCA_039934355.1 Gemmatimonadales bacterium
TCGCCCAACCGCCCCCTTCACTCATCGATCCCCAACCCCATCCCCCACCGGATCAGCGAGACCGGTAATCCGCCGTACGCCAGCACCTGGTCGTGAAATTCGCGAAGCGGGACATCCGGCCCAACCGCCGCGCGCCACGCCTCCCGCAGGTGCAGCAATTCCCGACGCCCGATGGCATAGCTCAACTGGTACGTGGGCCACGCGCAGTAGCGACTCACCTCGGCCTCGGCCCGGGGCCGATCCATGGCGACCCGATCCACCAGCATGTCCACCGCCTGTTCGGGCGTCATGCCGCGGGTGTGCAGCCCGACGTCGAGTACGACGCGGATAGCCCGCCAGAGCAGGTGCAGCCGCTGGAAGAGACGCTCCTCGATCGAGGTGTAATAGCCTTCTTCCAGCATCAATTCTTCGCAGTACAGCGCCCAGCCCTCGACGGTGACCGGCGTCCAGCTCACCTGCCGCACCAGCGATGGGCTCCGTCGTGCGGTCACCATCTGCAGATGATGCCCCGGCCACGCCTCGTGGATCGCGGTGGCGGCGATCTCGTGAATCGAATGCGTCCCCGGGTTCTGGCTCGGCGCGGGTGAGGTGACATAAAACGTCCCGACGGCGACGTCGGAGAGCACGGCCGGCGGGAGATAGGCCGCGAAGGGCATCAGGGGACGCAGAAAGGACGGCGTCTCGCGCACCTCGAGCGTGCCCTCGGGTATTGCGACGAGGTTCCTCTCGGCGACAAACGCCCGGGCCCGGTCCACTTCGAACTGGAAGGCCCCGACCAGGTCCGGGCCCGGCGCCGCATCCAGCCGCAACCGCTCCACCACGGTCCGCCATGGCACCGTCGGGTCGATCTGGCGGGCCAGCCCGACCAGCTCCGCCTCCACTTCATCCGCCAGGCGGAGCCCGTAGCGGTAGAGCGTCGGCGCGTTGGCGTTCAGCGCATGCTCATGATGCAGGCGGCGATTGAACTGTTCCTCGCCGATCGCGAATGACTGGTCGTCGTGATGCGCGCGGCACTCATCCTTGAGCGCGAGGGCGAACCGGGCCAGCGCTGACAGCGCCTCCCCCAGCACATCATCGACACTCGCGGCCGTCGCGGGATCGGCGGTGCGGATGGCGTCCGCCACGTCATGCAGCAACCGCGGGCCGGCGCCGGCGAGCTGCACCGCCGTGTCAAGGAACACCTGCGGCGGCTCCGCGATCGTCTCACGGGCGCTCTTGAGAAAAGCCGGGGTGGCACGCAGGCGGCCCATCAAGGCGCGCGCGCGTGCGCCCGGCTCGGCGGGCCGGCGGCGCAGGATGGCGTGGAAGGCGCTGTAGAGATGGGCCAGCCAGAAGGCGGGGTCGTGGACGTGCGGCCGTTCGCGTTCGAAGCGGGAAATGGTGACGCGAACCTCGTCGAGGAAGGCGGTGCGATCGATCTCCTCCTCCTGGTCCTCGACGTCGAGTGCCTCCACCGCCAGGGCCATCGCCTTGTAGGCCACGAGATGCTCGCGCAGCCGCTCGACCGAGAAGTCGGCCAGCCGCTCGTCATACGTCGTGAGCCCTGCCGCACTCCCCGCCGCCGGATCGAAGTGCCAGCGGAGGTCGAGGTAGGAGCGGTACAGGTCGGTGGTTGCGGACATGATGGCCGGGTAAGGGTTGGGGCGCCGCAGGTCTCGACCGGGGCGCCGTGAGGGCCGACCCCGGGTCGGCCCGCTGCTACGCCACGACCTCGGAATCGTCGCCGAGCGTCGCCGTGCCGCGCAGCCCCTGGACCAGGACCCGGTCACCGAGCATCGAGTGATGCAGCTGGCTGTCCCGGATCGTGCTCTTCTGGCCCACGATCACGTGCGCCAGCGTGCTCCCAGTCACGGTTGTCCCCGACTCCAGTGTGACATTGGGGCCGATCACGCTGCGCTCCACCATCACGTCGTCCTGAATCAGCACCGGATCGTGGATCGTGACGCCGGGAAAATCCCGCCGCCGCGCCGACCCCTGGCGCAGCAGGATTTCATTGGTCTCCAGCAGCGTGTCCAGCTTGCCGCAATCGTACCAGCCCCCGACCTCGGCGGTGAGAATCCTCCGGCCGTGGTCAATCATGTGCTGGAATGCGTCGGTGAGGTAGAACTCGCCCTTGTTGGCCGGGCTGTGCAGCACATGGTCGATGCCCCGCCACAGCGCCTCGACGTCCTTGATGTAGTAGAGCCCGATATTGGCCAGCTTGGAAATCGGGGTCGAGGGCTTTTCGACGATCTTCGTCATGTAACCCTCCTGGTCCGTCACCACCACACCGAATCGCTGGTAGTCCTCCACCTCCTTGGCCCAGATGATTCCGTCCGCCGTGGTGCGGTTGATGAGCCCGAGATCCGCCTCGAATACTGTATCCACGAAGACGATGAGGACCGGCTCCTTCACGAACGGCCGGGCCAGGTTCACCGCGCCGGCGGTGCCGTCCTGCACCTGCTGCTCGATGTAGCGTCCGGGATAGGGGTAGCGTTTCCGACTGTACGCCTCCACCTGGTCCTTGAGGTGCCCGGTGATGTAGATCAGCTCGGACACCTCGAGGCCATCGAGCCGATCCATCACCCAGTCCATGACCGGACGCCCGGCCACCTTGAGCATCGGCTTGGGGATCAGGTGGGTATGGGGCCGGAGGCGGGTTCCTTTGCCGGCGAGCGGGATAATTACCTGCATGGTCAGCTTCTCCCGTAACGGTCGTTCAGGCGGACGAGGTCATCGAGCTCGGGCGTGGAGGCTTCCAGCACATCGCTGTCCACCACCGCTTCGATCTGGTGCACCAGAGTGGCGGGGATGTGGACACTCTCCCCGGCGCGGAACGCCCGTGCCACCAGGATGTCGCCCGGCCGGGTGCGGAGGATCAGCTCGCCGCTGAGGACATGCATCGTCTCATCCTTCAGGTTGTGATACTGCAGACTGAGCACCTGCCCCGCCTTCACATGCAGGATCTTGCCGACGTACCGATCGGTTCGGGCCCAGATGAGCTCGTAGCCCCACGGCTTGTCCACGCGGTACGGAACCTCCGGCATCAGCCCTCCAACGGGCGCAGTGTGAATGAGGATGGCGACGTGATGCAGCCGCGGACACAGGCGCCGCAGCCCACACACCCTTCGATCTTGAGCGACGGGTGGCCGGTCTCGTCGATGGCCAGCGCCCGCTCGCCGACCGGACACACATCAACACAGGCCCGGCACGGTGTGCCAGCAAAGGTGACGCACCGCTCCGGCACCAGTTCCACGACCGCAAGACGATACCCTTCCCAGCCGGTTGGGGGGAGGGTCAGGGCGTCGGTGGGACAGGAGACGACACAGGGCATGGTGGGGCAGACGATGCAGGCCTGGATGGTGGGATCGATGTACGGCGTGCCACCCTGCAGTCCTGCGTCGGTCGGCGCTTTTCGGATGGCCATCGGCGGGCAGGCCTGCACACATTCCCCGCAGCGGGTGCAGGCGGTCAGAAATGCCATCTCCGGCAGCGAACCCGGTGGCCGCAGATAGCGCTCCGGGGCAACCCGCAGTTCGGCCCGTTCGACCAGCTGCTGCAGCCACTGACCGACGGTGCTCCGGAAGAGATCGCGACGGTCGGGAATCATCGGGAGGAATGTCACTCGCGTGTGGCCTGGCCCGCCACCATCACCACGACGGCTGGAACCCGAAGGTCCAGCGGAATCCAACCCGGTCACTCCCCGGATCGCGGTCCTGTGCCAGCGTCGGGCGACTGACATAGAGCGGCAGGTCGACGCGCGTCGTGAACGCCGTGTTCCCGATCAGATGATCCGCGCGGAGACCCACGCCCGCATCGGCGAGCCAGCGCAGCCGGGTGGCATTGGACGGATCGAAGCTGTCGCCGATCGTGTGTCCCACATCGCCGAACGCCGCGAGACGGACCCGCCGGAACAGTTTCGCCTTGAGTCGCGCCGCGAGCGACCGTTCCACCTCGACATTCAGCGCGACGACCCCTTCGGCCGAGAGCCGGGGATCAAACCCGCGCAGCATGCCTCCCCCCGGCGCCTGGTAGTAGACATCTGGTCGGACGAAGAGCGCGCCGGTGGAGCGCAGGAACGGGCTGGTGAACTGCTGCAGCGGATCGGCGCCGGCCAGATAGACTTGGCGCTGCTTCACCGTCTGGTCACCGCTGGAGCTGACGGCGGCGAACAGCCTGAGCCGGAGGCCGGCGTGGGTCCCGACGGGACGCGCGGCGGTCGTCGTCAAGCTGGCGCGGCCGTAGAACTGATCCAGGTCGGTGCGACCGGTCGAGGCGGCGAGCCCGCGCTTGTGGTACGCCAGACCACCGCCACCGCGGAGCTCCGAAGCCAGCGCCCACTTTCCCCGGCGATCCTGCGCCCCGGCGTGCAGCTCGAGCTCGGCGGTGCCCGCATCGTCGTAGTAGCCTCGGTCGAGATAGCGGAAGTCATCTGGCTGGAGCCATGTCAGCTGCATGCCCCAGGTCTTTCTCGGACCATAGCCAAGGTGATCGCGCCGGTTCCAATCGAGCCCGAGCGACGCACCGAAGCGCCCCTCGATGTTGTACGCTTCGAGCTGCTGCGACATGCCGGGCGAGCGCAGGAAGGTCGGATTGCGGAGCCGCAGCAGGAAGTCGGCGTCCTTCACGTTGGCGTCGGTATCCCAACCAGTGCTCCAGTTGAGCTGGGTCACATTCTGCTCGAAGCGGCCGAAGTAATTCTCCCGGCTGTGCAGGCCGAGCGTCAGGCCACCGGCATCATTGTACCACGCCGTCGGCGAGAGGCCGCGCGTGAGGTGATCCCGCGCCGCACGCTCGGTGAACCAGGTGTCAAGATACATCTGGGCTTTTGGCTTCCGCGTCGCGCCGAGCCATCCCCGTCGCCAGGTGTTGTTGAGCATGTTCCAGTCGCGGGTGCGGAGTCGAGGGTCGAGCAGCACCTGCTTCGGCCGGCTGCGTGTCGTGAGCGTTGCCCACTCCCGCACCGCCTGGCCATCGGTCCGCACCACCGCGGTGTCGGACTCCGCGATGACCCAGACTTCAACCGGGATGCGTCCTTCCGCCTTGCGCAGTACTTCGACCCGAGTCTCCCACGCCGACTCCTCCGCCTGACTCGCCGACCGCCCAACCGCCTGACTACCCGATCGCCTGACCGCCCTCACCTTCCCCACCGCATAGTCCACCAATGCCGTCCCGTGCAGCGCCTGGGCGAAGAACCCGCTCAGGTCCTGGCCCGAGACCTCCTCCGCCACGGCACGGAACGCCGCCTCGTCGACGTGCTTCAGCTTCCAGCGCTCGTAGTAGGTATGCATGATCTGCCGCAGCGCTGCGTCGCCCACGATATAGCGCAACTGATGGAAGAACAGCTCGCCCCGGACGTAGATGCTGGTATTGTAGCTGGAAAAATCGTCGTAGTCCTCGCCCGGGAGGCTGGCCGGTTCGCCCATGCCATCAAGATCCAGCCCGGTGATGTACGGCTCATCCTGCGAAAAAGCATCGTACCCCGGCCGCTCCGCCTCATCATAGAGTGAGGTTTGAAAGCTGGTGAACCCTTCGTCCAGCCAGCCCTCGCGCCACTCGTTGTTCGCCAGGATGCCCATCACGTAGTTGTGACCCAGCTCGTGGACGATCAGCCCCTGCGAGGCCGAGCCGTTGTGGATCATCATGGGAAACTCGGTGCCGCCGCCGTCGATACGATGAATGTTGCTGATCTGCGGCCACGCGAACGGCCCGAAAAAGCCGTCCAGCCACGCCAGTGCCTTGGCCGTCCGTTGCACCGCGACTCCGTGTCCCCAGCTCTCCTCGTCCCCCGGACGCCAGAGCACGTGAATCGCGACGTTGCCCCAGGCGCCGCCCTCGTAGCGATACTCCGGGCTCATGCTCAGTGCGACGTGGTGCACGTTCTCCGCGTACCACACCACCCGCTTCCGGCCCGCCGCCATTGGCGGCGTGGTCCCGTTCGCCGCCTCAGCCACGCAGTCATTCCCGACGGCACGGTAGTGCGGCGCGCTGGGATAGACGTCCCGCCGGTACTGCACCGGCCGATCCGGCACCTGGTTGACGCGCTCCCAGCCGGGATCGCCGCAGATCGGCACGCCGGTGGCCGCGAGGACCTGATCCTCAGGGACGTCGAGGTCAAAGAGGTAGGTGGCGAACTCGCCGTAGAATTCGCCGCCGGGATAGAGCGGGTGTTCCTGCCAGCCGTGCGTATCGTAGACCACGACCTTGGGATACCACTGGGCAAAGTCGAGGTGCCGCCCGCGCCGCCCCTGTCGGCGTGGCACGGTGGACGGTCGCGCATCCCAGTCCATCTCGACGACCATCGAATCGCCGGGTGCGAGCGGAACCGGGAGCACAAAACGGACGATCGTGCTGTCGGGGGCGACGGGCCACACCGCCTCGACCGGCTGACCCATGATCCGGACATTGCGCACGTGATTGAAGGCGTAGTCGGGATCCTTCAGATCGTTGAATCGGCGCCGGCGCTCCACCGAATCAGCGTCGGCCCAGCGCGAGCCGGGCCGGAACGCATTCAGGTGCAGGTGCAGGGCGAATGTCCGGAGCGTGTCGGGCGAGCGATTGGTATAGCGGATTCGCTCCGCGCCGGAGAGCACACCGCGCCCTTCATCCAGTGCGGCGCTGATCTCGTAGGAAACCTGCTGCTGCCAGTAAGGGGCGCGCGGATCGGCGGGACCGGTACCCTGGATCGCGGTCAGGGCGATGACGGCAAGGGATATCATGGCTGAAGGATAATCCTGAGATTGGGAGGGCGGCTCTGCGAGCCAAGCCAGCGAGCCTGCCCCAGCGTGAGGTTGGACCGGGTGCCATCGAGCGCAGCGCTCGCGCCGTCGAAGGTTCGTTGGACCTGGCGGAAGCCGAAGTTGGCGATCAATCACCCCGACACTCGGGCCTGGCGGATCCATTCGATCGTGGGATCGGCGCTCGTCGTCTCGGCACCGTCCATGGAGTCGAATCGCCCGGCCGGGACGAACGTCGCCACGTGGCGGGGGCTCTGGCCTGTCACGAATCCCTGGTTCAGAAACACCCGGCTGTCACTGGAGTACCGGTGCGGATTGAAGTGCGAGGCGCCGGAACCCATCTCGCCCATCGGTGCGGCGCCCGTGGCGACGGGGCGCAGGCGCTGACGAGGCATCAGTTCGGACCTGACGGGGATCTCCGCTCTTTGGGCAAGACCCATTCCGACGATAGCAAGGGCGGCTCTGAGAGCCGCCCCAACGATCCCAATCCCAGATACCACAAGGGCGGATCTCAGATCCGCCCTGACCCGCTCTACCCCAGTTCGCCGTCCTAACGCGCCAGCAGCGCCCGCCGCAGCACCGTCATCCGCCGCCGGATCGAGCCGTCGAACACCCGATCGCCCACCCGCACGATGATGCCACCGAGGATGCTTGCATCCTCGTGGAACTGGGCGACCACTTCCTTGCCCATCACCCGGGCGAGCTGTGCGGTGATTGCCTGACGCATCGCCTCATCCGCCGGGCGACTTACCGTTACCGCCGCACGCACCCGGTTGAGCTTGATGTCCAGCAAGCCGAGATACTCGTGCGCGATCTCGCCGAAGAGACCTTGACGGCCACGCTTCACCACCGCCTGCAGGAACAGGACGAACTCCCGCGGCGCCGTGGCGAGCGCGGCGGCCAGCAACGCCGACTTCTTCGCCTTGGTAATCCGGGGCGACATCAGCACCGCCCGCACCTTGGGCGCGGTGGCGATACCATGGGCCACCGCGTCCATCAGCTCGGCATACTCCTGCGCCCGCCCGCTTTTTACGCCGAGGTCGAAGAGTGCCTCGGCGTAGTTGCGGGCGATCGATTCCGATCTCACTTCGACCTCTCGAGCGTGGCGAGGTAGCCCTCGACCAGCGCCCGGTCCGCCCCGGCATCCAGCCGCTGCCCGATCAGCTTGCCGGCGGCGGCGAGCGAGAGATCGACCGCCTCGCGCCGGAGATCCGCCACCGCCTTGTCCCGCTCGGCGACAATTTCCCTTCGGGCCCGCGCCAGCAGCTCTTCCGCCTCGTGCCGCGCCCGCTCGATTCCTGCGGTGCGTTCCTTCTCGGAGACCATTTTAGCCTCGGC
>JBDTMI010000102.1:0-8010 GCA_039934355.1 Gemmatimonadales bacterium
ATCAGTGACGTCACGAAGACTGTGATGGCCAGCCCGAAGAGCAGCCCGCCATCGCCCTGGACCTCGATGCCGAGCTTGGTCAGGTGGGACAGGATCGCGCCACTGATCACGCCGAGCGCCAGCACCGCGCCAAATCCGGCGGTGGCGGGAATCAACAGCAGAATGGCGGCGATCAGCTCGACCACGCCAGACCCGATCCGTCCCCAGGGCTCGAGTCCCAGCGTCGTGAAGATGTAGACCGACTCCGGTGCGCCGGTAAACTTGAAATACAGTGTCTGCAGCAGGATGGCCGCCGCGACGAGCTGGCAGGCCCAACTGATGATCGACGCAGTCCTCGTCAGCATTCCTGCCTCCGTATGTGCCAGCATGGTTGGTCCTCTCGGGGGCGGAATCGGTCCCGACCCATCAGCTAGTGGGAGCGGATCGCGTCGTGATGCCGACGCATGAGCCGCCGCAGTTCCCGGAGCGGCGTCGGCACCGCACCGCGGGCGACATTCGCCGCCGCTATCTCGAAGCACAATCGCCACTGCGCGAACAGCGTCCGGTACGCCGACCCCAATGTGTTGCCCGGGTCGTAGATGCTGGTCGCTTCCGCGGTGGCCCCGTTCAATTCGACCACCAGAAAGCCGGTTCCCTGCTGGAAGGCGGCGACGTCCATGGTCCGGATGTCGTACCGGCCGAACCAGAAGCCGGGGTAGCCCTGGCTCAGCCGGTCGATCGCCGCAGTGAGCGCCGGGGTGCCGACCCAGCCGCCATCCATAAACGTCGCGCCGCGGCAATGGGTTCCCAACTCCACCAGTGGCACCACCTCCCCGGCCTCCGGGATCGCGCCGAGGCGGCTGGCATGCTGTCGAAGGTGGACGGGTGCCATACACACGGCTCGGTCATCGGCGAGGATCAACTCCTCGAGCGTGCGCGTGCCGTCGCCGGTGAGTGAGAGGAACCGCTTGTCGGTGATCGAGAAGATCTCCCCTCGATCTGTCCCGGGACGGCGCACATAGAACACGCCGAATTCCGCCCCCGGCGCAAAGGCCTGCACGATCGTGTCGCCCGCGGCCCGCTCGAGGTATGCCTCGATCTCGGGGACCGAGCGGCACAGGGAGACGCCGGAGCCGCGCTCCCCGATGTCCGGCTTCAGCACCAATGGCCACTCCGGGGCGCGGCGGGCGCGAAAGTCGAGCGCCTGCGCCAAGCGTGCTGCGGCGGGGCGCGCGGCAGGGATCAGTTCCCACGCCGCGACCCGGTCGGGGCTGCCGGCCAAGCCGGCGAGAATCTGGGCCTTGGATTCGCCGACGAATCCGCCGCCGGGTATGGCGGGATTCACCGCGGTAAACAGCGTGAGGCTGCGGTGCTTGAATGCGAGCCACAGGATGTAGAGCACGACGGGCGGATAGAACAGCCAGCGGGGCCAGAATTCCCAGCGGGTGAGGCGGCGCCACCGGGACAGCAGCAGGCGACGGCCGCGCCAGGTCGTGAGCGGGATGATCAGCTTGAGCAGCAGGAAGAGCACCAGCGCCGTGACGCCCAGGTACAGCGCCGCATGCTGAGTGAAGGCGCCGAGGATGCGCTCCACCACCTCGCCGAAGGCCGCCGAGATGCCAATCAGGAACGGGGTCCAGACCAGGCAGGCCACGAAGAAGTAGGCGGCGAACTTCGTGAAGCTGGTGCGCAGCATCCCCGCCGCGAAGTACGTCGGCAGACGGGTCCCGGGCAGTAGCCGCGTGGCGAAGACGAGTGCGGCGCCTTTGCGTTCCACCCACTGCGAGCCCCAGGTGACCGCATCGGGGGAGAGAAACCAGCGCACCGGTGCCCGCTCCAGGACGGCTCGCCCGAAGGTCCGGCCGGCGAGGAAGACCAGCATGTCTCCGCCGAAGATGCCGACGAAGCAGGCGATCGCCCCCGGCAGAAAGCCGAGCGTTCCGCGCGCGATCATCAACCCGGTGGCGATGCAGGTCAGGTCCTCGCTCACCAGCGTGGACAGCGCGAGCAGCAGCATCACGATGACCAGCGCGAGCCCGTCGATCTTCGGGATGGTATGCGGATCGAACGGTTCCGCTGCCCGGACGATCCGGGCCGGATCCGCTGTCGACCGGACCACCGCGGTCCCGGATTCCACCCGGTCGAGAAACCTGGTGATCGAGGCCGCGACGGTATCCGGCCGCATGAACGCGGAAAAATGGTCACCCTGATCCATCTGCAGTTCGGCCTGGGGCACGATGCGGGCGTGCTCATGGGCGATCGCCGGGGCCACGAGCGGATCGTGTTCCCCTTGCAGGATCAGCATCGGGCCGGCGTAGCGACTCAGGATGTCGCGCAGCGGCCGCTGGTCGGTATCGTAGAAATTGCGCGCGTAGGCCACCGAGAGCACGGCGTCATCCAGCCAGCCAAAGTGCGGTACTCCTTCCCGCAGGAGCCAGAGGCCCGCCAGCTGCAATCCGTGGATCGCATGGTTCAGGTGGTAGTCGCCCAGCAGCTCATATTCCTGCGCCCCGATCGCGGACAACATCGTGATTGAGCGTACCCGTGCGGGCGCCAGCTGCTCGAGGCGCAGCACCACGCCACCGCCCATGCTGAAGCCGACCAGGTGCACCTGCGCGATCTGCAGGCTGTCGAGGAGCTGGAGGAGATAGCGGGCATGCGCGTCGTTGGAGTAATCCGGCACGTCGCGACTCGAGCCGCCAAAGCCCGGCAGGTCGGGGGCCAGTGTCCAATGCCGACGGGACAGCCGCTCGGCCAGGCCGGCCACCTCGCCGTTGTCTCCCGGGCTTCCATGCACTAGAAGAATCGGGGAGTGCGTGGCATCGGCCGAGTCGGCGGGGTGGTCGATCCAGGCGAGGCGAATGGGCCGAAAGAGTTCGCGCTCCGCCGCCACCGCATGGAGCGAGATGGTCCGCTCCCCGGGGCCTGGGGTGCTGTCGTACGGATGCATCCAGCGCACCAGGTGCGATGCCAGCAGCACCACGAGATACCCCCACAGCAACCAGTGGCGTTGGCGTGGCGGCGCCGGAATCGCTTTGGTCGGATTCAACTGGATTGCTCGATCGTGGCGAGGCGGCGGGGGAGCTCGAGCGTGATCCGCGGTGCGTCGCGGCAGGGCGACGAGCTGGTGTGCCGCAGGGTCACGCGCTCCGTTGTCACATCGATCCGGCTGTAGCTCCGGGTCTCCGCGTCCGGCCGGTGCATACAGATGGAAAGGCGGCCACGTTCGGGGAGGTGGCTGCGGTGCAGCGCCTCGAGACCGTCAACAGTCACCGTCTCCAGCGAGGCGAATCGTGCAATGCGGGAAGCGGTGACCTCCGGCTCGGCCACCGCGGAGCTGGTCGCGAGCAGGCCCGGGGCGGTCGTCGCATCGATCGAAAGCTGGTGGCCATCCCACCGGGCGAGATGGACGGGGACGTCCGGCGCCACGACAATCAGTGTGAAGGGCCGCACCTGCTGGAGGGCGGTCGCCTGCAGGGCCGTGATGGCGCTGGCCGCGGAGGGCGACGGTGTGAGGTCGAGCAGCAGCAGTCCCCGACTGCGCGGCGACGCAGGGGCCACGTCGCCGGCCACGTCATACCGGTTGAGCAGCGAGAGCGTGACGCCAAAGCTGTTGACCGCGAGCCAGCTGCCGCCGAAGTCGCCATCGAGGGGAGCGAGATACGGCACCCCCTGCTGTTCCCGGAGATCCGGGGCCAGCGCCGGGGCGCGGGTGAATCGCTCGTCACGATTGCAGCAGAGGGAGTAGCCGCCCGGGGTGGGAAGCCAGCTTACCGTGCACATGCCGCGTCACGGCGAAGTGCGGCCAGGGTGGAGGGTGCGACGCCGAAGCTGTCGCCCACCTCGACCTCGGCCCGCCGGAGCAGCTCCTTGATGAGCGCGTAGTGATGGACCGTGTGACTGACCAGGAATTGCAATTCGCGCTTGACGGTGGACTCGCTCCAGTCCGGTACCTCCCCGTGGCCGGCGACGCTCCGCATCGTTACCCGGATCTGGCGCGGGCCGAGTGACGCCGGCAGCCGTTCCACATCGGTGAGGAAGCCGAGGACCGTCGCGAGGGCGAGGGCGCGATCGGTCTCGAGCGGGCCTTGCCGGGCGCGCGCGTCGTAGTCGATCTCGCCCGCGTCCAGCCCGGCCAGAAAGGCCTGGTAGTGGTCGAACACGTGGCGGAAGTGGACGCCGATCGGCGAGACGCCGGGTGCCGCACCCCCGGTGGCATAGGTGGCGTCGTCCAGCACGCGCAGCGCCTCCACGGCCTGCTCCAGGACGATCAGGTTGCCCTCGACGGCTTCCATGCGTTGGTGCATTCTCACTCCATGACGACGGGAATGAACTGGGCCGAGACCGCCTGATGGAGGCGGGTGGCGAGTCGCTTACGATCGGGGTCCATGATCGGTTCCGCGCCCAGCCGGAGGGTCGCATCGATCCGGGGCAACTGCGCCAGCGCGATGAGATGACGCCCGAATGTCATGTCGCCCCACCAGCAGACCGCCAGGTGCGCCGGGCTCGTGCCGGGCGGAGTCCGGTAACTCACGCTTCCGTAGTGCACCGGTGAGCTGGTCGTCGCGGCCCATTCCAGCAGCGCGGGCTTGAACGGAAGCACACTCTGGCCCGCACTACTCGTGGCCTCGGCGAAGAGCGTCACCCCGTCACCTGCGGCCATCGCGGTACCGATCTGGTCCAGCACCCGGACCGAGTCGCGGCGCACCGTCCGGTCAATGAAAATCGTGTCCATCGCCCAGGCCAGGAAGCCGATGACCGGCCACCGGCGCACCTCCTGTTTCGCCACAAACCGGGTTGGCAGCTTCGCCGCGTACACCACGATGTCGAGATAGCCGAGGTGATTCGACACCAGCAGAAACGGCGGAGCAGGGCATGCGCCCTCCACGATCGTCCTGACCCCGAGCAGCCACAACACCCCGCGCGCGGAGCGCTGGAAGAGGTGGCGCCGCGCGGTGCGTCGCCGCTGGGTCGACCCGCACAGGATAACCTGGATCACCAGGACAACACCGATAGTCAGCGTGAGCCAGAGCGCGAGCCCGGTCAGCCGAACGACGGCGCGGGCGCCGGTCCCCCGCCCCTCAGCGGAAGAAGAAGCGGTAGCTGTGTTCGTCCAGGGCAGCGACATCGAGGGCCACGAGGAAGTCGATGGTCTTGAACTGACGGTCGATCGCCGGCGGCCCGAAGACCTTGGCACCAAGCGAGAGATAGCTCGCAAAGAGTGGCGGAATGTGGACCGCACTGGCGGCCACGGCCGCCGGATCCGCCCCGGTACAGCAGAGCGCCGGCAGGGGTGGGGCGAACAGCGTCGGATGCACATGCCCCGCCGCGGTGAGATGCTGCATGGTGGCCAGACCCAGGGCCCGGTCCTGTGAGGTCAGCGAGCAGCAGCCGAACAGGTGGCGCTTCTCGTTATGCACCAGGTAGAGCGCCAGCCCGCGCCACAACAGGTTGAGCACCCGGCCATTGCGGTGTCCCCGCGCCACGCAGGCCCGTCCGACCTCCACCGCCTGCCTGATGAACTCCTGCGGCAGCCCGGAGAGGTCGAACTCGGCGGCCGAATAGAATCCGGCTCCGGCGGCGGCCATCTCGACGGTCTGGAGCCGGTAGGTGCCGACGACGTCGCCCGTGGTCTCGCAGCAGATCATCAAGTGATGGAAATGCGGGTCGAGGTCGTCGTGGTCGCGTCCGCTGGCAAACGCACTGTCGAGTCCCTCGCCCAGTTCGAGGTTGAAGATCTGGAACCGCAGCCGCTCGATCGCATCGAGGTCTTCGACCGTACGAGCGAAGCGCACGACGTAGCGACCCGCGGTCAACGCCTCCCCGGGCAGTCGCTCGGGAAAGGCCGGGTAGGGGAGGCCCAGTTCGCGCCGGGCATACGCGGTGCCCGCGCCGGGGTCAGGCTGCTCGGGGTAGTGCGTCGTGGTCATGGAGCCCCTTGGTCGCGGCGGGGATGCGAGGTACAACGTTTCGCGCCGGCGTTCGGTTCCGACGGAGAATGTTCACCGCACTGCGGGGGTGCGCTAGACCCCCAGCCGCGATACCTCGACGGGTGGCCGTTTCGGGTTAGTTTGCGCAGATGCCCACGCCGCTCGATGGCTTCATCCAGCACGTCTCCCGTGCCCGGGACAGCTACGCCCTTCCGGCGCTGGCCCAGCGGGTGGCCGGTGAGTTCACCGATCGGGTGCTGGCCCTCCTCTTTCCCCACTTCGCCGGCCCCGGCCTCACCTCACCAGCGGAAGTGCGCGCCGAGCTGGAGCGGGTGCGGGCCGAGCTCGAGGGATTCCAACTGGCGCAGGGAGTGGACTCCGCCTTGGCGGCAGGGGTCAGCGCCGCGTTCCTGGCCGAACTCGATGGGCTGACGGCTGGCCTCCTGATGGATGCCCGCGCGGTCTGCGACGCAGACCCGGCGGCGCGCAGTGTGGATGAGGTGCTGCTCGCGTATCCCGGTTTTCATGCGCTGGCATGCTACCGCATTGGGCACGCCCTGCAGGAGCTGGAGGTGGCGCTTCTGCCCCGGTTGATCACCGAGGTGGCACACCGGCAGACCGGGATCGACATCCATCCGGGGGCGCGCATTGGCCGGTCGCTGGCGATCGACCATGGCACCGGCATCGTGATCGGCGAGACCGCCGTGCTGGGTGATCGGGTGCGGCTCTACCAGGGGGTCACACTGGGGGCACTCAGTGTGCGGAAGGAGCTGGCGCAGCAGAAGCGCCACCCCACCATCGAGGACGACGTGGTGATCTACGCCAACGCCACGATCCTGGGGGGCGACACCGTGATTGGCGCCGGCAGCGTCATTGGCGGCAACGTCTGGCTGACCCACAGTGTGCCCCCGCGCTCGGTGGTCACGCACGGGGCGACGATCGAGCGCCCACGGCAGTCCGAGGAGTCGTTGCTGGAGTACAATATTTGAGGCTGGCAGGGCGGGTGGGGA
The DNA here is from genome assembly GCA_039934355.1 of Gemmatimonadales bacterium. GTDB lineage: Bacteria > Gemmatimonadota > Gemmatimonadetes > Gemmatimonadales > GWC2-71-9 > JADJOM01. Next base: position 6,920 of record JBDTMI010000102.1, read on the forward strand.
GTAGCAGTAGGGAGTGGGGAGTGATAAGTGAGCAACAACGAGTGCCTGTCATCCTGAGCGCAGCGAAGGATCTTCCTGAGGCCGGAGCCGAGACAAGAGCATTGCGCCGAGGCAAGAAGATCCTTCGTCGCTGCGCTCCTCAGGATGACATGTATTCGCTACGGCTGACGGCTGACGGCTGAACGCTAAACGCTCAACGCCGACCGCACATCGGAGCACACCATGAAGGCTACATCGATTCTCGAAACGATCGGAAACACCCCGCACGTCCGGGTGAACCGGCTGTTCGACGCGAAGGTGGAAGTCTGGGTCAAGCTCGAGCGCTCCAACCCCGGCGGCAGCATCAAGGACCGCATCGGGCTGGCAATGATCGAGGACGCCGAGCGGCGTGGGGTGCTCTCGGCCGGGAGCGTGATCATCGAGCCGACCTCGGGGAACACCGGGATCGGGCTCGCGATTGCGGCCGCGGTGAAGGGATATCGCCTGATCCTCGTCATGCCGGAATCGATGTCGATCGAGCGGCGCCGGATCATGACCGCCTACGGGGCCGCGCTGGAACTGACGCCGCGGGAGAAGGGGATGAAAGGTTGCCTTGAGCGGGCGACCGAGCTCGTCGCCCAGACGCCGCGGGCGTGGATGCCGCAGCAGTTCGAGAATCCAGCCAATATCGAGATTCACCGGACGACCACCGCGCAGGAGATCCTCAGGGACTTTCCCGAGGGTCTCGACTACCTGATCACCGGTGTCGGGACGGGAGGACACCTCACGGGTGTCAGCGAGGCGCTGAAGGAGCGCTTCCCGACGCTGAAGACCTTCGCGGTCGAACCGACCAAGTCGCCGGTGATCAGCGGTGGTGCTCCGAGTCCGCACAAGATTCAGGGGATCGGGGCGGGGTTCGTGCCGATGAACCTCCACACCGCGACGATCGACGGGACCATTCAGGTGACGGAGGAGGATGCCTTCAAGTATGCCGTCCGGGCGGCGAAGGAGGAGGGGATCTTCCTGGGCATCTCGTCTGGTGCATCGCTGGCAGCGGTGGCGCAGAAGATCCCGGAGATGAAGGCGGGCAGCCGGGTGCTGACGTTCTGCTA
>JBDTMI010000103.1:0-7486 GCA_039934355.1 Gemmatimonadales bacterium
GGAGGCAGGTTCGCCAGCGGCTTCGGCTAACGGCCAGCTACTCCTTCATAGGCCGCTTCACCGCATGCACACCGAACTGCGGAGTGGCCCAGAGGTACTCATCCGTCAGCGCTTCAGCAGGTAGCAGCCGGCCGGTGAAGTGTTCGCGGAATCCGGCCCGCGAGAGCAGCGACGCGCCGAAGCCCACCGTCGCCAGCAGCCAGCTGACCAGCGTCGCCGTCGCGAGAATCAGCGTGCCAGCGACCGGGACCCATCCGAACAGCACCCACGACAGCCAGAGCAGCCCCACCGCGCCCAGCCCGACCGCCATGTAGCGGTAGCTGTTCGCGGACGTGATCGAGATGCCGCGCGCGAGTTGGCGCCGCGTGAGGCTCTCGCCCATTGCATGCGCGATCGCCAGAAAGCCACCAAGCACGGCGACGATCAGCAGCAGGGCGAAGACGATGACTGCAAACGGCACCAGGAGGATGCCGGCGACGCTGAGCACCAGCCCCACCACCAGCATGCCGAAGGTCGGCAGGATGAGCACCTGGCCGAGCAGACCGACCAGCAGGGCGCGGGTGAAGGAGTGGAGCGCCGTGTCGCTCACGACCTCCAGCGGTGTCCGCGCAAAGAGCACGGTGCCGAAGCCCACCAGCAGCAGGGTCAGGAACACCCCCGTGGTGCCGGCAGCGTTGCGGGCAAAACGGGTCCAGCTCGAGACCGGGACATCAGCGGACTGGCGGCTGGAGAGTTCGGCGTTCCGCCGCGGGGCGTCAAGCGTGCGAATCGTTCCGCGAATGTCACCTCCGAGGTCCCGGACCACGCCGGAAACCGCCAGCACATCGCCGGTGACCACGCCACCGGGATGGACCACGACATTGCCCTCCACGGTGGCGACGTTGCCGATCACGGTCCCGTAGATGTCGGCGTCACCGCGGATCACCAGCAGGTGGCCCTGCATCCGTTCGGACGATCCCAGGCTGAAGTGCCCTGCATGCGCGCTGCCGTCGGGCACGGTGATCCGGAGACTGGGTCCATGAAGGCCAGCGCTGGCCCGTAGCAGCGGCGCGAGGCGGTTGGGATCCCGGAGGTCGGAGAGATCGATCGACAGCCCCCCTGGTTCCGCCTGCGGCAGCACCTGCGGTGGGGTGGCATTCGCGGGCGGCGCGCTGAGCGGGGCCAGCTTGTCGCGGAACAGATCGGCGTTCGCGGCTTCGTCGCCCGACAGTCCCTCGGGCCTCCAGCCGCGCACCAGCGTCAGCGCCGCGGGCGTCTCGGCCCGGGAGACCGCAATCGCGAGGCGGCGCCAGGCGGACTCAAGCGCGCCACCCGACGGGTAGTGGCCAATCGTTCTGCCATCCAGCCGCACCGCGCCATCCTCGAGCGCGAGGGTCAGCGCACCACCGTCGGTGTATTCGAAGATGATGGTCGCGCCGTCGGTCGCCAGCGAGACGACGTGATCTTTCACCACGTGATCGGGATCGTTCGACAGCAGTTGGGTGAGGTAAGTGAAGCGATACTTCCAGGCCGGCGTGGCGTCGTGGTCGATGTCACCCGCGTGGAGCGGCGCCGCACCGCTCAACAGCGCGACGCCGATCAGGAGGCTACGGCAGCGCACGAGCCGCCTGGCTATTAGGGAGGGCGATGAGGCGGCGGAGCGTGACGACGCCGGCGGCGTAGAGCGCGATGACCGCCCCGCTCAACGCGATCAGTCGGCCCGGGGTCAGCGCCGCGCGCAGCGACCCATACCACGCCTGTGACTGCAGCACGCCATTGGCCAGAGTGATGCCCTGCCAGAACCACTGCTCACCCTGCGCCCGCAGGCTGAGGACCGTGCCGACGATCAACTCCTGGTGGCCCGCGGCCCACGCGGCGCTGGCTGCGACCGACCCACCGAGCAGGACCGCGACGCCGGCCGCGATGCCCACACCCTCGGGGGTGGCCGCGAGCCGAGTGCGCCACAGCCGCCAGGCACTGGCGAGCGAGGTCACCGGCAGGTCGACCTGCGCCATCACCCGGTCCGCCAATGCCGGTCGGGGTGAGAGGAGCGGGAGCGCCTGCAGTTGCATCACCAGCACCCGTTCGGCATCGGCGAGGGCCTGGCACTCCGGGCAGCCGCGCAGATGGTTCTCCCGGACGCTGGGCAGAATGCCCGACACCCACAGCTCCAGATCCTCGGCGGAGAAATGCGGTGCGGGGAGTACGCGGGTGACCCGCGCCATGATCCGCTCGGCGAACAGGGACGGTGGCGCCACTCGCGGCAGGCGCTCCAGTTGACTGGTCACCATCCGAATTTCGTCGGCGGCAGTCCGGCACTCTTCACATGTTTCGAGGTGGGACGTTCGAGCGGCGGAGAGACGTCCGTCCAGCCAGAGATCGAGCTCTTCATTCAGGAGATGCAGCGGGGAATCCATCATACCGGCTGGCCTACGGTCTCGTCTGGAGCATGGTTTCAGTCTCGCAAGTGCGCGAGGGCGTCCCGCAATTCATGGCGCGCCCGGTGGATATAGGTCTTGACCGTGCCGAGGGGGAGATCCAGCAGCTGAGCGATCTCCTCGTAGGCCAGCCCCTCGACGTGACGCAGCAGAATGCAGGATCGATACTCGGGGCGCAGCTGCCCGATGGCGCGCTCGATGGAGCTGCCGAGCTCGCGTGCCTCGATCGCGGCGAGGGCGGATTCACTGCGATCGCCGACCTGCAGGACTGTGGCTTCGATGGCGTCCGGGGTGGTGGCGTTGGGGGCACCGTCGAGCGACAGGGTCTGCACCGAGCGTCGTCGGAGCTGATCGATGGCGGCGTTGTTGGCGATCTTGAAGATCCAGCTGGAGAACTTGAACTCCGGCCGGTACGTCGCGATGGCATTGAGCGCCTTGATGAAGGTTTCTTGCGAAAGATCTTCCGCCAGTTGCCGGTCGCGGACCATGCGGAGAATCAGCGAGAAGACCGGGCGCTCGTAACGCCGAATCAGCTCGCGGTAGGCGGCCTCACGGCCTTCCACGGCGAGCGCCACAATTTCCTGGTCGGTGAGGGACGCGAGGTCGAGCGATTCAGCCATGCGCAAGGACGCGGCTTGCCAAGCCACTTTGAACCGGACTACATTCATCGCCTATGTTGGTCACGGAAAGGAAGTTACCGCTTTCGGGCGGCGCAGAGAAGCGGTCCTATGTCCGGGCCATGTTTACCCAGATCGCCCCGCGGTACGACCTCCTCAACCACGTCCTCAGTCTCAATCTGGATCGTCGCTGGCGCCGGCAGGCGGTGGCGGAACTCGGCTGGGAGCGGGCGCCCGCCGGGCGCTACCTCGATCTCTGCTCCGGCACCCTCGACCTGGCCGCAACGTTAGGCAGCCGACCCGGCTTTGCCGGCCAGGTGGTGGGCGCCGATTTCGTCCTCCCGATGCTCGGGCTGGGACGGGACAAGTCCCCCCGGGTGCACCCGGTCAACGCCGATGCGCTGGACCTGCCGTTCCCTGACGCCAGCTTCGCCGGGGCGACGGTCGGCTTCGGGGTGCGGAACCTGGCGGATCTCGACCGCGGGCTGGTGGAGGCGGCGCGGGTGATCGTGCCGGGCGGGCGCTTCGTCATTCTCGAATTCACCACCCCCTCGTGGCAGCCGATGCGGGGGGCGTATTTCCTCTACTTCCGCCACGTGCTCCCGCTTATCGGGCGATTGGTCTCGCGGCACTCGGACGCCTATTCCTATCTGCCGGAGTCGGTGCTCAATTTTCCCGAGCCCGCGCGGCTTGCCGAACGGATGGAGGCCGGGGGCTTTGCTGACGTCCGCTGGCAGCTGCTGCTGGGCGGGATCTGCGCGATCCACGTCGGGACGCGGCGGTGAGCCCGATGCACGAGTGCTTCGTTCTCTTTTTCCTGTTCCCAGAGTCAGTGTGACCCTCGACAGCCTGCAGGAGTTCATCGCCGCGATCGAAAAGGCGGGAGAACTGGTCCGGATCCGGGAGCCGGTGCGGACCCACCTCGAGATCGCGGAGATCGCCGACCGGTGCATGAAGAGTCCGGGTGGCGGACCGGCGTTGCTCTTCGAACAGCCGATCCTGCCCAGCGGTGCCGTCAGCGCGTACCCCGTCGCCATCAATCTCTACGGCTCGATGCGGCGGATGTGCCTCGCGCTGGGCGTCGAGGATCTCGATTCCATCGGCGGGCGGATCGGCGACCTGCTCAACCTCAAGGTGCCTGACGGGCTCTTCGGCAAGCTGTCCATGCTCCCGAAACTGGCGGAGGTCGCCAAGTTCCCGCCGCGCACCAGGAGCGGACGGCCGACCTGTCAGGAGATTGTGTGGCAGGGCGACGAGATCGATCTCGACCGACTCCCCATCCTCACCACGTGGCCCCAGGACGGCGGGCGCTACATCACGCTGCCGATGGTCATCACCGAGGATCCGACCCGGGGCATCCGCAACGTCGGCATGTACCGCATCCAGGTGCTGTCGAAGAACACGCTGGCGATGCACTGGCAGCGGCACAAGGTCGGTGCCGCGCACTGGCGCGAGATGGCCGCGAAGGGCCAGCGGATGCCGGTCGTCATCGCGGTCGGCGCCGATCCCGCCAGTCTGTACTCCGGATCCGCACCGCTGCCGCCGACGATCGACGAGTTCATCTTCGCGGGGTTCCTGCGGAAAGCTCCGGTCGAGCTGGCCCGGGCGGTGACCTGCGCGCTCGACGTGCCGGCGGAGGCGGAATTCGTGATCGAGGGGTACATCGATCCGGCGGAGCCCCTGGTCCTCGAAGGCCCGTTCGGTGATCACACCGGTTTCTATTCGCTGGCCGACTACTACCCGATGGTCCACGTCACCGCGGTCACGATGCGGAAGCAGCCGGTGTATGCCGCGACGCTGGTCGGACGTCCGCCGATGGAGGACTACTACCTCGGTCACGCGACCGAACGCATCTTCCTGCCGCTGCTCAAGCTCACCGTGCCGGAGGTCGTGGACTATCACATGCCGGCCTGCGGCATCTTCCACAATCTTATTTTTGTCTCGATCGACAAGCAGTATCCCGGCCAGGCCTCCAAAGTGATGAACGCGCTCTGGGGCCAGGGCCTGATGTCGCTGGCGAAGGTGATCGTGGTGGTCGACAAGGAAGTGAATGTCCGCGACCCCGATGAAGCCTGGTGGGTGGCCCTGAACAACATCGATCCCCAGCGCGATGTCCGCTTCACCATGGGACCCGCGGATGTGCTCGATCATGCGAGCCAGCAGTTTACCTACGGCAGCAAGATGGGCATCGATGGCACCCGGAAATGGAAAGACGAAGGCTTCACCCGCGAGTGGCCGCCGCTGATCACGATGGATGCGGCGACGAAGCAGCGGGTGGACCGGCTGTGGCCGAAGCTGGGGATCCAGCTCGGGAACGGGGAACGGGGAATGAGGAAAGGGATGGGCCGATGAGCGGTCCCATGCCCCGTTCCCCGCTCCCCGCTGCCCCCGAGGGTCAGACCTTTGGCGGTACCTCGCTCCTCGTCCGCTACGTCAACTTCGTCAAGCTGCCGCACACGCTCTTTGCGCTGCCCTTCGCGCTACTGGGGGTGCTGGAAGCCTCGCGTAGCAACCCGGTTCCCTGGCGCACCGTGCTGCTCGTCGTGCTGGCATTTTCCGCGGCGCGGTGGGTGGCGATGGGGTTCAACCGGATCGCCGATCGTGAGTTCGATGCGCGGAATCCCCGCACCAGCTCCCGGGAACTGCCCCGGGGGTCGCTCACGCTGGCGCAGGCGTGGCTCTCGGTCGCCGTCGCCGGCACCCTCTTCCTGTGGGCGGCCAGCCAGCTCAACCGGGTCTGTCTCCTGCTGGCGCCGGTCGCGTTGCTCTGGGTGATGGGCTACAGCTTCGCCAAGCGCTTCACATTCTGGCCCCATCTCTGGCTGGGTGTGGCGCTCGCGATCGCGCCGGTCGGCGGCTACCTGGCCGTGACCGGAAGCTGGAGCGAGCCGTGGTGGGTCCTGATCGCCATCACCTGCGCGGTGGCGACGTGGGTGGCGGGCTTCGACATCTTCTATGCCTTGCCGGACGAAGGCTTCGATCGTGATGCGGGATTGCGCAGCGCGGTCGTCCGGCTCGGCCAGCGGCGCAGCATCCTGCTGGCGAAACTGCTGCATGGGGTGACCATCCCGGCGCTGGTGATCTTCGGGATCGGCGGCGGGTTCGGGGCCTGGTTCTTCGTTGGCGTGGGATGCGCGGCACTGATCCTCGCCTGGGAGCATCACCTCGTGACGCCGGGCGACCTCTCGACGCTCGATGCCGCCTTCTTCACCATGAACGGGGTGATGAGCGTGACCGTGTTCGGGTTTGCGCTGGTGGATCGGCTGGTGGGGTGAAAGAGGCGGTTGGGCGGTTGGGCGATTGCTGAACGCTGAACGCTGAATGCTGAACGCTCTTGGCTGACGCGGTTACCAGACGAAAGGATCAGTCATGTCGAAGCGACCGAAGGAAACCCTCATCCCGGTGCGCGGCCGAGGCAAGCCCGCCCCCGAGAAGGGCGCGCTGCAGCAGAAGGTCCCGCCGCCGCAGCCGGAGCGGCGAGCGCTCAAGACCCCGACCGCCAACCGTCGCGGCCGTTGAGCCCGCTGCCGGTCGTGGTGGCGATCACCGGTGCCTCCGGGGCGCCGTACGCGGTGCGGCTCCTCGACGTGCTGGCGCGGCACCACGTGCCGGTGTGGCTGATCGTCTCGAGCCACGGCTGGCGGCTGCTCGCGGCGGAGACCGGCATCGCGGACGAGGCGGGACTGCGTGCCGCCACCGGTGGCGACTGGTCCGGCATCACCTGCTACCCCGATGACGACCGCGGCGCAAAGCCCGCTTCCGGATCGGCGAAGACCGCCGGGATGGTCATCTGTCCCTGCTCGATGGGGACCGTCGCCGCCATCGCCGGAGGGACCAGTCGCTCGCTGGTTGAGCGCGCCGCCGATGTGGTCCTCAAGGAGCGGCGGAGGCTGATCCTCGTTCCGCGCGAGACGCCACTCTCGCTCATCCATCTGCGCAATCTCGTTTCCGTCACCGAAGCCGGTGCCGTCGTCATTCCCGCGGCGCCCGGGTTCTACCACCGCCCGACGCAGATCAGCGAACTGGTCGACTTCATTGTGCAACGGGTGATTGATCAGCTGGGGCTGGAGCTCGAGATCGCGGCGCGGTGGCAGGGATGACCGCGACGATGAACGTAGGGGCGGATCTGAGATCCGCCCCTACCGGTTCCGCCGTCTGCGGTCTTCCCTGCCCGCGTCACCCCTGACTCAGCGTCGGCATGCGTCTAGGCATCATCGCCGACACCCACGGCCTGCTGCGTCCCGAGGTCTTTGAGGTCTTCCGCGAGGTTGATCTCATCCTCCACGCCGGCGACATCGGGCCGGCGGCGCTGCTCACCGAGCTCGAGGCGATCGCCCCGGTCACCGCGGTCTACGGCAATACCGATGGCTGGGACCTGCGGGGCCGGTTGCCGGGGGTCGTGGAGCAACAGATCCTGGGACTTGATTTCGTGCTGCTTCACGGCGACCAGGT
>JBDTMI010000104.1:0-7476 GCA_039934355.1 Gemmatimonadales bacterium
CGGTTGGACGGTTGGACGGTTGGAAGATTGGGCGGTTGGGCCTGATTGCCCAAGCCTCCTAACCGCCTAACCCCCTAACCCCCTACCAACGCCACCACCGCCTCGCGAAACACCACCGTGTGCCGATCGATATCCACTGTCGTGGTCGCGGGCGACATGAGCGCCATATTGTGGAACGGGGCCAGCAGGATGCCGCGGTTCAGCGCAAAGAGGTGCATGAAGCGATCAAGTTCGGCATCACCCGAGGCAGCCGCCTCGCCGCCGTTGCGTGGCGGTTCCGGACGGAACCAGTACTCCGCCCGGCAGCCCAGCCGCTTCACAATCCACGGCAGCCGGAACTCGGCGATGACGCCCTCGACGCCGGCCTGAAACCGTTCCGCCAGCGGGATGGTGATGGCGTAACTCTCCGCGGTGAGTACCTGGCCCAGCGTCGCCCGCATGGCGGCCAGGGCCAGCGCGTTACCGGCGAGCGTCCCGCCGATGCCGCCCGTGTCGCAGTCCGCCAGCGCGATCTGTCCCACCAGACGCGCGGCGACCTCCTCCGAAAAGCCGTAGACGGCCCCCGGTACGCCGCCACCGATCGGCTTGCCCAGCGTGAGCAGGTCGGGCTCGAGGCCGTGCGCGGCGGTGTAGCCGCCCGGTCCGGCGCAGACGGTGTGGGTCTCATCGATGATCAGCAGCGTGCCGTGCTTCCGGGTCAGTGCGCGCAGCGCGGCATGGAAACCGGGCTCGGGATGAATGATGCCGATATTGGTCATCACCGGTTCGGCCAGCACGCACGCCACGTCGCCGTGCGCGAGCGCCGCCTCCAGCGACGGCAGGTCGTTGAACTCGACCACGCGCGTCGTGAGCGCGGGATCCACCGGGGGCCCGAGATTGCCGGGGCGGGCAACCACCACTCCACCCCGCAGCGTGGCGAAGGTTTCGTCCACCGTCCCGTGGTAACACCAGTTGAACACCAGGATCTTCGGGCGACCGGTGAGCATCCGTGCAAGACGGATCGCGAAGCGATTGGCATCCGTCGCGGTCATCGCGAACTGCCATGCCGGGAGCCCGAAGCGCCGAGTCAGTTCTTCTGCCACCCAGAGATGATCTTCCGAGGGCAGCATGTAGGTGAATCCGAGCCGGGCCTGTCGTTCCACCGCCGCGACGGTGGCCGCGGGCGCGTGACCGGTCATGGCACCGGTGTCGCCGAGGCAGAGATCGAGATAGCGGTGCCCATCGACATCGGTGAAGTGCGCCCCCGAACCACTCTGGACGAAGAGCGGAAAACCGCCCGCCCACTTTGCCATCCAGTGCATCGGCACGCCCTGCAACAGACTGCCCTGCGCCCGCTGAAAGAGTGCGCGCGAGACAGGATGGGTCTCCTCGAAACGCCGCAGTTCGGTGGCGTAGAGGGAGGCGAGGTGAGAGCGGTTGATCATCGTCGGGGGATTGGCCGGTTGGGCGGTTAGGCGGTTAGGGGGTTAGGCGGTTGGACGGTTAGGGGGGGGTGGGCACCGAACACTAACCGCCTACCCGCCTAACCCCCTAATCGCCTAATCGCCTAATCGCCTATCGCCGCCTTCAGCGCCGCCTCCATCACATCCAGCCCTTCATCCAGCACCGCATCCTCCACCGTCAGCGGCACCAGCACGCGGATCACATTGCCCAGCGTGCCCGCCGAGAGCAGGATCACGCCGCGCTTGAGCGCTTCGGCCTGGAACTTCCCCGTCAGTTCCTTGGCTGGCTCCTTGGTGCTGCGGTCCTTCACCAGCTCCATGCCGATCATCGCGCCCAGACCTCGGACGTCGCCGATGGCCGGATACTGCTTCTGCCACGCTTCGAACCGGGCCCGGATCCTGTCGCCGACCTTCGCCCCCTTCTCCACCAGCTTCTCCTCCCGCATGGCATCGAGAATCGCCAGCGCCGCCGCGCAGGCCAGCGGATTGCCACCGTAGGTGCCGCCGAGCCCGCCTGGCTGCGACGCATCCATGATGTCCGCGCGACCGGTTACCGCCGCGAGGGGCAGCCCACCGGCGAGCGACTTGGCCGTCGTGATGATGTCCGGTACCAGCCCGTAGTGCTCGGAGGCGAACATCTTCCCGGTCCGTCCGAAGCCGGTCTGGATCTCGTCGGCGATGAAGACGATCCCATGGTCCTTGCAGAACTGGGCCAGCATCGTGAGATAGGCCGGCGGCACCGGAATGAACCCACCCTCGCCGAGCTCCAGTTCCATGATCACCGCGGCCACACTCTTCGGGTCCACATGCGAGGCGAGCAGCTGTTCGAGGTGCGCGCGGTCGGCCATGCAGCACGTACCGTTCTTCGGGCCCGCAGCGCAGCGATAGCAGTACGGAAAGGGAATCCGGTAGATCTCGGGCATGAACGGGCCGAAGCCGTTCTTGTAGGGATTCACCTTGGAGGTGAGCGACAGCCCGAGATAGGTGCGGCCGTGGAAGCCATGCTCAAAACAGATGATCGCCTGGCGACCGGTGGCCTTGCGGGCCGCCTTGACGGCGTTCTCCACCGCTTCGGCGCCGCTGTTCACGAAGAGGGTGCGCTTCTCGTGGCTCCCCGGGGTCAGGGCGTTCAGCTTCTCGGCCAGCTCGATATATGGCTCGTACATGGTGACGGGAAAACAGACATGGGTGAAATGGTCGAGCTGGTCCTTCACCGCCTGCACCACCTTCGGATGCCGGTGTCCCGCATTCACCACCCCGATGCCGCCGCCGAAGTCGATCAGCCGGTTGCCGTCGGCATCAGTTACCACCGCGTTGTCGGCCTGCACCAGGGCGAGGGGCGTCGTGGCCGGAACCCCGCGCGGTACCGCCTTGGCGCGGCGCGCGGCGAGCGCCTGACTGGCCGGACCGGGGATCGGGGTCACGAGTCGGATGACGGGGGACATGGGACGGCTCCGGCTGGGAAGGGTCGCCGAGATTACCCAGCGACCGGGGAAAAGTCGACCCCTCGGGTCCCGGGGTGATTGCTTCCGCTGCTCCGGCATGTAGGTTATCCCTGCTTGCTCTCCTCTCCCACTCTCCGAGGTCCCTTGCCAATGCGCCCCGTACGTCTCGGCGTGTGCGCCGCCCTGCTGCCGCTCGCGCTCCTCTCCCTGACCGCCTGTGGCGGTGACAAGCCCGGGGCTGCGGCCGCCGGCGTCGTCCAGAAGATCACCATCACCCCGACACCCGATGCGCAGGCGGATGCCAGGACCTACCTCGCCCGGCTCTGCCCCAAGCCGATCGGCGGCGACCTGAACTTCATGGTGTGGGAGGGCTACACCGACACCCTCTTCATCAAGCCGTTCGAGGCGGCCTGCGGCGTGAAGGTGACCAGTACCTACATGGGCTCGAGCGACGACCTCGTGGCCAAGCTGCGCGCCGGCGGCGCCGAGACGATCGACCTGATCTCGCCCTCCAGCGACGCGGTCACCGCGGTGATCGAAGCCGGCCTCACCCAGCCGCTCGACCTCAGGCGGATCCCGAGCTACGGCGACCTCATGCCGAGTTTCCGCCGACTCGTCGTGGCGCGCAAGGACACGGTGGTCTATGGCCTTCCCTGGGCGTTCGGGCCCAACCCGATGATCTTCAACACCACCAAGTTCAGCCCGGCCCCAACCACCTGGGCCGAGTTGTGGGACAAGAAGTACAAGGGCAAGCTGTCGCTGCAGGACGATATCGCCACGCTCTACATGGTGGCCCAGGTCCTCGGGTTCGATGATCCCGCCGATCCGGCCAAGCTCTACAATCTCTCCGATGAGGATCTCGCGAAGGTCAAGGCGAAGATGCTCGAGCTCAAGCCGAATGTCCGGAAGTACTGGGCCACGGCGGGCGACATGACCCAACTCTTCCAGGCGGGCGAGATCGTGGCCGGCGAGGGCTGGCCGCTCATGACCACCCAACTCCGCGCCGCCAATTTCCCCGTCGGGGAGATCATTCCGGACGAAGGCACCACCGCCTGGGCCGACCACTGGGTCATCACCAAGGGCGCCCGGAACCTCGACGCCGTCTATGCCTTCCTGGAATACGCCGCCCAGCCCTTCACCCAGAAGCTGATGTCCGACGTGACCGCGTACAACGTCGCCAACCCGGCGGCGAGGTTCTACATGACCGCCGATGCCGCCGCGCTGCAGAAGGACATCTCCGACTACGGCAGCAAGGTGAATTTCTGGCAGTGGGGCTCGAAGCGAGAGAAGTACCAGGAGATCTGGAATGAAGTGAAGGCGGGGAACTAGGCGATTGGGCGGTTGGGCGGTTGGCTCCAACCGCCTAACCGCCCAACCGCCTACCCTCCGACTCGCCCCCCCAGATGCCCCTCATCCTCCAGCTCCGCGCCGTCACCAAGCGCTTCGGTGCGTTCGTGGCGGTTGACGCGCTCGACCTCGACGTCCAGCCCGGCGAGTTCCTCACGTTGCTCGGCGCGTCCGGCTCGGGCAAGACAACCACCCTCCGCATGATCGCCGGTTTCGAGCACCCCACCAGCGGCGAAATTCTCATGGACGGTCAGCCGCTCACCGGGCTGCCGCCGTTCAAGCGCGACCTCAACACCGTTTTCCAGCAGTACGCGCTCTTTCCCCACATGAGCGTGCGCGACAACGTCGGGTACGGGCTCCGGATGCGCGGCGTCCGCAGCGAGGAACTCACCAGCCGGGTCACGGCCGCGCTGGAGCTGGTGCAGCTGGGCCACCTGGAGCAGCGGGCCCCGCGGCAGCTCTCCGGTGGCCAGCAACAGCGGGTGGCACTGGCGCGTGCACTGGTCAACCGGCCCCGCGTGCTGCTCCTCGATGAACCCCTCGGCGCCCTCGACCTGAAGCTGCGCAAGGAGATGCAGCTTGAGTTGCGCCACCTGAATCGGCAACTCGGCATCACCTTCATCTACGTGACGCACGACCAGGAAGAGGCGCTGACGATGTCCGACCGGATCGCGCTGATGCGGAACGGCACGATTGCCCAGCTCGATCCGCCGGCCACGATGTATGCCCGGCCCGGCAGCCGGTATGTCGCGGATTTCCTGGGCGACAACAATTTGTTGAAAGCGACATCGGTGAGGCGGGTGGGCGACGGAATGGTCGAGATGATCATTGGCAGAGTGAATGTCCGGGCAACGGCTGCGGCAGCATGGCGCGAGGCGGGTGAGAGCTGGCTCGCGGTCCGACCGGAATATTGCCGTCCCGTCCTGCCGGGAGAGGTCCCGTCGCACCGACTCGAGGTCACGGCGCGCGATGTCGTATTCGCCGGCTCGCTCACCCGACTGCACGCCATGCTCGCCGACGGACAGGGGCTGATGCTGCACTGGCCCGCCGGGGAAGCGCCACCGAGTGAGGGTGCCCAGTTCGGGGTCACCTGGCCGGTGGAACACGGAGTCTGCCTTGGGGAGTGAGTACGGGGTGGACCTGCGGGCGCCCGTGGATGCACCCCGCCGCACCGGCCTGCTCGACCGGGTCCGTGCCAGTCGCCGGCTGACGACGATCCTCGGCGCCGCCCTGCCGGTCGGCTGGGTGACCGCACTGCTCTTCCTGCCGTACCTCTTTCTCTTTGCCCATTCCTTTTTCCGGCTCAAGAATGGCCAGCTCACCCATGAGCTGACGCTGGAGAACTACGGCCGGCTCTTCGGTACCTCGCTCTACCCGAGCACCATCCTGTTCTCCGCCGGTATCGCGCTGCGGGTCACGCTGGCCTCGCTGCTGCTCGCCTACCCCCTGGCGTACCTGCTGGCATTCAAGGTGAAAAAGCACCGCAACCTGCTCTACATGGCGGTGATCATTCCGCTCTGGGTGAGCTACCTGGTGCGGGCGTATGCGTGGAAGATCATCCTGGGTCAGGAAGGGATCCTCAACGGCCTGCTCCGCTCGATCGGCGTGATCGATCAGCCGCTCGCCTTTCTGCTCTACAGCAAGTGGGCGGTGATGCTGGCGCTGGTGCACATCTACACTCCCTTCACCCTCATGCCGATCTACGCCGGGCTCGAATCGATCGCCCCGGCGCTCAAGGAAGCGAGCCAGGATCTCTACGCCAGCCGCTGGCGCACCTTCTGGCATGTGGTGCTCCCGCTCTCGCTGCCCGGCGTGATCGCGGGGTGCACCTTCGCCTTCGTGCTCAGCATGGGCGACTTCATCGCCCCCATCCTGCTCGGCGGCAACGACAGCGCACTGATGGTGTCGAATCTCGTGGTCAGTCTGTTCGGCGTGGCCTACAACTGGCCCCTCGGCGCGGCGGTGTCGGTAGTGATGCTGGCGATGACGCTCATCCTGCTCACGCTGGCGCGGAAGGTGGAAGACCGGATGAACTACGCGGGGCAGACGGGCGGGAAAGCGGGCATGGGCCGGGGAGGGTTGCACGCATGATGGACTCAGGCCGATTGGGCGATTCGGCGATTGGTGGATTGGAGGGCGGTTCCACTCGCCCAATCGCCCAATCGCCCAACCGTCCAACCGCCCAACCGCCCAGCGACCACCTCACCTCCGCGCTCTGGGCCACCGGCATCGGTGTCTTCCTGTTCATCTACCTGCCGCTGGTGGTCGTCATTCTGTATGCCTTTCACGACGCCACCATCGTGGCCTGGCCGTTCAAGCCATTCACCCTGCGCTGGTTTGGCGTGCTTGCGCATGATGCCGCGATGCTCGATGCCGCAGGCGCCAGTCTCAAACTCGCACTGCTGGCCACGCTGATCGCGCTCGGCGTCGGCGTTCCCGGCGCCTTCGTCCTCGACCGGCTCCAGTTTCCCGGCAAGGATGCCTTTGAGCGCCTGGTGCTGCTCCCGCTCATTCTCCCCGGCGTGATCACCGGCGTGGCATTGCTCACCTTCTTCTCGTTCATCGGACTCTCGCTCACCAGCGGCTACCCGCTGGTGCCGGGATGGCCGGTGGTACTCGGGCATGGCGCCGCGCTCACCTCGATTGTCGTCACCCAGGTCTACGCCCGGCTCCGCCGCTTTGACCGGGTGCTGGAAGAGGCCAGCCAGGATCTGTACGCCAACGAATGGCGGACCTTCCGCTTTGTGACGCTGCCGGTGATCCGCTCCGCGGTGCTGGGGAGCGCCCTGCTCGTCTTCACGCTGTCGCTGGATGAGATCGCGGTCACCTTCTTCCTGATCGGCCGGCAGAACACCGTGCCACTGCAGATCTGGGGACTGCTGCGCCGGGGGCTCACACCGGAGGTGAACGCCGCCGCCACAGTGATCTTCTTCCTCTCGGTCGTCGTGATCATCTGCTGGGCGAGGCTGATGCGGGAGGATTAGGCGGTTAGGCGAATAGGCGATTGGGCGATTGGGCGCGACCGAAGCGCCTTAGGAGCGGCGACCGAAGGGAGTGCCGCGACTCGGCGTGAGGGAGGGGCGATTGGGCGCGACCGAAGCGCCTTAGGAGCGGCGACCGAAGGGAGTGCCGCGACTCGGCGTGAGGGAGGGGCGATTGGGCGATGCGAAGGTGTGCTCATTGTCGGGTTGAAGCGCGACTCCGGCGTACGGCCTTGGCGAAGGCACCAGTCAGCCGTCCAG
>JBDTMI010000105.1:0-7317 GCA_039934355.1 Gemmatimonadales bacterium
GTGCGGCGGTGGGTGGGGTGATCGGGGTTCGGTCGCGCCTAATCGCCTAATCGCCCTTCTCCTCAGGAGCCGCGGCTTTAGCCGCGCGCTCGTCTTCGGGTCAACGCCATCCGTCGCGCGCTTTGTGGTGCCCTTCCCCCTTTGTCGGGCACGGAGGCCCGACCTACACCCCACTCCTCACTCCCTACTCCCCCCGTTCCCCATTCCTCCCCTCCATTCTAGCTTTCCCTCCCACCCGTCCACCCTCGAACCGCCAGGCCCTTTGGACCTTCGCGCCCAGCTCCAGGATCATCTCGGCACTGCCTTCATCATCGACCGCGAGCTCGGCGGCGGTGGCATGTCGCGCGTCTTCCTGGCCAATGAGGTCCGCCTTTCCCGCCGGGTCGTCGTCAAGGTCCTGAACCCCAGTCTGGTGCAGGGCCTCAACGCCGAACGCTTCGAACGCGAGATCCTGCTGGTCGCCTCGCTGCAGCAGGCCAACATCGTCCCGGTGCTCGCCGCCGGCGAGGTGGCGGGGATTCCCTATTACACCATGCCCTTCGTCGAGGGCGAATCGCTCCGCACCCGACTCACCGGCCTCGGGCTCCCCATCGGGGATGTCGTCGCCATCCTCCGCGACGTCGTCAAGGCGCTCGCCTACGCCCATGCGCATGGCATTGTTCATCGCGACATCAAGCCCGACAACGTCCTCCTCAGTGGTGGCACCGCCGTCGTCACTGACTTCGGTATCGCCAAGGCGCTGGCCGCGAGCCAAACCACGGAACATGCCGCCGCCGGCCCCGGTGCCGCACTCACCCAGACCGGCACCTCCATCGGGACGCCGGCTTACATGGCCCCCGAGCAGGTCGCTGGCGATCCCGCCGTTGATCAGCGGGTCGATCTCTACGCGCTGGGCTGTCTCTCCTTCGAGCTGCTGACCGGGAAGACCCCCTTTGGCGACCGGACACCGCAGCGGATGCTCGCCGGACACCTGAGCGAAGTCCCGCCCGCTGTCGCCGGCATGCGCTTCGATTGTCCCGTCGCCCTCTCCGACCTCGTCGCCCGGCTGCTGGAAAAGGATCCCGCCCGTCGTCCGCAGACGGCCTCGGAAGTGCTCGCCACCCTCGACACCGTGCTCACCTCGAGCAGCCCGATGCTGGCGCAGTCTCCTGCGGCATCGCTCCCCCGTGCGCTCGCGCTCTACGTCGGGGCGACCGTCGCCGTCGCGATTCTCGCCCGCGCCGCCGTCCTCGCCATCGGCCTCCCCGAGTGGGTCTTCCCCGGGGCGATGATCGTCATGCTGCTGGGCCTGCCGGTGCTGCTCATCACCGGATACGTGCAGCGGGTCCGGCGCCAGGTCCTGACCGCGACGCCGACGCTCACCCCCGGCGGCACCATGCGCCCGCAGCTCCCCGCGGGCACCGTGGCGACGATGGCGCTCAAGGCGAGTCCGCACCTGACTTTCCGTCGTGCTGCCCGGTTCGGTGGAATCGCGATGGGAATCTTTGTGCTGCTGATCGTCGGGTTCATGGCGCTCCGCGCCGCCGGGATCGGTGCCGCGGGTTCGCTCTTCGCCGCGGGGAAGCTGAGCGAAGATGACCGGATTGTCTTTGCCGACTTCACCACGGCAAAGGAGGACAGCGCCCTCGTACCCATCCTGATGGAGGCGGTGCGCGCCGCCCTGTCCCAGTCGAAGTCGGTGCACCTGCTGGCGCCCAGCGAGATTGCGGCGGCACTCACCCAGATGAAGCGCGACCGGGCCACCCCGCTCGACCTGCCTCTCGCCCGCGAAGTCGCCACCCGCACCGGCGCCAAGGCGGTGCTGGGCGGCCGGCTGGTGCGGATCGGCAACGGATACGTCGTGAGCCTTGAGCTGTCGAATCCCGAATCGGGGACGCTGGCCTCCTATCAGGCCACCGCCGACGGGCCGAGTCAACTGCTGGAAGCAGTGGACGGGGTGACCCGAAAGCTGCGCGGCAAGATCGGCGAGTCGCTCAAGCAGGTGCAGAAATCCATCCCGCTGCAGCAGGCGACCACCACCTCCCTGGAAGCGCTGCGCAAGTACAGCGAGGCGGTCACTGCCAATGACATTGACCGGGACTATGCCCGCGCCGCCCGCGCCGCACGGGAGGCGGTGGCGCTCGACAGCACCTTCGCCCTGGCCTGGCGCAAGCTGGCGGTCGCCATCAACAACGGCAGCGGCTCCCAGGCCGCGCGGGATTCCGCCCTCGAAAAGGCGGCCCGGTATGCCGACAAGCTGCCCGATCGCGAGAAGTATCTCGCCATCGGCGCCTACTACAACGGGGTGCGGACGGCGGCGGACCGGGGCAAGGCGCTGGCCGCCTACCGCGCCGCCTACGAAGCCGACAGCAACAGCAGCGTGGCGGCGAATGCCCTCAACCTCATCTACAACGATCGACGCCAGGCCGACAGCGCCACCCGCTACGCCCGTCGCCAGCTGGAGCTGCAGCCCAACGTGGCGCGGGCCATCAGCTATGGGGCCGCCCTCGCCTACCTGGGCCGTTACGACGAAGCCGAGGCGCTGGTTGACTCGGTGCTGCGCGCCACGCCGGAGGCGATTAACGATCCGTCAGTCCAGCAGGCCCGCCGCGCCATCTTTCTGATCCACGGTCAGCGGGATTCCGCCGCCGCCCTCCTGCCGGTGCTGGTCAAATCACCCATCATCCCGGCCCGCATTGGCGCGCTGAGCAACATGATCGACGATGCCCTCATCGGCGGCCACCTGAATCAGGCCCAGGCGGTCGACAGCACCCGCAGTGCGCTGCTCCGCTCCCTCGGTGCGGAGGTGCCATCGGAGGGGTTGACCACGGCGGCGATCGATATCGTCTGGCGGGAGAAGTCTGCGGAGGGGGTCCGGATGCTCGATGCCCTGCGCGGCAGCAGCGAGTGGAGCTCGGCCGATCCGAAGGACCGGCCTTACGAATTCCTGGTCACGCTCTATGCCTGGGCCGGAGAGCCAGCCAGGGCACGCGAGATGTACAACCGGTACCTGCAGGAGAATCCCGTCGCCAAAGCCCCGGCCGCGCGCGCCGGCCAGAGCTCGATGCAGGCCGATCTGGCCCTGGCGGAGGGGAAATACGACGAGGCGCTGCGCCTCTTCCGGGCCGCTGATGTCCGCGAGGATGGTGCGCCCGGAAAGTGCGAGGACTGCACTCTCTTCAACTACGCCCGCACCTTCGACCAGGCGGGACAGAAGGACTCCGCCATCGCCGCCTACGAGCGCTATCTCGGGGTGCCTTCCTTTCGTCGGGATCAGGACTGGCTCTCGCTGGCGCAGGTCGAGCGACGCCTCGCCGAACTGTACGACGAGCGCAATGAGCCGAAGAAGGCCATTCCCCATTACGCCGCGTTCACTGAGCTGTGGAAGGACGCCGATCCGGTGCTGCAGCCGGCCGTCGCGGCAGCGCGGAAACGGCTGGGAGAGCTGGTCGCAAAGGAGGGGAGGTGAGCCGCGGCTCACCTCCCCCCCTTCATCTCACGCCGCGTCAGCCACAGCCCCGGCACCAGCGGCAGCATCAACGTGAATCCCCGGAAGAGCAGGACCGCGCCGACGCCAGCGGTCGTTGACACCCCGGACAGGTGCAGCATGGCGAGCATCGTCGCGTCGAACGTGCCCAGGCCGCTCGGAATGATCGTGATGGTGGCGACCAGACTGGCGATCACCAGCGCGGCGAACGCGCCGGTGACGGTCGGCGTCGTGCCGATGGAAGCGAGACAGGCGCCCAGCGTCGCGGCGTCGAGCACGAAGATGCCGAACTGGAGCACGGTGGTCTCCAGGAGCAGGGTCCGGTCGTGCATCGCCTCCTTCGGCGCGTCGCGCAGCCCCTCCAGAAATCCCTTGATGCCGGGTATGCGCATCAGCCATCCCCGGACTCGCCCATCCTTCCGACCCCGTGCCAGCCAGCGCACGCCGGCGATCACCGCCCCGATTACGCCCGCGGCGAGCACCGCGATCAACAGCGTCCGGCGGCTCAGATCTCCGCTCAGCGCGAGCAGGAGCAGCGCCGTCACCAGCGCCAGGCCATACGCCACATGGAAACCCACCAGGCCCACGACTACCGCCGCGGCGCTGGCCTTGTCAGGCACCCCGCGCCGCTTGAGCGCCCGGACGATGAGCAACGTGCCGCTGAGCCCCGCGGAGGGAACCACCTGGTCCATGAACAGCTTGGCCAGGCCGAGGGGCAGGAGCTGCCACAGCGAGATCTGGATCTTCTGTCGCGCGAGGACCCGCTGCCACGACCCCGCGGCACAGGCGTAGGTGCCGAGCTGGAGCACCACCGCGAGCAGCAGCCAGCCGGGGTGCGCCTGCTTCAGCAGATCGGCAAAGCGGAGTTCCTCCCCTCGCCGTGAAATCACCAATGCCAGCACGCCGAGCAGCAGGATGCCGGTCAGCCATGCCAGCCAGACGCGACGGGATTTGGGTGCGGTGTCCGCCATGCAGGTCACAAACTCCCCAGAACGAAAACGCCCGACCCCAGATGGGATCGGGCGTAGCGCACGATCAGCGAGTCAATCATTCCTCACGGGACGCCAAAGATGCCGGGGCGCGGGGGTGCGCCGCAATCCTCCTCGGCAGTGGACCAGGAACTACCGATGTGCGTGGAGCGCCTTCGCGTGCGCCTGGGCCGCCTCGCGCACCCCGGCATCCGAGTCTCGGGCGAGTTCCTCAATGATCTCCTCGGGGACCCGAACATTGGTCGCCAGTGACGCGCGCACGGCGGGGCTCGGGTCGTCGGCGAGGTGCTCCCAGTGCGGCAGGGAGAGTGACCGTGCGTACGCCGCGATCGACGCGCGCACCTGACCCGACGAATCCTGGCACAACTGCACGGCGAGCCGCTCCGGGAGCTGAGGGCTCCGGGCCGCGTAGCCGCGGAACTCCGGATTCAGACTCGTGGCCAGCCTGGTGATGATGCCGATCGGGGCGTGAGGATTCCCGACCAGGTGGTGCAACTCGTCCTCGTTGAGCGGCTTGCCACTGGAGAAGCGGCGAACCAGGTCGGCGAGGGTGCGCGGGCTGGTCATCGATCGTGTCCCTCAAGGGACGTCGGTGCAGGATTGTTGCCTTCTCGGGCGCTCGTTACCCTCTGATTATCGGCAGCGGACCCGGCAGTATTTAGGGGAACAGCATTCGGCTGAGCTCGCTCCACTTGATAGGATAGGGGCGGGCCCACTGGCCCGCCCTCACCGTGCTCCTCCGCTCCCGCGTGCACGAGAGGGGGGCTCGGGGGCGAGGGGGGACAATGGCTCCGCGCTACCTGTTCCTTTTCTCCGCCGCCTTTCCTCTTCACTCCCCACTCCTATCCCAGTCGCCCACCGCCATGTCCCCCCGAGACACCCCGACCGTTCCGCTGGACACTTTCCCCAGGCGCCGTCTCACCGGGGGATTGGGTATCTACCTGTCTCACAAGCACTTAGTTATTTGCACGATCGCCGGCACGCCCGATGCATTCACCCCGCCTCACAGGCGAGTCTCCTCCGGCCTGTCGCAACTGGTCGTACGGATTGCGGAGTACTGCGTGGCAGTCGCTGGGGACCCTATCCTCCTCCCCAGACTCCCGGTCCGGCCTGAGTGCCATCCATCACTCCGGGCAATGGCGCCTCTGAAGCGCAGCAATGACGGAACGCCAGCGGCAAACACCACGGCCCCCGGGGATAGCGCCCGGGGGCCGTCGGCGTTCCGAGCGAGTCGAGCGCCATCGGGACAGGCAGTCTCACTCTCCAGGGACAGGCAGCATCCGCGCGGGGCGAGGACGCCGCCGCCGCCGCGCGGCGGACTCACCCTTCACCTGCGGCCCGGCGTCCGACGAGAAGCGTGCGGGTGCTGCCTGGCACCCGCCCCCTCACGGCATCACCACGATCTGCTCCTCCCGCTCGACCACAATCTCCGCCTGCCCCTTGTAGAGCTTGATCAGTCCCCTGATCCCCACCCGCTTGCCCGCCAGCCCGTCGAGATCGCGGAGCCCCGGCGCCGTGGGCTTGAGCACCGCACCGCTGAACGTCTGGTGCGGATAGTCGGCCCCGAAGTTGAGGTAGAGATTTCCCGCGGCGCTCCGGTGTACCGACACCACCACGCCGACCACCATCGCCTCCTCGCCGGCGTGCGCCGCCGCCTCGCGGTCGGAGTAGATCCCCGCGCCGAGCTTGGCTGGAGCCGCGCCTGGCTCATAGGCCGCCAGTGCATCGTTGAGCACCTTGGCCAGCCGGACCCCGGCCTTGATGACAGCCAGGTCGACGATGGGGAGATTCATCTCCTCGTATGACTCCGTCAGCTGCCGGCGTGGCGGGAGCCGGTAGGCACTCTCTATCGCTGTCCGGTGGCCTTCCATCGCCCACTCCACGACCGTGCCCTGCTCGAACTCGGCGAGATCAAGGGTTGCGAGCTGCGGCATGAGGTGCGCGAGATACCGCGCCTCGTCCATTCCGGCCTGCTCGATCAACTGCCCATCCCACACCTGGTGCAGGTTGGAGCCTCGGCCGAAGAACTGCACCTGGGTGTCGTTCCCACCATGGTCGCCGTTGTTCGACACATGCAGCGGCTGGTGCAGGTCGCCAATGAAATGAATCAGGAACCGCAACGCCTCGGCACGGTCAATGGATGACGACGCCGGGTCCGCGAGGATCCGGCGGTCGCTCTCGATCGCCCCGATGATGCACCGGCCCTCGGGGCAGGACCCGGCAGGCTCGTACGCTGAGGCTTCAAGGGGAATGTTGACGAAGTGAAGCGCGGAGGTGCTGCGGCGCTGGCCCCGAATCTGGTCGGCCCACACCGATGCATCCGCCATCGTCTGCCCGCCCAGGATCTGGCGCACCGCATCAGCCGTATGCGGTGTGAGGCGCCCCTCGGCGATCCGCGCGACGACCCGATGGCCCAATGCAAACCACAGCGTCGCTGGAGCCGTCGGCGGCGTCGCCGCGCCGGAGACCATGAGCAGCAGCGTAAACCCATGCAGGAAGGGATACATCCTACCAGACCTCGGTGTGGGGGCGGTGCCGCCTGATTCACTATAAGGGAGTGGAAAGGAGATCGGAGAGACCGGCGGCATCTGCGCGCCGCGAGGACGCCGCCGCCATCCGAGGTGACCATTCCCCGTTCCCTTCTCCCTTTTCCCTTTTCCCAATTCCCTTTTCCCTTTTCCCAATTCCCTTTTCCCCGTTCCCACCGGCACGCCTTTCCTCCTCACTCTCCCCCCCGGATTTGACCTCAGCCGTACCGCGCGATACCCTAACGGACACCCACCCCCTCAAGGGAAGTCCCCATGCGTTACCGTCTGCTCTGGGCGCTCGCCCCCCTGCTCGGCGCCTGCGGCTCCGGGTCCG
>JBDTMI010000106.1:0-7277 GCA_039934355.1 Gemmatimonadales bacterium
GGCGGTTGGGCGGTTGGGCGGTTTGGCGACGAGGCGATTCAATCGAGGTGAGACCAATGCTCCGCTGCCTGCTCGTGCTCGCTGCCATCCAGGCACCAGGCCCCCAATCGCCCAATCGGCCTATCGCCCAATCGCCCGACAGTACCACCGTCATCCTCCTCGGTACCGGCACCCCCTTCCCCGATCCACGGGCGCAGGGTCCCGCCACCGTGGTGACGGTTGGTCAGCGCCTCTTTCTCTTCGATGCCGGTCCCGGTGTCGAACGGCAGATGACCGCCGCCGGACTGCCGGTCATCGACGGTCCGGTCACGGCCGTCTTCCTCACCCATCTCCACACCGATCATACCCTCGGTCTGCCAGATCTGATTTTCACCAGCTGGGTGATGGGCCGTCATGTGCCGCTCCCGATCATCGGTCCACCGGGCACAAAGGCGATGACCGATCACATCCTGGCGGCGTGGGCAGAGGACATCGCCATCCGCACGGGAGCGCAGGGGCACGCCATTCCCGGCGGGCACCGGGTCGCGGTGCGCGAAGTCACGGGCGGTGTTGTCTATGACTCGGCCGGTGTCCGTATTACGGCCATTCCAGTCCTGCACGGTGACTGGAAGGTGGCCTTCGGCTACCGCATCGACACGCCGGGAAAGACCATCGTGATTTCCGGCGACACCCGACCGAGTCCCGCTCTCGAGCGGGCGGCAAGCGGGGTCGACATCCTCGTCCACGAGGTCTATCCCGCCGTTCGTCTCACGCCACAGGTGCGGGCCCGTGGCGGCGAAGACTGGCCCCGCTACATGCACCTGTTCCATACCTCGGACCGGGAACTCGGCGCCATCGCGGCCCGGGCACGACCCAGGCTGCTGGTCCTCTACCATATCGTGCGCATGGGCGGCACCGACGAGGAACTCCTCGCCGGCGTGAAGGAGGGAGGGTTCACCGGCCGAGTGGTCGTGGGAAAAGATCTGCAGCGATTCTAGTTGTTCATCTTCAGCCCCACCTGATTCGCTCGAGGCGTTCCATGACGTCGTTCCACCTCACGCTCGCGCAGGGTCTCGCCCGGATGCCCGGGCCGTATCACGACGAGTACGACGTCCTCTTGCGGCATGGCACGCTCGACGTCGGCTTCTACGCACCGCGGGGCGCGGATCCACAGACACCGCATACCCGCGACGAGGTCTATGTCGTCATCCACGGCAGCGGGTGGTTTCTCAACGGTGAGGAGCGGGTGAACTTTCACGCCGGGGATGTGCTGTTCGTGCCCGCGGGCCACGTGCATCGCTTCGAGGAGTTCACCGACGACCTGGCACTCTGGGTCCTGTTCTATGGACCGGAGGGCGGCGAGGCCGGCGGCAGCAAGGTTTGATGGGTCGCCTTTGTCTGTCGCCCAGAGCCATGGCACCATAGATTCGCGACATGCCCATGGAACCCACGCTCCCCCGCGCCGCGTATCTCTCCGCCGACCATTTCCAGCGGGAGAAAGAGCGGATCTTCTGTCGCGAGTGGTATGTCGCCGCCCGAGAGGAAGAACTTGCCGCGCCGGGGGATTACCTCACCTTGGATGTCGCCGGCGAAAGCATCCTGCTGGTGCGGACCCGGGAAGGGCGACTGGCGGCGCACTATAATGTCTGCCGTCATCGCGGCTCGCAGCTGGTCCCGCCCGCCGCTCCGAACACCGTCCCCGGCCCGACTGGGAGTTTCGCCTCGGGGATCAAGTGCCCCTATCATGCGTGGACCTATGCGCTCGACGGGATGCTCCGTACCGCCCCGTTTCTGGAGGAAGGCGACGGATTCTGCAAAGAGGAGCTGTCGCTCTACCCCGTCGGCGTGGACTCGTGGGGCGGATTTGTCTTCATCAACCTTGCCGGGAACACGCCGCGCATTTCCCTGCAGGAACAGCTCGGTGGTGCACCGGAGCGGGTGCAGCGCTACCCGCTCGCGGAGCTCAGAATCGCCCGGCGGATCCGCTACGAGGTCGAGGCCAACTGGAAGGTGATTCTCGAGAACTACAATGAGTGCTATCACTGCGGCCCGGTGCATCCCGAGCTCTGCCGCGTGGTGCCCGCCTTCAAGCAGAAGGGGGGTATGGACCTCGACTGGGACCGGGGCGTGCCTCACAAGGACGGGGCCTGGACCTTCACGATGTCCGGCACCACCAATCGCCAGCCGTTCGTCGATCTCAACGCGGACGAGCTGGTCCGTCACAAGGGGGAGCTGATGTACCCCAACTTCATGCTCTCGCTCTCGGCGGAACATGTGGCGGTGTTTTCCCTGTGGCCGCACGATGCGGGGCACACCACCGTGCTCTGTGACTTTCTTTTTCACCCCGAGGAGATGGCGCGGCCGGACTTCGACCCGTCCGACGCCATCGAGTTCTGGGACATCACCAATCGGCAGGACTGGACCATCTGCGCCTCGGTACAGCGCGGGATGCAGAGCCGGGTCTTCCAGCAGGGGTTCTATGCGCCGATGGAGAGCATGAGCCTGGACATCCGGCGCTATGTGCGGGAGCGGATGGGGGAGTAGGCGGTTGGGCTGCTGGCTGACGGCTGCCGACTGACGATGGGTGTGGTCGCGCCGAGTGTGCGTGCAAAATACCCCACACGATTGAAACCGGGTGTGTAGGGGCGGGTCTAAGACCCGCCCCTACACACCCGCCCCTACACACCCGCCCCTACGTACGTACTCCTCCTACCAGCCCAAACCCGTTCAGTAGCCCGGATTCTGCGTGATGTTGGGCGCCACGTCGATTTCTACTTGCGGAATCGGGAACAGTTCCCGGAACGCCGGAATCCCGAGCACCGTCTGGGCCTGACCGGTCCGCACCAAGTCGGGGAAGCGATCCCCCTCGAAAGCGAGTTCCAGGCGCCGCTGCAACGCGATCTCCGTCAGGACGTCCTGCTGAGTGATCAGCTGGATCCCGAGCGTATCCGGAGCCAGCCCAGCCCTGACTCGAATGAGATTCACCGCATCGACCGCCGGCACGAGGTTGTTCTGGTGAGCCTCGGCCTCCGCCTTGATCAGGAGCACTTCCGCGAACCGAATGATGTGAAAGTCTTCCGCCCCGAACGTGGTCGGCCACTTGATGCCCTCGGCCGGTGACGTCAGCGTGTCGATGGACCAAGCGAACCGGACATCGTTCGCCACATCGAAGTTCGCGATCAGATCGCTCTCCACCGCGACCTCCCCCGCCCCGCCGTTGTCGCCGGAGATGTAGTAGTACCCGGCGTTGGTGAAATCCACCGCCGAGAATGCCAGTTTGAAGATGTCCTCCGGCGTATCGACCCCTTCTACGTCGAACAAGTCGCCGAACGTCGGTGCCAGGGTGTACCCCAGCGCGATCACCTCATCGGCCTTCGCGATGGCATTGACGTCATCGCCCAGGTACAGGTAGACCCGGGCGAGGAGTGCCTTTGCCGCGCCGGCGGTGGCGTGGGTGGTCGGTGAGGTGGCGCTGATCAGCTGCTCCGCCTGGGTCAGATCGGCGATGATCTGGGTATACACCGCAGCCGTGGGGGTGCGGGCAATCTGCGACGCCTGGCTGATGCTGGTCGCCGGTACCAGAGGCATGGGCACATCCCCGTAGACCCGCACGAGGTTGTGGTAGTTGAGTGCGCGAAGCAGGTAGGCCTCACCGACCACCTGGGCCTTCTCGGTGCTGTCCATATCGGTCAGCGGCGGGACCTTCTGGATGATGTTGTTGTCCCGGTTGATCGCGGTATAAATCGCCGACCAGGTCCCGAGGATCACGCCATTGTCCGCGAACAGCGCCCGGGCGTCGGCATCCGAAAAGCTGTTGGAGGTCCCGTTGAAGATTGCGTTGTCGGCGTAGAGGTCGTTGAAGAAGAAATAGTCCCCACCGTAGTAGCTGAGACTTTGCATGCCGTCGTACGCGCCGGCCAGCGCGGCCCTGGCGCCTTCCGCATTGGTGATCGCCTGCTCCTGCGGAAGCTGGGTGGGCGGATTGACGTCGAGCAGGGAATTGCAGCCGGCCAGTGTCACGACCAGGCTGGCGACCGGCAGAAATCGGTGGCGCATGGAAGGGCCGCTCTGCGAGATGAGTTGAGAGAGTGTGCGCATGGTTCACCACCCTGCCTGGATGCCGAACGACCAGGTGCGGGCCAGCGGATACGCGTAGAAGTCGGTACTCAGCGCGTCGTTGGCAGTTCCGTTGCTGTTTACGTCGGGGTTGTAGCCGGTGAAGTCGGAAATCGTGAACAAGTTGTGCGCCGAGAGGTAGACCCGGGCGGTGCGGAATCCGGTACTGCGCGCAAAGGAAGCCGGCAGCTGGTAGCCCAGCGTGACATCCTGCATCCGCCAGTAGGAGCCGTCCTCGATGAACCGGCTGGAGCGCAGGTTTCCACCCGAATTACCGTCGTAGCTGGCCCGGGGTTCATTGGTCTTGTCCCCGGCGTTCTGCCACCGGTCCAGTGCGTCCGTGAAATGATTGTCGGTGTAGTACCCTGAGACCCCGCTGAACAGGCGCATGGCGTTGAACACCTTTCCGCCCTGACTGAAGTCGAGAAAGGCTTTCAGGTCGAACCCCTTCCACGTCAGCGTCGAGGTGAGCCCGCCGGTATAGTCGGGATGCGGACTGCCCACGAATGTCCGGTCGGAGGACGTGATACTCCCGTCCCCGTCCACGTCCTTGTAGATCGCATCGCCGGTGGCCGGATCGACCCCTTCGAACTTGAGGGTGTAGAACTCTCCGATCGAGTGTCCCACCGCCACCCGGTTGAAGTCCCGCTCCCCGGTCGAGTACGGCTGGTCATCGAACAGGCTCGTCACCTTGTTCCGGTTGACCGCGATGTTCAGACTCGTGGTCAGACCGAGCGCGCCAGTCGTCGCCGGCCGGAGCAGCTCCGCCGAGAGACCCAGCTCGAAACCCTTGTTGACCACCGTGCCGACGTTGGAGTACACTCCCGGGAAGCCGCTCGTCGGCGTGATCGGCCGGAAGAAGAGCAAGCCTTGGGTGTTCTTGTGGTAGTAATCCGCCGTCAGACTCACCCGGTCCCACAGTCCGAGATCCACCCCGACGTCGAGCTGGTTGGTTCGTTCCCAGCCGAGCTGCTGATTCGCCAGCGTGCAGGGCGCCGTGCCCCCCTCTCCGACGTAGTTGGCCGAGCAGGAAAGGCCCTGGAACGGGTAGTCGGAAATCGACTGGTTCCCGGTGCGGCCGTAGCTGGCGCGAAGCTTCAGGTTATCGACACTGCCGCCCCTCAGGAACGGCTCTTCGCTCAGCAGCCAGGCGCCCGAGACGGCGGGGAACCAGCCCCAGCGATTGTCCGGCGCGAACCGCGATGAAGCATCGGTCCGGACACTGCCACCGAGAAAGTACTTGCCCGCCAGGGAGTAGTTCACCCGGCCGAAGTACGAGATCAGGTTGTTCTCGGTGTGCGTGCCGTCATAGGAGATGATGATGGTCGCGTTCTGCACTTCGGTGAAGTGATCGTTGGTGAAGCCCTCACCACGGATGAAGTTCGACTCGCCGCGACCCATTTCGAGGCTCGTGCCCGCCGTCACCTGCAGGCTGTTCTTGCCCCAGCTCCTGTCCAGAGTTCCGAAATTGTCGAACACATAGCGGTTGGAAATGGAGTAGTCGCTCTTGGCGACACCATTGGCGCTCGCCGCATAGGTCCCGCCCACCCGTCGCGACTGGAACTGCTTCTCCCGAAGCGTCAGCAGATCGACCCCGACCCGCGATGTGAAGGCGAAGCTGGGCACTAGTTCGAACCGGGCCTCGATGTCGCCCAGCACCCGGGTGGTCCGCGCCGTCGCAGTGTTGAAGTTCGCGAGAGCGACCGGATTGACGTAGTTGAGTCCGTCCGACGGCGTGTTGTACACCCCGTTGATCTTGACCGGCGTGAGTGGGGATTCGCCGACGACATTGGTGATGATCCCGTCGCCGCTGCCGTCGCCCTCGATGCGATGGTTGTCCTCGCCGGTGATGGCGAGCGAGCTGGTGAAGCTGAGCCGGCTGCTGGCATCGAAGTCCAGGTTGACCCGGCCCCCGAGCCGCTGATACTGGGATGCGATGACGATGCCATTCTGATCGAAGTAGTTGCCCGAGGCCCGGTATCGCACCCGCTCGTTGCCGCCGCTCACCGCCATCTCGGCATTGGTCACCGGGGCCGAGCGGAGCACGGCATCCTGCCAGTCGGAGCCACTCTGGTCGTCCACCCCAACGACCCCGAAATAGTCGGGGCCGTATCCATCGTTGGCCGCCGCTTCATTGAAGTAGGTGAGGTATTGGGTGGCGTTCATGAGCGGCAGCCGGCGCGAGGCACGCTGGGTGCCGGTCGACGCATTGAAGCTGACCAGCGCTTTGCCGGACTTGCCCCGCTTGGTGGTGATCATGACCACGCCATTGGAGCCCCGCGAGCCGTAGATGGCATTGGCCGCGGCGTCCTTGAGCACATCGATGCTCTCGATGTCCCCGCTCGACAGCCCGGAGACGCCGTTGATTCCCTGGCCGCCGAAGTCGAGCTGCGAAATGTCTTCGGACACCATCGGAACGCCGTCGATGACAAACAGCGGCTGGTTGCTCGCCGTCAGGGATGCCGAACCGCGGATGCGAACCGAGATGGCGTTGCCAGGATTGCCGGCATTCTGGGTGATCTGCACACCCGCAATCTTTCCCTGCAGCGCCGCATCAACGCCGGCCACCGGCTGGTTGGCGATCTCATCGCCGGTGACGGACCCCACCGCCGTCGTCAGGTCGGCCCGCGCCTGCGTGCCGTAGCCGATGCTCACCAGCTCCTCGAGTTCGATCGCGCGCGGCTGCAGGAGAAAATCGACAATCACGGTCTCCCCCTCCGCCACCGTGACCTCTCGATCCGCCGCGGCGTAGCCGATCATCCGCACCCGGACGGTCACGGGACCCGGGGCCAGTTGCTCGAAGGTATATTCGCCATCCGCGCGGGTCTGGACCCGCTGGGACCGCCCAACGATCGATACCACCGCGCCCTCGAGCAACCGCTGTGTCGCGGAGTCCGTCACCGTCCCGCGGAGCGACTGGGCCGCGAGCGGACTCGCCGCAAGTGCGACCAGACAGGATGCCCCGAGGGCGGTTCGAATCCGACACCACCACTTATTCATACTCGTGCCTCCATGAAGTTCAGCTGCAGCGTGAGTTGATGAGAGTCGCGGGGATACCACCCCTGACTCCCGGGAATGCGGGGCACTGCCTCTGCCAAAGCGACCTGCTCACCTCGCCGGCAGCGTCGCCCGGCCGGAACGGGGATCGAAACGGCTGCCCGCCGGCAACAGGTACAGCCGCA
>JBDTMI010000107.1:0-7195 GCA_039934355.1 Gemmatimonadales bacterium
CCGCCCCACGCCACTACGCGCTGACGTGGCAGGCACATGTAAGGGCGGATCTCAGCTCCGCCCCACGCCACTACGCGCTGACGTGGCAGGCACATGTAAGGGCGGATCTCAGCTCCGCCCCACGCCACGACACGCTGACGTGGGTGGCACATGTAACGGCGGATCTCGGATCCGCCCCACGCCACGACGCGCTGACGTGGGTGGTATATGTAAGGGCGGATCTCAGATCCGCCCCCCACCACGACGCGCTGACATGGGTGGCACATGTAAGGGCGGATCTCAGATCCGCCACCCACCACGACACGCTGACATGGGTGGCACATGTAAGGGCGGATCTCAGATCCGCCCCGCGCCACTACGCTCTGACGTGGCAGGCACATGTAAGGGCGGATCTCGGATCCGCCCCGACAGCCGAGACCCGCCCAGCTGAGCCGGTGTACCGAGGCTCCACTGCGCGGGTCTGTGCATCGGACTCGAGGCGATCCCCTCGCTCCGTGACGCCCGAAACCAGCCGGGCGCCGGCAGGATCAGCAACTCACCAGGCGACCGCTTGCCCTGTTCGAGCCACCGATGCAACTGTCACTAGACAATGGATCACCTCCTCTCAGCAGGGTGGAACTTCGGGCGGACAAACCGAAGGTAGAAAAAACCGTTCTTTCGCGCAAGAGCATCCGCCGACGACGCAACGACCGACGACACCTTGCCCGCCCGCCAGTGGACCGGGACATTCCTCCGATGTCCGCGCCGCCTTTCCCGTATCGATTGATCACTGGGGGAGCACGCGCCCTGCTCCCGGCGGCGGCGCTGTTCTCCTCCAAGCTCCGGGCGAACCTCACCGGGCGGCGGCTCGATCGCGCACGAGTCACGGCATGGCACCTCAGCTCGCGCGATTCCGGCCGGCCACTGCTGCACCTGCATGCCGCCTCCGCGGGAGAGTTGCGCCAGGCCGAACCAGTGCTGACCCGGCTGCGGGCGCGGCACCCCGACTGGCAGGTGGCCGTGACCTGCTTCAGCCCCTCCGGATCCGGCGTCGCCAGCGCCCTCGGCGCCGACCTCGCTGCCTTCCTGCCGTGGGATCGCCCGGATGATGTCGCTGCGTTCCTGCGTGATGTCCAGCCACAGGTCATGCTGATCGCGAAGCTCGATGTCTGGCCCGAGTTCGTCCTCGCGGCGAAAGCGCTGAAGGTGAAGGTCGGGCTCTTCGCGGCGACGGTGCGCCCCGGCAGCCGCCGGACCAGCGGCCTGATCCGGACGCTGACCCGCAGCGCCTATGCGTCACTCGACATCGTCACCGCGGTTGCCGAGCCCGACGCGGCCCGGCTCACTCGGATGGGTGTACGTCCTGACGCGCTCGCCGTCCTTGGTGATCCGCGGGCGGATGCCGTCACCGAACGGCTCCACGGCCAGGACCCCGCTCAGCGTTGGCCTCGCCTTGCCGATGGTGGCCCGGCCCTCGTCGCAGGCTCCACGTGGCGGGAGGATGAAGCCGTATTGCTCAAGGCATTCTCGCTCGTCAGGCAGTCACGACCTGATGCACGACTGGTGCTCGTCCCTCATGAGCCGACGGCGCACGCGACCGGCGCAATCGCACGGCAGGCCGCCGCCGTCCACCTTCCCGCTCCCGTCGATGTGGAGACGGCCGATGCCAGCAGTGCTCTCCTGCTCGAGCACCGGATGGGGACGCTCGGCCTGCTCTACGGCCTGGGAGCGATCGGCTATGTCGGTGGGGGCTTCGGGCGGTCGGGGCTGCATTCGGTTCTCGAGCCCGCGGGATGGAGCCTGCCGGTGATCACCGGACCGCGCTGGACTGACCAGCGTGATGCCGCGCGCCTCATCGCCGCGGGCGGGCTCGTCCCGCTGCCCGCAACCGGAAGCGCCACCGAACTCGCCCGGCGCTGGCTCTCCTGGCTGGGAGACGAACCCGCCCGTCGGATGGCGGGAATGGCCAGTCGACGGGCGCTTGATGAAGATTGTGGGGCGGCGGACAGGATCGTGGACCGCCTGGAACCGCTGTTCGCCCGGTGAGCGTGCGCGGTGTTCCGGCCCGCAGAGACGCCATCCGCGCCTATGGACCGACGACGACACCCTCGACCGTGACGGCGCGCGGCACGAGGAGTCCCAGGGTCAATGCGGTTATCACGAGGTCGCCGAACTTACTGCGCACCTTGATCCGCACGTCGACCACCGACTGCCCTCCAGCCAGCTGGGTGGCCAGCGTCTTCCTGAGCGACGGCTCCGACAACTTGACCGCCCCCCAAAACCCATACAATGCCCGACTGGTGACGCTGAACCTGGTGCCCTCCGCCGGCGCGCTGGCGGACGAGGCCAGCGTCGCCGGGACGCCGAGGGTGGTGGCGTCGAGCGTCAGCGAACATCCCGACTGCAGCACGGTGAGCGCGGTCAGCACCGCCACGATCGTCAGTCGGCACGACGGCAGACGGATCCCGGAAGACGGTGCGCTCACAGGCCGGGCACCTTGAAGGTGTAGTTCAAGCCGGCGCTGAACACCGAGGGGCTTACCCCGTTGCCAGCCCAGACTCGATCGTAGGCCACCCCGAAGCCGATCCCGCCAAGCAGGCTGAAGTCCACGCCGCCGCTGACCCCGAAATGGGTGTCCAGGTTGGTGTTGATCACCGTGGAAACATGCGAAAGATCAAGCCGCGGAGCGATCCACGGCTTGATGGCCAGTGCGGGATTGGGAATCTTGAGCGCGATGCCGAGACCAATGGGGATGTGATACCCCTTGATCGCATTCACCTTGGCATACTCCACCCCGCCCTGCAGCGTGACGGAAAGCGGGATCAGCGGTCCGCCAAACACCTTGAACCCGGCATAGCCGCCAACGGCCGTCGTGGAAGGCGCCGAGCCCTTCGGATTCCACTTGGAGATCACCGCACTCAACCCGATCGGGCCGAGCCCCACCCCGCCCCGAGCGCCGTAGGCCGTCCCCTTGCCGTAGTCGGCACCGGGAAAGCCGACTTCGGCCCCAAGCGTCAACCCGGTCGAGATGCCGGCGTTGCGAACCGGCAGCCCGGTCACCGCCACCACCTGGGCCTCCGAGCGCAGCGTCACCCCAAGCAGGGCGAGGGTGAGCAGCGGGACAACGCGGGATGCACGAATCATGGGTCCTCCGGTCAACAGGTCAGTAGAAGGCGGCGCAAGCTACCGTCAGGCGCTCGGGCAAGTCAATGCGAATGCGGTGGTTCAATAGGAGACGACCCTCTCTGGCCACGGCCAGAGAGGGTCGTCCCTGCCAGCAGGATGCGGCGGACCGGTCGGGCGTCGCTCAGCGATGCCAGGCAAGGCCGATGGCGACGCCTTCGATGTCACCCACGGAACCACTCACCCGGAGGTGAAATACCGGGCTCAGCCCGACATCCACGCCGAGTCCGAGGCCGAACTGCACGTCGTTACCCACCACGTTGTCGCTGCCGAGCACCGGTGCGAGCACCGGGCTCACGTACGGCGTGAAGCTGATCTTGGAGCCTTCCAGGATGACCTCGCGACCGAGCGAGACGCCCACCGGGATGATGACTCCCACGTCGCCGCTGCGGAACAGGACGCCAACCCCGCCGACCAGCGCGGCATCGAGTGGAAAGTCCTTGGTGTGACGGGCCAGCGCGGTGCGGCCATCCACACCGACGCCGAAGAGCCCGTCGCCATTGCCCGACGCGTCGGCAAATCCGACCACGAGACCGAGATCGTACTTCGGTCGCGCAATGCGGTACTCGCCCTGCACCGCGATGCTGATGCCCTCGCCGGGGTCGGAGATGTAGCCCGCGAGCTCGGAGTGTTTGAACCCGGCATAGGGCGTCTTGTAGACGGGCGTGCCGATGGTCTGCGCTGCCGCGGAGACCGAAACTACTGTGACCAGGAGGCCGGTAAGTACGAGACTACGACGCACGAGAAAGTCCTTTCACCTGTTCCGCCACGATGCGGACGGTATTGTTGACTGCCTGAAGGAATCCGCCATCCACTTGGAACTGATGCTGCTCAGCTCCGGAGCGCACGGTAAGAGTACCTGATCCGAGCAACGTCATGAAGGGCGCGTGGTGGGGCAGGATGCCCACCTGGCCATCGAAGGCCGGCGCATTCACGGCGTCGGCCTCCCCGTCGAAGATGGCGGCCTCGGGCGAGATGACGGTGACCCGCATCACGAGCTGGCCATCTTCTTGGCCTTTTCCACCGCCTCGTCGATCCCGCCGACCATGTAGAACGCCTGCTCCGGCAGATCGTCGAATTCGCCCGACAAGACCCGCTCGAAGCTCGCGATGGTCTCCTCCAGCTTGACGTACTTGCCGGGGAAGCCGGTAAACTGCTGGGCCACGAAGAAGGGCTGCGACAGGAACCGCTGGATCCGGCGGGCCCGCGAGACGACGAGCTTGTCGTCCTCGCTCAATTCATCCATGCCGAGAATCGCGATGATGTCCTGCAGGCTCTTGTACTTCTGCAGCGTGCGCTGGACGCCGATCGCGACGTCATAGTGCCGCTGGCCGACGTACTGTGGATCCAGGATGCGGCTGGAGCTGTCCAGCGGATCGACGGCGGGATAGATGCCGAGTTCCGAAATGGCGCGGGAGAGCGTGACGGTCGCGTCCAGGTGGGCGAACGCCGTCGCCGGCGCCGGGTCGGTCAGGTCGTCGGCCGGGACGTAGATGGCCTGCACCGAGGTGATCGACCCCTTGGTGGTCGAGGTGATGCGCTCCTGCAGGTCGCCCATCTCGGTCGCTAAAGTCGGCTGATAGCCCACCGCGCTCGGCATGCGGCCGAGCAGGGCGGAGACTTCCGAACCGGCCTGGGTGAAGCGGAAAATGTTGTCCACGAACATCAGGACGTCCTGGCCCTCGACGTCGCGGAAATACTCAGCGATGGTCAGGCCCGACAGGCCGACCCGGAGCCGGGCCCCCGGCGGTTCATTCATCTGGCCGTAGACCAGGGCGACGTTCGGCAGGATGTTGGCTTCCTGGAATTCCAGATACAGGTCGTTGCCCTCGCGGGTGCGTTCGCCCACACCGCAGAACACCGACTTGCCACCGTGCCCCTTGGCGACGTTGTTGATCAGCTCCTGAATGACGACCGTCTTGCCGACGCCGGCGCCACCGAACAGGCCGATCTTGCCGCCCTTCACGAACGGGGCGATCAAGTCGATGACCTTGATGCCGGTCTCGAAAATCTCGGTCTTGGGCTCGAGGTCGGTGAACTTCGGTGTCTCGCGGTGGATCTCCCAACGCTCATTCGTCGCGGGGATCGGGGCGCCGCCATCCACCGGTTCGCCGAGCACGTTGAGGATCCGGCCCAGGGCCGCCGCGCCGACCGGAACCGAGATCGCGGCACCGGTGTCGGTGACCGTCATGCCCCGGACGACACCGTCGGTGCTCGACATCGCCACCGCGCGGACCATGTTCTGGCCAATGTGCTGCTGCACCTCGACCGTGAGATGGATCGGGATGGCGCCCGTGGTATCGTGCAGCGTCAGCGCGTTGTAAATCTCCGGCAGGTGCTCGGGCTCGAACTCGACGTCGAGCACCGGACCGATGATCTGGACGACCTTGCCGGTGTTGTGCGTTGCGGTAGCGGTTGCCATGCTGGGTTCCGTTGTGTGGTCACGTTGCATTGTTGGGCGGTAAGGCGGTTCGGCGGTTGGTACCATATCGCCGAGTCCAGCCTCGCGGTCGCTCCGCCTGCCCTCTCCTGCCTTGCCCTCGTCTCTGCCAACCGCCTACCCGCCCCATCCCCGCCCTACCCCTCCAGCGCCGCCGCGCCGCCCACGATCTCCGCGATCTCCTGCGTGATCGCCGCCTGCCGCTGCCGGTTGTAGGTCCGCTTCAGCAGGTTGTAGATCTCGCCGGCGTTATCGGTCGCATTCTTCATGGCCGTCCGCCGGGCGCCGTGCTCCGCCGCTGCCGTCTCGACCAGGCCGCGATAGATCTGATTGCGGACGTAGAGCGGAAGGAGCTGGCTCAAGATCTCGTCCGGTCCGGGCGTCAGGATGTAGTCGGCCTGCACGCCGCCCTTCGGCCGGACGGGCGCGGTGACCGGCAGGACGCGCAGCGTGGTCGGCGGGGTCGAGAGCGGGCTGTTGAACTTGGCGTAGACGACGTCGAGGCTCGCCAGCTTTCCGGCGGAGAACTCCTCGATCAATCCGCTCACCAGCTCGATGGCATGCTGGGCCGTCGGTTTGTCGCCGATATCGATCCGCTGCGACGCGAGGGCTCGGCCCACATAACGGAAGAAGCCGATCCCCTTGCGCCCGACGCCATGCAGGTCGACCTGATAGCCCTGCCCCTCCAGCTCGGCGATCCGGTGGCGGGCTTCCTTGATCAGGTTGGAATTGAATCCACCCGCCAGCCCGCGGTTCGAGGTCACCAGGATCACGGCCGCGCGGACGGGGCCACCCTTGGCGAGTGGGAGCGGTCGCCGCAGGAGGGGGAACTGCTCCGCGAGCTCTGGCGTGATCAGGTCGCCGATGACCTCGGCCAGCGCGGCGGCGTACGGCCGGGCGCCCACGACGCGATCCTGCGCCCGCTTGAGCTTGGACGTGGAGACGAGCTCCATCGTCCGGGTGATCTTGCGGGTGTTCTGGACGGAGCGCATCCGTCCACGCAGCGCCTTGTTGGAGGCGGGCATGCCTACTCGGCCCGGAACAGCGGCTTGAAGGAGGCGATCGCGGCCTTGAGCCTGGCCGTCAGATCGTCGTCGAGCGCCTTCTTGGTCCGGATGTCGTCAAGCACCGCGGCGTGGGCCGACTCGAGGTAGCTCAGGAAGTCGGTCTCCCACTTCCGGATGTGCTTCACCTCGACGTCGTCCAGAAATCCATTGACCACCGCGAAGATGATCGCGACCTGCCGCTCGACCGGCGCCGGTGCGTACTGCGGCTGCTTGAGGATCTCGACCGTCCGGGCACCGCGGGCCAGCTGCCGCTGCGTCGCCGTGTCCAGCTCCGAACCGAACTGGGCAAAGGCCTCAAGCTCGCGGTACTGCGCCAGCGCCAGGCGAAGCGGTCCGGCGACCTGCTTCATCGCCTTGATCTGGGCGTTGCCACCCACCCGGCTCACGCTGATGCCGGCGTCCACCGCGGGACGGACGTTCGAATAGAACAGGTCGGTGGTCAGGAAGATCTGGCCGTCGGTAATCGAGATGACGTTGGTCGGGATGTAGGCCGAGACGTCACCGGCCTGGGTCTCGATGATGGGAA
>JBDTMI010000108.1:0-7120 GCA_039934355.1 Gemmatimonadales bacterium
ACCAGCCTGGATGTGTTCCGCCGTCCGCCGATCGAGGTGCTGAGAGCGGAGTGAGCAGCATCGCCCGAAGCGACCGGTCGCCGAAGCACCGGCCGCATCCCGACGGCCTCCCGATGGGAGACCGCCGAGCCGGCATTGAGGCTACTGCACCCAGATCGGGTAGTGCCCCTTCCAAGGCAATCCCGTCGGCTCGATGGCCGAGATCTCGAAGTTGCGTGTGGTGGGGGTGAGGACGCCGTCGGCGATGAGCTGCGCCTTGCTGAAGCTCACCTTGATATCGAGAATGCCATCGCCGTCTACGTCGGTGAGGGACGCCATGAGCGCCCCGCTGGCCGTCCGGGCCACCGGCGTGGCATGGCCCAGTCCGTCACCGAGGGTAATGAAATTGGGATCGAGCAGGGTGGCGTCGAAGCCGGGCCGCGTGAGAATGCCGTCGTTGATGAACTTCTTGGGGATGTAGGTGACCTTCGGGGGAATGACGCATGGGCGTGGTGAACAAACCGGGAGCTGCAGTACCGACACATCGGGAGCGATCTGGTTCCAGAGCGTCGCATGGAATTTCCCGGGAAAGGCCGCGCTCTCCCCCGCCGCCTGATTCTGCATATTGACGGCGAGGGCCCGGGCCCCATCCAGCACATTTCCGCTGATGGGAGGCAGGAGCTGTGATTCCCCTTCCGGGGCCCACACATAGGCGTAGCTCCCCACCGTCCCGATCGGGAGATCGCAATTGGTGCCCCAGCCGACCACCCAGCCCAGGAAGTTGACCGCCCATCCGACCTCATTGTGCAGAGGGAGATTGGTGCAGATCACCGGGACAAAGTCGATCCACGCACCAACATTCGCCGTCGGGAAATACAGCGAGGTCGTGTGGAATGGCTGGCCGTTGAAGTACCCCCCGCCCGTCATTCGGCCGCTTCCGCTCGGATCGATGCCTGCGAGAATGGATGGACCGAAGTTCATTTGCTTCCAGGACGAACCTTTCCGCAGCCACCCGGCGTCCTGAACCGCCGTCACCCGGTTGAACTGGTCGATACCGGTCGCACAGGCGGGATGGCCGGTCTGTCCCGGCAGCACGCCAAGGGAGACCCGGGTATAGACCTGGTTAGCCTTGGGAACCCAGCGGAGGATCTCCGGATCCGGTGCTCCCGTCAGCATGCACCCGGCAAGCGTGCCCCCCGGCTCGATCGCCATCGCGCGTCCGGTGGCTCCTCCAGGCAGTGGCAGCAGAGTGAAGACGCCTCCCGCCCACACCCAGGGCGCCTCCCGGCCGGATGCATCCCGGGTGTAGCCGGCCACGAGGCCCGACGGATTGATGGCCGTGGCGTAGGACGGCTGGCCGTTCGGCGTGCCGAGGTCGATCATCCCGGAACCCTGTTGCCAGAGGAAGGCATGATCCACTCCCACGCCCGTCTCGCTCCATCCCACCACTTGACCCAGGTCGTTGAGACCGGTGGCAACGCTGTGCTGGAACGGACCGCCTAGCGTTCCCAGATCGATCGGCGTGGCCGTGACCAAGTAGCCAGTCCGCGCGGGAGTGGGCGCCGGCGGCATCTCGGGTGCCGGTGCGGTGGACTCATCCGGGGCGCAGCCCATCAGCACGATCACCGCCAGCATTAGCAGTTGCTCGCTGCCCATTCGTCGATGAAGCATCCTTGCCTCCAGAAAGTTGAGCGGGCGCGGGCCATCGGGCCGACGCCGGGATGTGTGCTACCGCACCCGGGCCGGATACTTGCCCGACCCTGGCAATCCCGTTGGATCGATCCACGACACCACGAACTGAAAGCTCTGACGGGTGAGCGTGCCGGCGTTGATCATCTCGGTGGTCGAGAACTGGACCTGCATGTCCAGCACGCCGTCGCCATTGATATCCCTGAGCTGAAACGTGGGCGGGCCCGGTGGCTTGAGCCGATGCGCGATCGGCGTCACATGACCGAATCCATCGCTCACGGTCACGGTGTTCGGATCAAGCAGCGTGGCATCGAAGCCGGGACGGGAGAGGAGTCCGCTCTGGAGAAAGCGCCCCGCGCCGAAGATGACGGTGGGAGGATCGATGCATCGGGGTTGATACGGCAGCGGGACCACCGAGGTGGCCGATGGCGTCACCCCCCAGATGACCGCAAAGCCATTGCTGGTCCCTGCGACGATGTCGCCGGCATTGATCGCCGCGGCGGAGGCGGCATCGAAGGACTGATCGAAGAGACTGCCCAGATCCACCATGCCCCCGGCACAATCCCAGTAGAACGCCCGGGAATAGGGGGGATACGTGAGTGAAGGCGAACCCGCGACCGTGCCCACGATGTGGTTGCCGGCATTCAGATCGCTCGCCTCGCCGCCGGGGAGGTAGAGATAGCCGAGGGAGTAGGGCCCCGCCGTCAGGTTGGGCCACTCCCAGGGGAGGCCAGCGCCGGGATCGGTGACCCCGCCCGGCAGTGTCTGTCCTCCATATCCGACGAAGCGCGACGCGACGACCCGATTGGCCTTCGTCCCCGCGCCCAGCGTCACGTAGCCGCCGCTGGGCTTGCGAAAGAACCCGGTCAGCACGCCCGGCCCGGGATAAGAGCCCACGACACTCCCCGCACCGTTCAGCCCCAGCCCGCAGGCCTGTCCACCCGCTGCCGCCGGCTCTCCCAGCCCGGTCACCTGCCACCCGCCGACCGCACTCTTGTCCCAGCGCAGGATCTGGGATCGCACCTTCCCCGGCAGGACTCCGCAGCCGATCACGACGCTCCCGTTCGTGATATCATGCGCGTAGGACATGTGGAGTGTGTCGCTCGGCAGTTCGACCATACCCGTCGCCGCACTCCAGTAGAATGCCCGGTTGAGCAGGAATCCGTGGTAGGCATCCGACCAGCCGACTACCTCTCCCAGGTCGTTGACCCCGAAGGCGACGCTCTGGTAGAAGCCCAGCGTGCCCGGCGCGGCGAGTGTCCCGATGTCGAGCATGCCGCTCCCCTGGTTCCAGCGGAAGGCGTGCACATCACCTGACAGATCGTAGGCGGAGTAACCCACGACGGTGCTGGTGACATTGATGTCGAGCGCAGCACTGAACTGGCCGAATCCGAGCGTGCCCAGGCCGGTGACCGGCCAGCCCTGGCTCGTGGGCACGTGCGCATTCGTTGCAGCGGCACGGGAATCCCCGGTGACCGCGGGATCTCCCGCCTCAGTCGCGCCCGGCGCACAGGCGGTGAGCCCGAGCAGCGCTCCGGCGAGGCAAAGCCGGAGTCCGGGGATATGGGACTGCAGGCGTCGACCCCTTGTCGACAATGGCGGATGGAGCGCGGTCACTGCCGGGTGCCGGTCCAGCTGGCTTCTGGTGCTGGCACGAGGACGTTGAAGAGGGCGTTGCCCGTCAGGTTGGAGTGGCCGGGCTTCCAGCGCAGCACGAGCGTCCGGGTGGTGTCATCTGGCGGGGCGATGTCGGACCAGGCGATCTCCAGCGAGTCCGCGACCTGGGCCGGCGCCTCGGCGAATAGCGGCCGGGTGAACGAGCCGTCGCAGGTGAAGCTGAGGCTGTCGGGGTACATGAACCCGAGCTGCCCCAGCTGATCCTTCTGAACTTCGAACTGAAACGAGGGGACGACGCACTCGGCGAAGGGGAAGACCGGCGCGAAGGTGATCGACGCCACTTGGAAGGTGCCGGGAGTCAGGTCAGACCCAGGCCCCGACCCGTCGGAACAGGCGGCTACTGCCCCGGCTGCAATGAGGCCCACAACCACCACCCGCGAGTGCATTCGATGGGACACGAGGATTCTCCTTGTTAGAGTCAGGCGCGCTCGGCGCACCCGGATGAGGGAGTGGCCCGGGCGGAGCTCATTGCCGCACCGCCGTCCAGCTAGCCTGTCCAGCGACGACCGCCGCCGTATCGAGGTTGACCAGGATGCAGCCGATGGAATCGCCGGTGATGTCCGGCCAGACCAATGCCACCAGCTCCTGAGGTGCACTGGTGAAGTGAAAGACCACCGCGTGCTGCAGTCCGGCGCCCGCATCCAGCACGGCGAGTGAATCCGGGAGAGTGAGCGGATAGGTGGTGATCGCCGCTCCCCGGCACACCAGCGACTCTGCGGTCGGCACGCTGACCGACATCCCCGGCGGACCGCTGTCGATGGTCATCGTGAAATCAGGGGTGATGGCGCAACTGCCTCGGCCGTTGCCCGCTTCATCAAGCGAGGCCTGAGTCACCACCCAGTTCCCGATCATGCCCACCGCCTGGAGCTGGTTGGGCTCGTCGTTCACCTTGCACGCGAGGCCGACCATGGCCAGGGCGGTGATACCAGCCAGTCGCAGTGATCGTAGCGCACCGATTGAGCGCTGACAGCCTGAGGGGAGGTCGGTCATTTCCGGA
This sequence comes from Gemmatimonadales bacterium, assembly GCA_039934355.1. GTDB lineage: Bacteria > Gemmatimonadota > Gemmatimonadetes > Gemmatimonadales > GWC2-71-9 > JADJOM01. The sequence goes on from JBDTMI010000108.1 coordinate 4,343, forward strand.
TCGCCGAGCTGCTGGCTGGGCGGATCGCCGCTATCTCATGCAGGCCCGACATGCGAAGCTCCAGGAGAGGGTGGTGACTTGCGCGACGAGACCAACCTGCGCCGCCCTCGTCCCGCCCCTGTCCTCCCCCCGTCTCTTGGCAGGAGACGCCCCCTCGCCGTACCTTCCGACCATCCTATGCTGCGGCTCCAACTCCTTGGCGGTGTTCAACTTTCCGCCACTGATGGGCGTGATCTCCGTCCCCTCCTCGGCCGCCCGAAGCGGCTGGCTCTCCTGGCCTATCTGGCCGCGAGAGAGGGGGGCAGCTACGCCCGCCGGGACACCCTGACCGCGCTGCTCTGGCCCGAGATGGACCAGACGGCGGCCCGGAAGGCAGTGCGCCAGGCCCTCTATGTCCTGCGGAATGATCTGGGAGAGGATCTCTTCGAAACGGCGGGCGATGACGAGGTGCGGGTGCTGCCGGAAGTCTGCTGGTGCGATGTGCCGGCCTTTCTCGACGCGGTCCGCAATGGACGACAGGAGGAGGCGCTGGAGCTGTACCGCGGCGACTTGATGCCGGCCTTCTTCGTTCCCGATGGCGGGGCCGGTTTCGAGCGCTGGCTGGAGGAGGAACGGGGCCGGCTGCGTACGCTGGCGTCGAACGCGGCGTGGGACCTGGCGGAAGGGGCAGAGCGCAACCGCAAGAGCGGCCCGGCGACGACATTTGGTCGTCAGGCGCTCTCCCTCACCCACGATGACGAAATCGCACTCCGTCGCCTGATCGCATTGCTGGACCGGATGGGCGACCGGGCCGGCGCCCTTCGCGCCTACGAGACCTTCGCCCGCCGGCTCAAGGCGGAATTCGGCGACGAGCCATCGGCCGAGACTCAGGCGCTGATTGCGCGGGTCCGGGAGCGGAGTGCGACGGTGAGCAGTTCGGCAGGTGCGGCAGCGCAAACGGCGCCCGCAGCCGGCGCGCCGCCCGAAGCACCTGCCGTTGCACCAGACGTCGTCCCGATCGCCCTTCCAGCGCCGGCGACTGAAACGCTCGGCGTTCCCATCGCCAAAACGATAGTACTTCCTCCCGTTTCCTCGCCGGCGAAAAAGCAGTGGTATCTACTCGCCGCCGCAGTGGGGTTGCTCCTGCTGCTCGGTGGGGGCGCGCTCTGGCGCACCCATACGAGGCGGCGGGCCCAACTCAGCAACAGCCCCGCGGTCAGCATGAGATCCGCGAGCGTCCGTGATCATTACCGTCGGGGCCTGGAGGCGTATTACACCCATCAGGACAGCAAGGAAGCCCAGCAGGAGATGGAAGCGGCGCTGGCGGAAGATTCGACCTTCGCGATGGCGGCGTACTGGTTGGTCAACCTGGTTGGGTGGGAAGATCAGGGAACCGGCAGGCGCTACATGCAGCAGGCGGCCCGCATGGCGCGATACGCCACCCCGGAGGAGCGCCGGCTGATCGATCTGCAGGCTGGAATCACCAACAACGACCCGCGGGTGCTCCCGCTCGCGGAACTGCTGGCGGCGCAAAATCCGCGCGACACCGATCTGCTGGTCAAGGCGGCCACGGCGGCGTACAACTACGGGCGATTCGACCGCTCGGCACAGCTCGCCCGCCAGGCCCTCGCCCTCGACACGACCGCGACCAAGCGAGTGGATGGTTCCTGCCCCGCCTGCGAGGCCTACTCCATCCTCACCAGCGTGCTCATAGTGCAGGACTCCCAGGCCGCTGCCGAGCAACTGCTGCGCCAGTGGCGCGCCGCCCGACCCGATGCCCTCGGGGCCGACCGGTTCATGGCGGTGGTGCTGGAATATCAGGATCGCTTCGACGAAGCGCGGGCCATCGCGCTGCAAATGACCGATCGTCGCCGTGGCGATGTGGACTTGGTCTACCAGACGATTTCGTCAGCATTGCGGCGTGGTGAAGCGCCGGCGGCGCGACGGCTCCTACTCGACACTCTCGCCCGGACCCCCAACTCCACCCGGGACCAATTCGACTGGATGCTGTCCGGCGTACTCCGCAATGGCGGACGCCCCGCCGAGGCCAGCCGGCGTGCAGGGCAGCTGCTGCGGGGAGGACGTGAGAGCTTCGAAGCGCAGCTCGCTCAGGCGGCCTGGGAGGCGGGCGATACCGCCACGGCCACCCGCCTCGTGCGTCCGGCGCTCGGACGGCAGGCGGTACCGGGGAGCGATGGCCCCGATTCCCCCCGCACCATCGCCTGGTGGCTGACTCGAGGCAGCACCTATCTGGCGACGGCGGGGGACACTGCATCGCTGCGTATCGTGGAACAGCGGCTGGAGCAGCTGGCACAGATCAGCGGCTTTGGCCGCGACCAGCGTGCCTACCACTACCCCAAGGCGCTGCTCGCGGAGGCGCGACAGCAGTGGCCCGAGGCGGAAGCGGAGTTCCGCGCAGCGATCTTTGCTCCGTCTGATGGCTATACCCGGATCAATATGCAGCTCGCGCAGCTGCTGATTAGCCAGCGGCGGGCGGCGGAGGCGGTGCCGATCCTTCGCAACGCACTCCACACCGATATCATGAGGGGCTCGACGCTCTACGTCACCCAGGCCGAACTGCATGAAGCAATGGGGCAGGCCTTTGCTGCGCTCAATGAGGTCGACAGCGCCAGGGTGCACTACAGCTTCGTGGTCCGCACCTGGAGCGAGGCCGAACCACGCTATCACGAACGCCGGGCTGCCGCGCAGGCCTGGCTTGACAGCCATCGGCGGCCCGTACCCTGACCCCTAGCCCACTCGCCCACCGCCCTTACCTTATAGTCCAACCTCCAACCCCCT
>JBDTMI010000109.1:0-6931 GCA_039934355.1 Gemmatimonadales bacterium
CACCCCTGGGGACGATGAATGAGAACACCACCAGCCCCCAGTTGCCCTGCTGGTCAGGCTTACTCATCACATACTCGTGTACCGTGATATCCCGCACGCCCTGGCCGTCATGCAGATCGACGTCGCCGCTGAGCACGGCGAAGGGAAAACCGTCCGGCCCCTTCTGATGCTCCACAGTGGTGATGTGGATGGCGGCTGGCTCGCGATGCTGCTTCTGGGCCATCTGATTGACCGCCGACAGATACGATTGGGTCGGGTCCAGGCCGTACTGGATGGCGACCATGCTGCCCGGCATTCCCATGCTCCGTATCATCTGCTGGGCCGCGGGATTGCGCGGATCCACGGCATCAAAGGCTCGGGACAAGACCACCTGTTCACCCCGAGGCCCCCGGGCAATGGCCCCGCCATGGGCGGCCTCCACGATGCGCCATCCGGCCGGCAGGCCGACACTACCGGTGCCGTCGGGAAAGGGAGCGAACTGCAGCGGTTCCGCCGTCCCGATGGCCACCCTCGCAGGCGCATTGGGCGCCGTACCCGTGGCCCTCCTCTCTGACGCGGGATGCTCGGCCGCCGGCGATCCGCCAGTGATGCCGTTGAGCCGCCGCAGCATCTGGCCAGCCGTGGTAGGGAACCGGCTCGACATGTCGTAGATGACCGCGGCCGTACCGGGCCTGCCCCTGGGTTCTGACAGAATGATCATCCCGGACACCGGCCCACCACCTGGGGCCCCGGTCCTGGTATCGAAGAAGGCCGCGAGTGACTGGCCCGTGCGGTCACGGAGGACCCGGCCCACCTTGGGGGAGTCACCGAATTTCTGATGAATCCGGCTCAGCATGTCGACTACCACCGCCCGCTCTGAGGCCCCTTCGCTGATCGGACCGTAGACGTACTGCCCCCCGCCGGGGTTATCAACCACCGTGATTGCCCCCTGGGCCCCCGCCACAGCGGGCAGCAGCAGGCCGAGCCAGAGTCCTGTTGCGTATCGGATGGAGTGTTGGGGCACGGAAGCCTCTGGATTGACGGACAACGACCTGGAGCCTGGGAGCTGGTGCAAGTTAGGGACGGTGGGGCGGTAAGGGGAACCGGAGAAGGCGGGTGGGATGTCGGAACGCAATGACAATCGGAGGAGCGAGCCTGTTTTGCAAACTGGCACGGTTGCTTCAGTCTCGGGCTAGGTAGTGAGAGCTGCCAACGGCTAGCGGGCCCTCAGTATGCCCAAGACCATTCCGGTGCCGAACGGCACGAGCCAGACTGCCCAGACCACGATGCTCCCCCGATGAAAGACTAGCATGGCGCGTTCCTTGTGGCGCAACAGCACGGGGGTGGCCCACATGGCATGGGCCAGCATGAGCAGCAGCGCGAATACTCTGGTGGTGGAGTGAAAGCTCCAGTGAAATCCGCCCGCGAGCCGGCGCATGAGATCGGTGCCGACGGCGTCCGAGAGGAAGCCGCACCAGAACGACGCTGCGTGCCAGGGTTTGAGGCGGGAAGCGAGCCGCTCACTCCAGACGCCCACCGCCTGAACCGCCGACCCCGCAAACGCCTCAACTACGACACGCCGGAGGAGCGCTATGTCACCTGAGTGTTGCACTTCAAACTTGCTAACTCAGCCTCAGGCGCGAAGACGTCGTTTACCAGCGCCGAGGTCACGGAAGACCTTGGGGAGCAATCTGTGCGCCGCCCTGAGAAAGCGATTGGCAAGGCGCGACGTGGCAGTCATGAACGTGTCCAGCACATGCAGGTGATCGTCGCCTGTGAAGCCGCCAGTAATGAATGCGAGCACGGCCTCGTCCGCGATGTCGAAATAGATGTCTCCCGCTCTGAAGGTACTCCCCGAAGCCATGCGGTATTCAGTGAAGTCCATCTGCTTTAAGGCTGCCTTGAAGACGGCGCGATCCACATGAAAAGTAGTTTTGTCTCGTATGGTCTTGAGGAACTGAGACTCGAGTGTCAGGACCACCGGGTCCACAAGTATGGGCCCGAAACCTACCTGCCATTGTGGTAGGTCACGATAGTGCGGCTCCAGGCTCCTCGCAACCGTCATGCCCTCGACGAGCAGTGACCCGGCGTAGAGGAGAGCTGACGTACGATCCCTCCGCGCGCGTGGGCTCTGATATCTGATTGGTGCCACAAGGGGCGGATACGCCATGGCAAATGAATTGGTGACACGCGCCAATCTCAGAAGGTCCCAGAAGCTTCGCTGAGTGGCGATGCGCGCCCAGGCTGCCTTGGTAAGAACTATCTCATGGTACTTGGAAAACGCCAAATGGCTACACCGTTGGTATAGGCGCTGGCTCACGACCACGCATAACCTGCAAAGCGCGGCTCACAAGTCGAGAAGTACCGCCACGCCAGCCGCGCTTTGGCAGCTTCATGCGGTGGTTAGGCAGCACTCGCAAGGCAGTCGCGGGCTCCCGCGTAGGTTCTCACGGCGCTGGCGTCACTCCCTCCCGGAGTTGCCGCTGGTACTCGACCTCATCGTAATGGCCCAGCGATTGAGCAATAAGCCCATTCGGCGCGAAGGTCCATTCCTCGTATCCGTTCATGTGCACAGCCTTCCCGGTCCCACCCGGCCCGGTATTGGTGCCCGTCCAAACCCAATAGAAGGTGGCTTGGTCGCCAGTTTGCGTTACGGAATCCATGCGGACAAGCATGTCGGGGAAAGCGGTCATAAAGCCTTGGGCCGCTGCCCGAACGGAGGCACGCCCCACTGCCGGCGCTCCGCCATTGACTTGAAGAGATCCCTGCTCCGAGTAGAAGGATGCGAAGCTGTCCGGATTCTGACTGCTCCACCCTGCGGCGTAGCGCGTGGCGAGGTCCGTGAGTTGAGCGTGGGTCATCGGCCTTGGTCCTGATACGCAGGCACAAAAGAGGAATGAGGCGAGGAGCGCCCAGGTGTGGTTTGGTCGAATCGTGACATTGCAACGAGTGGCCGCCATGGAATGGCCTCAGGGTAGGCGTCCCATCGAACCGTGCTGCCTAACGCCCGCGCATCAGCTGCGAAGCGCGGCTGGACGGGCGAGAAGAATATGCCGCCGTGTGTCGCGCCTCGGCAGCTGCATGCGGTGGTTCGGCGGCACCGCACCGGTACCGGATCTCCAATGGCGCGACTCTCCGGACCGTGAACCGCCTCGATAGCGAAGCGCCTCCAAGGGACGGGTAGTCGCGCGCAGTCTCATAAGCCGGCAAAGAACGCTGTGATATCACGGGCGAGCAACTCGGGTTCCTCGGTCGGGGCGAAATGCCCGCCGTTCGGCATTGGGGTCCACCGGCGCACGCTATATAGGCGTTCGGCCCACTCACGGGGAGGTGTTCCCTCATCGACAAACGTATTGGCGAAGACGGCGATGCCAGTCGGCACGTTGACGAACTGTTCTGGTCCGATGGTCACTCGGAACCGCCGGTTGTCGTTGTCGAAGTAGTCCCGCATCGAGGATGTAATCGTCTGGGTGACCCAATAGAGCGTCACCGTGGTCAACAGGACATCGCGGGAGAAGCGCGCATCGAGGTTCCCGCGAGAATCGGCCCAGGCGCGCCACTTTTCCAGTATCCAGGAGGCGAGCCCGGCCGGCGAGTCGTTCAGCCCGTAGCCAAGCGTCTGCGGCTTGGTTGACTGGATCGCCTTGTAGCCGTATTCCGTCTGCCAAAATGCCTCGTTGATCGCGCGATAGGCTGCCTCCGCTGCGGACAGCGGTCGCGATCCTGGGCCAGTGTATGGCGTGATCTCCAAATTGCTCAGGTGGATGCCGATCACCGGCTCGGGATCGGTCAATGCCATGAACGTGGTGACCCCGGCCCCGAAGTCCCCGCCTTGAGCCCCGTACCGGTCGTATCCCAGGCCACGCATGAGGCGGTGCCACAGCCCCGCGACGTGCTGGTAGTTCACCCCCGCCTGAGTGGGTCGCCCGGAGAACCCGTAACCAGGCAGCGAAGGAATGACGACATCGAACGCGGGACCATCGATACCGTGGGCCTTTGGATCGGTCAGGAATGGGACGAGCGGAAGGAGCTCGGCGAACGTGCTGGGCCAGCCATGCGTCAGGATCAGCGGAATGCCACACCCCTGCCTCGACCGCTCATGGACGAAGTGGATGTGGACGCCGTCGAGCTCGGCGCGGAACTGCTGGGACGCGTTCAGCCGGCGCTCTTGTGCGCGCCAATCGAACTCGTCGGCCCAATACGCAAGCAACTGTCGAAGGTACTCAAGGTCAGTCCCCTGCTCCCAGGCTGTGCCTGGTGCCTGATCAGGCCAGCGCGTGTTGCGAATGCGCTCTCGGAGATCAGACAGAATCTCTGCCTCGATCTGGATAGAGAACGGGGTGATGTGCAGGGATGACTTCATCGTAGGTCTTGCCCTCGAGCATTCCCGCCGGCCGCCGAACGACCGCGCATAAGCTGGCAAAGCGCGGCTCACGGTTCTATTCCTCGCGGGCGACCCGGCCGCGCTTTGCCAGCTTCATGCGCCTGTTAGGTGGCGCGGATTCATAACGCGGATTCATAAACTAAGTGCAACAGCTGTCGGCGAAATGAGTACGGTGACCTGCCAGTCGGGTATCCTTCTGATCTCCTCCAAGAGAACGAAGGGCCCCATGTACTCACGGATCACCGCAGACGAAAGATATACGCTGGGCGTGTTGCGGGGCCTGGGGCTCGGGCCCGCGGATATCGCCCGGGCGCTGGGGCGGCATCGCAGCACCATCGGTCGCGAGCTCGCCCGGAACACCCGCCCCGATGGGGGCTATCGCCCCGCCTTTGCGCAGGCCCGGTCAGGTGCGCGGCGCTGGCGCAGCCGGAGGCACGATCGCTTCACACCTACGGCGTTTGCCCGCGTCACGGCGCGCCTGGCCCTGAAGTGGAGTCCCGAGCAGATCGCGGCGGTGCTGCGGCAGACCGGCGAGCGGCACATCAGTCACGAGACGATCTATCGGTACGTCTGGGCCGACAAGCGGCGCGGCGGCTTGCTGCACACCCACCTGCGGTGCAGTCCGAAGTGCCGTCGCAAGCGCTACGGATCCTATGAGCGCCGAGGCCGCATGGCGGGCAAGCGCCCGATCACGGCGCGGCCGGCGTCCATCGAGACCCGACGCGAGGGTGGGCACTGGGAAATGGACACGATCCTGGGGACGGGCGATCGGCACTGCGTGCTGAGTCTGGTCGAGCGGAAGACCGGCTACCTGGTGCTCGGGAAGCTCCGGGCCCGGACCACGGCCGAGGTGACGCGGCGCGTCATCGCCCTCCTCCGCCAGGAGCGGCAGCCGGTGTACACCATCACTGCCGACAACGGCACCGAGTTCCACGACTTCGCGCGCATCGAGCAGGCAACCGGCACGACCGTCTACTTCGCCACGCCGCATCACGCGTGGGAGCGGGGCACCAACGAGAACACCAACGGCCTCGTGCGGCAGTATCTCCCGAAAGGGCAGAGCATGGCCTGCCTGACGCAACGGGACTGCACCCGCATCGCCCGCGCCCTGAATACCCGGCCGCGCAAGCGCCACCACTACCGCACCCCGGAGGAGTGTTATGCGTCGCTTACGTGACCGCCCAGACCCGCACTATCGCGGGGAGCGTTGCACTTCACACTTGAATTCACAGCGCGCCCTCAACCGTCTTGGGGAAGAGGCGTGCGCCGTGAAATACTGTCAGGATCACGGCCCGGTCCGCGGAAAGGCGGTAGACGATCCGGTACGAACCGAGGATGACCTCGCGCAGGTCCCGACGCTGGAACTCTGGAACAATCCGGCCGGAATCTGGGAACACTTCCAGGCGATCGACAGCTGTGAATAGGCGCTCAACCAACACTGCCGCGTATTGAACGGAATCCCGTGAGACGTAGGCGCGAATGGCCTCGAGATCTTCAAGGGCTTGGGGAGTCCAGCGGGCTAGGGTCATCCCAGAATCCGCCGCCGAGCCTCCTCATGGGAGACGGCCTCACCGCGCGCGTCTTCCGCCAGACCGCGCTCGACTTTGGCCAGGAAGTACAGGTGTTCCATAGCCTGTTCGATGGTCGCGTCGGCCGGCAGCTGCTGCATGGCGTGGACGAGGCGTTCCTTGGTCATTTCAGAGGGCATGAGAATCTCAGAGCTGAAGGCTGCCCAAAGATGGGGGAGGGAAGTCCAACCGGCAATCCTGAGGAATCGAGCAAGCGCGCTAACGCCCCCGCATAAGCTGCAAAGCCCAGCCAACAAGGGCTGCAACGGGCACTGCCGGTGGGCTGGGCTTTGGCAGCTTCATGCGGTTGTTAGCGCGCGCAGTACTTGCTCAAAGTCCAAGTGCCAATCGGAGCCCGGCGTCGACTTGTTGCAAGAGTTTGGGTGCCAACTTGGCTGCCGGTTCACGCAAGAAATCCCGATCGAGCGTCACCACCTGTGTCACATTGGCAACTGAATCCTTGGGCAAGCCGGCCGCCTTACCCGGAATCAGCACATTCCCAGGCGCCGCGACCAAGGAGAGGTTGGTGGTCAGGGCGACCGCCAACACCGTCTGGATCCGACTGCGATTGAATGCTTCCGCAGACACGATAAGCACCGGACGGCGAAACCCCGGCTCGGAGCCGCGCGGCTCGGGAAGATCAGCCCACCACACCGCGCCCCGTTCGACTACCACGCGTCACGCGGGACGGAACGGGCTTGCAGCCGGGTGAGACTGGGGTCGATGCGGCTGTCCTGAGAGGCGTAGACGGCGTTGAGTTGGTCCGTGATCTTCTTCGCCTGGTGCTTGGCGAGGAACTCCGCCACGGCGGTCGCGAAGAGCTGGCTGCGGGACACCCCGAGGCGCTCGGCCAGCGTATCAGCCGAACGAAAGAGGTCATCAGGGAGGGAAATAGCGGTCTTCATACCGGAGTATAACTCCGGGGTGAGCGACCAGTCAAGCGCGCTAACGACCGCGCATAAGCTGCAAAGCCCGGCGAGCGCGGGATCGAGAAAGCACG
>JBDTMI010000110.1:0-6566 GCA_039934355.1 Gemmatimonadales bacterium
TCGATCGCCTTGATGCCGGTCTGCAGCGGCTCCTTCACCGGCTGCCGCACAATGATGCCCGGCGCCACCATCTCGACCGCGCGGGTGCCCGTCGCCTGGATCGGTCCGCGACCATCCACCGGCTGTCCCAGCGCGTTTACCACCCGGCCCAGCATCCCCGGACCCACCGGCACTTCGAGGAGGCGCCCGGTGCACCGCACCTCGTCGCCCTCACGCAGCTTGAGGTAGTCGCCCATGATCACGGCGCCGACGTTGTCCGCCTCGAGATTGAGCGCGAGCCCGATGACGATTTCCCCGGTCGCTCCGACGGTGAATTCGAGCATCTCGCCCGCGACCGCCTTCATCAGGCCGTACACCCGGGCGACGCCGTCGCGCACTTCGAGAACAGTCCCAACCTCGCTCACGTCCACCGACGCCAGATCGGCCTGCTCGATTTCCCGGAGCAGGACGTCCTTCAGTTCGCCCGGACGGAGGATGGATTCGGTCGCCATAGTACTCGCAGGTGGGGATGGAACTGGGTTCCGACTTAGCTTGTGAAAACTATCACAAGGTCGGAGGTATGGCAACCGGGGCCGCTCCGGGAAAATCCGGCCCCGGGGGAGCACCGACCGGCATGTCCAAGCCCCATGCAGTTGTCGAAATCGCCGGTGATCGCGCCCTCACGACCCTCAGCTGACCAGGTGCAGACCCAGGAGCACTCCGAGTACCGCCAGACCGATCGACAGCAGGACTGCGGGCCAGTGGGCGTGGGGGGAGGGTCGATCCGCCGGGGCCAGGCTGCGGAGAAAGTGCAGGAACTGCCAGGCCGCAATGGCGGAGGAGAACGCGCCCAGCAGCACCAGGCCGCTTCCCATATAGACGGTGGGGCCGGTCGGCGACACTGCCGCGAGCGCCGGATCGAGCAGCCGGCGGAACAGCGCAAATCGGGCGACGACAAAGCCCAGCCCGATCGCCGCGATGCCGGTGCGTACCCACGCCAGCAGGGTGCGCTCGGCGGCGAAGTACACCCGCGGATCGCCGCTCACTGGCGGCGCAGCTTGGCGAGCACGGTGTCTGCCGCGGTGAGTTCGAGCTCCGGCCCAGCCAGGCGCCAGCGCTGCACGGCGGCGAGCGCGGCCGAGAAGGCCGTCTCCACGTCCATGGCGCCGGGACAGAACATCCGGGTGGTCAGGAGCGGGCCGAAGCGGAGTTCGGCACCGCGCATCATGTAGCTGCCGGCGATGCGGTTGCAGCCGCCGGAGCCGGTCATGCGGAGGGTATCGACGGCCAGGCGGAGAGTCGGCGCCGGGCGGGCACCGGGGGAAACTGGCGCGCCATGCAGCTCAGTCAATTCCCAGGTGACGCCGCGGATTTCCGCAGGCGGCAGTGTCCGCGCAGCCGTGGCATCGGCTGTGGGTCGCGGGGGCGACCCGGCGCAGGCGGTGACGAGGAGCATGAGGCGAGCCAGGGTGCGGTGACGGGGCGACATCGAAATCCTCTGGCTGGGGGCGTTAGACCCGGCTGCGGGTCTTGCCGCGGGTGAAATTCGCCAGGACTCCCCGCGGCCCGAGCCCCGGCAGCCCGCGCCCCGAGACGCCGGCAATCCGGCGGGCGGTGACGTTGAGGTGGCTGGCCGTGGCGAAGCGGAGGATGCGGGCGACGGTGACGAGGTCATAGCCCGGATTGCGCAGCAATCCCGCCGCGCAGGCGATGCGGGTGAGGTCGATCACCCGCTTGAGGTTCGGTGCCCCACCCGCGCCGAACTGGCGGGAGAGATGTTCCCGCGAGCAGCCGATCTCGCGGGCGAGCCCCACGGTGCGGACCGTCAGATCGGTACGGTCGAGCAGGTAGGCCCACACCTGCCGTTGCACCGTGTCGGTCAGCCGCAGGACCCGCACGGCCTCCTGCATGGCGCGGCGCCGCTCGGCAGCAGCGGAATGGCGCACGATCAATTCGCCGGCCACGGCGTTGTCGACCCCATCGACCAGCAGGAGCGCGACGGCGTGCGCCTGACAATCGGCCAGCATCTGGCCATCATCGGGGCGGAACGGCGCGAAGGCCATCCAGGGAATGTCGGGAAAGCGCCCGCGCAGCGGGGCGAGTTCGCCGAGCGAGGTGGTGGAGGGTGAGAACACCACGGCGTCCACCAGCCGGCTCAGCAGGACCTGTTCGAGTTGCCGGAGGGTGCGGCTGGAGATCAGCGACCACGGTCCGGTCGCGGGCAGGGTGCGGCGGATGGCCTGCCGGGCATCGGCGCCCGGGAGGAGGGCGACCACCACCGGCATCCTACTCCTCCGGGAGGGCCGGGGCCGGTTCCCGTTCGGCCCGCGGCGCACGCCCGGCGCCGACGGCCACGAGCGTACGGGCCATCTCCCCGCCGCGCTTGAGGACGCCGCGCGCGTTGTCGTACGACAGCGTCTCGAGCGCCTCATCAAGGGAGAGCCAGCGATGATCCGTGATCCCCTCCTCGAGTTGCGGCACGACCGCCGCTGCCGGGCTCTCGAACAGGAAGAAGTGGCAGAACTTGTGGATGTACCGGCCCTTGAAACGGAAGTGCCAGTCGATGATCCGGATCGGCCCATGCAGCTGCAGGTCGTCCAGCCCGGTTTCTTCCATGGTCTCGCGCTCCGCGGCCTGCGCCGGCGTCTCCTCCCCTTCGAGATGCCCCTTGGGGAATCCCCAGTGCTCGTAGGGATCGCGAATCAGGAGGAAGCGGGCCTGCTGATCAACGCCGCGGCGGAAGACGATCCCGCCGGCGCTGACTTCGCGATCCGCCTTGCGCTTGGGTTTCGCCATCAGAAGACCGAGAACTTGAAGTACTTGCGGGGATTGGCCTGAATGTCGGCCAGGAGGCGACGCATCTCCTGCATCGTCTCGATGGACTCATTGTACAGCGCGGGATCGCGGGCGAGGAGCCCCACGGTGCCCTTGCCCTCCTGGATGGCGGAGAGCACGCTATCCGCGGCAAGGAGCGTGTGCACCAACGTCGCCTGCTGGCCACGGGCCGTGGCGACCAGCTCGCGCAGGTCGGCAGACGCGTCTTTCAGGTTTGCGGTGCCCGTCCGGGCGTTGCCCATGATCTCCTGGAGCTGTCCGCCCTGGGTCGCGCTGTCGATACGTGCAAGGGTCGCGTCGAGGCGCTGCGAGGCGCCGAGGACTTCGTCGGAGATTCGCTCGGCGTTGACCGAGACGCCGTTGAGCCGGGCCGTCTGTTCGGTGGTGAAGCGGGCGAGCTGGTTGGAGATTGAGCCGAAATTCCGCAAACTCTGGCGCAACTCGGCGACGGCGGAAGAATCGAACGTCTCGGTGACTCGCTGGGCGACCGTGGCGATATCGGTCGCGATGCGCCCGGCCTGCGCCGTCAGCTGCCCGACATCGGGGAGCGTCGCGCCGGGCCAGCGGTCGTCCCCGGGCTCGGCGGTTTCGGCCAGCATCTGGCGCACGTTGGGATCCTCCTGCGGCTGGTCGCGGGAAACGATGGTCGCGGCCCATTCGCCGAAGAGACTCTGCGACGCCGCGATCACCGCAGGCCGCGCCGGCAGCTCCACGCCCTGGAAGACGGTCAGGTCGGCTTCGACGAAGTCGTCGGCCAGCCGGATCGCCTCCACCCGGCCCACCCGTACCCCGCGGTAGGTCACCGGCGCGCCGGGCCCCAGACCACCGACCGTGCGGAATCGGCCGACATGCACCGTCTCACGCTTGCCGATGTTGGCTTCCGAGAGCCAGAGCGCTCCGGCCACCACGACCGCCAGCCCGATGAGCAGGACCAGCCCGACGAGAAACTCGTTGCCGCGCTTCATGCGGCGGGCCCCAGCGGAATGAACCGGTCGGCATCGACCGGCCGGCCCTCGATGAAATTCCGCACCACCGGGTCATCGGTGGCGCGAATTTCGTCGATGGTCCCCACTTGCCGGATCCGGCCCTGGTGCAGCATGGCGATACGGTCTCCCACGGTGGTGGCGCTCCGCATGTCATGGGTGACGATGACGCCGGTCACCCCCAGTTCGCGGCGGGCGCGGACCATCAGTTCGTCGATCACTGCGGAGGTGACGGGGTCGAGGCCCGTCGTGGGTTCGTCATACAAAATGTAGCGCGGCCGGAGGGCGATCGCGCGGGCGATGCCGACTCGTTTGCGCATGCCGCCGGACAGCTCCGCGGGGTAGCGCTCCTCGGCGCCGGGCAGATCCACCAGGGCCAGACTCTCGCGGATGCGCTGCCCGATCGTGTCGGCATCGAGCCCCCGGCGTACCAGGCCCAGCCGAAGATTGTCGGCGACGGTCATCGAGTCGAACAGCGCGGCGAACTGAAAGACGTAGCCGATCTCCCCGCGCAGCGCGCTCAGCGCTCCGGGCTCCAGCTCCGCGACGATGCGGCCGTCGACCTCCACCGTGCCGCTGTCCGGCCGCAGCAGTCCGACGATATGCTTGAGCGCGACGCTCTTGCCGGTGCCGGAGAAGCCGATAATCACCGTCGTCTGGCCGTCCGGGATCTCGAGCGACAGACCGTCGAGCACGACCTTGGCCCCGAACGCCTTGTGGACCTCGGTGAAGCGGATCACAGCAGCACCAGTGCCCAGAAGGCGTCGAGCACCAGGATCGCCTCGCAGCCGAGCACCACGGCACGGGTGGTATTGCGTCCCACGCCTTCCGCGCCGCCCTGCGTCTTCAGCCCCTGCACGCAGCCCGCCAGCGTCACCGCCGCCCCGAAGCTCGCCGCCTTGAGCAACCCGAACCAGATATCCTTGAACCGGTAGAAGAGCTTCAGCCCCTTCACGAATTCAAGCGACGAGAGATCAAGCAGATTGATGGCGGTGAACCACCCCGCCGCGACTCCCACGGCCATCGCGAGCGCGGTGATGACGGGGAACATGAGCGCGCCGGCCAGGACACGCGGGACGACAAGATAACTGTGCGGATTGTAGGCCAGCGTCTCGAGCGCGTCGACCTGCTCGGTGACGCGCATGGTGCCCACTTCGGCGGCGATATTGGCGCCGACCCGGCCGGCGAGGGCGAGACCGGTGAGCACCGGCCCCAGCTCCATCATGATCGTCTTGCCCACCAGGGCGCCGACGAAATACAGCGGCACCGCACCGGTGAAAATGTATTTGGAGAGCAGGGAGAGCACGATGCCGGTGAAGACCGCGATGAACAACGCGATCGGCACCGAGTCGACGCCGAGCCGCCGCATCTGGACGGCAAGATGCGGGAGCCAGGTGCGCAGATCCGCCAGGGCACGGGCGGTTTGAACGGCCCCGCCCCCGACGCGCGCCACGAGCGATCGGAGCGAGGAGCCCAGGGAAGTACGGGAAGGCACGCGGCTAAGGTATCCGGGGCACCGGGATCGCGATAGACCGCGCGGGCCCGCGTCAGGCCGCGAACGACGCCAGGGCCCGGCCCACGTCGCCCTCACGCAACCGCTTCAGCGCGCGATCGCGCAGCTGACGCACCCGTTCGCGGGTCACGCCAAGCATCCCGCCAATCTCCTCGAGGGTGTGCTCCCGGCCGCCATCGAGCCCGAAGTAGAGGCGCACGACTTTGGCATCGCGGGGCGGCAGCGTGTTGAGCGCGGTCTCGATCTCCTCGGTGAGAAACCGGTCCATCGCCTCTTCCTCAGCGTCGACCTGGTCTTCGGCGACGAAGCGCTCGATCATCGCGCGGTCGCCGTCGATCTCCATGGGTGCGTCGAGCCGAACCTCCGCGGTATTGAGTGCCGCGAGCGACTGGACCACTTCCCGCGACAATCCGGTCGATTTGGCGATCTCCTCGGGCGTCGGCTCGCGGCGCAGCTCCTGGCGCAGCGCTTCCGCCGTCCGCACGATGCGCGACAGATCGGCGGTCCGATTGAGCGGCACCCGCACGGTACGGCCCTGGCGCGCGAGCGAAGCGAGGATCGCCTGACGAATCCACCAGACGGCGTAGGAGATGAACTTGACGCCCTGGTCGGGGTCGAATTTCCGGGCTGCGGTAAGCAATCCAACGTTGCCCTCGCCGATCAGGTCGGTGAGCGCCAGGCCCCGGTTCTGATATTTCTTGGCGACCGAGATGACGAACCGCAGGTTGCGGCGCACCAGCTCGTGCATCGCCTCGGGATCGCCCTCGCGGACCAGCTTCGCGATCGCGATCTCCTGCGGCCTCGTGAGGAGGGGGGTCAGGCTGACTTCGTAGAGGTACTGGTCGAGGATGTCACGATCAGAGTCGTAGACGCCGAGCGACTTGGAGGTCTCGCGTCGCGCCTTGCGGGGCGTTCTGGGCTCCGAGCTCGCGAGAATCTGCTGGACCGGAGAGAGCGGAATGTCCCGGCTCGGCGGGGCGGCGCCGCCGCTCCTGCTGCGTGGTGCGGGCCTGGCCGGCTCCCGGGTGGCCGGTGTGCTGACCTTACCTGCCTTGCCCTCGCCGGAACGCTTCGTCATGTCGGGACGTTACCCTCCACCTTCACCGAAAGTTCGCAGGGCAGTTGACATGCCCGCTTGCGGCCAAGTAGCTTGTCGTGCTCTTCAAACCACCGGGGAGTCAGCGGGGCGCGCTAATATAACGGGGGCGTAGCTCAGTTGGGAGAGCGCGTGAATGGCATTCACGAGGTCAGGGGTT
>JBDTMI010000111.1:0-6245 GCA_039934355.1 Gemmatimonadales bacterium
TTGGGCGGCCGGGCGAATCGCCTAATCGCCTAATCGCCCGTTCCCGCCTCATACACCACCTGCCCATCCAGTATCGTCACCCGCACGCTCGCACGCTGCACGCTGTCGACCGGCAGCGCAAAAATGTCGCGGTTCCACACCACGAGATCGGCCAGCATCCCCGCGGTGAGTGTGCCCTTCTTCGTCTCCTGGAATTCTGCAAAGGCCGCCGCGCTGGTGTAACTCTGGAGGATTGTGGCGAGCGGCAGTCGCTGCGAGGGGATGAAGCCCGCCACCGGAAGGCCCGCCGCGGTCTGTCGCGTCAATGCGCTGTGGATCCCCGGTCGCGGGTCGATCCCCACTACCGGCCAGTCGGTGCCGAACGCGAGCCGGCCGCCGGCATCGTGGATGCGCTTCCAGCTCCAGGCCCGTGAGGCCCGCTCCGGGCCGAGATTCACGGCCCAGATGTCCAGCACATTCCGGTTGGGGCTGGCATGGAACGGCTGCATCGAGGCGATGACGCCGAGCCGGCCGAACCGGGGAATATCGGCGGCACTCACCGCTTCTATGTGCTCGATGCGATGCCGTCGTCCGCCGGCTGGTGCAGGGTTGGTGGCTGAGGCGGAGTCATAGGCGTCGAGCGCCATGCGGATGCCGGCATCTCCGATGGCATGAATGAGGATTTGCCAGCCACGCCGATCCAGCATCCGTACCACGCGCGTCATGTCCGCCGGCGTGGTCTCCGGATGGCCCGTCGTCGGGCTGTTGGCGTATGGGGCGAGCATGGCGGCGGTGTGCGCTTCGATCACGCCGTCGGCGTAGAGTTTCACGGCGCCGAGACGGAGCATCGGGCTGTCGGGATGGCGCAGGCGGATGGAATCGAGCCGGTCGGCGTCCCGCTCGGTGAACCGGGGCGCGACATTGAGCGCCACATAGGTCCGCAGCTGCAGGTCGCCTGCCTTGTCGAGCGCCTCGAACAGCTCCAGGTCCTCGTCGTCGACGCCGGCCTCCTGCACGCTCGTCACCCCGTACCGGTGCGCCTCCGCGATCCCCCGCGTCATGGCCCGCAGTTTCTCCTCCCGGCTCGGCTGCGGGATGATCTTCTCGACCAGCGCCTGGGCGCCTTCCTTGAGCACACCGGTCGCTTCGCCGGTTCTCGGATCCCGCACGATGATGCCGTCGGGGGGATTCGGCGTGGTGCGCGTGATCCCGGCGAGCGCCAGCGCTTTTGAGTTGACCCACTTGGTGTGGCCGTCGTAGCAGTCGATGGCCGCAGGGCGGTCCGGTACCAGCGCGTCGAGTTGCTCCTTTGTCGGCAGCCCGCCGGGAAAGGCGCCGTAGAGCCAGCCGAGCCCGAGCACCCAGGGCGTCTCGGGATGCGCGGCGGCGAAGGCGCGGATCGCCGACTGGACGGCGCTGAGCGAGTCGGCGTCGAGCAGATTGACGAGATCAAGCGAAAGACTGCCCTCCACGAAGTGCACGTGCGCGTCGTTGAAGCCCGGCGTCACCGCAGCCCCCGCGGCGTCGATCTCCCGCGTCTTCGGTCCGCGGAGCGCGTCAATGTCGGCGCGTGTCCCGACCGCCATAATCTGATTGCCCCGGACCGCGATCGCGTCGGCAAAGGTGCCGGCGCTGTCGGCGAGGAAGACGTGGGCGTTGACGATGACGAGATCGGCGGCGGTGGCGGGGGGGCGACTGCAGGCAGTTGCGAGCATCAGGAGGAAAGGGGGCCAGCGCTTCGACATGGAGGGACTCCGGAAGGGCCGTTAGCCGTTGGCCACAAGAAATACACTTCACCATCTTCGCCCAATCGCCCCTCTCTCGCGCCGAGTCGCGGCACTCCCTCGCGCCGGGTCGCGGCTTTGCCGCTCCCATGGCGCTTCGGTCGCCACTCCTAAGCCGCTTCGGTCGCGCCCATCGCCCAACCGCCCAACCTTCCAACCGCCTACTTCCCCATCACTTCCCGTACCCGCTCGATCAGTTCCCGCACGGCGAACGGCTTCCGCACCAGTTCGACCTCGCCCACCTGGAGCCCCAGCCGGGCGAGATCTTCGCCGGGATAGCCGCTGATGTAGAGCACCGGCAGTCCGGGCCGCGCCTGGCGCAGGCCGGCGGCGAGTGCGGCGCCACTCTCCCCCGGCATCATCACATCGGTGACCACCAGGTCGATGGTATCCGCATGGGCCGCGAAGACCAGTCGCGCCTGTTCGGCGTTGGGCGCGTCAAGCACGGTGTACCCGCCGGCCACGAGGATGCGGTGCGTGGCATGGCGCACGACCGTGTCGTCCTCGACCAGCAGAATGGTGCCGCTTCCCTGCGTCAGTGAGCCGGCTTCGACCCGCGACGACGGGTCCTCCTGCGGTTCGCGTCGGGGAAACCAGAGGAGAAAACACGCCCCCTGACCCAGGGTGCTTTCCACGCTGATGCCGCCATGCGAGCGGCGCATGAAGGCGAGCACCCCGGTGAGGCCGAGGCCGGTCCCCTGCTGTGCCTGCTTGGTGGTGAAGAAGGGCTGGAAGAGCCGTTCCTTGGTGGGGAGATCCAGTCCCACTCCATGGTCGGCAACGGCGACGACGACATAGCGACCCGCCGGCACCGCCAGCACGCTGGTCTCGAGCGGCTGCGCCAGCACCCGATCCTCGACGGTCAGCGTGATGGTTCCGCCGAGGCGCATGGCATCCCGGGCGTTGGCCGCGAGGTTGAGGAGGGCATGCTCCAGTTCGTCGGGGTCGACGAGGGCGGCTCCACTGGCGTGATCCACCTTCAGCTCGAGGGTATAGCTGTCGCCGACCAGGCGCTGAATCAGCCGGTGCGCGCTCTGCACCCGGGCGGCGATGCGCACCACCCGCGGGTCGGCGCCATTCGGTTTGCTGAAGACGAGCAGCCGGCTGGTCAGTGCCGCACCGCGCTGGGCCGCGATGCGGATGTTCTCGATATCCTCCCGCAGCGGGTGACCGGCGGGCATCTCCTGGAGCACAAAATCACTGCTGGCGAGCACGGTGGTGAGCAGGTTGTTGAAGTCGTGGGCCACGCCCCCCGCGAGCTGCCCCACGACCTCCATCTTCTGCGCCTGGCGCAGCTGTTCCTCGAGCTGGGTCCGCTCCGTGACGTCGCGCGCGTTGAAGACGATGCCCAGGACCGCCGGTTCGGTGATCAGATTGGTGACGTTGCACTCGAAGCGACGCCAGCCCCCATCGGCATGCAGCAGGCGTACCGCGGCCGTCGCCGGGCTCCCGGGGATCAGCAGCAGCGCATCCACGATCGCCTGGGCGACGGCACGATCTTCCGGGTGCATCAGCGCCGCCAGCGACGTGGCCATCGTTCGCTCGGCGGGACGTCCCAGCAGCGTCAGGATCGCCGGGCTCGCGAAGCGAATGATCTGACCGGCGTCGACCACGAGGATCAGGTCGGTGGAGTGCCTGACAAGCGCCTCAAATCGGCGTTCGCTCTCCAGCGTCGTTTCCCGTCGGGCCATTATGGTCGTATCCCGCACCAGCAGGAATTCCCGGATGACCAGCAGGGCATTGAGGACGATCAGCGTGATGAGCGCCGGCCGGGCGACGTCCACATTCCCCTGTTGTACCAGCAGGAGCAGCGTCCCCGCGCCTCCCGCGGCCAGCAGACTCGGGAGCGGGCTGAACGGCAACGCGGGCCGCGTCGCCTCGGGGCCGACCGGCAGCGGATCGCGCGCGTACCACCCGGCCGCCCAGACGACCGCCAGGTTCACCGCGACACCCACCGGCAGCGACCAGTTCGGCCCCTTGTACCCGGTCGCCCAGAGTGTCTGAAAGACCAATTCGGAGATCAGGTTCGCGGTGAGCGCGAACACCAGCGTGCGCCACGCCCGTTGACTCGGGATCGGCAAGCCGCGGGCGATGACACCATTGGCTACCAGCAGGCCAAGGAGCGAAAGCAATGGTGTTGCGGTGGCGACGAAATCCCCGATGCCGTTCCAGTTAGCCCGCAGCGTGTGATGGGTATAGACCAGGATCGCTGCTGTCAGCAGCAGCGCACCGGTTTCGATGATGCGCCGCAACCGCCCGCTGGTCGGGGTGGGACCGTGGGGCAGCAGCAGGAGCCCGACAATCTGCAGCGGATAGCCGAGGATATAGAAGATGTCGGCGGGGGTGTAGCGCGCCTCGTCGTTCGCGTTAATAGAGAGGATGGCGAGCCAGATACTGCCGATGGCAAAGCTGACGAACATTCCGGCAATCAGGCGAAGGGCCTGCCGTGCCCGGAGCGGCAGCTCGGCCCGTCCGGCGGCGCGCAGCAGCGCCCACGCCGAGTAGAGCTGGAGCGGAATGAAACCGGTGTAGGTGAACACCAGCCCGGCCGTGCCCCAGTCCCGCCACGACTGACTCACCTCGCTCCAGGCGAAGACGACACCGAAGGCGACGGCGAGATAGCGCGGGTCAAACCGGCGCCCCCCGGTGGTCTCCCTCCCGTGTGCCACCTGCCCCGGCGTGGTCACCCGGTTCGGTTCACTCCATCCCGATTCGCCTTGTCCCGCCGCACCGTCTGCCGCTTACCCTTGATCTTCGTCGCACGGAGCGCGGTGATCACCTGCTCCACCAGCTCCTCCGGCAGTTCCACCAGCGCGTGCCGTTCAGCGATTTCGATCGCGCCGATCTGCCTCGCCTCGAGACCGGCTTCATTGGCGATCGCGCCCACCAGGTCCGCCGGCCGCATGTTGGAAGTGCGTCCAGCCCCGATGAAGATCCGGGCCATCTTGATCTGAGGCTTGCGACCTGCCGCTTTCGCGCCCTTGCCCTGCGCCGCGGACTTCTTCTTTTCGCGTACCGTCGGCACCGGCGGTGACATCAACTCGATCTCCTCCGCGCCCGCACCGGCCCCGCCAGCGTGGGCCAGCTGCACCGCCGCGGCCGCGATGTCCATCACGTCGAACTCTCCCGACAGCGCTTCGACCACCACCCGGTACCGGTCGAGCTCCCCACCGACGAGCGCCTCACGAATGGACGCGCGGGTAATCTCCAGTTGCTTGGCGCGCACGTCGAGCACCGTGGGCAACTGCGCGATCGTGATCTTCTGCCGGGTGAGCCCCTCGATGCTCTTGAGAAGCCGGTGCTCACGCGGCTCAGCAAAGGTGATGGCGACCCCTTCGCGGCCCGCGCGCCCGGTCCGCCCGATCCGGTGGATGTACGTCTGCGGCGACTCGGGCACGTCGAAGTTGACCACGTGGGTGATGTGGTCGATATCGAGACCGCGCGCGGCCACATCGGTCGCGACCAGGACGTCGACGGTCTTGCCGCGGGTCTTCTTCATCACCCGGTCGCGCTGATCCTGGGTCATTCCGCCGTGCAGCGCTTCCACCCGGTAGCCGCGACCGGCCAGACTCTCCGCCAGACTGTCCACCTCGTGCCGGGTGCGACAGAAGACGAGCGCGAGGGTCGGACCCTCGAGGTCGAGCACCATGCCGAGCGCCTGCACCTTCTGCGCACGCGCGAGGACATAGGCCGTCTGTCGTACCTTCGGCAGTGCGCCCTCGGCGGTTTTCTCCTTGGCGACCAGCACGCGCACCGGATCCTGCAGGTGCCGGTCGGCAATCTTCGCGATGCGGGGAGGGATCGTGGCAGAGAAGAGCGCGGTCTGGCGGACGGGTGGTGCTGCTTCGAGAATTCCCTCGAGCTCCTCGGCGAAGCCCATGTCCAGCATCTCGTCGGCCTCGTCGAGGACGATCGCGGCGAGTGCGCTCAGGTCCAGGGTGCGCCGCCGGATGTGATCGAGGGCTCGTCCCGGTGTGGCGACGACCACATGCACGCCACGCCGCAGCACGGCGATCTGCTGACTGAAGGACTGACCGCCGTAGATCGGCACGGTGCGGGCGCCGACGGCTCGACCATAGCGATGAAACGCCTCGGCGACCTGCATGGCCAGCTCACGGGTGGGGGTCAGCACCAGCACGGCCGGGCGGGAAGCGGGGGGCGAGCCGGGGGGAAGGCGCTGCAGCAACGGAAGCGCAAAGGCGGCGGTCTTGCCGGTGCCGGTCGCCGCCTGACCCAGGATGTCGCGGCCGGCCAGGAGGGGTGGAATCGCTTCACGCTGGATCGGGGTCGGTTCCTCGTAGCCCAGAGCGGTGAGCGCTTCGACCAGCGCGGGGGCGATACCGAGATCAGCAAAGGATGAGGGCTTGGGGAGGCTCAGCGTCGAGGTGGGCATGCGGGAATCTAAGCGGTCGGCCATTAGCCGTTGGCCGTTGGCTGGAGGCCATTACTTCAGGTAATTTCGCGCTACCGCCTACCGCCTAC
>JBDTMI010000112.1:0-5919 GCA_039934355.1 Gemmatimonadales bacterium
GGGAAAGGGGAGCGGGGCGAAGGAAATACCGTCTGATCCGGTTTTTCCCTTTCCCTCTTCCCCTTTCCCTCTTCCCGCTGTCAGAACAGCTTCACCTGCACCGCGATCTTGCCGGGATGCTTCATGAGTTCGTCGATCAGCGCCTGCATCGACTGCATGGTCCGCCGAGTGTCCTGATAGAACCCGGTGTCGCTGGCGAACTTGCCGAGGGTCCCTTCGCCGCGATTGATCCGCTGCAGCACGGTGTCCAGGCTGGCACCGGTGGTCCGCAGCTGCACCGACATCGCGGACAGGTCCCGGGCCAGGGTATCGGCCCGGACGATCGCATTGCCGAGCGGGAGCGTCGCGATGGTGCTGTCGAGCCGCTCGGAGAGGCGGCGGAGCGCCACCATGGTGCGGGCCGCCTCGTCGGTGGTGACGGGCAGCTTCTGGTTGAGGGTGTTGAGCACCCGCTGCAGACTGGCGAGCGTGGCGGTGAGGTTGTCGGCGGTGCGCTGGTTGGCGATCGCCTGCACGCCGATCATGACGGAATCGGCCCGATCCGCCAGCGCGCTGCCCTTGGCGAAGAGATCGCTGCCGGCGGTGCCGTTGATGATCTGCCCCTTGGCGAGGAGCGGGGCGGCCTGGCTGCCGGGGATCAGGTTGACGGTCGAGGCGTTGGCGAAAATGCTGGTGACGATCGCGGCACTGGCGTCACTGTGGAGTTCAAGGCCTGGCGGCACGGTGATCGTGACGAGGAGGCGGCCCGGGCCTTCGAACTTGATGTCCTTCACCTTGCCCACCGGGTAGCCGGACACCCGGACCTCGTTGTCGATCTGCAGGCTGCCGATATCGGCGAAGCGAACCTGCTCGGTGCGCGCCGGCGACCGGAAAGTCGACCCCTTGAGCCAGAGCGTTCCCGCGACGAACACGCCGATCCCGGCCAGCACGAGCGTGCCGACGGTGATCTCCCTCTGATAGTGCAGATCCATGGCTCAGGCGGCGAAGGTGATGTCACCGAAGTCGCGCTCGAGAAACTCGCGCACCTCGGGAACGTGGGATTGCTTGAAATGCTCCGGTGTGCCCTGCTCCACGATCTTGCCGTGGGTGAGCAGCGCGATCCGGTCGGCGACACGAAAGGCGCCCTTGACATCATGGGTCACCATGATGCTGGTGACGCCCAGCTCGCCGGCGAGCCGCTTGATGAGCTCGTCAATGATATCCGAATTGACCGGATCGAGGCCCGATGTGGGCTCATCGTACAGCAGGTACTTGGGGGTGCCGGCAATGGCGCGGGCGATGCCCACCCGCTTGCGCATGCCGCCGGAAATCTGGGCTGGATACTTGGGACCGGTTTCCGGCGCCAGGTTGACCATCTTGAGGCAGCGCGCCACCCGCTCCTCGGCGTACGCCTGATCCCGGAATTGTTCGTCGTTGGTGATGCCGAGCCGGATATTCTCGAAGACATCCATGGAGTCGAACAGGGCGCCGTTCTGGAAGACGTAGCCGATGGTACTGCGCAGCTCGCGCAGCGCTTTCCGCTTGAGCTTCGCGACTTCCTGCCCGTCGACGGTCACGGTGCCGGAGTCCTGCCGGATGAGCCCGACGATATGCTTGAGCAGCACGCTCTTCCCGGTACCGGACGGGCCGAGCAGCGCGGCCGTCTCGCCATCGGCGACGGCGAAGTCCACCCCATCGAGGATGACCTGCTGGCCGAAGCGCTTGCGAACGGCTTTGAGTTCGATCATTGGGCCGGTGGCCGTTGGCCGTTAGCCGTTGGTGTAAACATGTCGTCGATGCCTCGTCGGGAAAGCCAGACCATCTCCATCGGAGAGGGTCTCCAGTACTGGGCGGTGAACCAACGGCCAACGGCTACCGGCCATTTGCTGGAATCCACCTCAATGCAGCAGCAACTTCGCCAGCAGGGTGTCCAGCAACAGGATCATCACCGAACTCGACACCACCGCACCGGTGGTCGATCGGCCGACTCCTTCGGCGCCCTGCTCGGTGCTGAATCCATGATAGCAGGAGATGATGGTGATGCAGATGGCGAACGCGAAACTCTTGATCACCGAGTAGTACGCGTCGAACGGATGCCAGAAGATCCGGGCGCCGTAGGCAAAGTCGTGGTTGGTCACGGGCAACACCTGCTGGACCGCGTACCAGCCGGAGAGGATGCCGATCGCGTTGGCAAGGATCGTGAGGATCGGGATCATCACGATGCCGGCGAGGACCCGGGGAATGATGAGGTGACTGGTGGGGGAGCGCCCCAGGGTTTCCAGCGCGTCAATCTGCTCGGTGACTCGCATGGTCCCCAGCTCGGCGGCGTACCGCGCCCCGATGCGTCCGGCGAGGATCAGGCCGGTGAGCACCGGCCCCAGCTCCAGCACCATGGACTCGACGATCAGAGAACCGGCGACGTAGTAGGGAATGTTGCCGGTGAACTGGTAGCCGGTTTGCAGCGCCGTCACCGCACCGGCGAAGCCGGCGACCAGGATGATGATCGGGAGGCTGCCAACGCCGATATTCCAGGCTTCGGTGAAAGTGAGCGGCAGCCAGATGCGCCATTCCGCGAGGCCGCGGATCATCTCCGCCACCATCAGACTGATCCGGCCAACGTGGGCCAGACCGCCGAGCACGAAGCGGCCCAGGGGACGGCGGAGGTCGAGCGCGGAAGTCGTCATGTCTCTGTATCTTGACCGGCCATGCCGAACAAGTCCACCCCCGAGATCCTCCGCTTCCGGCGCCGGCTGCTGCGCTGGTTTCGCCGTCATGGCCGCGATCTGCCCTGGCGCCGCACTCGCGACCCCTACGCGGTGCTGGTGTCGGAGTTCATGCTGCAGCAGACGCAAGTCTCCCGGGTGACCGAATTCTATGGCCGGTTTCTGTCGCAATACCCGTCGGTCCACCACCTGGCCGCCGCAGCGCCCGACGCCGTCCGCGCCTCCTGGCAGGGGCTCGGCTACTACCGCCGCGCCGTCAATCTTCACCAGCTGGCCAGGACGGTGGTCCGGGAGCATGCGGGACGGATTCCGGCGACGCCGGCAGCACTCATGCAGCTGCCGGGGATCGGACGGTATACCGCGGGCGCCGTGGCAAGCTTTGCCTTTGAACAGGCGGAACCGGCGGTCGATACCAATGTGGCGCGGGTGATCCGACGGGCCTTTCATCCGCGGGCCCAGGGGCATCGGGGGGTGCAGCAGGTCTGGGCGACCGGAGCGAAGCTGGTCCCGCGGGCGGGGAATGCCGCGTGGACATTCAATCAGGCGATTATGGAGCTGGGGGCGCTGATCTGCACGGCAAGAGTGATGAGGTGCGGGGAGTGCCCGGTGCGGGCGGAGTGCAGGACGGGAAAGCGGGACTGAGGGGAACGGGGAATTGGGAAGCGTAAGGAGTGAGGAGTAAGGAGGAACTGCCTTTCCTCCTCACTCCTCACTCCCTCAGTACTTATGCATCACCCCACCCAGCAGCGCCAGCAGGCCCAGCGTTCCCGCGATCATCCCGGCCATCATCTGGCGGCGGCGGAGGGCGGTGTAGACGGTGGCGAAATCGCCGACCGGGGAGAGGCGACGGAGTCGGCTCAAGGTGGGCAGCGAAACGAAGAGGACCAGGAGGGCGGCGATGACCCCGGCACCCTGCATGAGCATCAGCCACGCCGACGGGGCACTGGCACGCGCCGCCGGCGCACTGAGGTAGCCGCCGGAGGCGACCGCGAGGATGATGCCCGGCAGCATGATGGCGCGATGAATCGTCGAGAGCATCCGCACCACCAGCGGTAGCGCCGACACCTCCTCGCGCTTCCCCTGAAGCCCGACCATCATGGCGGCCAGCCCGCCGCCCAGCCACATCGTGAAACCGGCAATATGGGCCAGGTGCCAGAGGGTCATGTCGCGGGGTGCTCCTGCATGAGTTGAGCGGCCAACTCCCGGTGCGGTGCGGCGCCGGTGAGCAGCTCGAGGCCGGCCACCGCCTCGCGCCACCGGGGAGAGGTCGCGAGCAGGTCTCCCACAATCCGGCGGACCAGGGGCAGCGTCGCCTCGGCCTCCGGCACCGTGAAAATCCTGGGGGTGCCCATGGTCAGCGCCAGAGGATCTTGAGTCCGTCCACCAGCTCGGGATGGCTGATGAACCCGACCACCTTGTGCTCGGCGTCCACCACGGTGATCGTGGCGCGGAGGTGCAGCTCGGTGGGATCCTGATTCATGGAGAGCACAAACCCGACCAGCTCGGTGTCGGGCCCCACGACACAGGTGTCGGTTCGCATGATCGCGTCGGCGCGGCTGTTGTGCGGCTCGAGCCCCACGGCAAGGCAACGGGTGACGAGGTCACGATCACTGAGGACGCCGAGGAAGCGGCGGCTCCGGTGATCGTCCACCACGGGTACGACGGAGATGTTGCGGGCCCGGAACATGATCGCCACTTCGCTCGCCGTGGCATTGGCCACCGCGACGAAGGGATTGGGGACCATGGCATCGGAGGCTTTCATGGGATCGCAGGTGAAGGTGGTCGCGGTCAACTGAGAGGCGATAGGCGGTGGGCGCGAGGCGGCGGGAAACCGAAATACCTCCCACGCTCTCCCGCCCCGACCGCCGCTGGCTCACGCAATCTGCTCACCAGCCACGCGATTGCAAGCCCACCAGCGCCGTCCGGGCCGCGACATAGCCCTCCTCGACATAGCGCCGTACTTCGTCGACCCGGAAGGTGGCCCCCTTGGTGACCCGGGGCCGCACGTAGAGGAGCGGCGGCCGATTGGTGCTGGCACGCCAGAGCGCGAGGGCGAGCGCCGTCTGGCCCGCCATGAGAATGCCGTCGCCCTCATTGTGCAGCTCGACCACCGGCGGCAGGCCGGGACCGCTCACCCCCGGTGCCTCGTCGAAGCCAGGACCGACATCGACGGCGACGACGAGCCGAGCCGGCAGGAGCGTCGCGAGTTCGAGCGGGAGCACCGCCCGGAGACCACCATCGGCATACCGCCGGCCGTTAATGACCGCAGCAGGAAAGAACAACGGGAGGGCGCAGCTCGCGTAGAGCGCATCGATCAAGGGCGCGTCCTCGCCGTCGGGGCCGAAGCGGACCAGCTCCCCGGTATCGAGCGCGGTCGCGGTGACGAAGAGGGGGCGGGTCAGTTCGCTGAACCGCCGTGCCGGGACCAGTTGTTCGAGCGCGGCGCGGAAGGGGGCCGGTTGGAGCAGCTGCCGGGCCCACAATCCCTTGAGGAAGGAGAACCGATCGGCCCGCACGATGTCGCGATCACTGATCGAGCCGATCCGACGCAGCACGTCGGCGGCGTCGAGCCCGGAGGCGAACATGGCGGCGAACACCGCCCCCATCGACGTCCCGATGAGGTGATCGGGGGTCAGCCCCGCCTCCTCCAGCGCGCGCCACACGCCGACATGCGCAGCCGCCTTCGCGCCACCCCCACCGAAGACGGCGACGATCATCGCCCGCGCGCCTCGCGGTGCAGCCGCGCCGCGTCGTATCGCACCCGTTCTTCGTCCGTTTCCGGCAGGAGCCGCGGTACCCGCTTCGGGCGGCCTTCTTCATCAATCGCGACGAAAACGACTCGGGCGCTGTGGGTGTGACGTCGCACTCCCGTCGGCACATGCTCGCTGAACACCTCCACCGACACGTCCATCGAGCTGTTGCCGACATAATCCACCGTCGCCATGCAGGTCACCAGCGCGCCGGCCTGGATCCGCTCCCGGAAATCCACCCGGTCGAAACTGGCCGTGACGGCGGGTCCACCGGCATGCCGTATCGCCGCGACCGCGGCCGCCTGGTCCACGAGCGCGAGCAGGTGCCCGCCGAACAGGTCGTTCAGCACGTTCAACATCTGCGGCGTCACCAGCGACGTGAGCTGGGAGACGGAGTAGGACATGGTGCGGGAGGCGGGGAGTTGAGGCATGGGGGAGTTGGGCGGTTAGGGGGTTGGGCGGTTAGG
>JBDTMI010000113.1:0-5741 GCA_039934355.1 Gemmatimonadales bacterium
GGGCCACGCGTTCAGATTGGAGGCTGAAGTCGTGGGCTCGTGGGGCAGGCGTCCCGCAGGGCCACGCGTTCAGACTGGAGGCTGACGTCGTGGGCTCGTGGGGCAGGCGTCCCGCCGGGCCACGCGGTCAGACTGGAGACTGAAATCCTGGGCTCGTGGGGCAGGCGTCCCGCCTGCCCACGCGGTCAGACTGGAGACGGAAATCCTGGGCTCGTGGCGCAGGCGTCCCGTCTGCCCACGCTGATTCCAGCAGGTAGTCTACTCTTCCCGAGACCACCACACCCATTCGTAATGCGTCAATTCAGGCCAGCGCCGCAGCGGATTTCTAACCACATAGGCGATGATGGCTTCGAGCGCGCTGCTGTTTCGTACCAGTCGGTCGAATGACTCGTCCTGCCAGACGGGAGGCGGCCGGGAGAATCGCACCACAAGCCGATGGGCCGTGAAGGATTTCCATGAATGCACCAGATGGCACAGCTTGCGTTGCGGATACGGGGTTACAACACAGTGCACGTGATCATCCATCACAACCCACGCACGCATCCGGTATCGGATGCCGTCGAAGTGTCTCAATGCGTCGGCCACGAGGGATCGCTCCAATGCCATGAGGCTCGTTTGGCCCAGATCAAGCCTCCAAGTGACGAAGTAAGTCGCTCCATCCAATCGCCAGTGAGGCAATCGCCGCCGGTACACGTGGAGCGCCATCCCGCGACAATGCGCACCTCGTCCACGAGCGGATAACCCAAACGATGGGCATGGGGAGCAAAACAACGGCGTGGGCAGGCGGGACGCCTGCCCCACGGCACCAGTGTCCCCAACCTGGACGGCGATCGCCCCCCCATCACGGAGCTCCGGTTCGGCACTAGGCACGCCTGCGATCGAATCATCCAAGCGCCAGTGAGGCAATCGCCGCCGGTATACGTGGAACGCCATTCCGCGAGAATGCCTACCTCCCGCCCGACCGGGTAACCCAAACGACGGGAAGTGGTAGTGAAAAACGGCGTGGGCAGGCGAGACGCCTGCCCCACGGCACCAGTTTCCCCAAGCTGGACTCTGATCGAAACCCCCATCACGGGGCTCCTGACCGGCAATGGGCTCGCGTGCGATCGAATCAACCGGACGGTTGAAATTGTTGCCGGCCGGGATATGCTTCCCCCTGCCCCATCACTAGCTTCGTTTGCAGTGAAGTTCTGTCCCTCGGAGGAATGCGTGTCGGTTCCGCTCGTCCAGCTGTCCCGAATGCCCACCACGGAATCAGCCCCCAGCCCGGCCGCACTGGTGCGCAAGCCGGCCTGGCTGAAGGTGCAGGCGCCGGGCGGGGACAACTATCTCCGGATTCGCGGGATGATGCGGGAGCTGGGTCTGCATACCGTCTGCGAAGAGGCCCGATGCCCCAACATCGGGGAGTGCTGGGAGCACCAGGCGGCCACGTTCATGATTCTGGGTGATGTCTGTACCCGCAACTGCGCCTACTGCGCCGTCGCCCATGGCACTCCTGCTCCCTTCGATCCGACCGAGCCGATCCGACTCGCCGAAGCCGTCGCCCGGATGGAGCTCAAGCACGTGGTTATCACGTCGGTGGACCGCGACGACCTGGCCAATGGCGGTGCCGAAGCCTTCGCCGGCTGCATCACGGAGATCCGCGCCCGGCTCCCGGAGACGACGGTTGAAGTACTGATCCCCGACTTCAAGGGCTCTGAGGTCGCGTTGGAACTCGTGGTGCGGGCCCGGCCAACGATTCTCAATCACAATCTCGAGACCTGTGAACGGCTCTACCGGCTGGCACGTCCCGGCGGCCGGTACGACCGCGCCCTCGCGCTGCTGGCCACCGCCCGCCGCCTCGCGCCCAGCGCTCTCACCAAGTCGGGGATCATCCTGGGCATGGGGGAGGAGTGGGACGAAGTGCTCACGAGCATGCGGGATCTGCGCCGCCAGAGTGACGTCAACATCCTCACCCTTGGCCAGTACCTGCGACCCTCCGCGAGCCACCTGCCCGTGGCACGCTACTACACGCCGGGCGAATTCGATGAATTGCGCGAGGCGGGCCTCGCGATGGGCTTCACCCACGTGCAGGCGAGCCCGCTGACGCGTTCGAGCTATCATGCCTGGGAACAGGCGGAAGCGGCCGTCAGTCGTCAGCCATCAGCCGTCAACGGCTGAAAGCCCTCACCGGAAAACTTCATGGCCACTGCCAAGTCCGCCAAGCGCGCCGACACGAAGCTGGCCGAGAAGTACCGCGGCTACCTGCGCCAGATGCTGTTGATCCGCCGCTTCGAAGAGAAGGCGGGCGAGGCATACAGCCTGGGCAAGATTGGCGGCTTCTGCCACCTCTATATCGGCCAGGAAGCCGTAGGTGTCGGGTGCATTTCTCAGCTCGCTCCGGACGATTACATCACCAGCACCTATCGGGACCATGGTCAGGCGCTGGCGCGGGGGATGTCGGCCCGGTCAGTCATGGCGGAGCTCTTCGGCAAAGCGACGGGCTGCTCCCATGGCAAGGGCGGCTCGATGCACCTGTTCGATGCGTCGCGCGGATTTCTCGGCGGGCACGGCATTGTCGGCGGCCACATTCCCCTGACCGCCGGGCTCGGCTTCGCGATCAAGTACCGCCAGACCAACCAGGTCGCGATCTGCTTCTTCGGTGAGGCGGCGGTGAACAACGGCGCCTTTCACGAAGCCCTCAACATGGCCGGCATCTGGAAGCTACCCTGCATCTTCATCTGCGAGAACAACCGCTATGGGATGGGCACCGCGCTCGACCGGGCGACGGCCACCTGGAACATTGCCGAGCGCGGCTCCTCCTACGACATGACCCGTGAAGTCGTCGATGGACAGGACCTGGGCGAGGTCATGGCCGCGATGGAACGGGCGGTGGTTCGCGCCCGTCGACCGTCTCAGCCCACCCTGCTCGAAATCCGAACCTATCGCTTCGTCGGCCACTCCATGTCGGACCCGATCCACGGCCACTATCGCACCAAGGAGGAGGTCGAAGCCCATCGGCTGCGCGACCCGATCCTGCTCTGGAGTCAGCGGCTCAAGGCGGAGGGCATCGTGGACGACGCCGGGATCCAGAAGCTCGAAGAGGAAGTGCTTGCCGAGGTCCTGGATGCGTACGAGTTCGCCGAACAGAGCCCGGATCCGGAGCCGGAAGAGCTGTACACCGATGTGTATGCGCCGGTGGGGGAGTAGGCGGCAGGCGAAGGTGACAGTCAAACGATCTCTATGCGAACGGCAGCTGGCGAATGGCCATTGGCTGAGTACGCGCAGATCTAACCGGTAATGCAGATGCCGATCCTGACGTACCGCGACGCATTGAACCAGGCGCTCCGGGAAGAGATGGCCCGCGACCCCGACGTCTTCCTCATGGGCGAGGAAGTTGGGGTCTACCAGGGCGCCTACAAGGTCAGCCGTGGCCTGCTGGAAGAATTCGGCCCCAATCGTGTGATCGACACGCCCATCACCGAGCTGGGGTTCGCGGGTGTCGGCGTGGGAGCGGCCATGGTCGGCCTGCGGCCCATCATCGAGTTCATGACCTGGAACTTCGCTCTGCTCGCGATCGACCAGATTGTGAATACTGCTGCCAAGATTCGCTACATGTCGGGTGGCCAGGTGGGCATGCCGATCGTCTTTCGCGGCCCGGCGGGTGCCGCGCTCCAGCTCGGTGCGCAGCACTCGCAGAGCTTCGAGGCGATGTATGCCCACATTCCCGGGCTCAAGGTGATCATGCCCGCGACTCCGGCCGACGCGAAGGGACTGCTCAAGGCGGCGATCCGTGACCCCGACCCTGTCGTGTTCATGGAAGGGGAGATGCTCTACAACACCAAGGGCGACGTGCCGGACGGTGACGTGGTCGTGGCGATCGGCGCGGCGGACATTAAGCGCGCCGGCAACGATGTCACTCTGCTCTGCTATTCCAAGACCGTCAGTATCTGTCTCAAAGCGGCGGAGCTGTTGGAGGCCGAGGGCATCAGTGCGGAAGTGGTGGACCTGCGCACCATCCGCCCCCTCGACCTCGAGACGATCCTCACGTCCGTCAGCCGCACCCACCGCGCCGTGATGGTGGAAGAAGGGTGGTACTTCTGCGGCGCCGGGGCCCAGGTCGTCGATGAAATCCAGAAGGGTATTTTCGATGAACTGGATGCCCCGGTGCTGCGGGTGACAATGGCGGACGTCCCGATGCCCTACAACAAGCTGCTGGAAAAGGCCGCAAAGGTCAGCGCGGAGAAGGTCGTCGCAGCGGTGAAGCGGGTGATGTACCGGGAGTAGGCGGTTGGGCGATTGGGCGATTAGGCGGTTGGCCGGTTGGCCGGTTGGGCGGTTAGATGAGTGGGAGTTGGGAGTGGGCACGAGTGGCTGAATGCTGGACGCTCGTACCAGGCAATTGTCGGCCATTGGCTGTTGACCACGGCTTTTTCCGGTGACGTACATGGCGACCAACGTTCTGATGGAAGCGCTTTCCCCGACCATGGAGGAAGGCCGGCTGGTCGAGTGGAAGAAGCAGGAAGGCGAGGCCGTCGCCGCGGGAGACGTGCTGGCCGAAGTCGAGACCGACAAGGCGGTGATGGACCTGGTCGCCCGTGCGTCCGGTGTCATGCTGAAGCACCTGGTCCCCGCCGGCACCACATTGGCCGTCGGGAAGACGGTTGGAGTGATCGGGAAGGTCGGCGAGGAGGTCGCCGTTCCCGCGGTGGAAACGCGCAGTGCAGCACCGGCGGCCGCACCACCGCCAGCGAGCGTACCCGCGAAGGCTCCGCTCGCGACAGTTCCTCCCGCACCGAACGCACCACCGGTCGCCAGTAGTCCAGCACCGGCGGTGGCGGCCGACGGCACCGCTGGACGGATCAAGGCCTCTCCACTCGCGAAGAAGATCGCCGCCGACCGCGGTCTCAATCTCGCCGGGATCCATGGGAGCGGACCTGAAGGGCGCGTCGTGGCCCGGGACCTCGACCAGGCAGCTGCCTCCGCCGCTCCGCCCGCTACCACGTCCCGGTCAGCCGTGGCCGAGACCGCCAGCTTCACGGATGTCCCGCTCAGCCTGCTCCGCAAGACGATCGCCAAGCGGCTGGCCCAGTCGATCGGCCCGGTGCCGACGTTCTACCTGACGAGCGAGATCGACATGGAGCGGGTGTGGGAAGCGCGCGAGGCGCTCAACACCGCCAGCGCGAATGAAAAGAGCGAGAGCGGCAAGCCGAGCAAGATTTCGATCAATGACATCGTCATCAAGGCCGTCGCCGCCGCGCTCCGGCAGCATCCCGCCTGCAACGCCTGGTGGCAGGAGGACCGGATCCGTTACTGGGCCGACGTGCACGTCAGTATGGCCGTGGCGATCGAAGACGGTCTGATCACCCCCGTCATCCGGCACGCCGACCAGAAGTCGCTGCGGGAGATCAGCGCGGAATCCCGCGAACTGGCCGGCCGGGCACGCGAGCGGCGCCTGGCGCCGGAGGAATACACCGGCGGCACCTTCTCCGTCTCCAATCTCGGCATGTTCGAGATCGATCAGTTTACGGCGGTCATCAATCCGCCCGAGGCCGGCATTCTCGCCGTAGGCGGCACGGTGCAGAAGCCGGTCGTGGTGGACGGGCAGGTCGTCGTGCGCCGCCGAATGCGCGTCACGCTCTCCTGCGACCATCGCATCATCGACGGTGCCACCGGTGCCGCGTTCCTCAAGACGCTCAAGCTGATGCTGGAGAATCCGCTCGCGCTGGTGTGGTAGGGGTTGGGCGGTTGGGCGGTTGGGC
>JBDTMI010000114.1:0-5610 GCA_039934355.1 Gemmatimonadales bacterium
CGCCTACCGCCTACCGCCTACTCGCCCAATCGCCCAATCGCCCAATCGCCTACTTTCCCTCCCCCGTCACCCGCGTCAGCGCTTCCTTCACCTCCGCGATCTGCGGCTGCAGCATCGGATCAGCCTTGTCCCACAGCCGCAGGAACTGGCCATACGCCTCAGCCGCCGCCGGCCGGTTTCCCGCCGCTTCTTCGGCGCGGCCCAGGGCGTACAGCGCGAGGGGTGGCGCGCCGATATCCGTCGTGAAGCTGTAGCGCAGCATCCGGCGCCCCTCGTCGTGGGTCGCCGGTTGCTGCGTGAGCGCGGCCGCGAGCTGCAGCCTGAGCGGCGCCGTCAGGAAGGAGTTCCCCCCGGCACCGACATCCTCCAGCGCGGTGCGCATTGCGGCGACGCCGGCGGTCGTGTCCCCCGCCATCATCGCGGCCCATCCCTTCGCCGCCCGCAGCATCGCCCAGATCTGTGGCGGCATGTTCGGTGCTTGATGGGCCAGCAGACTGTCGCTGAGCCGCGCCGCCTCGGCGCGATCGCCGCGGTTCAGCGCGAAAATCACGGTGAAGTAGACCTGAAACGGATTGCGGCGGGGCGCTTGGTCGAATCCCTTCAGCTCCGGAGGCTGGTACGCCGCCGGCGCGAAGCCGAGCAGCCGTGGTGCCATCAAGATCCCCTGCGCCTCATTGGGGGCGACCTTCATCAGGGAATCGGAGATTCGCTGCGCCTCCTGGAATCGTCCCATCGTGGCGAGTGTGACGCCTTTGCCGATCAGGTACTGCACCTGTCCCCGCGTCGGCATAAAGGGGCTGATCTCTCCCCACCGCTCGTAGCGGGCGAGAACGGAATCGCCCGTCACCCCACCGGTATAGAGCGCACCGAGCACCCCGCCCAGGCTGCCGCCATAGCGCACCATGGCCCCGGCCGTCGCCGAATCGGCCGGCGCGGTGCCGAACACCATCTCGCCAGCGCCCCGATAGGCCAGATTCTCCTGGGCATTGCCTGACGATTCCAGCACCCGGAGATAGCGCTCATACGCCGGCTTGTCGCGTGACTGGATCGCGATCTCGATCGGGTGAATGGACGCAGGGGTCAGGGTCGAGTCGCGTGCCAGCACACTGTCAAACGGGGCCCGCAGGGTCGCGGCGTCATAGCCGACCAGCTGGCGGGTGTGGTACTGGGTCTCGCCCAGCAGGAACCAGCCATCGACATCGTCCGGATACTTCCTCACGTAGGCACGGGCCGAATCGGTGGCCGCCAGGCGCTGGTGCTGGAAGAGGTTGTAGGCCCGGACCAGAGTCTGTTCCCGCGGCGGCAGCCGGTTGGAAAAGCGCAGCGCCGCATCACCGGCCTTCAGCGCATCGACCGCGGTAAGGCCACCCGACCAGCCGACCGACGAGGCGAGACGGTAGTGCGCTAGGGCGAAGGTCGAATCCTGCTCGATCGCACGGGTGAACGCGGCGGCGGCGGAGTCCCACTCGGACCGCCGGTAGTGTTGTTCGCCCACGAGGTATTCCCGCATCGCGGCAAGGCTGGTGGTGGTCAGCCCGCTCACCCGCAGGCTGGGCACCGGCTCCTTCGAGCGCCAGATCTCGCGCACCAGGCTCAGACTCAGCTCGTCGACCAGCGCGAGGACGCTGTCGGCGGCGCCGTCGACCTGGGCGTGCCCGAGCGACTTGCCGTCCTGGCCGTAGAGGTCGGCGCTCATCCGCACCGCACTGCCGGTGGCGACGATGCTTCCCACCAGCGCCGCGCTCGCCTTCACCCCTCGGGCCACCGCCAGCGCCGCTTCCACGTCCGCCCCGCCGGTGCCGCCCGACTTCTTCCACCGCGCCAGGACCTGTCGCGGGTCGGCGGCGCGGATGCCGCCGACCGCATTGAGGTTGGTGGAGAGCAGGTCGACCATTCCCTCGCCCATCAGCTCCACACCGGGTCCGGAGGTGCTGAACGGCAGCACCGCGATGCTCTCGGCACCTGCGACCACCGGGCCGCTGCGCGTGGGCCCGAAGAGGATCCAGCCCAGGGCGAGGATGGCGACGGCGACCGGAAGCCCGATCACCAGGCGCTTGAGCCGCTGGCGCTCCGCCACCGCACCCGCACCGCCACCCGCCGAGCGCTCGAGGGCATCGGCGAACTCCGTCACCGAGGCGAAGCGTCTCGCGGGATCGGTATCCAGGGCCCGGACCAGCGGCGTGTCCGCTTCGACCGGCGTGGTGCGGGTGATCTTGCTGAGTCTAGGCCGGACCGCCGTCAGCGCCTTGGTCAGGACCGCCTGCGGCGTGGTGGCGGCGAAGGGTGTCGCACCGGTCACCATCTCGTAGAAGACCACCGCCAGGCTGTACTGGTCGCTGCGGCCGTCGACCTCGCTCGCGGTGGCCTGTTCCGGGCTCATGTAGGCTGGCGTGCCGATCGCCATGCCGAGCCCGGTCATCGACTGCTCCTGTTGGGCCGCGCTCAGCGCCCGCGCAATCCCGAAGTCGGCCACGACAGCGTTGCCGCCGGAGAGCATGATGTTCTCCGGCTTGATGTCACGATGGACCACGCCGCGGGCATGGGCGTAGGCCAGGCCGCTGGCGACCTCGCGGGTCAGCCGCACCGCCTCCTCGAAGGGGAGCTTGCCCTCGCGGGTCAGCCGGTCGCGCAGCGACTCGCCCTCGACGAAGGGCATGATGTAGTAGAGGATGCCGCCGGCGTCGCCCGAATCGTAGAGCGGGACGATGTGGGGATGCTGCAGCTGGGCGGAGAGCTCGATCTCGCGCAGGAAGCGCTCCGAGCCGATGCTGGCGGCCAGCTCGGGCCGGAGCACCTTGATGGCGACGGGGCGCTGATGCTTGAGATCGCGGGCGCGATAGACGGTCGCCATGCCACCCTGGCCGGCAAGGCCCTCGAGGGTATAGCGGTCGGCGAGCGCGGCGGCGAGGCGGGTACGGAGATCGTCCATCGGCCTGGGCGGGAAAGGATGGCGGAAGCTAGAGGGCAACGGGGAGAGGGGGAAGAGAGCGCTCCACCCGGGTCCGGTGCCCCGCCGGCGCTGCGCCTGAGCGGTGCGGTCGGCTTGACAAAGTTTACGGCGAGAATCACTGTGCCTGACCCCCCTGAATTGATGCGTGTCTGGTTGTGGTGCAACCACCGAAGTCCAACGATAGTATCACGCGCCCATTCGAGGAGGTACGTCATGCGACTCTGGAAGCTGCTTGGATCCACCTGTCTGGTTCTGCTGGCGATGGCCGGCTGTGTTGGCGAACAGAATGTTCCGCTGTCCAATGAGGAAGTCGCGGCCGCCCCGCAACTGCGCAGCCCCACGACCTGCAGCGCCGGCAGCGGCTCCACCTTCGGGTTCCTGGCAAACTGGGCCTGCAATGATGTGGTGCGATTCGCGCTCCCCGGCGGCATGACGAGTGGCGAAGTGGCGGACTTCCAGGGTGCGGTCGCGACCTGGAACAGCTACATCAATCCGCCGGGGATCACCGGGCTGCCGACCTTCGTCACCTCCGGCGGTAACAAGCTGATCACCGTCAGCATCAGCGGCACCGGGAGCTGGTACTGCGGCCAGGTGCCGGTGAAGACCACGCTCAACCTGACCCGCTATACCACCAAGGCAGGCGCCGGGTGTACCCATGCCGGCAATCTCTCAGCGATCGCACTGCATGAGATCGGCCACGCGATCGGCTTTCAGTCTACCTGGCACAATCAGGATGGGACCAATCCGGAGATCACCACGCACTGTTCCACGGTGACAGCCCGCTATACCGGGGCGCTGGTGCCCAACGTCGCGCCCTGCCAGCACGAGGTGGAGATCTTCCTCACCAAGTACGGCATCCGTGCGATCGAGCCGAACCTCAGCTTCCACATCATCACCGGCCTGGCGGGCCTCCCCTCCACACTCAACCTGATGACCGGGCAGGGAGCGCAGCCGCTCGTCGTGTCGGACCTTGTCCTGCAGCATGCCAACTGGTCGCTCGACCCTGTCGAATGCCCGCTCTCCACTGCGCCCAACCCGAGCTCGCTGAATCGGAGCTGCACGGCGTTCATCCCGACGAGCAATGCGACCTTCACCTGGAGTAAGACCGGCTCCGCCACCAGCATGACCGGATCAGGGACCTCGCGCACCATCACGCCGGTCCAGGCGGGCACCGATGTCATTACCGTGACGATCGTGCCGAGCGGTTATCAGGTCGCGGAACTGTTCGGGCAGGGGGGATACACCAACAAGGTGACGGTGACGGTGACCGCCGCCCCGTCCAACCTCCAGGCCACGGCACTGACCGCCGTCGGCACCACCCTCACCTGGACCAATGGAAACCCGGCCAGCCAGACCAAGGTGGAGTACAAGACCGCCGCGTCGGGAACCTGGCTGACTGCGGCGACGGTCGGTGCAGGTGTCACCAGCCGGGCGCTGGCGGGTCTCACGCCGGGCACGGCATACAATGCCCGCGTCTCCCACCTGAGTGCGCCCACCAATTTCGCGACCGTCAATTTCACGACCTTGCCGGGTCCGGCGGGGACGCCGAGCGGGCTCTCAGCCAGCGGGATCAGCGCCACCGGTGCCACACTCAATTGGACCAATGGCGATCCGCTGTCCTCCACGGCGGTGCAGTACCGGGTGACCGGGACCTCCACCTTCACCACCTCTCAGACCGTGAATCCCGCGGTGGCCACGGCCAACCTGAGCGGTCTCGCTGCCTGCACTCAGTACGACGTGAACCTCTACCACACGCGCAACGGCGCCAATGGCGCCGGGTACGCAGTGACCGGCCTGCTGCAGACCACCGCCGTCGGGGGCGGGCCATGCGGGCTCAATCCGCCGACGAATTTCCATATCTCGAACTGCAGCACCACTTTCTCCGGCGGCAAGACGTACGTCTATTACACCCTGACGTGGACCCCTGGTGCGGGGAACCCGGCTGGGGTGTACTGGCAGATCGGCGAGGCCCACAGCAACAATTCCGCGCAGGCAGTGGTCATCTGGTCCAACAATACCGGGACCAGCCAGGTGGTCAGCTATACCGTCTTCACCACCTCACAGGACAGTTATTTCTGGATCCGGCATTCGCTTGCGGGTGGCGCGTCGCCCACCTCCTGGGTCGCTCTGACCGACAATCCTGTCGTCGTCAGCCAGGGGTGCCAGCTGTAGTTCATGACGGATCGGTGGGCAGCGAGGGTCGTCCCCGCCTCTCGCTGCCACCCTTCCCTTGCTACGGTGAGCTCAGGCGATGCCTCTCATTCGCCCTTGCGCGTCCACCGCCCCGCATCTCGCCGCTCCACCTTCTCCATCATCCGGTCAAACGCCGCCTGCAGGTCGATCCCTTCGCGATTGGCCATGCAGATCAGCACGAAGAGGATATCGGCCATCTCCATCCCCATGTCGCCGTCGGCCTCCTCCTTCTTCTTGGTCTTCTGGCCGAAGCGGTGATTCACCTCTCGCGCCAGTTCGCCGACCTCTTCGGTCAGGCGGCAGAGGTTGGTCAGCGGGTGGAAGTAGCCTTCCTCGAACTGGCTGATCCACCGGTCGACGCGGGCCTGATGATCGGAGAGAGGCATGGGAGGGAGGAGAAAGGGGAAGAGGGAAAGGGGAAGAGGGAACGGAAAAGGGAAAAGGGAAAAGGGAAAGGGGAAAGGGGA
>JBDTMI010000115.1:0-5585 GCA_039934355.1 Gemmatimonadales bacterium
AGCCGTCAGCCGTCAGCCGTCAGCCGTCAGCCGTCAGCCGTCAGCCGTCAGCCGTTCCCTGTCCCCCGTTCCTCGATCCCTTTTCCCCGAGTCCTCCATGGTTTCCCTGCTCCAGCTCTGGGTCCCGATTCTGCTCGCCGGATTCGCCGTCTTCGTCGCGAGTTCGATCATCCACATGGTCTTGCCGTTCCACAAATCGGATTACCTTGGCCTGCCCAATGAGGATGAAGTCCGAGCCGCCATCCAGAAGTCCACACCTGGTCCCGGGCAGTACGTGATTCCCTACTGCAAAGGCGGGGCGGAGATGAAGGAGCCGGCGATGCAGGCCAAATGGGTCGAGGGCCCCGTGGGTTTGCTCCTTCTGCGCCCCACCGGCATGATGAACATGACGCCATTTCTCTCGCAGTGGTTTGTCTACACGCTGGTCGTCAGCACGCTGGTGGCATATCTCGCCATCCACACCTTGCCGGTTGGCACGGCATACCTGACGGTGTTTCGGGTGGTTGGCACCGCGGCGTGGCTTTGCTATGCGGGCGGAGCGCCCATCAATGCAATCTGGAAAAGCGTGCCGTGGCGGGTGGCGGGCAAGGAAGCGATCGACGGGCTGGTGTACGCCTGCCTCACGGCGGGGGTGTTTGGCTGGCTCTGGCCCCACGGCTGATCCCCCACCCCACGGGGGCTTCACGCTTCCTTTAGGAGGGAGAGCCGATACTTCAGGCCATGCCCGCCCGCCTCCGAACCGGCCTGAAGGTCTTCTTCTTCCTGGCGCTTCACTTCCTGGCCAGCGTCGTGCTCAGCGGAGGCACCGGGACGCTGCGGCAGGCGGTCTTCTGGTTGCCGTCTGGCGTGGCGGTCGCGGGGCTCTGGCTCCTCGGCCTGCGGTTCTGGTGGGTCGTGGCGGTGGCCACACTGCTCCAGCGCCTCTCGCTGCATTATCCGTATTCGGTCTCCCTCCTGCCGTCCCTCGGCAGCAGTCTCGAGGGGGTCGTCGGTGTCCTGCTGCTGCGTCGCTTCCTGTTCCGGGCGGAGTTCGCCCGGCTCCGGGATGCGCTGGCGCTTTTCGCTGTGGCGGCGCTGGCGCCGCTGCTGAGCATCGGGATCGGCTGGCTCAATCATTCCCTGACAGGCGCGTCGACTGCACCGTTCGTCTCCAGCTGGGTCGGCTGGTGGCGGATGAACGCGCTGGGCATGCTCATGGTGGTACCCACCGCCCTCACCTGGCTGGCGGTCCCGTCTGAGCGCGTTCGCGCCCGAGTCGCCCTGGCGGCGGCGGTGGTCGGGGTGACCATCGTCGCGCTGCTCTGGTATGTGATGACGATCGGCCAGGACGGGCCGATGAGCGTGGCGCTCACCTACCTGGTGCTGCCGCTCTGCCTGTACGCCGCGGTGCGATTCGGGGTCCGCGGCGCGACGGCGGCCGGCAGCCTGTCGGCGTGTGTAGTGGCGCTCGCCACGGTCCATGGCATCGGGCCCTTCATGACGCTCGCCTTTGAATCCCGGCACATCGCGCTCCAGGCGTTCGAGCTGATCCTCGTGGCAATGCCGCTCCTTCTCGGCGCCCTCATGGCGGAGCGGGAGGCTGCCATCGTTGAGCGGGCCGACAGCGAACGATTTCGGCACGCGATGGAGGAAGTCCTCCCCGACATCACCTACCGGTTGCGGGCCGATGGAACGGTGCTCGACATGCACGTGCCGACGGATACGGTGGGCCCCTTTACAATCGAGCAGCTGCGCAATCGCAGCATCGTCGAATTCCTCCCCCACGCCGCGGCCCGGATGATGGCCGGGATCGGGCAGGCTATCCGTGCGGGCCGGAGCGATCCGGTGGAGTATCGCTTTCCGTCCAGCGGCCGCGGGTGGGACCGCGAGGCGCGTTTCGTCCGCCTCGGCCCGGACGAGGTGCTGTGCCTGGTCCGCGACATTTCCCAGCAGAAGCGCGGCGAACGACTCCTCGCCTGGCAGGCGCTGGTGCTGGAACAGGTGGCGACGGGACGGGCGACGGAGGAGGTGCTGGCCACGATCGTCCACGGCCTCGAGGAAGTCAGCGAGGGTGGACTCTGCAGCGTCCTGCTGCTCCGGGAGCGGCGGCTGCACGTGGCGATGGCGCCTTCGCTGCCTGCCGAGTACAACGCGGCGATCGAAGGGGTCGAGATCGGGCCGATGGTGGGCTCCTGCGGCACGGCGGCCTACCGGGGCGAAACGGTCATCGTCACCGATATCGCCACCGATCCGCTCTGGGAGGTCTACAAGGTCGCCGCCCTGCCGCACGGTCTGCGGGCCTGCTGGTCGGTACCGATCCGGGCGCCGAC
Organism: Gemmatimonadales bacterium; assembly: GCA_039934355.1. GTDB lineage: Bacteria > Gemmatimonadota > Gemmatimonadetes > Gemmatimonadales > GWC2-71-9 > JADJOM01. The sequence continues at coordinate 2,310 of JBDTMI010000115.1, forward strand.
CGGCGATGTGCTCGGCACGTTTGCGATCTACTACCGCGAGCCGCGTACCCCCACGCCAGTGGAGCTGGCCGAAGTCGAGCGGGCCAGCGCGCTGGCGGGTATTGCCATCGAACGAGAGCAGCGGGAGAGCGCGCTCCGCACCGGGCGTGACCTGCTGGCCTCCATCAACCGCAACGTGCGTGAAGGGCTGTACCGGAGCACGCCGGACCGGGGACTCATCTACGTCAACGAGGCGTTCGCGCGGATGTTCGGGTACGACTCGCCCGACGAGATGCTCCAGGTGCCCTCCGCGCAGCTCTACATCGACCCGGAGCAGCGCGAGGCCCTCATTCGTGAGAACGACCGGTACGGGCACTGCGCCAATCTGGAGGTCCAGTATCGTCGCCGAGATGGCACGCCGTTCTGGGGGCTCACGAGCAGTTCCGGGGTGCGGGATGAGCAGGGCCGTTACCAGTTCTACGACGGGGCGGTCTCCGATATCACGGCACGCAAGGAGCTGGAGGACCAGTTGCGGCAGGCGCAGAAGATGGAAGCGGTTGGGAAGCTGGCTGGCGGGGTCGCTCACGACTTCAACAATCTGCTGACGGCGATCGGCGGATACGCCGAACTGCTGCTGAGCCACCTGCCTCCGGAGGCACCGGCCGCGGAGGACGCCCGCGAGATTCTCCTGGCTGCCGACCGCGCCGCCGGGCTTACGCGGCAGCTCCTCGCCTACAGCCGCAAGCAGATACTCTCCCCGGAAGTGCTGGACCTGCGGGAGGTGGTCGACCACCTCGGCGGCATGCTGCGCCGGCTCATCGGTGAGGACGTGCGCTTCGTCGTGCTCCAGGCCCCGGTGCCGATCACCGCGCGGGTCGACCGGGGGCAGTTTGAGCAGGTGGTCGTCAACCTCGTGCTGAATGCGCGGGACGCGATGCCGAACGGCGGGACCCTGACCGTGACCACGACTGACTGCGATCTCGACGACGCCTTCGCCCGCCACCACCTCGGCGTGACCCCCGGCGCGCATGTCTGCCTCACGGTGCAGGACACTGGCATCGGGATGGATGAGGAGACCCGTTCGCGGGCCTTCGATCCGTTTTTCACCACCAAGGAGCAGGGCAAAGGCACCGGCCTCGGCCTGTCGACCGTCTACGGCATTGTGCGGCAGAGTGGTGGCAGCGTCTGGCTGGAGACCGAGGTGGGGCTCGGAACGTCGGTGCGGGTGTACCTGCCGCGCATCGAGGAGCGGCCGGTGCTGGCTCCCCCGCCGGACCTCGAACCGGTCGTCCCCAACCCTGGAGGGACGATCCTGGTGGTGGAGGATGAGCCACTGGTCCGCGACCTTGTCGCCCGGACGCTCCGCCGGGCGGGGTTTGCGGTGCTGCTGGCGGAGCACGGAGAATCCGGCCTGCGCGCAGCGGAAGGCTGCGTCGGGACCATCGATCTGCTGCTCACTGATGTTATCATGCCTAGGATGGGCGGGCCCGAACTGGCCATCCGGCTGCTGAAATTGAGGCCGGAGCTGCGGGTCCTGCTCGTCTCGGGCTACGCCAGTGAATCGCTGGACCTCTGCGGTGCGCTGGCCGCTGGCTGTGAGTTTCTCCAGAAACCCTTTACCCCATCGGTGTTGCTGGCGCGGGTGCGAGCACTGCTCGCCGTCGAGCGGCGTCTCGTCTGACACCACCCCGCCTACCGCCCTTTCCTTTCGAGGAGTCCGGCATGCGTTCCTTCCTTCTCCCGTCTCCCCGAGTGCCCGCGGCGGTCATCGTCGCCCTCGGTCTGCTGTCATGCGCCACCAATCCCGTCACCGGCAAGAGTGAACTGGCCCTGGTCTCGGAATCCCAGGAAATTTCGATGGGCCAGGACTACGCCGTTCAGGTCAAGCAGGAAACCGGGGTCTACCCCGATTCCGCCGTACAGACGTACGTGAGCCGGATCGGCCTGGCGATTGCCCGTACCACCGAGCGACCGTCGCTGCCCTGGGCCTTCACCGTCATGGATGATCCGCAGGTCAACGCCTTTGCGCTGCCGGGCGGCCCCATCTTCGTCACCCGTGGCCTCCTCACCCACATGACCTCCGAAGCGGAACTGGCGACGGTGATCGGGCACGAGATCGGACACGTCACGGCACGTCATTCGGTGCAGCAGATGACCCGGCAGCAACTCACCCAGCTCGGCATGGTCGCCGGCGCGATCGCGTCGAGCAAGATCGCCGACAACCTCGGCCTCATCAGCCAGGTGGTCGGCGTCCTCTCGCTCAAGTACAGCCGGGATGATGAATCCCAGGCCGACGGGCTCGGCTTCCGCTACGCCCTCGACAACGGGTACGACGTGCGCAAGATGGTCGACATGTTCCAGGTGCTGCAGGGCATCTCGGCGAAGGCTGGCCAGCGGATTCCCGAATGGCAGTCGACTCACCCCGATCCCGGCAACCGGATCGAGGCGACGGAAAAGCGGCTGGCCAAGGTGACGGTACCGCTCGACAACAAGACCGTCAATCGCGATGGCTTCCTCCGGGTGATCGACGGCATGATCTACGGCGACAATCCCCGGAATGGCTTCTTCAAGGACACCCGTTTCTACCAGCCCGATCTCGCCTTCTCGCTCGACTTTCCCGCCGGGTGGCGGACCCTCAACCAGGCGCAGTCGGTGATTGGTGGAAGCCCGCAGCAGGACGCGCAGGTTCAGCTCTCGCTGGCGGGACAGGAGGCGCCCGCCGCGCTGCTTCAGAAGTTCATGGCGCAGCAGGGACTCACCCCCGGTCAATCCGGCTCGACCACCATCAATGGCAACCCGGCCGCCACCGGTTCGTTTACCGCGCAGCAGGAGGACGGCTCGCAGCTCGCCGGCCGGGTGGCGTACCTCTCCTACGGCGGGATCACGTATCAGTTGATGGGCATCGGCACCGCGGCAGGCTGGTCCGCCAATGATCGGCTGGTGCAGCAGTTCATCGGGAGTTTCCGCCGCGTCACGGATTCGGCGGTGCTCAACGTGAAGCCAAACAGGATCAGTGTCGCCCGGGTGGGGAGGGCCACAACGCTGGCCGCCTTCAATCAGCAGAACCCGTCGGTGATTTCAATCGAGGAACTGGCGCTGATCAACGGATTGGCGAATGGCAACGCAGCACTCGCGGCGGGGACGTCGGTGAAGCGGGTGGTGGGGATGTAGCGAGGATTCGGTCGCAATCGAAATAAGGGCGGTAGGCGCTGGGCGATAGGCGTTGCATCGGCGGCGGTTGAGTTGGATTGCGATACGAGCATTCACGTCGCATTCTCGCCCATCGCCCATCGCCCA
>JBDTMI010000116.1:0-5527 GCA_039934355.1 Gemmatimonadales bacterium
CGACTCCTCCCACCGCCCCTGCTCCTGCAATGCCTCCGCCAGCAGCAGCTTCGCGATCGGCTTTACATCATCCCCCAGGCTCACCATCGCCGTCTTGAGCGCAAACTCGGCGTCATACGGCGCCCCGCCGTCCAAGGCTTCCCGCGCGCCGCGCAGCAGGTACGGAATCGCCTCCACCGGCCGCAGCGAGCGGAAGCAGTGCCACGCCAGCATCAGCCCCGGCACGTGCTCGCCCCGCGCTTCCGTGCTGATCAGCCGATCCGCGATCAGCCCATGCAGCGCCCGCCGAAGCGGCGAGGGGACCTGCATGTAGGCGTAGCCCCGCAACAGCTCATTGCGGAACTCCATCTCCCGCCCGCCATCGCGCAGAATGCGCCGCTGATTCAGCTCCGCCATCCCGGTGAGCGTCTGCGCCAGCGTCAGGTCCACCAGCTGGTACATCGGCAGATCATTGAGCCGCTCGCCCAGGATCGCCGCCAGGTTGAGCACCGCACGCGCCGCCTCCGGCAGGTCGCGGAAGACCCGGTCCAGGAGCCGGTGGTAGATCTCCTGGCCGGCATTGGCCTGTGAGTCGGAGGTCATCGCGTCGACCGACAGCGCCAGGCTCTGCTCCCCGTGAATCCGCCAGTCATCGAACAGCAGCTCGAGCACCATTGGGATGCCCGCCGCCGCCCGCACCAGGGCGCGCCGCACCGACGGGATCACCGTGACACTGACCGCCGCCGCGAGCAGCCGCACCACCTCGCCGGTCTCCTCTGCCGTCAGCGGCGCCAGCTCGACCGCGGTGAGACCCAGCGAATCCCGGTCCTCCAGCAGCTGTCCCGCCCGCGCGCTCTGCTTGAGCTCCGATTCGCGCGCCGCGAGGACAATCATGACCCGGCTGTTCCGCGTCCGCCTGAGCAGCAGGTGCAGCACCGCGACGCTGGCATCATCCGCGAGGTGCACGTCATCCACCACGAGGATGACCGGATTCTCGTCCGCGATGGCGGCGACCAGCTGGTGAATCCCCTCGGTGAGCTGCAGCCGCGCCGCCTCCCCCTCCGTCTGCGGCGCCAGCGGCAGGTGGGGATAGCGATCGCGCACCGCCGGCACCACCCGCGCCACGCTGGCGAGCCACTCCGGCGGGGTGGCACTCGCCCCCGGCCGCTCCAGCAGTCCCCGCACCAGCGTGCCGATCGCCGTGAACGGGATCTCCCGCTCGAGCTCGTAGCACTGGACTCGGCTCGAGACCGCGCCCTCCAGCCCGGCCGCGGTCACGAGCCGTTCGGCCAGGGTGGTCTTGCCGATGCCGGAATCGCCCAGCAGCAGCGCATGCCGGCCCCGGCCCCCGTTGGTCTCCTCCCACAGTTCGTAGACCACCTGGTACTGCCGACCCCGGCCGACAAAGGCCCGGTTGCGCCACTGATCGGTCGGCACGGTGGGAATGTGGGAGGTCCCCGGAGGCTCGTAGCCCCGCTGCCGCAGCCGGAGGGCCATGCCCTCCACCAGCGGCGAGGGCGTCGCCCCGATCTCGTCCGCCAGCCGTTTGCGCCAGGTCTGGAACACCCGGAGCGCGCTGAGGCGATCGCCGGCAAAGGCCCGGGCCTCCATCTTGGCGCGAATGGCCTCCTCACTCAGTTCATCGAGCTCCAGCAGCCGATCCGCGAGTGGCTCGATCCGGGTCTGGTCGCCGGTGCGCCGGCAGCGGTCCATCAGGATGACGAACGCCTCCCGGATCGCCGGGAACCACTTCGCCCGCTGCTGGTCCCGCCAGACCATGAATTCCGGCGCCCGTACAATGTCGAATTCATCGAGGAACCCGCCCACCTCGAGTGGCGGAGTGACGTCGTTCCCGAGGATGTCGCCCCGGGCCAGCCGTTCCAGGTCCACCTCGAGGTCGGCCGTCACCAGCCGCACGGTGTCGCGCGTCGTCTCGAAGCTGCGTACTCCCACCTTGCCCCGGATGACCGACAACGCGGTCGCGAGCGAATGGCGCCCCTCGGCCGGCGACGCTTCGGGCCAGAGCAGGTCGGCCAGTCGATCCCGCCGATGCCGGCGTCGCGGCTCGACCGCGAGGAAAATGAGCAGCGCGAGATGCTTCCGGGTGCGGAACCGGATGGGCTCACCGGTGGGGCCGCGGAGTTCCGGGGCACCGAGACAGCGGAGGGCATGGCGGGGAGGCATGCAGATCAATGGGGCCGGAGGCTCAACCAACCGTCAAATAACCTCGTCACGGCAGCCGCGCCCGCGATCCCCGACGAAATGCCCGGACGGCTGATCGGTGGTCGGCTCGGCGCTGGCGCATCTCGGGATCTTGCCCCCCACCGGCGCCGCCGCAAGGGGTCGCTAGATTTGGGCGACCTCACCCGGGAACCGCTGCATGACACGCCTCCGCCCAACGCCTCTCGCCTCTGTCCTCTTCCTGCTCGGGTGCGGTGAAGTGGTCTCGGGGGGTGGCGGCGGCGGGCCCTCGGCGGGGCAGAGCTTTGAGCTGATGCTGGCCACCCAGGATGAGATCGAAGCGAGCAGCGTCGCCTTCACCGTCGCGGGGATCGGCCTGCCGCCGGGCGTCACGATTCCGCTCGGGTGCTCGGATTCCACGTCCACCACCGATGGAGATGGCGACGGGGTCCCGACCAACGCCACCGTCACGTTTACCAACCCTCCCTGCAGCATTACGGGTGTACGCGGCGGCACCCTGGGACTGACCGGCAGCATCCAGGTGGAGGACGCCAGCAGTGGCAACTCCACGGCCTGGCTCACTACGCTCACCAACCTGGCCTGGCAGGTGACTGACTCCGGCCATACCCGGACCTATACGGCGACCAGAAACGGCACCCGCGCCCGCGGCATCGGGACCGGCGGCAAGGCGACCCTCATCACGAATCTCACCACCTTTCAGGATCGCCCGAACGTCGCCAGGGCGACGGTCGACGTGCAGTTGCTGACGACCTTCACCCCCGCCGGATCGTCCACCGTCACGCCGACCCAGCCGCCGCCGAGCGGGACGCTGCTCCTGGCGGGCACGCTGCGGTGGCGCCGGAGCAGCGAGGACTGGCAGCTCGACGTTGGTACCGTGACGCCGCTCGTCTATGATTCGACCTGTGCCGGTCCGCAACGGATCACGGCCGGTGAGCTGGCGCTCACCGGAACGGTACACAATCAGGACGGAACGCTGTCCCTGGTCTGGTCTGCCTGTGGAACCGACCCGGCCCGGTCCTGGACGCCCTCCGGCTCGTGAGTCGCTCCGGCTCCGGCCTGCGTCACTTCTCCCGTGGGGCAGGGATCACATCCCCCGCCTGCGGTCGCTCGTCATCTTAGGATGTCGCTGGTGTTTCGATCACCAGGCATCGCTCGGTCCCATATGTTCAGGAGGTTGTATGCAGCAGGTACGGAATCTCAGGAGTCTTGCCGCGGGTCTGGCGGGAATGCTGGTCCTCGCCGCCTGTGGCGGGGATAGTGGCCCGTCAGGCACGTCGACGCTCAGTCAGTTGCAGGCCGATACCGTCGGCGCCGCGGCGGCGGGTCAGATCGGCGATCTGGCAGGGGGTATCACCAGCTTCGACTTTACCGGTGGCACGCTCGGCGGCGGGTTCTTCTCAAGGGCGGCCCTGCGCGAGCGCATGTCCACGCTCCAGCATGTCGTGCCGAGCCGGTACCTTCCCCAGTTAGCCATGCTGCGGGCCGGTAGTTGCGATCCGGCCGTGGTGGGCGACTCCACCGATACCGACGGGGACGGCATCGTCAACAATGCCACCTACACCTTCACTCCCGCCAATTGTTTTTACCAGGACTCGCTCGGCAACGGCTTTGCGGTGACTGGCTCGGTGAGCGTGGAGGATACCGATGGCGGAACGACGCTGTTCGGGTTCGGCATCGACTTCAACCACCTGAAGGTCCTGCTCTACAACGATTCGGCGAGCGCCGGAATCGACTGGGACGGGACCGACGATGCCACGGTGACCTCGGCCAACCTGACCACGAATCAGGCATTCCGGAGCCGCGTCTTCGTGAACAATCAGCCGATCTACGCCACCCGCTACCACTGGGGGCTTACCTTCGTGCCCGACACCGGGACGATCGACCCCGCAACCCAGCAAATCCTCCCTGACGGCACCTTCGACCTGGCCGGCACCTTCGGTTGGTCGGGGCAGTCAGATCAGGTGACGGGCGACTGGACCTTCAACATCACCACGCCGACGTTGCTCCACTGGTCCATCTCCTGCGCGGGCGACGAACCGCCGTTCGATGCCGGCCAGATCAGGGCGACGATCAACGGTCGCAGCAGCATCGGCTTCACCGCCGACTACACCGCCTGCGACACGCCCCCGATCATCAATACCTTCGACACCAACGCTCCAGCGAACTGATCAGTCGCGACAAACAACGGCCCGGGCTTTCGCCCGGGCCGTTGTGGTGTGCGGATGCGTGAATAGGTCGATCCGGGCGCGGGGCGCGGGGCGATGCGCTACGCGGCCCAGGCTGGGCTCGCCAGCAGCTCCCGCACCAGGTCATCGTTGGTGCGGCCCGCCGCCTCAGCGGCGAAGTTGGTCACCACCCGATGCCGCAAGACCGGCAGCGCGATGCTCTTCACGTCGTCCAGATCCGCCATCGGCCGGCCCGCCAGCGCCGCGCGCGCCTTGGCGCCGAGGACGAGATACTGCGAGGCTCGCGGGCCGGCGCCCCATTCGACGTATTCACGGATGAAGGGGGGCGCATCACCGTCGGCGGGACGGGTCATCCGGGCCAGCGCGACGGCGGCCCGGACCAGTTGCTTCGACACCGGAATCCGGCGCACCAGCTCCTGCATCGCCCGCACGGTCTCGGCGTCCAGCACCGACAAGAGCTTTGCGCCACGGGCACCGGTGGTCTGTTCGACGATGGTCTCTTCCTCGGCGCGGGTCGGATAGCCGATCCGGATCTCCAGCATGAAGCGGTCGAGCTGGGCCTCGGGCAGGGGATAGGTGCCTTCCTGCTCGATCGGGTTCTGGGTCGCCAGGACAAAGAACGGCTCGGGGAGATGATAGGTCTGCCCGCCGACGGTGACCTCGTGCTCCTGCATGGCCTGGAGCAGCGCCGCCTGGGTCTTGGGCGGGGTCCGGTTGATTTCGTCGGCCAGTACCACGTTGGAGAAAATCGGGCCGTGGACGAATCGAAAGGCGCGTTTTCCGGTGGTGAGATCCTCCTCGATGATCTCGGTGCCGGTGATGTCGCTCGGCATGAGATCCGGGGTGAATTGCACCCGGTTGAACGAGAGCCGGAGCGCCTCGGCGACGGTGGAGACCATGAGGGTCTTGGCCAGGCCCGGCACCCCGATCAGGAGGGCGTGGCCGCCGGCGAGGATCGCGGTCAGGATCCCGTCGATTGCCTCCTGTTGACCGACAATGCGCTGGCCGACCTGTCCCCGAAGCTGGTTGACAGCGGCGGCGAGGCGGGCGAGCTGTTCGACGTCATTGGCGGGAGCTGGAGCGGTCATCAGGTCTGCGCAGTGGAGGGCGGGGAAGTGCGGGTGACAGGCTGTACGGGCTTGAGGTTAGTGGGTTTCGGG
>JBDTMI010000117.1:0-5460 GCA_039934355.1 Gemmatimonadales bacterium
CCAGGTCGTGCGGTTCGATGATCCACTGCACCCGCACTCCTTTGTCGCGCGGAGTGTCGCCGAGTCTGCCGGGCGACTCTACTTCACGCTGCAGGAGCCCGAGAGCACGATCTGGGTGGCCCGGGTGAAGGGATTGGAACGGTGAGCGAGGTCATCGCGCGACTCACCGCCGCTCTCGCCGACCGCTATCGCCTCGAGCGGGAGCTGGGCGCCGGCGGCATGGCCACCGTCTATCTCGCCGAAGACCTCAAGCACCACCGCAAGGTGGCGGTGAAGGTGCTGCGCCCCGAGCTCGCCGCCACCATGGGATCCGATCGCTTCGCCCGCGAGATCGAGGTCGCCGCCCGGCTGGTGCACCCGCACATTCTCGGTCTGATCGACTCGGGCGATGTCGACGGCTTTTTCTACTACGTCATGCCCTACGTCGAAGGCGAGACGCTGCGCGAGCGGCTGGCGCGCGCGGGCGAGATGCCGGTGCACGAGGCGGTGCGGTTGCTGGGCGAGATCGCCGACGCGCTCGCCGTGGCGCACAAGGCGGGTGTGGTCCATCGCGACATCAAGCCGGAGAATATCCTCCTCTCCGGCCGGCATGCGATGGTTATGGACTTCGGCGTCGCCAAGGCCGTGACCGAAGCCTCCGGCCGCCAGCAGCTGACAACCGCGGGTGTTGCGCTAGGCACGCCGGCCTACATGGCCCCGGAGCAGGCCACCGCCGATCCGCAGCTCGACGGGCGAGTGGACATCTACGCGCTGGGTGTCCTCGCCTACGAGATGCTGACCGGGTATCCGCCGTTCCACGGGCTCAATCCCCAGCAGACGCTGGCGGCCCATGTGACTCAGGCGCCGGTGCTGGTAGGCCAGCGACGCCCGGGACTCTCACCGGCGCTCGAGAGCGTGGTGATGCGCTGCCTGGCCAAGCGGCCGGCCGACCGGTTCCAGTCTGCGGACGAACTGCTGGCGGCGCTCGAGCCGCTGGCGACGCCGAGCGGCGGGATGACCCCGACGCACACGCAGCCGATTGGGGCGGTCCTACGTCCGGCAGCTGCGAGAGGTCGTGTGGTGCTCGGCATCGGCGCGATCGCCGTGACAGCGCTGCTGGTGTGGGTGGGATGGCGTGCCCTTCGCCCCGGCCCGCTCGCCATCGAGATCGCCAATATCCGGCAGGTGACCCGCGAGGCGGAGCCCGAGATCCACGTGGCGCTCTCTCCCGATGGTCGCGAAGTGGCATACGAGTCGGGCAATTCCGGCAACACGCATATCATGATTCGCGACGTCACGGGAGGCCGGTCGCTCTCGATCACCGGGGACTGGCAGGGCGCGCAGACCCAGCCGCGGTGGATGCCGGATGGGCGGTCCATCGTGTTCGTGAATCGATGGACCACCGCCGATCACGCCGCGGGCACCTGGAAGCTGCCGCGTCTCGGCGGGGCAGCCGTGGTCCTGGACCCGTTGGACGAATTGACACTGGACCGGGGTCATGCGATCACGGCAACGGGCGACACCCTCCTGATCCGGAGCGCTGACGGCAGGGAGACGCTGCTCCGGGTCGGCGGCATCCAGCAGATCCACTCGCCCGCCTGGCGGGCGGACAGTGGCGCCGTGGCATACGTCGTTGGTAACTCGAACTCCCGCACCATCTGGGGCAATGTCGCTTCGAGCGAGATCTGGGTGGCACCGATAGGGGGCAGACCGGTCCGGGTCAGCGACAGCACCTCGCTCAACCTGAGCCCCGCCTGGCTGCCGGATGGCACCCTGCTCTTCGTTTCCAACCGTGATGGCCCGCGCGACATCTACGCCGTGCGGCTCGACCCCACGGGCACGCCGCGCGAGCGCCCGACACGACTCACCACCGGCCTGGAAGCCTACTCGGTCTCGCTCTCTGCCGACGGCCGTACCGCGGCGTATGACCGGTTCATTCTCCGCCGCAACCTCTACGCGATCCCCCTCCCCAGGAGCGGCAGCGTGTCGCTGCGGGACGCGCGCGCCATCACGACCGGCGCCCAGACCATCGAGAACCTGGATCTCTCCGCCGATGGAAAGTGGCTGGCGTTCGACTCGAATCTCGACGGCAAGCAGGACATCTACGTCATGCCGGCAGCCGGCGGCGAGCCGAGGCGGGTGACGCGGGATCCGGGCGATGACTTCAGCCCAGATTTTTCCGCCGATGGCCGCGAGATCGCCTTTTACTCGACCCGCAACGGGACCCGGGACATCTACCTGATCAACGTCGACGGCTCCGGCGAGCAGCGACTCACCAGCGATGCCGAGCAGTCGGTCTTCCCGGCGTTCTCACCCGATGGCCTGTACCTCGCCTACAGCAACTCGCTGTCGGCCACGATCCACCTGCTGCATCGCGCCGGGCTCACCGCCCCCTGGACGGCCCCGGAGCGGTTGCCGATCGAGCGAGGGACCGCTCCGCGGTGGTCGCCCGACGGCTCGCGCCTGGTGTACGAGATCAGATCGGCCAGGAGTGACATCGGCGTATTCTCACTCGGCGGTGCAGCGCGTACCGTAGTTGCAGACGGTACCGGCAACATCAGGACTCTCGCCTGGCCCGAGTGGTCGGCGGATGGCCGGTCGATCTACTTCATCGCCGTGGGCATGGACAACATGCAGGGGCTCTACCAGGTCGACGCGCATGGCGGAACACCCCGGCTGGTGGTCAGATTTGACGACCCGGCGCAGGCGGTCTACGGCGCGACGGTCGTGATTGGCAACGGCATGTTCTACTGTGCGATCGGGGAAATCGAGAGCGACATCTACGTGATGGACCTGACACGGAAGTGACCGGCCGGGAATCCCAGGTCCGCTGCATCTTCCTGCGGTCGACCGAGCGGCGCCGCCCCAGACGCAGGATCCGTCAACCATGAAGCCCAACGTTGTCGTCATCGGCGCCGGCATCAACGGGCTCGTCACCTCGCACTACCTGCGAAGAGCCGGGTGCGCGGTCACGCTGCTCGAGCGGGCCGATCGCGTCGGCGGAGCCTGCGTTTCCGAGGTAGCAACCGTCCACGGCCACTCCCAGCGCTATGCCCTCGGTGCTTCCGTCCTCGGCCTCATGCCCGATTTCATCTTTCGGGAAACCGGCCTGGCGGAACGGCTTGAGACCTTTGTCCCCACTCACGCCAAGCGAGTCTACTTCCCCTCTCCGGATGCCAGCGCCTGGATTCATCGCGACGCGCGCGAACTCGACCGCGAACTCAGGGCGCGCTGGGGTGAGCGAGGCGATGCCACCGCGTTTCGCGCCGATGAAGCCCGGGTCGTCGGGTTCCTCCAGGAAGGGTACCGCACCGCCACCACGCCGAGTCTTGCCGCGGCCCGCGAGCAGCTGGGCGACACCCTCACCCGACTCTGGATCACCGGCAGCGCCGTCGACCTGCTCCAGCATTACTTCACCGCCGAACGCACCAGGATCTACATGGCGATGACGGTGACCGAGAGTGGACCGGTCTCGCTCCATGAGCCATACTCGGCGTTCACCCTGCCGGTGATGGACTCCGGTTCGGTGTTCGAGGGGTACTACGGCTTCGTCAAGCCGGGTATCTGGCGGGTGACCGAAGCGCTGGCCGAGATCAATCGCGCGATCGGGGTGGATCTCCAGCTCGGCGCCCAGGTGGAACGGGTGGATCCCGAGCGCGGCGTCGTCCACTACCTCTCGGGAGGGCGGACCAGGGCGCTGCCGTTCGACCACCTGGTGATGGCGAGCGATCCGCTGGTGGCGGCGCGCCTGGTGGGGGATGCCGCGATGACGGCGGACATCGAGGGTAAGCGGTTTCTTGGCACCAGCGGCAAATTGACGCTGCTCTTTCAGCACCCGGTGCGGTGGAAGGAGGGTTCTGCCGCCGCCGGCGGGGATGCCGCTTTTCGTTTTGTGTTTGCGGTCGAGTCACTGGCCGAGTTCGAGCGAGCCACCCTTCGCGTCATATCGGGGGAGGTCGACTACGAGCCAGGATTCATCCAGATCTACTGCGAAGGCGCGGCGATGCGGCAACTCGGACTGGCCGAGCCGTTTGACCGACTGACATTGTTCTTCAAGAACGTGGCGCTGAATCGAAACGGCGAGGCGATGCCGGAGGTGGAGGCCTCCGTCAAGGCGCAGGTATTCGCCCATCTCGCGAATCCCGAGGACTGCGTCTGGAGCCGTCTCCTGCTCCCCCGAGACCTGCAGCAGCTTTTCCTCTTTCCCGGGGGCAACCTCGATCACACCATGCTGGTCGGCGGGCAGACCTTTTTCGAGCGTCAATACGCTGCGGATCCCGGACAGGCCTTCTACCAGTTTGGCCGGTGGGCCAACCTCTCCTACTGCGGCGCGGGTGCCTATCCCTGCGGCTCGATCGCGGGAACGCCGGGATACATGTGCGCCCAGCAGCTGATCCGGGCGCTGGCCCTGACCCCGGGGGTATAGTCCGGTCTTCCGCGACCCTGCCCAGGCGGTAGATTGCAGACTCCCCCGGGCGCTGGGCGGCTGAACGCTCAAAGCCACGCCCCGTTCGCTCCACCGAGGAGCCTTCCATGACCGCGACCGACCTTCGCACCGCAAGCATTCCCCACCTGCCCACTCTCGCGGGAGCCAAGCCCACCGATGACGAAATCGACCTCTTCGGCCTGACCCACATCGGCAAGGTCCGCAAGACCAACCAGGACCACTTTCTGCTTTGCACCATCCACCCGCAGGTGGTGGTGCACGAGACCAGTCTCCCCACTCCGGACCAGCTGCCGCTTCGGGGCGAGCGCCTCGCCACCATGATGCTCGTCGCCGACGGTGTCGGCAGTGGCAGTGGTGGCGGCGAGGCGAGTCAGCTCGCGGTGGAAACGATCACGAGGTACGTCTCCAAGACCCTGAGCTGCTATCATGCCTCCGCCGGCTCGGCCAAGCAGGGGGAATTCGAAGAGGCGCTGCAGCATGCCGCCATCGAGGCGCACACCGCCGTCCGGGCTGAGGCGGCGGCGCGGGAGGACGCGGGCAAGATGGCCACGACCCTCACGCTCGCGATCGTCACCTGGCCCTGGATGCATGTGGTGCAGGTGGGCGACAGCCGCTGCTACTTCTACGTGGACGGCACCCTGCGGCAGGTGACCAAGGATCAGACCATGGCCCAGGACCTCGTGGATCGCGGAGCCCTGCCGCCCGAGCGGCTCGCGACGTCGCCCTTCACCAACGTGCTGATCAGCGCGATCGGCGGCGAGGAAGCGACGCCGGTCGTGACCCGCCTCAATATGCAGAAGCGCGGCAGCGTCCTCCTGCTCTGCAGCGATGGCCTGACCAAGCACGTGACGGCGGCCGAGATCGGCGAACAAATCGGGAAGATGGAGTCATCCGAGCAGCTGTGCCACACGCTGCTGGAGCTGACCCTCGAACGCGGCGGAAGCGACAACGTCACGATTCTCGTGGGAAGAAGCAGGGAGTAGGCGGTAGGCGGTAGGCGGTAGGCGGTAGGCGGTAGGCGGTAGCGCGAAATT
>JBDTMI010000118.1:0-5201 GCA_039934355.1 Gemmatimonadales bacterium
GGCCACTCGCGAGCGAGGTCCCGATCTCGATGGCCAGCCCTTCCCGATTGCCCTCATCCAGGACGTTGAGCGTGCGAAAGCGCCGGCCGTCGTACAGGGCATCGTGCATCAAGTCGAGCGCCCAGGTCGTGTTGAGCACCGGCGGTGCGTCGAGCGGCTGCCGGATGCGGGTGGGGATCCGGCGCGTGGTGCGTCGCGCCAGATTGAGGCGTAGGGCACAGTACACGCGATACACGTGCTTGTGGTTCCAGCGCTGGCCGAGCAGCCGGAGCCGATCGAAACACTTCCAGAAACCCCATCGTGGACTGGCCTGCACCACGGTCTGCAGCGCTGCGATCACCACGGCATCGCGTTCCGGATCGTGCACCGGCGGGCGGTAGTGCGCCGTCCGCGACAGGCCGGCGATCCGGCAGGCCTGCTGCACCGCCAGCTGGTGCTCGCTGACCAGGATCGCCACCACCTGCCGCTTCGCGGACGGCGTTACAGTTTTCGGCTGAGCACGTCCTTGATGGCGGCGTTCTCCAAGGCCATGTCGGCATAGAGCCGCTTGAGCCGGCCATTCTCCGTCTCCAGCTCTTTCAGCCGCTGCAGCTCAGGGCCCGACGCGCCACCATACTTGCTCTTCCACTTGAAGTACGTCCCGCGGCTGATGCCGTGCTTGCGGAGCACATCGGCGACCGGCACGCCCGCATCGCCTTCCTTCAGGATCTGGACAACCTGGGACTCGGTGAATCGGGACTTCCGCATAGGACCTCCTGATGGTCCCAAAGTCTCCTTTGCACTGTGTGCCGGCTAGGGGAGCTTACGCCGTCCCTACCGTCCGCCCGTCCCCCCGCCCGTCCTCCCGCGACCGAAGCGCCCTTGCGAGCCGCGAAGCGGCGACCCGGCGCGAGGGAGTCCTTTAGGGTCCCCCCCTCACCGCAGGTACGGCAACGCCTCCACCAGCTGCATCCCCGCATGCGACCGCACCAGTTCGCGGAGGATGGGGGTATGACCCTGCCCGATGATAAGCAGGATCCGGTCTCCTGGTTGGGCGATCGCCGCCAGATTGGCGAAGATGTGCAGATTGCGCTCGTACCACTGGGCCACGACACGGGCCCCGATGTAGCCATCACCCGCGCCGACCGTCGCCATGTCCGCATAGGGTTGATGGGCCAACAGAATCGTCGCCGAATCGTTCAGGAACCGGAGGTTGGCACCGATGGTTTCCTCCCGCTGCATCCGGTCCAGCAACTGCACCACCCCGGCTACGGTCCGCTGGAACCGCCCCGCGAACCCCGTGTCATGGGCCCCGGCGTACGCCATCACCGAATCGATCCGCATCCCCAGCGAAAAGTCGACCGGGTAGAGGTGCGACAATCCAAGCTGGCCCGCCAGTCGGAATCCCAACTGGTGGATTTCGTTCCGCGTCAGCGGGAACGTCCCCGCACGGTACCGACGGTAATCCGTGTTGATCGAATCCGACTCGGCCGGCTCCCGCTCGAGCGCAATCTTCGTGGGCTTGAATCGCGCGAGCTGGCTGACGACCGCGTCGATCTCCTTTTGCCGAGCCGGCGTCAGGACGTCCACACCCTGGAACTGGGCGTAGTCGGCATTGGGATTGGCGAAATGGAACACCCCAAGGACCATGACCTGGATCGGCGGCGCCGCGCCGGCGGTGGTCTGGGCATGCACCAGCGCAGGAAAACCTCCGCCAGCCGCGAGGAGTGCAAAGAGGGGAGCCAGGAGTCGAACGGCAGGATGTCGATTCACGCGGACCTCAGCGGTGCAGCGATGGACAGCCAGTGGCCTAACTGGGACCGGCGTCGCCTCCACCTGGTCCCACGCTCGCCGGGAACCTACGGTGTGACGCGCTTTGGGCAAGCTGCAGCCACTCCTACCGTCCCTACCGTCCCTACCGTCTCTACCATCCTCCGCTCCTTCATTCCCGCCCGCAACCTCTTCCGCCCCCCTCTCCAGCCTTGCAGCCCACCCGGATTCCACTCCACACTCGGCATCCAGCATTTCACCCCAGCTCTCAATGATTTCACGGCCCCCCGCCGCGGCTTCATCTCCACTGCGACCCGCTTCGCACAGCCGTGCAATCTCTTGAGCCCCGCTTTCCACCCTTTCGGCGTTCCACGCCGCCACTTCACCCCCCCGCCTCCACTCCTTCACCCCCGGAACTCACCACTGCGCTCCGTACCCGTACCCTTTCAGAGTCACCCGCTATTCCTTGAGCGTCACCCTCCGTTCTTTCAGCGTGACCCTCCACTCCTTCAGCGTCACCCTCCGCTCCTTCAGTGCGACCCTCCAGCCCTTCAGCGTGGTCCTCCACTCCTTCACTGTCGCCCTCCACCACTTCAGCGCGCTCCGCGACCGAAGCGCCTTGGGAGCCGCGACCGAGCGGTCCTTGGGAGCGGCGCCCGAAGGGAGCGCCGCGACCCGGCGCGAGGGAGTCCTTTAGGACCCAACCGCCCAATCGCCCCACTTGTGCCAACCCCCGGAGCTTGCCTTTTTGGTGGGTCACTGAGTCACACCCCGCTGCCCGAAACGGAGAACCCACATGAACAACCCAGAGCGAGAGATCGCCGTGCTGGCCGGCGGCTGTTTCTGGGGTGTTGAGGAGATCCTGCGGGAGGTGCCCGGGGTGATCGACACCGATGTAGGGTACACTGGCGGCTGGCTGGAGAATCCGAAGTACGACGACACCCACGACAGCAAATCAGGTCACGCCGAGGCCATTCGGGTGACGTTCGACCCGGCGGTGCTCACCTACGAAGAGCTCCTCGAAAAGTGGTTTTTCAAGCTGCACGACCCCACCACCCTCAACCGCCAGGGCAACGACCGCGGGACCCAATACCGCTCGGCGATCTTTCCCCAGACCCCGGAACAGAAGGCCACTGCCGAGCAGGTGAAGGCGCGGGTGGAAGCGTCGGGCACGTGGAAGCGGCCCGTCACCACTTCCATCGAGCCCCCCTCCACCTGGTACAGCGCGGAAGGGTCCCACCAGGACTATCTCCGCCGGCATCCCGGCGGGTACTCCTGCCACTTCATGCGCGAGTAGGTCCCGAACGTCGTCAGTGCTAGGGACCCGACCGAGAAACCCGCCCTCCCCAGATTCTCTGCTCCACGCCAGTCCCTACCCCAAACAGGAGTCCTCATGCCGCTGCAGTTCCTGGCCCTTGGCCTCGCCGCCGGAGTGCTCTCGGGGTTGTTCGGTGTCGGCGGCGGCATCTTGATCGTCCCCGCCCTGCTGCTGCTCACGAAAATGTCCCAGCACACCGCCACCGGTACCTCGCTCGGTGCCCTCCTCCTGCCGGTGGGTGTCCTCGGCGCATGGCAGTACTACAAGGTGGGCCAGCTCGACATTCACGCCGCGCTGTGGATCGCGCTGGGCATGCTGTTCGGCGCCTGGGCCGGCGGAGCCGTCGCGCAGGACATCTCCGGTCCGACCCTTCGTCGCGCCTTCGCCGTACTGATGGCCGTCGCCGCCGCGCGACTCTGGTTCAAGTCCTAGGGGGAAGGGCAACACCCGCTGAACGCTCAACGCTGAATGCTCAACGCTGAATGCTGAATGCTGAATGCTGACCGCTGAACGTCTCATCATCCTCGCCCTGCTCGTCGGTCCGCCGCTGTCAGCACAGGCCGACACGACGAGCGAGTCTGGCGCAGCCCTCCGACCCTATCCGCGCGGTGCAGTCGTCCCGGAGGTGAAAAGCCACGTGGACCGCGGCCAGCGATACGCCGTCTACCTCCCCTCTCGCTACACGCCTGATCGGCGCTGGCCGCTGCTGCTGCTCATGGATCCGCGGGGCCGCGCCCTGATCCCGCTCGCCCTGGTCCGCCAGAGCGCCGAACGCTATGGCTATATCGTGTTGAGCTCCTACAACACCAGGAGCGACGAAGTCGTCGACACCAATCGTGATGCCCTCAACGCCATGCTCGCCGATGCCCAGCAGGATTTCTCCCTCGATGAGCGACGCTTCTACCTCGTCGGCTTCTCCGGCACGGCGCGCGCCGGATGGGAATTCGGCGCTGAGCTGGCGGGGCATGTCGCGGGGGTGATCGGGGTCGGGGCGGGGCTGCCGTTCGGCGGGCGCACCCCGGCCCCCACTGGAGCGGGGGGTCCGCCCTTCGCCTTTTTCGGTGGCGCGGGCACGACCGATTTCAACTACGACGAAGTGATGCGGCTCGATGGCGTACTCGACAAACTCCGCTGGCCCCATCGCGTCGTGAGCTACCCGGGACCACACACCTGGCCCGAAGCGCCGGTGATGGCGCAGGCGCTGGGCTGGATGGAACTGCAGGCGATGCGGAGCGGCCTCGCTCCGGTCGACCAGGGAGTGGTCGATTCGATGTTCGAGGCGGAGGTCCGTGCAGCCCGGGCGCTGGAGCAGGATGGGCACCTGCTCGATGCCCTGCTCCGCTTCCGGTCCGCCGCCAGCGATTTCACCGGCGTGCACCAGACCAGCGGAGCCGCGGAGGATACCCTGCGACTCAGCCGAACCGCCCAGGTCCGGAGGGAGCGCAAGCGCCGCTCGGAGATTGAACGGCGTCAGTTCGTCTATGTCGCGAAGATGGCCCTCTACTTCTCCACCCTGCGCAACGGTACCCGGAAGCCGGAATCGCTCTCGAAGGCGCTCAAGCACCTCGACGTCCCCGCCACCCAGCGCCTCGCGGCGGATCACACCGATCCCGAAACATCCCTGGCCGCCCAGCGCCGGCTGGAACACCTCGTGGTGATGACCGCCTTCTATGAGCCGAGGGACCGCTTCGAGAAGAACGATCCCGCCGGCGCGCTGGCCATGAACGACATCGCCCGGGCGATCCTGCCTGACAATTCTTATCTCTGCTACGATCGGGTCCGCGCCCTCGCGGCGCTCAATCGGATCGATGAGGCGCTGACCGCACTCGCCTGCTGGCTGCACGCGGGGAACACGACGGCGGCGGAGCTGGACGCCGATCCGCATCTCGCGCCGCTCCGCGCTGAGCCCGAGTTTGTCAGGCTGCGAGACGCGCTGTAGGGGCGGCCGCGAGCTCGTGGGCTCGTGGGCTCGGCCTCTCCCGCACGCGGGGACGGGGGTCAGGGGGTGAGAGCGGAAGGGGAGCCGACGTCGCTTTAGCGACAGGCAGCCGAGCCGCGGCTTTAGCCGCGAGCTCAGGCTGCGAGATGCGCTGTAGGGGCGGACCGCTGAACGCTGACCGCTGAACGCTGACCG
>JBDTMI010000119.1:0-5055 GCA_039934355.1 Gemmatimonadales bacterium
AACTGGATCGTCATCGATTACGAGCGCCCGCTGGAAAACACCCGTCAGTGGCACAACGTGATGGATGCCGAGCAGCACTACGGCATGCTCGGGGTGTACGCCGGCATCGGGAGCACCACACCGCGGCTGGGCGGGCCTGCGGCACGCTGGCGGGCCCTGCCGATGCTCACGGAGAATGCCCTGGCGCCAGCGGGACGTCCGAGCCGGATGCGGGTGGGATCGGACGAGTCCTATGTGTACCTCGCGGTCGAGTTCGCCGGTCTGGCTGGAAAGCGGTTCCCGTGGAAGGACCGCAGCCTGCTCCTCGCCCTCGACAGCTACCGCGCCGAGCTGGGTCAGATGCTGCTGCCTGGTGGCGGGGTGCGCAGCGAGGTCGGGTTCGAGTTCGCCGCCACCTTTCACGACACGACGGATGCGGAGTTGCGGAGCACGCCCGACTACGCGCCGTACGCCGGCGGCGAGGCGATCGTCGGTGGCGATGACTACGGTCGATTCGGCCACCGGCCGATCACCACGGTGCCCCGGAGCGACGGCCGGTTCGATTCGATGTTCGTCATCACCAACCGGGCCCGCTTCGCCCGGGATGGACGCTTCATTCCGGCCAGCGGCTATAATCGCGGGCGGTTGCGGTACGGCACGGCGGCCCAGTCATCGCTGTCCGACTGGTGGTGGGATGCGAACGCGGGCATGCTGGAGCTGCGGCTGCCCTGGGGGCTGATCAATGTGAGCGACCCGTCGACCCGCACCCTGCTGTACGAGCGTGAGGCGGGCGACGAGATCGGCACCGCCACAAGCGATGGCATGCGGTTCGGCATCCTGCTGCTCGGGCGCGGGTCGGTGATGGAGGCTCCACTCCTGGGCGCCCTGCCGACGGTCACGGGCGGGACGTGGAGGCGAAGGCAGTTCCCCGCCTGGCAGTGGTCCGGATGGACCGAGCCGCGGTATCACACGGGCCTCAAGCCGGTGTATGACTCGCTGAAAGCTTTGTGGAGGAGAGGCGACTAGACGACTAGGCGGTTGGGCGGTTGGAAACTACCGGTCAACGACCATTGGCTGAACGCTCCCCACCCCTTGGCTCCTTCCGCGCACCCGGCGATAGTTGTGCATGCACCTGAGGCCCCCCCTCCGCTCCAGATGGTCTGCCCTGCTGCTGGCGATCCTCCCTGCCCTGCCGCTCGCTGCCCAGATCCCCGTCGCCGATTCGGCCTGGAATGCGGGCGACTATCACACCGCCCGTATCGGCTACGAGCAGGCGCTGCACGACAACCCCGGCAGCGTTCGGGCGCTGTACCGGCTCGCCATCCTTGCCTCATGGGCGGGCCAGCTCGATTCCGCCCTCGCCCTGCTGCGCGATGCGCGCGAGGTGGAGCCGATGGATCCCGACGTCCGACTGGAGGAGGCGAGAGTCCTCGCCTGGAACGGTCAGCACAACGCGTCCATTGCGCGGTACGACTCGCTGATCAGCGAACGGCTCGATCACCATGCGGCCGAACTCGGCCGGGCACAGGCCCTGGCATGGGCCGGACACCTGCGTGAAGCGGAGCAGGCGTATGTCGCCCTGATCGAGCAAAACCCGGCTGATGTCGACGCCCGCGCCGGGCGAGGCCAGGCGGCGAGCTGGCGCGGCGACCTGACCGGCGCGGCCCGTTACTATCTCGAAGCCCTTGCCCTCCAGGCCGACCATGTACCGTCACTGGTCGGGCTGGCGCAGGTGCGGCAGTGGCAGGGCCGGCCCGACGAGGCCCGGCACTACGCCGCCCGGGCCGTCGCGCTCGCTCCGGATGACCGGGCCGCGCTTGGACTCCAGGCGAGCATCCGGGCGTTGAATCGTCCACAGCTGAATGGCCAGCTTGGCTGGAGCCACGACTCGGACCGGAATACCCTCTGGTGGCAGACGATCGGCGCATCGATCGGCGCTGGCAACGGACTGCGCGCCTTCGGCAGCGCGGGTCTCGCGGAGGCCAGCGACCCGACCCGCACCGGCACCCGCCTTTCCGGCGAGGTCGGCGCCACCTACAACACCGGCAACCTCAGCTTTACCGGCGCCTTCGGTGCGAGGAACCTGGCGCCGGACAGCGGCGCCCGTCGTAGCACCGCGACCTGGCGAGCGAGCGTCAGTGATCGCTTCGCCCCGACCGCCGGCATCGGCGTGGGCTACTCGCACTACAGCTTCGATGAGACCGCCTTCCTCCTGACCCGGAATCTCGACATCGATGAGCTGAGTCTCGATGGTGATGTCGAGCTGCACCGCGACCTGACCCTCGGCTACGGCGGCAGCATGGCGTGGCTGTCGGACAACAACCGGCGCCACGGAGCGGTGGCTGCCCTGACCCAGCGCATCGCAGGGCGCTGGACCGCCGGGATCTACGGACGGATTCTCGGCTATGACAATCCCGGCATCGGATACTTTGCACCGGATCGCTTCCTGACCGGCGAGTTCCGCGGTGCCTTTACCTATGGTTGGCCCCGCTGGGAAGCGAAGGTTTCCGCCGGGCTCGGCGCGCAGCAGATCGGGAAGCACGGCCGAGCCCAGAGTGAATGGCACGGGGAAGCGCGGCTGGCGCGGCGCTGGGCCGTGATCAATGAAGTGGCCCTCTCCGCCGGGGTATCCAACAGTGCGGCGAGCAGCACTACCGGCGCCTTTCGATATTATACGGCGGCGTTGAGTGTGAGATTGGGGCTATGAGCTGGCAGCGGACCGGCGGTAGATCAGAGCGGCGTTTCTCCCTGACTCCTGAGTTCACCATGACCTCCACCCAACCTGATCAGATCATCCACCAGCTCGATGTGACCAGCCAGGGCTTCCTGCAGGCGACGGAGGGACTGACACCGGAGCAGTGGAACTGGAAGCCGGCACCGGACATCTGGAGCATCCGTGAAACCGCCGAGCACACGACGGTGGTGCTGCGCCGGATTGCCCGTACGCTGACCGCGACCATTCTGTCGCAGCCTTTGCCACCGACCGACGACCGATCCCACGCCAGCGACGAGGTGATCATCCAGCGGCTGTTCGATCGTACGGTCCGCCGCCCGGCGCCGGAGGCGGTGCTGCCCACCGGACGATGGGCGACGGCGGCCCAGTGCACGGCGGCATACGTGGAGGGACAGGAGCAGGTGAAGGAGTGGTACACCGGAATAACCGACGATCTGCGACAGTTTGGTGCCGCCCATCCCGCCCTGGGAATGCTCGATGGGGTACAGTGGTTGCTCTTTCTGACGGCACACACAGAGCGGCACACTCGGCAAATGCGGGAGATCCAGGAGTGGGCCGGGTATCCGCGTGGCAGGAAGTAGGCGCTAGGCGTTGGGCGCTAGGCGCCAGGTGGTAGGCTGAACGCTAAATGCTGAACGCTGACTGCTCACGGCTTCCCCACCACATAGGTCTCGAAGAAGCCGGTCCCGTCATCAGCCACGCGTACGCCGGCGATTACCCCCTCCAGGTGAAAGCTCCCCCGCATCTGCAGGAAGCTCTTCTCCCTCGACGCGGTGCGGTCGGTCGCCTGCGCATCCACGATCTCGGTCTCGATCCGCACCGTGTCGGCGTCGCGCGAGGCGACAAAGTGGAATCGCGCCGGGACGTTGGGCCCGCCGCCTTGGCGGCGCGACAGCTCCCCCTCGTATGTCACCGCGGTCGCCCGCAGGATCTGGCGCACGCCAAGGGAATCGACCAGCGCCACGAGGAGGCGGGGGGAACCACTGCCGGCGTACGCGAGCGTATCCGCCGGCGCGTAGACCGCGCCGTAGAGCAAGTTGAAGTGCTTGCCACGCACCGTGCCCCAGTCCCAGCTCACCCCGCGCCAGACACCCCAGTTGTGATCGTGATAGGCGGGTACGTTGGCCAGCGTACGGCAATGGCCAGCGACGCAGATCGTTCCGGTTGCCGTGCCACTCAGCATCGGCACGACGTAGCCGGAGGGGTAGGCGCCCTCGTGCAGACTCACCGGCGGGAAGAATCGATTCCGTTCCGGGTGCACCGTGAGCGAGAGGCGCAGCGGTCCGCCGGTGCCGCGCGCTTCGGCGGTGAGCGCATAGTCACCGTGACGCTGGATGACCTGGCTGGGGCCCAGCGTCAGGTCGGCGCGGGTGGTGTCGAGCACGATGGCCGAGGACGGGAGGACGGCGCTGAAGCGCTGGTAGTGCCCGTCCGGCGTCCGGTGACTGATCAGCACCTGACCACCCCACTTCCCCCGCAGCACTTCACCGCCGACCAGGTAGGTGATGTACCACCACTCATCGGGTCCGGCGGCCAGGTTGAAGTAGTGCCACTCGCCCCAGCTCGAGTCGCTGATCGCGGGAATGTGGAATCGGTCCAGCTCGTGGTAGAGTTGCTCGAGGGTCGGGGTGATCCAGGCCGAATCCGCTGGCGTGTCGATCCAGGCACCGCTGACAATGGTTCGCGCGGCGCCAACGGCCAGCACCCGACTGGGAATCTCGCCTCCGGCCCGCACGGCGATGCTGCGGCCCCGGAGGCTGAGGTAGACCAGCTTGTTCTCGATCACCGGCGACACCGCCCGGACCTGCGCCGCGTGACGCGGGCCACCCAGCAGTTGCCGCGCGAGAAACCGGGCCCGCTCGATCCCGAAGAACATCCCGCTCACCCCGCCGGTCCGCATCGCCTCGATGTCGATCCCCTGCGGGAGCACGGTCACCTCGCCACCGCCGACCAGCGCCACATCGGCCGACTGCGTCAGCATGGCCTCGCCGACCGACAACAGTACGATCATCACGCCCACACCCAGCCCGTAGCCCAGGAGCAGGAACAGCGAGCGCCCCTTGTGGACCAGGAGATGACGGAAGGCGAGGGTGAGGAGCATCGAAGAGTGGTGCACCCTGAGAAAGGTGAAGTGGGGCAGGCGTCCCGCCTGCCCGAGGCTATGCATCTCGGGCCAGGCTATATCTGACCCGCAGCGGTTGATCGACGATCGGAAGTGCGCGGGCAGGCGGGACGCCTGCCCCACACGCATGAGATCCACACTTTTCCAGCCGCCACCTTCTTGCTGCTCCCTACTCCCTACTCCCTACTCCCTACTCCCTACTCCCTACTCCCTACTCCCT
>JBDTMI010000120.1:0-4866 GCA_039934355.1 Gemmatimonadales bacterium
CAGAAATTCCTCCACCTTGCCATCGGTGCTCCGGTACATCAGGCCCTGCAGCCGCCGGTTGCCGAACTTGAAGTTGGTCACGGCGACTTCAAGCCCGCCGCGCTCGCCGCGCCATTGCAGTGTCACCGTGTCCGGCACACCAAGTGGGGCGAGCGCGGTGGCGGCCACACGCAGCTTCTCCGGGTCGAGGAAGTGACTGTACTCCTCGCTCAGCGTGGCGCGGTCCACGGCCCCCTGCTGCAGCGCCGCGAAGAGCGCCGTTGCCACGTCCACCGGGGAGGGTCCGTTGATGGTCGGGATCTTGGTCGCGGCCGGGGCGGCGACAGCGGCCACGGCGGTGGTGTCGCGTGCCGGCGCAGTGCCGGCGGTGATGATCCGGGTGCCGAACCCGTTGATGGGCTGCAGTCCCTGGCCGCTCTCACCGTTGGTGAGCACGACCAGGGCGGAGCGGGCGTCCGGCACGAACCGGTTGTTGGAAATGAAGCCGCTCACGGCGCCGCCATGACTCAGCACGGTCCAGCCATAGATGGTCGCGACATCGAGGCCGCAGGCGTAGTGCGTGCTCGTGCCGTCGGCGAGAAGGCGCGGACGGGTCATCAGGGCATACGATTCCGGTTTGAGCACGCGGCCTTCGCTGAGCGCCAGGTCCCACGTCGCCAGGTCCGAAGGCGTTGACCAGATGGCGCCGGCTGCTCCGGCCCAGCCGCGGCCTTCGGGTTTCGTCGTCACGATTGGTCCCAGCGCGAAGCTGGTGTGCCCCGTTGCCCAGCCGGCACCGCTGGTCTGCTTCGGCTCGAAGCTGGTGTGTCGCAGGCCGAGCGGCTGGAAGATGCGACGGGACAGGAAGGCACCGAACGATTGGCCGCTCACCCGTTCGACCACCCGGCCGAGGATGATGAAGCCGGTGTTGCTGTAGGACCACCGGGTGCCGGGTTCGAAGTCGAGGGCGGCCGTCGCGTAGCGCTGGATGATGGATTCCGCGCTGGCCGCTTTCTGCATGCGGCGGTCGACGAAATCGAGCGGGTAATAGTCGGTATAGCCTGACACATGATTCATCAGGTCGAGCAAGGTGATATTCGTCGCCCCCGTAAGCGACGGGTACCACTTCGCGACCGGATCGTGGACCGAGAGTTTCCCCTCCTCAGCCAGGAGGAAGATGGCAGCGCTGGTGAACTGCTTGGTCACCGAGCCGATGGCGAAGCGGGTCTCGGCCGTGACCGGCACGCCTCCTTTGTCCACCGACGTCGTGCCGTAGCCCCTCGCGAAGGTGATCCTGCCGTCCTGCATGATCGCGATCGACAGACCCGGCACCCGCCCCGTCTCGATCGCGGCCTGCGCCAGCGAGTCGATCGACTCGAGCGATGGCGGTGCGGCCCGCGTCGCCGTCTGCGCCTGCAGGGTGACGGGGAGCAGCAGGGCCGCGGTGATCAGGACGGAACGGTGGCGCATGGAATCCCTCAGGGAGGACGGTGGTCGCGAGAAGGTACGGCGGGTGAAGGAGCCGGTCCAGCAGTGCGTTTCACACCTGCGGCTGTCGTGGGCGACTCACCCGCCAGACGCCCCAGATCAGCAGGAACTGCAGCGGCAGCCTGAGCCAGAGGAGAAGCTCGCCCCACCACGCCACGCCCCGCGCGCGGTAGAGCAGGAGCATCTGGATGTTGGCGGGGAAGACGGCCACGAGCAGCAGGATCAAGCCGATCGCCGCTGCGCGCCGCGTCGTCGGGAGCAGGAGACCGATGCCGCCGGCGATCTCGGCCGCACCGCTGATGGCCACCAGCAGCGCCGGCTTCGGGAGCCACGGCGGCATGATGCCGATGTAGAGCGCGGGGATGACGAAGTGCAGCACGCCCCCGGTCAGGAAGAGTACCGCGAGCAGCCATCTCACTGCATGTAGCTGCGGGCGGGGTTGGCTTCCCTCAGGATCGGTCGCTCGAGTGAAAAGGGTGTGATATCGCTCGGCGTCGATCCGGTCAGGGCGAGTTCGCTCAGGATCCGTCCGATGACCGACGCGAACTTGAATGCATGCCCGGCGCCGATGGCGAGCTGAACGTGCTCGTGGCCCGGGATCTGATCGATGACGAAGTCCCGATCCGGCGTGAGGGTGTAGAGGCAGGTCTTGGTATAGAGCACGGGTCCGAGGGCGCGGGGCAGGAACTGTCTCGCCCACGCCTCGACCCGGGCGCTGTTGGCCGGGTCGGGCTCGAAGGTGCGGGTGTCGGCGGTCGTCAGCTTTCCGCCGGTGTCCTGCGCGATCTTGGTCGCCGGTTCGCCGAACACCGGGAAGCCGTAGTAGCAGGGGTCGTCCATCCAGATCCACACCGGGAAGCGCCCGGGTTCGAACTCCTTCAGGTAGGGCGACGCGTAGTAGGTCACCTGCTCCTGGGTGATTTCGAGCGGCAGCGGCCGGTCCAGCCACTCCATGACACGGTTGGACCACGGCCCTGCGGCCACGCACAGCTTCCGGCAGCGATAGGCGACCCCACCGGCGATGATTTCCACCTCACCCCCGACCGATCGTACCGATGTCACCGGGGAACGGTCCTGCAGTGTCGCCCCATGCTCCCGTGCCATCCGCTGGTGTGCCGCCGTCGCCCGCGCGGCCATCGCGATCCCGCCGTCTTCCTGATAGAGTCCATGATGTTCGTCGGTCAGCTGGAACTGGGGCCAGCGCTGCATGATCTCGCGACTGTTGAGCAGTTCGAACGGCACCCCCTCCGCCGTGAGGCTCGCGATGTAGGGATCGAGCGGGATCTTGCTCTGGCGCGGAGCCAGGTCCAGTCCGCCGGTCTTGAGGATGCACGGTTCCTGCGCATCGGCCTCGAGCAGCGCCCACGATGCGTACGCCCGCTTGGCGAGCCGGACGTATTCCGGCGTGTGATAGGACAGCCGAATGATCCGGGAATGATCCTGCGACTCGCCCCGGACGTGTCCCAATTCGAACTGTTCGAGGCCGAGCACATCGCGACCGGCGGCTCGTGAAAGCCAGTACGCAGCCCCGCTGCCAAGTCCGCCGAGCCCGAGGGTGATGTATTCGTAATCGGTGCGCATGGGGCGGAAGGTGCGTTGCCCCGGGCGGGGCCGCTAGGCCGGGGTGAAAATACTGCCCTCTTGACGGAGGCACATTCCCGACGGAAGTTGACCATATCGTGAAACACCATTCCACATCTGCACTCCTGCGGCCCCAGAACGGGACCCAGGCCATCGAGCGCGCGTTCGCGGTGCTGCGCGCATTCACCGATACCCACCGGGTCTGGGCGCTCGCGGATCTCTCGCGCGAGATCGGGCTCACCAAGCCGACGACGCTTCGCCTGCTCGGGGTCCTGGAGCGCGAAGGGATGCTGCAGCGGGCGGCGGAGGGCGGCGCCTACCGGCTCGGTGCCACGGCGATCGAGTTGGGCGCCCTGGCGCAACGGGCCAATGATCTGCCTGGTGCCGCCCGACCGGAACTCGAACAGCTGTCCTGGTTCACCGGGGAGACGGCGAGCCTCGAAGTCCTCGCGGGCCATCAAATCCTGGTGCTCGACGAGGTGCCGGGTCGCTTCCGCAGCAGCATGTCCGAGTGTGTGGGGGCGCGGTGGCCGGCGCACGCCGCGGCGACCGGCAAGGTCCTGCTGGCCGCGGCGCGGGTGGAGGACGGTCCGGACTGGCGGGATTTTCTGGCCTACGCGGGCGGTAAGCTTCCCCGGTTCACGGAGCGGACCATCCGCACCGTGTCGCGGTTCAAGGCGGAGCTCGCCCGGGTCACGCGCCAGGGTCATGCGATCGCGGTGGAGGAGCTCGAGTCGGGGTACGTTGCGATCGGCGCACCGGTGCACGATCATATCGGACGGGTGGTCGCCGCGCTGTGCCTGGGGGGCCCGGTCACGCGGCTCTCTCCCCGCCGCCTGCCTTCCCTCACTCGCCGGGTCTGCGAGGCGGCCTCGCGGGTGTCGGCCCGGCTGGGTGGAGCCGATGGACCGCGGCCCCGGCCACCGGGGATGGCGCTCCGCCGGCGAGGACTCGCCTCGTGATCCGTCGCCCGCTACTGCTGTTGTGCCTCGGCCTGCTCGCCTCAAGCAAGCCGGGCGCCAGCGGCCCGGTGACCGGTCACCTGCTCATCGTCGGTGGCGGGGCACAGTCCGACGCGCTGGTCCAGCGGTTCGTGGAGCTGGCGGGCGGGCGCGGGGCACGGATCGCCGTCGTGCCGATGGCCAGCGAGGAGCCGGGCCCGACTGGGGCGGAGAAGGTGGAACAGCTGCGCGGGATGGGCGCGGACGCCTTTGTGCTCATCGTCTCGCGGGATGAGGCGCTGGATACATCGAACGTCCATCAACTCGATGGCGTGACGGGCATCTGGTTCAGTGGCGGCGACCAGGCGCGCCTCGCGCCGATCCTGTACGACTCGCCGCTGCTGGCGGCCATGCACGAGCGCTACCGCCGTGGTGCGGTCGTAGGCGGGACCAGCGCGGGGGCGGCGATCATGAGCGATTCCATGCTGACCGGCAATCAGCGTCGGCCGGACAGCCTGGGATATTATGGCGACGAGTATCCCGAGATCAGCCGCAACACGATCGAGGTGGTGCGCGGTCTCGGCTTCCTGCACGGTGCGATCGTCGATCAGCATTTCATCCAGCGGGAGCGGCACAACCGGTTGCTCAGCGTGGTGCTGGAGCGTCCGGCCCTGCTTGGGGTCGGGATCGACGAGGGCACCGCGCTCCTGGTCGAACCGAATGGAGAGTGGCGCGTCCTGGGCGCCAGCGCGGTCGAGGTGATCGACGCGCGTCATGCCACCGTGACTTCTCGAGCCGCCCCGCTGCTCGGCGCCAGCAATCTGCGGCTGTACCTGTTGCCGGCGGGCAGCCGTTTCGATCCCCGTTCCGGCCGGGC
>JBDTMI010000121.1:0-4754 GCA_039934355.1 Gemmatimonadales bacterium
GCGATGATCGGCGTGAGTGGAAACCCCTCCTCCGCATAGCGGATCGCCGGGGCGAGCGCCGCGGCAAGGGAGATGGTGCCGTAGGTTCTGAGCAGCGCATCCCATCCCGCCAGCGCGCCGGGCACCGTCACCGTTTCAATTCCGCTCTCCGGCATCCGACTGTGCCCCCGTCGCAGCAGCTCCTCGCGGGTCATCAGCGCCCCGGCCCGCCCGCTTGCATTCAGGGCCACCAGCCGGTGTTCCTTCGCAATCCACACCATCGCGAACATGTCGCCGCCGATGCCGGTCATCATCGGTTCGGTGACGGAGAGCACTGCGGCGGCGGTGATCGCGGCATCGACCGCATTGCCACCGCGCTGCAGCACCGCAAGCCCGGCGGAGGTTGCCAGGGGCTGACTGGTCGCCACGATGCCGTGCGGCGCATAGACGACGGAGCGGCCGGCCAGGGAAAGAGGACGCTGGGCCATGGCAATACCCGGGATGCAGAGCAGCAGGAGACCTAGGCGGTGCATAGGACCGGAGGGGAAAAGGGAGAAGGGAGAAAGGAGCAGGGGAAATGGGAAAAGGGAAAGGGGATCGAGGCCACTGATACCCTCTGCCCCCTGCCGCCGACCGCCGCCCGCCCGCTCTTCCATGCACTCCCAAGCCCCGCCCGCACCTCTATATTCCCGCACCGTGACCATCGACACTCCGACTGACCTGGAAGCGGCTCTCGCCGAGCGGTATGAACTGCGCCACGTGCTTGGACGCGGGGGCATGGCGACGGTGTATCGCGCCTACGACCGGAAACACCAGCGCGAAGTCGCCGTCAAGGTCCTTCGCCCCGACCTCGCTGCCTCGCTCGGCGCGGAGCGGTTTCTCCAGGAAATCCAGATCGCCGCCGGGCTCACCCATCCGCACATCCTGCCGCTGTATGACAGTGGGGAGGCGGCTGGGTTTCTCTACTATGTCATGCCGTGCATCACCGGCGGGTCGCTACGCCAGCGGCTCGAGCAGCTGCGGCGGCTGGGACGAAACGAGGCGCTCGCAATCGCCGGCCCAGTGGCTGATGCGCTCGCCTATGCCCACCGGATGGGCGTCTTTCACCGCGACATCAAGCCCGAAAACATCCTGTTCTCCCAGGGCCACCCGATTGTCGCCGATTTCGGCATCGCCAAGGCACTCAGCACCGCCGGCGCGGTCGCTGGCGGCAATCTCACCCGCACCGGATTCCCGCTGGGCACCCCCGGGTACATGAGCCCGGAGCAGGCTGCGGGGCTGACGGACCTGGATGGGAAGACCGACGTCTACAGCCTCGCGGTCGTGGTGTACGAAATGCTCGTCGGCGCGCCCCCGGGGCGCTGGCCCACTGAGGAGGCGGTGCGGGCCGGCCGGTTCCTCGAGGCACCGGCGGCGCATCGCAGCGCACTCAACGACTTCGGGCCCGCCATCGAGAGCGCGCTGGTGCACGGCCTCTCGACCCGGCACGATCAGCGGACGGCGACGCCGGCCGCACTCATGGCCGAACTCACCAGCACGTTCGTCGTTCCCCGGCGAAAGTACGGCGAAGACGAGGTGCGCGAAATCGTGCGGCGTGCCACCGAACTCGAAGCCACCAATCCCACCGCCAGCGGCTCGATGACCCTGGGTGGTCTCGAGGCCCTCGGCGCCGAGGTCGGTGTGGCGCCGGGGCTGGTCCGAGCCGCCGCACGGTCACTGGCGACCCCGACCGCACCGGGCGCCGTCGTCGCGCCGCCGAAGTGGCGCCGCCTGCTCGGCGGGCCCTCGACCCTGCTGTTCGAGCGAATCGTTGAGGGTGAGCTTCCGGAGACTGCCTTTCCTGACGTGGTCGACGAGATCCGTTACCGGATGCAGCACGTGGGACAGGTCAGCCAGTTGGGCCGATCCTTCTCCTGGGTCATGAGCCAAACTGTGGGACGCCGCCGAGACGTCGAGGTCTCGGTGTCCGTGCGCGGTGGCAGGACCCGGATTGTGGTCCGGGAAAACCTTTCTCCATCGATTGGCGTCATCTTCGGCGGGATCGGCGGGGGAGTCGGGGGCGCCGGCCTGGGGCCAATCATCGGGATCCTCCATGGAGGACTGGGCCTGCCCGGCGCAGCCTTCGTTGTGATTCTCCCGCTGTGGCTTGCCACGACATACACGATCGCCCGGACGGTCTTCGCCCGCACCGCGAGGAAGCGCGAGGAGGAATTCGCCCGCCTGACGGAACAACTGGAGGCAATGATTCGGGAGCTTGTCGGGAAGACAGACTAGAGGGTGCGGGAAAGGGGAAATGGGGCCGAGGACCATGCCCCTGATTGCCTCCCGCCGCCTCGCAACCGCCTGCAAACTCCAGGCAATCAGCCTCCCGCCTCCAGGCGATCACACACCATTCCAATCCCACTGACTCCCTGCAAACGATCGCGACACGCCGCGGCCGCTCGACGCACGTCGGCGCTGTCGAGCATGGCCCCCAGCGTCGCGGTGACGCGACTGACGGTGAACTGCGCCGGCGAGAGCCAGCGGGCCGCGCCGAGCCTGGTGGCACGGAGTGCGTTGTCCGGCTGATCGAAGGCCATCGGCATCATGAGCTGGGGCACGCCCGCCGCGAAGCACTGCGCTGCCGTGCCAATGCCGCCATGATGAATCATCGCCGCCGCACGCGGAAGCACCGCCGAGAACGGGGCGTAGCGCCGGAACAGAACGGTGTCGGGCAACTCCGCCGGAAGCTGCTCGGGAAAGCCGGTGAGAAACAGCCCGCGCCGCCCCAGGCGCCGCAGCGCGTCCGCCGCCGCGGCAAAGAACGGTGCCGCGTGCCGATTGGCGCTCCCGGGTGAGACCACGACCGGCGGAGTGCCGCGGTCGAGGAATGCCGTCAGCTCCACGTCGGCGGCGGCACTCTCCGGATCGTCCCAGAGGGGAAACGAGGCTTGGTGAAAGCGTTCCGGCCAGTCGGGCTGGCGGGCACCAAACCACGCCGGGAACATCCCCACGACCATCCGGGGCGAGTTGATCCACTGCTGAAAGACGCGGTGCACCGGGGGCAACCCGTGAGTCGCGCGCCATCGATTGAGCGCGGGAGCAATCTGTGGGTCGATCATGGCCCGATCGATCAGCGTCCAGAACCCGCGCTTGAGCCACCGCGGCAACGGGGAGATATCCACGCCGGGCGGGAGCGCAGGCACCTGGTACGAGGAACGCAGGCTCGAGGGCGCAAGGTGAAGGGTCGCGGACGGAACACCGGTCTTGTCCTCGAACGAGCGGGCGGCGAAGCCAAGCGGGTGCCCAACGATCGTCGTGCCGCCCGCCACATAGCGGGACTCGATCGCCTGCCACGAGTCTTCGAGCACGGGAATGATCATCTGGAGCACCGTCTCAAAACCTCGTCGCGGGTGCCAGAGATCAGGATTGAGTGTCGCTTCGTGATACTGCTCGCTGCTGGCCGTGGGCACGAACTCCAGCCCGCTCCCCTCCACCACGGCCCGGTGCGGCTCGGCGCTGAAGAGCATGACCTCGTGGCCGCGGGCGCGTAGTTCGCGACCGATCCCAATGAAGGGATGGACGTCACCACTCGATCCGACGGGGGTAAGCAGGAAGCGCATGAGACCGGTATGGGGTGTGAAGACAGTATTCTACGGGGAAAGGGGAAAGGGGGCCGAAGCGAAGGCCGGGAGCTGCCTTCGGCGGGTATTTCCTGATCGAGGCCGCGGACTACAAGGAAGCGGTAGCGATCTGCGCCGACTGTCCCCATCTCGACCTGAAGGGGAGAATCGAGTTGCGCGAGGTAGAGGTGATGTGAAGGGAGGCCGGCGCGCGGCGGTGGGCGATATCGCCTACTCGCCGCCGGCCACCGCGTTTGCGGCGACCACCTGCCGGTACCACTGCGCGCTGTCCTTCGGGAGGCGCTGCTGCGTGGCATAGTCGACGCGGTACAGTCCGAATCGCTTGGTATACCCCTGGGCCCACTCGAAGTTGTCGAGCAGCGACCAGGCGAAGTATCCGCGCAGCGCTGCGCCCTCGCTGATCGCGCGCTGGGCCGCGACAAGGTGACTCCGCAGGTAGGCCGTTCGCCGGGGGTCCTCGACGCGACCCGTGGCGTCGACCTGGTCCGCGAAGGCGGCACCGTTTTCGGTGACATAGATCTTCGCGGGCCGGTACTCACGCTGCAGTCGAACCAGCAGGTCGGTGAGTCCCTGCGGGAAGATTTCCCATCCCATCGCAGTCCGCTCCTCCGCGGTTCCCATCTCCACCGCCGCGCGCTCACCGTGCTCGCCGCCCCGCACCACGGCGCGGGTGTAATAGTTGAGGCCGAGGAAATCGATCGGTGTCGAGATCGTCGCCATGTCGCCCGCCAAGACAAAGGGCAACTCCGGGGCGGACAGATGGCCCTGCCGGATCCGGTCGGCGATCGCATCCTCCGGGTAGCGGCCGCGGAAGATCGGATCGAGATACCACCGATTGAAAAAGCCGTCGAAATTGCGCGCCGCGTCGCGATCCGCCTCACTCGGCGAGGCGGGCCACGCCGGCGTGAGATTGAGCGCGATCCCGACTTCCGCGCCCGGCACGAGACGACGCAGTTCCGCGGTGGCCCAGCCATGCGAGAGCAGGACATGGTGCGCCACCCGCAGCGATTCGGCGGCGTTGGTGTGGCCGGGTGCGTGCTCACCCGTCTCGTGGCCGAGGTGGGCGATACACCAGGGCTCGTTGTGGGTGGTCCAGAACTTCACCCGGTCGCCGAGGCGCGCCGCGACCGCGGCGGTGTACTCGACGAAGGC
>JBDTMI010000122.1:0-4679 GCA_039934355.1 Gemmatimonadales bacterium
GGCGGTTGGGCGGTTGGGTGACTGGCAACTAACCGCCTACCCGCCAAACCGCCTAATAGTCCACTGGCCTCAAGTAGTACTCCCCGATCGCCGTCTGGCTCAGCATGGCAACGGTCGGGAGGCGACGCTTCCAGTGGGTCGATTCCAGCCGGCCCTGCACCAGCGCGACTTCTTCCATGGTATACCCCATCGGCGCGATCTGCCCGGCGTGATACCCCTGCAGCAGCCAGTGGAGGATGACATCGGCGCGGGGGTAGGAGATGCCGAAATCGCCCTCGTCGGTCTGGCCGCGGATGAGATCGGCGCTGGCCGGCTTGGTGACGATGACATCGGGGACGCCGAGATGCCGGGCGAGGGCCCACACCTGGGTCTTGAACAGGTCGCCGAGCGGATTGACCGGTGGAGAATCATCGGCGTGCCAGGTAAAGTAGCCGAACAGCCGCTCGGTCTTGTTCCCGGTGCCTAACGGAAGTGCCCGCAGCTCGGCGGAGAGATCAAACAGCGTGATCATCCGCATCCGTGCCATGACGTTACCGCGGCGCGCCGGGGAACTGTCGCCCCCGATGGCGGCGACGATGCCGTCCACGCCGGCGGTGATCTCGACCGTGCGCGAGGGGAGGCCGAGCTGGCGAATGACCAGCTCGGCATGGGCGAGGCTCTCGGGGTTCGAACTCTGGTACGGCATCCGGATGGCCGTGACGTGCGCGGGGCCGAGCGCTTCGGCGGCGAGACAGGCCACCACGGCGCTGTCGACCCCACCGGAGAGCCCGAGGACGACGTTCTGGAACTTGCGGCGACGGAGGATCTCGTCGCGGATGAACTCGACCAGCCAGCGGCGGGTGAGCTCGGGGTCGATGTCGAGCGGGTCGGTGGTTGGACGGTTGGGCGGTTGGACGGTTGGGCGGTTGGGCGGTTGGACGGTTGGGCGATTGGTCGGTTGGGCGATTGGAGCCGCCACGTCACCAATTCGCCCAATCGCCTTCCCTTCCGCCAGGCTCTCCAACAGGTGCGGCAGGCGCGTCTGGAGATCCGACAGCAGCGGCATTTCGGCGCGGGCGCGGGTGATCTCATCGAGGTCGAGTGTGACGGGCAGCAGCGCCGGCTCGAAGATCGGGCCCTGCACCAGCAGGTGGCCGTGCGGATCCGCCACGACCGATCCGCCGGCGAATCCCTTCCCCCCTTCGAAGCCGACCAGGTGGGCCACGATGACGAAGAGACCGTGCTCCTCCGCGATGGCCTGCGCCAGCCGGTCCCACCGATCAAGGTTCCCGGGTCGGGAGGCCCCGTGGCGCGGGGTGAGACCGCGCGCCGGCGTGGCACTCGGCACGAGCAGCACCTGGGCGCCATCGAGCGCCGCGAGCATCGGGGTCAGCGAGTGCCAGGCATCCTCGCAGACCAGCATCGCGGCCCGGCCCCAGCGGGTGTCGAAGGCCTGGACGCTGCGCCCCGGCTCGACAAAGCGCTCTTCATCGAAAACGCCGTAGGTCGGCAGAAAGACTTTGCGATGGACGTGCCGGATGCCGGCGTCGGTTCCGCCCAGGCTGGCGTAGAGACAGGAATTGTGGAGGTGATTGCGCCAGATCTCGTAGAAACCGATCGAGAGATCGAGCGGCGGCGCCCCGCTCTCCGCGTGGACCCGGCTGAGGTCGGCGAACAACTGGTCGGCGGAGAGCGCGAGTTCCTGGACTCCGCCCTCGAGGAAGTAGCCGGTCAGCGCCGATTCAGGGGCCACCACGAGCGCGGGTGGCTCCTCCCACGCGGCGAGGGCGCGGAGATTCTCTCCCAGCCGGGCGAGATTGACGGCGTACTCACCTTTATCGGGCCGAAACTGGAGGATGGCGGCGCGGAGCATGGCCGGGAATCTAGTTGAGCGGGGCGGTAAGGCGGTTGGGCGGGTGGGCGCTCAGGCGATCGGGCGGGAGAAGAGCTGGGAGCCCAGCGCCAATCCCGCGAGACCCGCGCCGAGACCGAGCAGCACGCTGGCGGAGATGTAGGCCGCGGCCTTGGGCCAGGCGCCGTCCTGCGCCAGCCGGATGGTTTCGGCGGTGAACGTGGAGAAGGTGGTGAAGCCACCGCAGAAACCCACAGTGAGCATGGCGCGGATTTCGGGGCTCAGCGTTGTGGGTGGGAGCGGAATCCGGATCAGAAATCCGAGGAGGAACGAGCCGACGATGTTGATGGCGAGTGTGGCCCAGGGGAAGCCGTCGCGGGCAAACTTGAGACCCACCAGGTAGCGGCTCACTCCGCCGACCGCGCTGCCCAGCGCCACGTACCAGATCATCAGCTCACCCCTTAGCTTTTGCCGTCATGACACCCTACGATGCGATCCGCGGCATCCCCAACGCGTGCCAGCCCCTGCCCAACGTGGTAACCGGCGGCCAGCCGGACAAGGGGCACCTCGAAGCGCTCGCCGCGGCCGGCAATACGCTCGTCCTCGATCTTCGCGCGCCGCACGAGCCGCGCGCCTTTGACGAACCAGCCGCCGTCCGCAGCCTCGGCATGACTTACGAGAATATCCCCGTCGGCACCGGACCGCTGGATGACGCGCTGCTCGAGCGGATTCTTGCGGTGTATCGCGCGCACACCGATACCGCCTTCTTTTGTCACTGCGCCGGTGGCAACCGGGTGGGGGGCGCCCTCATTCCCTACCTCATCCTGGACCAGGGATTCGCCGAGGAGGATGCCGTCGCCACGGCGAAGCGGGTGGGGCTGACCAGTCCGGAGCTACTGGTGTGGGGGCTCGACTATGCGAGAAGGAAAGGTGAAGAGTGAGGAGTAAGGAGGACAGGCTTTTCCTCCCCACTGCTCCCTCGCTTTTCACTGCCGGTGCCAGTACATCCGCATCTCGCTGATCTTGTCGTTGACCGTCTCGCAGAAGATCGCGCCGCGGGCATCGACCCACTCGCCGGTGCGGCGACGACGGAAGATGCAGCGGAATTCGGTGGAGAACCACGGCCCGGCGGCGTAGATCTCCCCGGCGGTGAAGGTGATCTCCGACTGATTGAGCGGCACCTCGGCCCAATACCCCTTCACCGCGTCGATTCCGCGCAACGGTTCGCTGAAGGGGGTCTCGATGAACACCGCGTCCAGCGTGAAGACGCTCATCAGGACGTCCACCTTTCCCTTGCTCCAGCCGCGGCCGAACTCCTCCATCAGCACCCGGCCCAGGGCACGGGTCGATTCCACCGTCGTCTCGCTCATGGCGACTGTCCACTCCCGACTTGCTCCGGCATAACGCCGGGTTGATGATTCCCGCACTCGAATGCCGTCGAATCTACATCTGCTGACCGGCGCCTGCGCGACCGCCCTGCTCCTCGCGCTCCTCCCCCCGGAGTCCGCCGCGCCGCCCTGCCCGCCGGAGGCCGCGGCCGCCGTGGCGGCTGGCTGGCGGGCCTACCGGGCCGATTCGATCAGCGCCGCAGCCCGGCATTTTCTCCGCGCCGACCAGCTCTGTCGCAACAACCTCGATGCGATGGTCGGCCTGGGATACGTGGCGTTGCGACAGGACCGGGTCGGGTCCGCTGATTCGCTGTTCCGTGTGGTGGTGCAGCACGACAGCCTGAACGGCGACGCCTGGGACGGGCTGACGCTCAGCAACTGGCGACGGGGGGACCAGACGGCAGCGCTGGGCGCGGGCCGCCACGCCATCCGGCTGCATCCCGACAACGCCGCGACCCGATCAGTGCTGAGTCAGATCGATCCCGACTGGGATCGGACGGCCGGTGGTCGCCCGTCACGGCCGGAGGCGCTTCGCGTCGATGCGCGCACCCAGGGGAATGCCTTCCAGGTGCCGGCCGGCACCGGCTGGCGCGGGTTTTATGTCAACGGCGTCAACATGGGCGTGGCACTGCCGGGCAAGTTCCCCTCCGAATTCCCGCCCGACTCCGCCACCTACGCCGGCTGGTTCGACTTGCTCTCCGGGATGCACGCCAACACGGTGCGGGTGTATACCATCCTCCCACCGTCGTTCTACCGCGCCCTGCGCGGCTGGAACCAGGCACACCCCGACGCACCGCTCTGGCTGGTGCACGGAGTGTGGACCGAGCTGCCGCCGGACCACAATTTCAACGACAGCATCTGGAAAGCCGACTTCCGCGCCGAGATGCGCCGGGTCGTGGACCTGCTGCATGGCAACGCCAACATTCCGAAACGCCCCGGACACGCCGGCGGCCGCTACGACGCCGATCTCTCGCGCTGGGTGCTGGCCTATATCATCGGCCGGGAATGGGAGCCCTACGCGGTCAAGGACTTCGACCAGCGCACCCCGTCGCCCGCACCCTATCACGGCCGGTTCCTCGAGACGACCGGCGCGGTGCCAGCGGCGGATGCCTGGATGGCGGAGCAGTGCGATTACCTGCTGGGGTACGAGGCGAACATCTACAACACCATTCGGCCGATCGCCTATACCAACTGGCCGACGCTCGACCCGCTGACCCATGTCACCGAGGCGAATGGGGACGAGGAGTCGGCCTGGCGCCGCAAGGTGGGGCGAGTGTTGCCGCGCGATCCGATCGAGTACGAGAATGACGCGATCGGGCTCGACGCCATGCGGGTGCGGGCGACCCCGGGGAATCCCGCAGGATGGTTCGCGAGCTATCACGCCTACCCCTACTATCCCGACTTCCTGCTGTACGACCCGGTCTATGACACGGCCCGCTCCAGCGAGGGGCGGTCGAACT
>JBDTMI010000123.1:0-4341 GCA_039934355.1 Gemmatimonadales bacterium
ATCCCCTGCTGGCTCAGCTCGCAGACGTGCCAATCCTCGCGGTTGGTCATGTCCCAGAACTTCACCCCATCCTCGATGTCGAATCCCGAGTCCTTCAGGGTATCCGGGTTGAACAGCCAATGGCAGAAGATCTTCGTGCGGTCCACCGCCACCGGCCAGAGCACGTGATACATGACGTAATCGGGGTGGAGTGACAACAGCATGTTCGGCATGATCGAGTAGTAGTAGACCCGGTTGTGATCCTCCACGGGCAGGTCCGCATCCACCGGCAGCCCGCAGACTTGGCCGGTCATCGTCATGCTTTTCGCGTCCTGGTTCAGGATCATGTACCCGCCGAGGAACGGCCCTTCGACCAGGTCGTTCTCGCCACCACTGGGCGGGGTCCGCTTGGTGAGGACGGGATGTACGCCGGGGCAGTGATAGCACTCGGAGTAGTTCTGGACGACCAGCTTCCAGTTGGCATGGACGTCGTACTCGATTGTCTTGCCGACGGTGAGGTTGGGCAGGTTGAACCGGGTGAACCGGGTGAGCAGCGGCGCGTGCGCTTCCTCGAAGGGAACCGGGTCCGGGCTCAGGTTGAGGAAGATGAAGCCTTCCCACAGCGCGATCGATACGGCGTGCAGCGGCCAATCCTGCTTGCGGAAGCCCTCGAGGTCATTGGTCGCGGGTGCACCGATGAGCCGACCGTCGAGTGCATAGGTCCAGGCATGGTAGGGGCACTGGATCGTTTCGGAGAGCGTGCCCTGGTGCGCCTCGCACAGCCGGCTGCCGCGATGCCGGCAGACATTGTAAAAGGCGCGGACGACGCCCTTCTGGTCCCGCAGAATGATGATGCTCTCCCCGCCGATCTCCTGCACGAAGAACTCACCCGGACTGGCGATCCGCGCTTCCCGGTCGATGCAGAGCCATTGCCGGGCGAAGAGCTGAGCCTGTTCCGCCGCGAGCACCGCCGGATCGGTGAAATAGGCACGGGGCAGCGTCATCTGGCCGTGCGTGGGCAGTTCGCGTGGGCGCCAGAGGATCGAAGTCATGGGACGGCCTGTCGTGCAGAAGGGTTGCCCTAAGATGCCCTCCACCGGCCCGGCCGGGAAGTGGACCGGTAGGCACCGCTGGCTGCGGTGGGCGGTGACGGAGTAGGATTCCCCCGGCATGCCACGCCCCGTCATTCACCTCCTGCCGCACACCCACTGGGACCGCGAGTGGTACCTCCCACTTGGCGCTTTTCGCGCGCGCCTGGTGGCCGCCGTCGATGACGTCGTGGCCCTGCTCTCGGCGGAGCCGTCGATTCAGAGCTTCCTGCTCGACGGTCAGGCCGTGCTGCTGGAGGATTATCTCACGGTGCGGCCCGACCAGCGCGACTCGATTTCGGTGCTGGTGAAGTCCGGCCGGCTGCAGGTTGGGCCATGGTACGTGCTGGCCGATGCCCAGATTCCGGCGGGAGAATCCCAGCTGCGGAATCTGGCGATCGGTCGCGCCGTCGCGGAGCCGCTCGGCGGGTCAGCGGCCGCGCTGTATTCTCCGGACGCCTTCGGCCATCCGTCAGCGTGGCCGGTGCTGGGCGCCGAGTTCG
This sequence comes from Gemmatimonadales bacterium, assembly GCA_039934355.1. Classification (GTDB taxonomy): domain Bacteria; phylum Gemmatimonadota; class Gemmatimonadetes; order Gemmatimonadales; family GWC2-71-9; genus JADJOM01. The sequence goes on from JBDTMI010000123.1 coordinate 1,571, forward strand.
GCATCACGACCGGCGCCCTCTGGCGCGGCGTCGGCGCCGAAGCGACCGGCACCCGGGATCTTTTCTGGTGGGCTGCACCGGATGGTCGACGGCTGCTGGTCTATCACTTCCCGCCGGATGGTTACGAGATCGGCTCCAACCTGCTGCTCCCACCCGAGGCGGGTGGTGATGACGCCGCGCTGAGCGCGGCGTGGAAACAGGTCCGCGGTTGCCTGCTGCCACGCGCCGCGACCCGACACGTCGCGCTGTTCATTGGCGCCGATCATCACGCGCCGTCGCCCTGGCTGCCCCGGCTCGGAGAACGACTCACGGCGCTGGACCGCACCTGTGAGTTCCGCTGGTCACGGTTCGACACCTTCATGGAGGCCGCGCGCGCGGAGGCGCCGGAGCTCGCGGTACTTCGCGGTGAGCAGCGCTGGTCCTACGGCTACACCTGGACCCTGCAAGGTGTTCATGGCACCCGTGCGCCGCTCAAGCGACGGACCAGCCGGATCGAGCTCGGACTCGTTCGACTCGCCGAGCCACTCGTCGCCCTCGCTTCGCTCACGTCGGGCGGCACCACGTTCTCCCCCGCAGCCTCGTCCTCGATCCTGACCCAGGCCTGGCGCGAGGTCATCCAATGTCACTTCCACGATGCCATCGGCGGCTGCTGCCACGATGCTGTGGCAGATGCCATGGCGGTCCGGCTGACCGATGCGGAATCGGCCGTGGCGGAGGTGATACGCTCGGCGGTGCATCAGCTCGGGGGCCACGATCCGAATCGAGCCCGGGAGGGCGTCGCCACCGATCCACGGCTGGTGGTGTGGAATCCCGTCGCCCGTGCGCGCGCCGGAATCGTCGAGGCGGAGCTGACCTTTTTTCGCCGGGATGTCCTGGTGGGGCCGCCGAGCCACCGCCGTCCGCGGGTCGGAGCCGGTGCCGAGCCGTTCGCGCTCGAGTCGGTGGGGCACGTCGGGATGTCCACGATCGAACCGCAGGTGATCGACGTGACAACGGGCCATGAACGACTCGATTCGTCCCGGCACTATCCCGACCTGGATGTGGTTGATCGGGTGCAGATCGCATTCCCGCTCCCCATTGCCCTCGGTGGGCTCGAAGCCACCCTCCTGCGTCCGGTCGCCGCGGCGGGCGGCGAGATGGCGGCGTTCGCCGCCGCCGGGCGTGGCATGGTCTGGAATGGCCGCCTGGAGGTCGCGGTGGATGCCGAGGGCCGCGTTGAGCTGGCGGGAGTCGGAACCGGCGTCACCTTTCGAAAGCTGCTCGCACTCGAAAGCGAACCCGATATTGGCGACACCTATTCTTTCTGCCCCGATCCGAAGCCAGTCATCACGCGCCCCGTGGGGCGAGTCCGCCCGCAGATCACCGCGGCGGGACCGTATCTCGCCGGGATGGCGTGGCGTCAGAAACTCCGGCCGGTAAACGTGCGGACCCTGCGTCGCGAGCAGGTGGATGTCGGGACGATCGTCGATCTGGTGGGCGATCGGTCGAGCCTTCGCCTCCGGATGATGATCGATAATCACGCCTCAGACCACCGTCTCCGGCTCCGCCTGCCGCTTGGACTGCGGGGTGTCGCCGCCGTCGCCGGCTCCGCCTTCGGCAGCGTGAGGCGGACGCCGGGGAAGGTGTCGCGGAAAGCGTTTCCGGCGGAGTGGCCGGTGGCCACCGCACCGGCGCAACGCTGGGTCGCGGTGGCCAGGGGAAAGCGTGGGCTCGCGGTGCTGGCTCCCGGATTCTTCGAGTATGAGTGGACTGCCGCAGGCGACCTGCTGATCACATTACTGCGCTCGGTCGGGGAACTCTCGCGCGACACGCTCGTCACCCGTCCCGGTCACGCCGGATGGCCGACCGCCACGCCTGGGGCGCAGTGCCTCGGGACCACCGAGGTGGAACTGGCGGTCGCGCCGATCACCGACGACGATCTTGCCGAACCGGACCGGCTGGAACAGTTGTGGGAGGATGCGTTCCTTCCGGTGTGCGCGGCGTGGTTGCGCGACTACACCCCGGCCGGTGCCGGGCATCTCAACCCGCTGGGAATCACGCTGGAAGGTCCGGGGCTGGTTTTCTCCGCCTGTCAGTGGGAGGGTGACGGCCGGGGCGTGATCCTCCGCTGCTGGAACGCCCTCGAGCGGCCGGTGCAGGGCCGGTGGCGCTCGGCGCGCCCGGTGTCGAGCGTGGTTCGCACGCGGGCCGATGGGACGCCGCTTGGCGACCTCTCCACCTCCGGCGATGGCCATGCGATCGAACTCGAGGCAGGCCCCCACGAGACCGTCACCACTCTGGTGACATTCACCGACTGACCCGGGAGATTTCCATGCGTGCTACACCGCTCCTTCTGATGCTTGCGATGGTGTCCAGTGGGGTGGCGGCGCAGGAGCGGGAAGTGCTGCGGGTGCCCGGCGCGGTCGCGGGGCTGCCGTTCTCGCCGGCGGTCAGGGTCGGCAACATGATCTATCTCTCCGGCCAGTTAGGCAATCAGCCTGGGACCCGCACCCTGGTGCCGGGGGGAATCCGGGAAGAGACGCGACAGACCCTTGGCAACATTCGCGCGACGCTGGAAGCGGCGGGAAGTTCGCTGGACCGGGTGGTCAAGTGCACCGTTTTCCTGGCAGACATCAACGACTACGAGGCGATGAACGCCGTCTATGCCAGTGTCTTTCCGGTCGATCCTCCGGCACGGTCGACCGTGGCCGGGAGCGGACTGGCACTCGGCGCTCGGGTGGAGATCGAGTGCATGGCGACGACGGGAGGGTAGGCGATTGGGCGATTGGGCG
>JBDTMI010000124.1:0-4098 GCA_039934355.1 Gemmatimonadales bacterium
GCCGCGAGGACGCCGCCGCCATCCGAGGTGACCATTCCCCGTTCCCTTCTCCCTTCTCCCTTTTCCCTTTTCCCTTTTCCCTCTTCCCCGTTCCCCGTTCCCCCCCCGCCTTTCCTCCTCACTCCTCACTCCTCACTCCCCCCCCCCCGGATTTGACCTCTGACGTCCCGCGCGATACCCTAACGGACACCCACCCCCTCAAGGGAAGTCCCCATGCGCTACCGTCTGCTCTGGGCGCTCGCCCCCCTGCTCGGCGCCTGCGGCTCCGGGTCCGATTCCACTCCCCTCCCCGCCGATGCCGCTCAGATGCTCACCTACCTGAAAACGGGGGTGACCGTCATCATGCCTCGGCTCGGCGGCGTCGGTGGCGTCTTTGCCATCGCACTCAATCCCGGGGTACCGGGCTCGAGCGACATCACCTTCACCCCCGATCCCGCCGTGGGCGCCCCGCCCCATTCCTACATCTTCTCGCTGGACTTCGATGGCGACGGCGACGGCAGCACCGAGACGACCTTTACCGGCTCCGCCACGTTCAATGGTGATCCCGCCATCGCGTGGGATGGCTTTGGCGGACACGTCACCCTGGTGATGCAGACCGCGGGGGCCCTCGGCACCCTCACCGGCGACATGGATTTCGTGCTCGGCGCCACCGGTGGTGATGTCTCCGGCACCGGCACCTTTTCCGAGATCATCACCGGCAACACCACGACGCTCACCGTCGATCCGGCCACCCCACTCCACATCGAGATGGCCCGCGGTACCACCAACTCGGTGGCCAACGCCTGCGGCTCCAGCCTCGATGGAGACCTGCAGCTCGGCATCGACGGCCCCACCGGCGCCATGAACTCCACCCTGCGCTTCCAGAACACCCGGAAACCCGCCCGGATCGTGAATGCCTCGTTCAACGACGGCACCGATACCACCGCGATCCCCGACGCCGACGTCACCATCCCCTGCGGCCAGGTGAGCAATGCCAGCGAGTGGAACGGCGTTTTCGATCAGAACTGGACCTGCGTGCCCGCCGAATTCGGGAGCGCAACCCTGACGGTGGCAGTGTCAGGCAGCCAGATCAACATCACCGACGAAGATCCCCCCGCCTCCGGCGACATCGCCACCTACCACGCCAACGTGGTCTCCGGCAACCCGCACGTGGTGCGTGGCTTCTTCATCGGTGGCGTGACCGGCAATACGTATCGCGAGGACTTCACCTGGATCCTCGCCAGCGGAGGCGCCAGCTTCTCGCAAATGTCCAAGTATGTCTATCTGGAGGGGGCGAACCAGGGGAACGGTGGGTTCTGCGGAGCACTCGCGACGCGGCAGTAGGGGGGAGCTGACAGCGTTCAGCATGACGTATCTCCGTGCGGCGAGTGAACCGCAGGCTGGCGGTGCCGCAGGGGAGCGGTGGAGCGTGCGCCGCGAGGCGGGCTCACCCATGCGCTGCGGCCACGCTCCGACGCGACAATGCGGTGCCGCCAGCAGCCAGCCTTTCCCCTCCCCCGCGGCGCGGAGCAATGGCTCCGCGCTACCTGTTTCCTCCTCACTTGCTAGTTAGTCGCCGCGCAACGACTCAATCGGATCGACATTCGATGCCCGCCGCGCGGGCAAGTAGCTCGCCACCAGCCCCACGCCCACCATCGCCGCCGACATACCGACAAATGTCGCCACATCCAGCGCCGGTACCCCGAACAGCAGGCTCGCCAGCGCTCGGCTCGACACCAGCGCGACCACAATCCCGATCACCACGCCGGCCCCGACGACTCGCGCTCCTTGCGCCACGACCATGCGCCGGACCTGTCCAGCCTCCGCACCGAGCGCCATCCGCACCCCGATCTCCCGGGTGCGTTGGGCGACGACGTAAGAGAGAACACCGTACAGGCCCACCGCGCCGAGGATCAGGGCGAGCGCGGAGGCGATGCCAAGCGTGAGCATCGTGAATGTGAGCGACACCATTGAGTCCTTTGCCAGCCCCGCCATGGTGAACACCCGGTACATCGGCGCTTCCGGTGCCATCTCCCGCACCAGCGCGAGTACCTCGGGCGCAATCTGCTCGGCCCGCGGGGTCTTGAGCACGTACGCCGGTGACGAGAGTCGCCAGCTCGTCGGCGTCGGGCCGACCAGCGGGAAATAGACCAGCGCCTGCGGCTTGTCCCGGAAGCCGTATTGCATCACATCTTCCACCACACCAATCACCGTTTCCCACGACTCGAGTCCCTGGCGTTGCAGTCGCCGGCCGATGGGGTCCTGGCCCGGCCACAGGAGATTGGCCGCGGACCGGCTGATGACCACGTTGCCAAGCGTCGTCTCGTGATCGGATCGCTGGAACGGGCGCCCCTGGAGGACACTGATCCCCATGGTCGAGAAGTAGTCGCCGGCCGACCAGGTGAAATCGAGCAGCGTCCCCGCGTCGGCCTCGACACCTTCGGTGCGGAATCGACTGGTCGAAGTTCCTTCATTGAGCGGAATGTTCTCCACCAGCCCGACGGACTGGACCCCGGGCAGCGCCCGCAGCCGGTCCATCACATCCTCTTCGAACTGCGCGTACGTGGGTCCGTCCGTCAGCGTCGGCCGGTCGGGGGCAATCTGGAAGGTGAAAAGATCTTTCGTGTCATATCCCGGGTCCACATGTCGCAGGGCCCAGAAACTCCGCACCAGCAGTCCCGACCCGATGAGCAGCACCAGCGCCAGCGCGGTCTGCCCGATGACCAGGCCGTTCCGGCCCCAATTCCGCCGGCTGGTGGATCCTCGCCCACCATTGCGGAGCCACGTCAGGTCGGGCGCGGAACCCCGCAGCGCCGGCACCGCGCCGCACGCCAGCGCGGAGCCGATCGCGGCGGCCAGCGCGAACAGCAGCGTCGGGAGGTCAAGATGCACCTGGTTGAGGCGGGGAATGCCCGGTGGCGCCGCGCCGAGGAAGGCCGGGAAGATCAGCGCCGCGAGCAGAATCGCCACGAGGCCCGCAAGCCCGGCCACGATCACCGCTTCGGCCAGCTGCAGCCTGACGAGTTGGCCCCGCCCCGCGCCCAGCGCCCGCCGGACGGCCAGGTCCCGCTGCCGCCCCTCGGCGCGCACCAGGAACAGGTTGGCCACATTGGCGCAGGCGATCAGCAGCACGATGCCGACAGCGCCTAACAATACCCAGAGCGGGCGGGAGATGTCGCCGAGGAGCTCCTGCTCAAGCGGTCGCACCACCGCCCGGTGTTGGTCGATCATGCGGGCGTAGCTCGCCGGTCCTCCGAATCGTTCCGGCAACCGCTTGGCGAGCGCGGTGAGGTCGGCGGCCAGCGCCTCCGGCGTCACGCCCGGCGCCATGCGACCCACCAGTTCCGTTCCGAAATCTCCCGGTTGCTCGATGTCGGTGGGGCGGATCTCGCTCGAGATCCAGAGCATGGTACCGTCAGTGGGAAAGGTGAACTCGGGGCCCATGATGCCGACCACCGTCCGCATGGCGCCTGACATGAAGTAGGACCGGCCGATGACCGACGAGTCGCGACCGAACCAGGAGGTCCACAACAGATAGCTGATCACCGCCACCCGCTCCTCGTCCTCGGCGACCGGCAGGCGGCCGAGGATGGGGGTGGCACCAAGGGTCGAGAAGAGACTGTTGGTGGGCCAGGTCATCCGCACCCGCTCCACCCGGTCGTCCACCCGCAGGGTGGAGGTGAAGGAGTTGTAGGTCGAGACATCCTCCAGCAGCCGGGACTGTTCCTTGTACTGCACATAGAACTCCGGCCCCACGCCGAATTCGGGCGGGTAATCCGAGCCCGGCGCCGAGGCCGCGATGTGGACCAGGCGATTCACGTTGGCGTACGGGAGCGGGTGAAGGAGCACCGTGTTCACGACGCTGAACATCCCCGCGTTGGCGCCGATCGCGAGGCCCAGCATGCCGACCGCGAGCGCGGTGAAGCCGGGGGTCCGCTTCAGAGCACGTGCGGCGTGGCGCAGGTCCCGGGTCCATTCGCTCAGTCTGGAGTCCATCGGTATTCTCCGCAGGGGAGGCGCTCAGTCGGCGCTGGCTCGGGGGATCTTATAGCGGCAGCCCCTCTCTGACGAGCTGGAGGACTGGGTGGTTGCATCGGGCAGTTGAAAGCCGTCAGCCGC
>JBDTMI010000125.1:0-4074 GCA_039934355.1 Gemmatimonadales bacterium
AACGCTGAACGCTGAACGCTGAACGCTGAACGCTGAACGCTGAACGCTGAACGCTGAACGCTAACCCGCCGGCTCGTCGTTGTACCGGGCCTCAATTTCCGCGATCATCGCCTGCCGCTCCGCGATCCTTGCACCCATCGGAACGCCGAGGAAGCGCTTGCTCTCAAGAGCAAACCAGACACCGCACATCACGACCACCATGGCGATGGTGAGATAGAACACCTTCTCGTTCGGCGGGAAGAAGCCGGTGATCGCGAGCACGATCGCGCCGACGACGGCCAGGATCGCATTCGGCTTCGACCAGACCCCGAGATTGAATGGCCCCTTCTCCGTCCATCCCTTCCCTTCGGCTAGCAGACCAGCAAGGACCGGCATGACATACGAGAGATACAGGAAGACGGCGCAACCGGTGGCCAGCACCACGAAGGCGCCGCTGTACACGGTGGACAGCCAGGCAATGACGACCGAGGTCCAGATGGCGTAGGTCGGGGTGCGGAACTTCGGGCTGACGTGCTTCAGGGTTTCCGATGCCGGCAACCCGCCATCGCGCGCGAAGGCGAACATCATTCGACTGGTAGATGTCAGGCCCGCCAGCGCGCAGAGAAAGTTGGCGACGACGATACCGATGCTGAGAAAGGCACGGACCCCAGCCGGCATGCCCGAGTGCTCATACATGTAATAGAAGGAATTCCACCCTTGCCCAGCCCCTTCCTTCACGTCCGGCATCACCAGCACGAAGGTCACGACCATGATGAGGCCGGCGACCCAGGAAACCATGACCGCGGTCCACATCCCCTTGGGCACATTCACTTGCGCATCATGGGTCTCTTCGGAGGTGTGGGCCGACGCATCGAAGCCGGTAATGGTATAACAGACGAAGAGCAGCCCCAGCAGGAAGGCAAATGGCGCCACACCCGTTGCGGGGAACACCCCGCCGCCCGCATCGCCGGTGTAATTGGTGAACGTAACGAGGCGGTGGAAGTCGAGCGGCACCGGGGAGCCCACCAGCAGGGCGCCGACCAGCACCACCGCCACCAGGAAGATCAGGTAACCGCTGAAATCCGTCAGGATCGTGGTGAGCCGGATGCCGTAGTGGTTGATGAGGCCCTGCAGGATGAGCAGCCCACCCACCGCGATCAGCTGCCACATATCGACGTCAAATCCGCTGGTCACTGTCATCATCCAGTTCGGCTCCAGACCAAACATGGGCTTGAGCACCAGCGCCTTGAGCAGCAGGTAGACGCCGACATCCACCGAGGAGACGACGAAGACGAGGCCCAGCAGATTGAACCACGCCGTGGCCCAGCCCCAGGCCCGGCCGCCAAGAATGGAGCTCCAGTGATAGAGGCCGCCCGCCGTCGGAAAGGACGACGCGATCTGTCCCATGGCGAACGCGACGCTCATCGCGAAGAGGCCGCCCACCAGCCAGCCGATCGCCACCGAGAACCCGCCTCCGGCGCTGAGAGCCACCGGAAAGGCCGTGATGCCACCGGCGAGGATGCAGATGATGGAAAACGAGATCGCGAAATTGGAGAACAGTGACATCCGGCGGGAGAGTTCCTGCGCGTAGCCCATCCGGTGCAGCACCTTCTTGTCGTGCGCCTGCGCGGATTCCGCCATGACGATCATCTCCGTTGGGGTGAAGGAGGAGGCCCTGCGGTCGTTGACCGGCCCCCGGCCCGGCAAGGTCGGTTCCGTCGGCAGCAGAAGGTGCGCGTCAAACCCGGCGTGCGGAAGAGGGGCTGGACCGGAGGACTCAGCCGCCGAGCGGACGCCGGGCCGCAGCGGCTGCCTGACTGTAGTCCCAGATGGCGTACAGCGCGATCGCCGCCGTGGCCCATGCCAGCGGACGGAGGAGTGGGGAGTCCGTAAGAAAGGCGATCAGCGTGAGCACCTGCGCCAGCGTCACCGCCTTCCCACCCAGCCTCGCCGGAATGGCCGCGGCCCGGCCGAACACCGCGGTGAACATGAATGCAATCGTGGCGACGATATCGCGCAGCAGCACCCCGGCGATTTCGTACCAGCGCAACTCGCTGCCCCGCACGACCACGAGGAACGCCGCGGCCATGAAGAGCTTGTCGGCCACAGGATCGATGAAGGTGCCGAAGCGCGAACTCCCCAGACGCCGGGCAATGAAGCCATCCAGCAGATCGCTGACGGCCACGATGGCGAGGATCACCAGCCGTGCCCCGGCGCTGCCCGCGAGGACGAATCCGACCGCCAGCGGAATCCGCGACAGCGTCAGCAGATCCGCGGCGGTGAACCCCGCGCGACGCGGCGGGGACTGACCTTGCTCCCCCTCGGAGCCCGGACTACCTTGGCTCATTGAGCCCCGGGCCGCCCGGTGCGCCGCCCGTTCACCGCTCACCGGTACCGGACATGGACCTGCAACTCCTCAAGAAGACCGCGATCTTCGCCGACCTGGACGAGGGGGAACTTGCGCGCGTGGCGGAAATCTGCAAGGAGCAGAAATACACCGGCGGGCAGGTCATCTTCAAGGAAGGCGAACCGGGCAATCGATTCTACCTCATCGTCACCGGCGAAGTACGCATCAGTCGCAACATCCCCGGTTCCGGGGAAGAAGCGCTGGCGGTGCTCAAGCCCGGCAGCTGCTTCGGCGAAATGGCCGTGTTCGATCGTTCCGAGCGGAGCACCGATGCGATTGCCAACGGACCGGTTGCCCTGATGACGATCTCCCGGCCCGATTTCGAAATCCTGCTCGACTTCAATCGCGACATGGCCTACAAGATTCTCTGGTCCATGACGCGCCTGCTCTCCGGTCGCCTGCGGGCCACGAACGACAACCTCCGGTCGCTGCTGGCGATCTCCATGTTCTGAGTGAGGAGTGAGGAGTGAGGAGTGAGGAGTGAGGAGGAATCACGGATGAAGTCAGCAGGGCTGTTCCGCCTGACTCCTCACCCCTCACCCCTCACCTCCTGCCACGCTCTCCGCCCGCGCAGCGCCCCCATGCCCGTCACCCACCAGCTGGTCCAGTTGACCGACATCACGTCGCCGCTGCTTGCCGACGAGCAGGGGATGGCCGCACTCGCCATCGCCGCGGCGGGCGCCATCGGGCTGTCGGCCTACGGTCCGCCCACCACTCGCACCGGCCCGCTCGGCAGCGCCGTCGCCCTGCTGGCCCACGGCGGCCATATCATCCTCCATTCGGCACCGGCAACCGGCTGCTGCATCGTGGATGTGCTGGCGCCCGGAACGCTCTCGCCGCGGCGCGCCATCGAGGTCATTGCCCGGCGGCTCGGCACCACCGCGCCCGCGGGCAGCTGAGAGCAGGGAATCGACCGATGTATCGCAGCCTCGATATCACCCACATCCGCACGACCGCCGAAACGCTCGAACGCCGGATCGGGGAACGCTTCCCTGAATCGGGACTGCGCCGCGTCGCCGCCGACCTCCTCGCCCTCACCCGCGGGACCGCGGCACGGCTGGCCGAGCTCACGCGCCCGCGCCATGACATCCGGCTGGGGGTCGGCTTCCTGATCGTGCTGATTACCGGTGTCGCCCTGATCGCGCTCGCGCGGCTGCGGTGGCCCGGCTCACTGGGTGACGCGACCGGCTTCATCCAGGTGCTCGAATCGGCGATCAACGACGTGGTCTTCGTGGGCATCGGCATCGCCTTCCTGGTGACACTGGAAGGACGCATCAAGCGCGGCTGGGCGCTGCGGGATCTGCGCGAGCTCCGGAGCATCGCCCACGTTGTCGACATGCACCAGCTGACGAAGGACCCCGACCAGTTCCTGGCCGAATGGAGTGGCACCGCCGCCTCCCCCGCACGCCTGCTGACCCCGGCGCAGCTCACCCGCTACCTGGACTACTGCTCCGAGATGCTTTCGCTGACCGGCAAAGTGGCGGCGCTGTACGCCCAGACCATGAACGACCCGGTCGTGCTCGCCGCCGTCAACGAAGTTGAGGCGCTCTGTACCGGCTTGTCGAACAAGATCTGGCAGAAGATTGTGCTGCTGGGGACGACGGTGCGGGCGGTGGGGAGTAGAGAGTAGGCGATTGGGCGATTGGGCGATTGGGCGGTTAGACGGTTGGGCGGTTGGGCGGTTGGGC
>JBDTMI010000126.1:0-3973 GCA_039934355.1 Gemmatimonadales bacterium
GGCGGTTGGGCGGTTGGCGTAGGGAAGATCGCCTTCGGCTGACGGCTGCCGGCTGCCTGCTCCCTACCCCCTCCTCACCACCCCCGCCGCACCCCATGCCAGCAATGCCGCAAAGATGGGCGGCAGGCCGGCGAGCAGGAGGGGAGGGAGGCTGAAAATGCCGCCCAGCCGGTCGAGAAGGGCAGCAAATGCCGGAGTGGTCGCTTGGGCGGCGAGGAGTCCGGCCCATGCAAGCCCGGCCAGCAGGCCGATGCGCCACGGACGGAGGGCAGGAACCAGCCAGCTCCACGCCACGGCCAGAATCGGAATCATCCACCATCCACCCCACCAGGTTCCGAGGGCCATGCTCGCGACGACGGCGAGCGCCGCGAGCGCGAGCGGCACTAGTGCGCCGAGTCGGCGGCCGGCACCTGCGCGGCTCGGCCCCCCGCCTTCTTCACGGCAAAGCGCACCTTCGCCATGATGTTCACCGATGTCCCCTGCTTGACCTTGAACACCACCCCTTCGGCGGAGTTTTCCGTCTCTGACGTGATCTGGATGAACTCCTGTTTGCGCGAACCGGCGAGTCCGCCGAAGAGCAGCTTCTTCCCGACGCTCGCATCACGAATCTGAACGTCCTGCGTCACCTCGGTCACGCTGGTCAACGGGATCGCAAAGATCAGTTCTCCGTTCTTGTCGACGAAGCGCAGCTCGTCCGCCCCGATCATCAGCGTGCCCTTCTGCTTCTCGGGGAAATTGTCCTTGCCGGCGACATACTCCACGTCCGGGAACAGGTCCTGAGCCTGGGCGGCGCGCAGCGGGGCAAGGGCAAGGGCAACGAAGGCCAGCCGGACCAGTACGCGGGACATGGGCAATCTCCTTGGGTGAGCCGACACGCTAAGCGGGCGAAGACCTCAGGGCAAGCAGGCGCACACCCGGGGGCGGCGACTGCGTCAGCGCAATGATCATTGTACCAGGTTCAGGACAGCGCCCCCGCGAGGGAGATCTTCCAGCCGACCGGGCACGAGGAGGGTATCAAGCTCGCCGTCTCGCCAGCGCGGCAGGCGGTCGAGGTAGCGGGTGCTGGAGGGGTTCCCCGACTGACCGCCGGGATAGATGCCCCATCCCCGCACCTGCGGGCCAAGCTCGACCACCATGCGCCAGCTCGCACCGAAACCACCCCGGCCACTGGAGGGACTGAGCGTCGTCGCTCCACCCTGCATCGGGATGTCCAGCGCGGACAGCGCGGGGATGCCGAGGAGATGGTGGATGTTGGAGTGGCGAATTTGGTCCCAGCGCCAGCCCCCGGCCTCGGGCGCGCCGTAGGTCAGCACCGTCTGTCGATACGCGGCAACCAGCACATTGGCAAGCAGCTGGTCGCGATCCTCCACGACGGGCGTGTGGTGATCATCCCACCACCGGCTATTCGGCTCTCGCAAAAGCGACCAGGCAATCACCAGTCCCGGGGTACCCGCGGGTCCGTCGCCCAATTCATCCCACAACTGCGACTGCAGCTGACGGATGCTCTCCTCGAAGAGCACTGCGCCGGAGTTCTCCCGGGTAAAGCGCAGATCCCATTTCGCCAGCAGCGCCACGGCCTGCGCCAGTGAATCGCGCGCCGGATACCGGGCCGCGGCGGCGAGCAGGGCGGGAACGAAGCGTTCAGCCGCCGCACTGACCGGATCGGTCTGAAAGCGACGCATGTCATCCGGTGTGACCCCACTGTCGGCCGCCAGCAACTCATTGATCCGCAGCGCCCGCCAGGGCGAATACCAGTTGGCGCCGAGGTAGCGGGGGTCCACCGCGGGATCGGTGGGCTGCTGGTTGGCGGAGGCCAGAAAGCCCTGACTGGGGTTCACCGACTGCGGGAGCTGGCTGATGGTCCAGTCCCCGAGCCAGTCGGAGGCGGAGGTGTCGCCCGTCTGTACCAGGTCCCCACGGTCGCCCGGCCGGAGGGGAAAGCGGCCGGTGGTACGGATGGCGATGGTCCCGTGCCGGTCGGCCACAACCATGTTCTGCGCCGGCGCGCGCCAGCCAGTCATCCGGTCAAGCCACTCGGCCACGGTGCGGGCCCGCGCGGCCGACGAGATCGCACCGAACTCGTCGCCCGACTCCAGCACCGTCCAGCGGACCGACTGCCAGCTGCTGTCGGCGGCGCGCCGGAGCGGACCGCGATGGGTAAAGCGCAGCGTGTCCACCCCGATGAGTTTGGCGTTCGCATCGAGGTAGCGCTCCAGCCTCAGGCGCAGCGGGCGCCATGCACCATCCACTCGATAGTGCGTTGGTACCAGCGGGTCATCGACCACTTCACTGTACCGGTCCAGCACGTCCGCTTCGGCGTTGGTGAACGACCAGGCGACGTCACGATTGAACCCGAGGATGATGCCCGGCGCACCGGGGATCGTGACCCCATAGACATCGAGGCTGTCCGGCACGATGAGGTGCGCCTCGTACCAGATGGACGGCAGCGAAAGTTCGAGGTGGGGATCGCCGGCCAGAAGGGCATGCCCGTCCCGGGTCCGACCCGGTGCCACGGCCCAGTTGTTCGAGCCGATGGCGTCGTCACCGCCGGCAGGCGCACAGCTCCCCGCACAGGCATTTGTTCCCGCGGCGCGGTGTATATCCTCGGCCGTCGCGAGAGGCGCATGCATGGCGCGGGGCGCACTCAAACCGTTTGGCTGGATGGGTACCTGCAGCGGGCTGTTGCGCGGGAAGAGCTGGTCCGCTGCCGCCGCACCAACGGCAGCCCGGGCGAACTCCTGCAGCTCCTCGAGATCGCTGTAGGCCAGGGTCCAGCCCATCCGCCCGAAGAAGTACATCGCATCGAGCGGGCGCCAGCGAGCGGGCGTGCGGCCGAGGAGGTGATACTCGAGCGGCTTGGCGGATGAGGCATCGAGCCAGGCGTTGACCCCGTCGGCGTATGCCTCGAGCAGCCGCCGAGTCCAGGCGGTGTCGGCCAGCGCGGCGAAACGACGTTCGGCGGCATCGGGAAGGCCGAGGCGCCGGGTCTCCCGGTCCAGCGGGAGGGCGGCGGCGCCCACCAGGGCGGTGAGTGTTCCCGCCCCGGCGCGCGCCTGCAGCTCGAGCTGGAACTGGCGATCACGCGCGACCACGAAACCGAGCGCGCGGATGGCATCGAGCTGATTCGCGGCCACGATGTGCGGCACGCTGCGGGTGTCGTAACGCACCGAGACCGGCGCGGCGAGTCGGGGAATCCGTTCGTGCGCCACCGCGGGAAGCTCCGCGGTGCGGGCGACGGTCCAGACGCCGTGGACCGGATCGAGAAAGGCCCCAATCGGAGGGAGTGGGGCCGGCGGAAGGAGACTGAGCCAGAGGACGGCGACGAGGGTCAGGCCGGCACACAGTCGTCCGGCGATGCGCTTCACGGACGATACCGCCCCTTGAGCAGGCGACCCCACCACCAGTTCACCGGATCGACCTTCGTGGCGGGACCCTGGTCGTCGGCGATCGGCTGTCCTTCATTCGCCCAGCGGAACAGTCCGCCTTCAAGATGAGATACGCGGGAGAAGCCGGCCGTCAGCAGCGCCTGGACCATCGCGGCGCTCACGACACCGGGCCCGTCGTAGACCACGAGTGGAATATCCCGGGCGACATTGACCAGCGGAGCGAGGTCGGGAGCGGTGGGGTCGATCTCCACAGCGCCGGCGATATGACTGAGCTGGAACTGCGTCGGTGGCCGTGAATCAATCAGCAGCGGCGGCTGCCGGGAGGGATTGCGCATCCACGACACCACCTCCGCCGGCGTCACCTGCCGAACGTCCTTGAAGCGGAGATGCACCGCGGTTCGCACCGCCAGACTGCCGAGCGGACTGCCGTCCCACAGCAGTCCCCCGATCACACCCGCGAGGAGCACGAGCATGACGATCGTCTTCGTGGTGAGGCGCTTGGATGTGGTCATGGGATCGTGTTGAGGAGCAGGGAAGGTAGCTGGTAGAAGGTGGCAGGTGGCAGGTGGCAGCCGTTCGTGGGGCAG
>JBDTMI010000127.1:0-3847 GCA_039934355.1 Gemmatimonadales bacterium
ACGATGCAGCCGTCGAGCAGTGGCTGCATCCGCTGCCACATCCGGGGGAAGACGCTCTGACCGCCGGCACCGTCGACGAACGAGGGCTGCCATTCCGCGAACCGCTGCGCCGATCCCATGGCGAACGACCGCGCCGCGGGAGCCGCCGTCTCCGGCTCCGCACCCCACACCCGGATCTCCGGCTTGAGCGCCTTGACGGCGCTGCCCACGCCCACGAGCAGCCCCCCGCCACCAATGCTGGCGATCACCGCGGCGGTGTCGGGCGCGTCCTCCAGAATCTCCAGGCCCATGGTCGCATGACCGACGATGAAATTGTGATCGTCGAACGGATGCACAAACGTTCCCTCGGCGCCCGGGTACGCCCGGTCTTCGAGCGCCTTCCATGCAACAGTATAGGGCACCGGAATAAGCGTGGCGCCCAGCGCCTTCATCCGCGCGATCTTCGAGGCCGGCGCCGTTTCGATCACGACCACCGTGCACGGCACGCCGGCCTGCCGGGCCGCGTAGGCGACGCCCTGTCCGGCATTGCCGGCGCTGATGGTCCAGACCCCGCGCTGGCGCTCGGTCTCCGACAGCAGCGCCACGGCATTGGCGGCACCGCGGAGCTTGTAGGCGTTGATCGGCTGGAGGTTTTCCAGCTTGAGCCGGATGTCAGGCGCGTCCGGCCCCAGGTCCAGCCGGATCAGCGGGGTCCGTACAATGGTCCCCGCGATGCGTACACGCGCTTCCCGGATCTCGGCCAGGGTGATGGGGCGGACCGGTTCGAGGCTCATGGGCGCCGCATGGCATTCACGATGGTTGTGACGACGACAATTGCTGATGGGCCTGGTACACCAGCGCGGCAGCCGCGACATCTTCGACGCCGACCCCCACGGATTTCCACAGCGTGATCTCCTCGGCGCTGCGCCGACCGGGGTGGTCTCCGAGGATCACCTCGCCGAGCTCCGCTTCCACCGCCGGCGCCGCGATCACGTCGCCCGACTCGTGACCCGCCGCCTCGCGGGACTCCACGTACAGCCGGGCCACCGTCAGGAGCTCGTCGTCCAGCTCTCTCCACTCCGGCCGCACCGCTCCGATGGCGTTGACGTGCGTGCCGGGCGACAGCCAACGACCGCACAAGACCGGGACCTGGGCGCTGGTGGCGACGACCACCACATCGGCCCCCCGTACCGCCTCCTCTGGCGTAGCCGTCGCCTTCACGCCGTGACGCTCGGCGAAAGCCTGGCTGTTGCGCGGGCTCCAGACCCGGACCTCGCGAAAAGGCCGGACCAGTCGAAGCGCCTCGAGATGGCCCCGCGCCTGCACGCCGGTCCCGAGAATCGCGAGCACCGATGCATCCGGCCGGGCCAGTCGCTGGGTGGCAACGGCACTGGCGGCCGCCGTCCGCATCTCGGTAATCAGGCGCCCGTCCATCACGGCGATCGGCTGGCCGGTTTCGGGGCGGAACAGCAGGATCACCGCGTGATGGGTTGGGAGCCCCTCGTTCTGGGGATAGAACGTGACCAACTTTGCACCCAGCGCGCCGGCGTACGCCGGCATGACGCCAAGGTAGCCCTGGAACGGAGCCACGGGGAGGACTACGCGGACCGGTTGCACCACGCGGCCCGCCGACAGGTCGGCGAGCGCTCGCGACATGGCGGGGATCAGGTCCGGGAAGTGGAGCAGCCGCTGGACGGCGGGCTCATCGAGGATGAGGATGGGGTCTCTCAGCAGAGCAGGGGTACGCTCACTTAGCCGACTCCTTGAGCCTCTGGAGCTCCGGCCGCCAGTGGAAGATGACCTGGAGGCTGTGCGATTCCACGTCGCCCGAGCTGAGCATCAGGAACCGTTTCCCGTCGGGATGCACATCGTAGCTGCGGTAGAAGTCCTGCAGCACCAGCCCGGGACGGGAAAAGAGGAGATGCGGTGCACTGTGCGCGAACTGCGGGCCGGCCGCAACGCTGATCGCGTACATGTCCCCGGTGGGGCGGCGGTAGAACAGCTCGCGGCCATCCCGTCCCCAGAGCGGTTCCATGCCTCCACCGACCGAGATGGGATACTTGGCGGTATCGACGTTGGGGAAGGGGCGGACGTAGACCTCGCGATTGCCTGACTCATCGGAGACGTACGCCATCCAGCGCCCGTCGGGCGAGAGCGTCATCGCGAAGTTGTCATAGGGCGACTGGAGGAGGACCCGCGGCACCGTGTCCACGCCACGCTCCATCACCAGCAGGTGACGGGTTCCCTGGGCGCTCCCCTCGGAGCGGAACAGCGTGTAACGCCCCTGCTGGTCGAACGCCACTTCGTCGTAGTCCCGGGTCATCCCCGCCAGGGCGCGCGCGCTGTCGCTCCCATCGGCGCGCCGCACCCAGGCGGTCCGATGGGTATTGCGGGTGGCGAGGAATCCGACGTTGCGGCTGTCAGGCAGCCAGACCGGGCGATCGGCATCCTCGAGATCGAATGAGATGCGGCTGAAGCCTCCGGTGACGAGCTGTTTCACCCAGACCTGGCCCCCGCCGGAGACACTCAGGGCCAGGGCGAGCTGCCGGCCATCCGGGGAGATCGTGGCCGAGGAGAAAGCGCCTTTCAGCATCGTGTCGACCATTTGCTGCCGACCGGCGCGATCGACCCAGACGACCCCGACGTTTCCGCCCCCCCGCTCCTGGAAGACGAGGGTCCGGTTCTCGGCGACGGCGAACTGCACCGTCCCGTTGGAGATCTCATCCTGCGCATTCTCCAGCGCCAGCGCCGGTGTATCCCGCAGCCGCTGCTTGCCTTTGTCGTAGTGCGCGACGAGGACCCGGCCATCCGAGGCCCCGATGACGATCACGTCCGGGGACAGGAACCGCGCGGTGGACCCCTCGGCGAGGTCCGTCACGGCGCCGGTCGTGAGGTCGACGACGCCCACCCGGTTCGAGCCAAGCGACCCCTTCCACAGCATCACGAGCGCCTGCCGGCTGCCGGGGAGCACATCGGGGAAATCGTGCTCCTTGACCCCGCGGGAGGAATCGGGATACGAGATCCGCGTGATCGGGCCACCGGTGGCCGCGACGCTGGAGAGGGCGCGGGCGCTGTTGGTGA
Organism: Gemmatimonadales bacterium; assembly: GCA_039934355.1. Lineage (GTDB taxonomy): Bacteria > Gemmatimonadota > Gemmatimonadetes > Gemmatimonadales > GWC2-71-9 > JADJOM01. The sequence continues at coordinate 3,061 of JBDTMI010000127.1, forward strand.
AATAGATCCGCCCGTCGTCGCCCCAGTCGGCGCCGCCGAACGATGCGACCGAGTCCTGCACCACGGTGCGCGAGATGCCTCCCGTCGCCGGGATGACTTTCATCGCGGTGCGACCGCCACTGGCGGTGAAGTAGCCGATCGTTTCGCCGTCAGGAGAGAAGAACGGGGCGAAGGCGCCTTTCGTCTCCGGCAGCCTGCGTGCGAGCGGCTGATCGAGGTCGCGCACCCAGAGCGCGGCCTCGGGCCCCTCGTTGCCGATGAATGCCAACCGGCTGCCTGACGGGGAGATCGCCAGCCGGATGTTGCCGATCGGCCGGATCCCGGCGCTGTCGCCCAGCTCGAGCGTCGCCCGGATCATCTCCGGGGCGACTGTCCCGTGCGATGCCATGCGACGACCGATCAGCACGCCGGCGAGCAGTATCGCGACTGCCGCCGCCGCAGGGACCAGCCAGTCGCGCCGGCTGCGTCGAGCGACGGGTTGCGTCACAGTGCGTGACGTGGTGCCATGCACATTCACGAGGGCGGCCGCGAACTCCGCTGCCGTGGCGTAGCGGTCGGCGGGGAGTTTGGCGAGCGCCGTCAGCACCGCGTCCTCGACCGCCGGCGGGACGGTCTCGCGCATGCGGGACGGCGGCGCCGGCTTCTCGGTCATCACCTTCGCGACGATGGCCTGCGCGGTCCCACCGAGAAAAGGGGGATCGCCCACCAGCATCTCGTAGGTGACGCAGCCGAGCGCGTAGACGTCGGAGCGGGCGGTGATCTCCCGTTCGCCCATCGCCTGCTCGGG
>JBDTMI010000128.1:0-3656 GCA_039934355.1 Gemmatimonadales bacterium
GTGGCGAAGAGCAGCCGGTCGGGATACTTGGCGATCATGCGCCGGGCGATGTCGAACTGTTCCAGCTGCACCCGTGCGAAGCCGCTGTCCTTGATCTCGCCCGGGATGTAGATGGACCAGAACTGGGCACCCAGGCCGCCGGCGGCCAGCCGGGCGAAATCGGTATGACTCGGCCGGGGCGTCCGCAGGTCGAAGGCGTCGACATCCCGCGGGGCATCCTTCGCACGGCGAATCTCCCAGGGCAGGTCGTTGTGGCCGTCGATCAGGATCGTCGAGGCGAGGAGACGCCGGGCGTGGGCCAGATCGGCCTCGGTCTGGGCGGGAGCAGCCATGGGGAATGAGCTGAGGGAAAGGGCCATGATGGCCAGGGCGGTTGAGCTGCGGCATCCGAACGGCATGAGGTGATGTCTCCACGAGAATGTCATCGGGCGATGCGACCCGATCGCTTGAGTTGCACGAGGTCCGGCCGGGTGAGGAATTCGGGACAGATGGTCTGGTCGTACGGGTAGGCGCCGCCGGTCTCCGCATCAGTCCATGGAAAGCTGCGGCAGACCGCGGGGTAGTGCGAATCCTTGTGGATGGTACAGCTATTGTCGACCAGGAAGACGCATCGACCGCCGCGCACCCGAGTTCGCCACTCCCCCCAGCGGGTACGGTACATCCGGTCGCGACCAAAGCGAGCACCGAGCGACTCGGCCTCTTCCTCGGTCAGCGTCGTCCCCCAAGCACAGCAGTTGGAGTTGTGAGGACAGGGGTAGCAGGGCAGTGCGGGAAAGTCGGCCATCGACACCGGGAATGAGAGCGGTTGGGCGGTGCCAGATCAGTGGGTCACGACGGCGCGACGCGGGCCGAGTCCGGCGATCGTTCGCCCGTCGAGCGGCTCGCTGGGCCGCACACCGAAGATCTGGGCCAGCGTCGGCGCGAGATCGATGGTGCGCACGGTGTCAGGGCGAATGCCCGGGCGAATCATCGAACCGAGCAACACGATCGGCACCCCGACATCATCAGCGTTGGTCGTACCGTGCGTGGTGGAGCCGGGTTCGTCGGACCAAATGTAACCGGGCGCGGGCGAGGCACACGCCAGCCAGGGAAAGCCGCTCGGCAGCGTGTGCCGCCAGCGCGAAGCGGCCACATCGGCGGCGGGGGCGAGCGCGAGGGTGCGTGGCGACCAGACAGCCACGACGCCCGGGAGGGCGCGAAGTCGTGCCTCCACCAGCGTCGATAGACTGTCGCGTGACAGCCCGCGCTGACGCAGGAGCATGCTGTCCGTGAATACCAGCCCCGAGCTCTCGAACAGCACGGGATGCCGCGCGTCGGGTCCGAGGAGCTGCCGGTTGAGCTGCCTGATCAGCCCCCCAAGCGGGATCCTTCCGCCCGACCCGCCCGCCGCGATGGTGCGTTCGGGAAAACTGACGACGCCATGATCGGCAGTCAGCGCGAGTACGATGCGCTGCTCCGGGACGAGAACCGCGAGGGAATCGAGAAACCAGCCGAGGTAGCGGTCGAGATGCAGCAGGTGATCGTGCATCTCCCGGCTGTCGGGGCCCCAGGTGTGGCCGATGTAGTCCGTCGCCGAGAGGGAGATGGCCAGCACATCGGGATGGCTGCGTTGTCCGAGCCGGAGCACGCGCGCGCCGTCCAGCGCCAGGTCGAGCGTCAACGAGTCCTGCCATGGGGTGTCGAGGACGGCGCTTGCCAATGCCCGCGGTTCGGTCGGGAGTCGATGGGGAAAGGTTCGGTTCTTTCCTCCCGATTCGTACGGCTCATCGTCCGGTTCAGCGTAGGCGGAGTCCGGCAGGAGCAATTGCCATCGGCGGCCGGCGAGTGCCGCCACGCCGCCACGCGCATTCCAACCGGTGACCCAGGTGGGCAGCGTATCGGCGTAGTAGCTACTGGTGGTAAATCGGCCGCCGACATACCAGAAGACCGGCCCGCGACTCCGTCCGATCGGCAGGATGGCTCCACGATCCTTGCGCGAAACGGAGAGGAATTGCATGGCCGGATCCGCGTGGCGCAACCAGTCGATCAGGGTGGTACCGATGAATCGACGTGGCGAAGCGCCCATGCCATTTGGGGCACCGAGGAGCCTGGTGGAGCTGTCGGGCACGCCGAATTCATTCAGCACGATCCCGGTCCTCGCGGGGTGGCGGCCGGAGAGGATCGTGGCGTGACCCGGCGCGGTCTCCGTCACCGCATGATCCTGCAGCGCATTGGGGAATACCGCCCCATCGCGGAGCAATCGGCGGAAGCCCCCGCGCCATTGACCCGACCAGCGCGCAAAGTAGTCCGGACGCAGCTGGTCGACTGTCACCATCACGAGCAGCGTCGGTCTGTGAGGAGGGGCGGGCGCCGCCGCTGCCACCAGGAGTGTGAGCGGGATCACGACCGGGCCGGCACGGAAGGAGTGTAAAGAAGGCATCGGGCCAGAATCGAAGGTCGACAGCAAGGTGTGGCGCGAACGTCTCGGAGTTTCGCAGCAGTTCCGCGAACCAGCCCACCCTGATTGGAAGGTGAAGCTACTGTCCTGCAAGCGTTTGGCTGACTGGCACCCTTCTCGCTCTTCCGGGCTGTGAAGGATAATTGAAGTCTGTCGAACCACGAACCGCCCGATAAGAGCACACCCGGGGTGACCCGGGGCCGCAAAACTGGAGGTCTCGATTGTACCGCCGCAGGTCCGACGTAGTGGTCGGCTGCTCCCGGTTCATGAGAGATAGCTCGGTGCCGAAGGTGGAGTGCCGCGGAGCGTGATGCGTTGGCGAGTCCCCAGGGGCTCATGGCGTCACGCTGTTGTGTTCCGGGCATGGGAGAAAATTCTCATGCCGTACCTGGTATCACCGCACCGCCGTTCCCGGGTCCCATTCTACTGTTTGGGGCTCCTGGCGACGCTGGCCGCGTGCGAAATGCTCGGCCCGGCCGAGGCCCCTCCCTCTGGGGCCATGCTGCTGATCGCCCCTCCGGAATACGAGGCGTGGTGGGCCGCTACAGAAGCGTGCGCCGGCCGGACCAGCGACTTCCAGCGAATCGAATGGTATGTCGTCCCGGATGTGCCCACCTTTCCGACGACATCGGGCCAGAAGGTCGGGCTCTGGTCCCACTCCTCCGGCGGCATGCGGATCATCCTCGCGGGCGACTACGCCGACAACGAACTGGTCGTGCGCCACGAAATGCTGCACGCGTTGCTCGACCGCGAAGGCCACCCCGCAACCTACTTCCAGGAGCGCTGCCAACTGACGTGGGAGACGTTTCAGCCGGGGGAGTAAGCGAGCCTGCTGGCCGTTAGCCGTCAGCCAGCGATGGCGCGTTGGGACGACGGCAGTCGGAAAGCCCGCGGAATGCTCAAAATGACCACGGGCGGAGTCACCCTGACTCCGCCCGTGGTCGTTTTCCTGCCAACCCCCGACGCATCAGGGGTCGAGGATCTTGGTCGGGACGAGTTGATCGCTGAAGCCACCATTGGCCAGCTGGCCGGCAGCGCCGTCGCCCCAGCAGTAGATCGCGCCGGTATTCGCCACACCGCAGGTGAAAGCGGAGCCTGCCGTAATACTCGTGAAGCTGCTCACTCCGCCCGGCAGCACCACCGCGACGGGTGTTGGCCGATTGGTGAGGGAGTTGTCGCCCAGCTGGCCGCCGTCGTTCAGGCCCCAGCAGAAGACCTG
>JBDTMI010000129.1:0-3424 GCA_039934355.1 Gemmatimonadales bacterium
TTGGGCGGTTGGGCGGTTGGGCGGCAAGGCGAGGGGATTCACCTCAGCGTAGCAGGAGCGCAAGGTAGACGAGATACACGCTCACGAGGATGCCTCCTTCCAGCCGGGAAACCCGCTCTCCGGTGGCGAGCAGCGGAAGGGCGAGTCCCGCCGTGAGCAGCATCCAGCGCATGTCGCTCTGAAGCAGGCCGGCAGAGACGTGCAGCGGATGGAGCGCTCCGCTGATGCCAAGAATGCCGAGCAGGTTGAAGGTGTTCGAGCCCAGCAGATTGGAGATCGCCATGTCGGTCCGCCCGCGGCGCGCGGCGACAATTGAGGTGGCGAGCTCCGGCGTGGAAGTCCCGATCGCCACGACGGTGAGCCCGATGACCCGCTCGCTCCAGCCCGCCAGGCGCGCCAGACTCTCCGCCCCGGAGACGAGGAATCGCGCCCCCAGGACCAGCAGGACGATACCAATCACCACGAACACCGCAGCGGCCCCCGCCCCGATGCCCGCCGGCACCGGTACGGTGGTGACCGCCGCGAACTCACGCCGGGCGCGACGGACCATCCACCAGGTGAAGCCCACCAGGATGACGAGCATGATGACGGCGTCGGTTCCGCCGATCTGTCCGTCGCTGGCTAGCCAGAGCGTGAGCGCGCTCGCAAAAACGACCATGGGCCACTCCAGTCGAATGGCTGAGCGATCGACCGGGAGCACCGTGGTCAATGCGGCCAGACCGAGGATGCCAGTAATGTTGAGGATGTTGGAGCCAACGACATTCCCCACCGCCAGGTCGCTCTGCCCCTGGACACCGGCGAGTACGCTCACCACGAGTTCCGGAAGCGACGTACCGATTGCCACGATCGTCAAGCCGATGACGGCGGGAGTCATTCCGGCCAGCCGGGCGATCGCGACGGCGCCACGCACCAGCGCCTCACCGCCGCCCGCCAGCAGTCCGAGCCCCAGTACTACGAGGCCAACGGCGAGAGTCATGGTCACAGTCGGCTACAGCCTCGGGAGTGGCAGGGCCCCGGCGCCGAGGCGCTTGAGCTGACCATCAAGCTGGCGCTGGATGTCGTCGAGTTGGGAGCGCTGGAGCGGCAGCTGCTGGAGCGCCTGGGTCTCGAGCGTGGTCACCCGGGCCTTGAGCGAGGCGACCTGCTGATCGACGATCTGGTCAACCGCCGCGCGCGCCTTCTGCTCGGCCTTCGCGAGTTCCTCGCCCACCACCCCCCGCAGCCGCTCGGCAATCGCATCGTCAAGATTGGAATGAACGGCCAGTGTCGGATGACCAACGGTACCGCCCAGATCGGCGCGTACCCGGAGCTGTGTCAATCCGGAAACCACCCGCCACACCGTCGACTCGACCAACGAAGCCGAGGCGAGGCGAGTCGAGTCGCCCAGCCACGTGGCCGCCGGGGCGTTCACTTCCCACATCCCGGTCAGGCGATCTCCCGCCCCGAGGGAGAAGGCGAACCGCACCGTGCTCTGACCGGGGTTCACCGAGAACGGCAGCCCGGGCAGGGCGATCGCCGGCAGCGGCACGCCCGTGACTTCGGCAACGACGGAGTCCATGGGTGCAGGGCCGAAATGACGAGAGAGGCCCGCAACGCTCAAGCGAACCGGGTGCGCTCCGCCGAGCGTGCCGGTCGCATTGATCGTCGCGGGTCGACCGTACAGCGCCGGCTGGGACGTGATCCCCGCGACCGCCGCGGTGAGTCCGGCCTGTCCCGCGGTCAAATCGATGTCGCCCTCACGCAGGAGGAAGCGGGGATACTCCCGCTCTTTGGGATACTCAACCGTGGTGCCGGCGCGCCGGGTGCGCACCGGGCCGGGACGGTTCCACGGCTGGAGTCCCGGCGGCACGTACCGTTCGATCAGCTTGGCGTAGAACAGCGCCTGCTGGAAGTAGTCCGTACTCTGGGTCCCGAAGAGGGCCCCGCCGATGTTGGGGCCATCGAAGCTGGGCAACTGCAACAGGGACTTCGCGAGGGCATAGTCCTTGAGCCGGGCCGCGTCCACGTCGGCCAGCCCCTGCTGGAGTGCACCGAGCGATGCCCTGGTGGTCTGCTCCAGCGCCGCGACGCGGGTCTTGGCCAGCTTCACCCGGTCGATCGCCTGCTTCACGTCCGTCACCGCGGTTTTTACCCCGGCGAGGCCAAGCTTTTTCGGATCGGTCTTCGCGAGGCGCGCGACGAGCGCGGAGGAAGAGTCCACCAACGGCGCGAGGGCGAGCTGCTGAAGCGAGGTCTCGAAGGCGCTCCGGCTGGAATCGACGGTTCCTCCCAGGGCCTGGGCCGCCCGGACCGTGCCTAACTGATCGGGATGGAGCACCAGGTTCTTGACCGTGTCGATGCGGCCCAGCGCCAGAGAGGGAAACTGGAACTTCTCCCGGGCCCACTGCTCGGTTCCGCGCAGCAGCCGGGCCGCGGCGCTATTGGGGTCGGCCGGATGGGCGGGTGTCTTCCGCGTGGTCAGAAACTGCAGCCCCGACAACGTCAGCCGATCGATCACGATCTTCTTCTCGGCGAGCGGGACCGGGTCGAGGTCGACGGTGATGGTGCCGGCCTCGAGCAGGTTGCGGCGGGGATCGCGCGGGTCGGCGATGGCGAGCCCACCCAGATCGACCGCGGCATCGGCTTCGCGGATCCGAAGACTGGCGAGATCCACTTGAGTGCCGAGGGTCTCCTCGAGGGAGGCTGCCGCCTCGTACCGGGCCAGCTGGTCGGCGAACAGGATCCAGAGCACGACGAGGAAGACGCCGAAGAGCAGCAGCGGACCGACGGCGCGCCAGCGGAACAGCTTGAAGCGCCGACTCATTGGGGCTGGAACCAGTTGTAGACGTTGTAGGCCTTCGACGCCTTCAGGCCGCGCATGAAACGGGAGTTCAGCACGCGCTCGCCGTAGGTCGCCCGGTAGCGCGCCACCGCCCACCGGGCCCCGAAATAGATCGGCACCGCACCCAGGAGCCAGACCACGAAGCTGCCGAGCACCACGCTGTTGTTGAACCCGGTGTAGGGCAGCAGCGGGATGTTGTACCACGCCGTCCAGAGACCGCGGAGCCCGGGCGCCTGCAGCAGGGCAAACCCGACGCGATCGAACAACGGGTCCAGCAGAAATCCGAAGGGGGTGAAAAGGGCCAGGCCGAGCATGCCGCCGCCAAACGAGACATTGAGCAGCACGATGGCGGCGAACAACACGAGGTTGTGCGCGTTCATGAGCGGAGTGAGTCCGATTCCGGCACCAAGCATGATCCCGGCAGCTACCTGCCCAGGGGTACCCTCGGAGTGCAGGGTCTGGAAGAGCGACTGGAGCAGCTTGAGGAGGGTGAGCATGGAGGGAAAGTAGAGCGGCGGGGAAGCAGAGAACAGGGAGTGGGCGGTTGGGCGATTGGGCGATTGGGCGATTGGGCGGTAGGCGATGGGCGATGGGCGATGGGCG
>JBDTMI010000130.1:0-3377 GCA_039934355.1 Gemmatimonadales bacterium
GGGGCCCATCGATCCCGATGATTAGGCCCGATTCCGTCATCACCGATTGTAGGGGCGGGGCCCATCGATCCCGATGATTGGGCCCGCCGTCATCACCGATTGTAGGGGCGGGGCCTAGACCCGCCCGTACAAGTCGGTCGAAAACCCCGCGATCATTCGCCGGCGCGATCCTGGTGCAGGGTCGGTCGAAAATCCCGTGATCATTCGCCGGCATGATCCCGGCACAGGGTTGATCGATGATCCCGCGATCGTTCGGCCGCGCGATGTCCATGCGCGCAGGGCCCCGTGTTCGGCCGGCGGAGGGAGGTGTACCTTCCGGCTCGACCCGAGTGCCCGGACGACCAACACGGGAAGAGGTGCGTACCCGATGACCAATCCGCCGAGCGACCAGAAGCCGCGCATCCGCCTCTCAACGCTCTCCCACGGTGCCGGCTGAGCTTGCAAGCTCGGCCTGACCGAGCTGGCGCAGGTGCTGCGCCACTTACCCGCGCTCGGGGATCCCCGGATCCTCGTGGACGCGGCGACCCGGGACGACGCGGCCGTCTGGCGACTCTCCAGCGACCGCGCCCTGGTGGCCACGGTGGATTTCTTCACCCCCATCGTGGATGACGCCGTGACGTGGGGCCGGATCGCGGCCGTGAATGCCCTGAGCGATCTCTACGCGATGGGCGCGACACCACTCTTCGGACTCAGCCTCGTGGGCTGGCCGCGCGACCAGCTCCCGCTCGATCTCCTGGGCGAGGTGCTCGGCGGCCTGACCACCGAAGCGCTGGCCGCCGGCTGTCCGGTGCTGGGCGGGCATTCGGTCGACGCCCTGGAACCGCACATCGGCCTGGTCGCGATCGGCGAGGCGCATCCGGACCGGCTACTCACCAATGCCGTCGCCCAACCAGGCGATCTGCTGGTCCTCACCAAGCCGATCGGGACCGGTATCCTGAGTACAGCGCTCAAGCGCGGACTCCTGACGGAAGCGGACCTGGGCGAGGCGATCACGAGCATGACGACGCTCAATGCCGGTGCCATGCGCGCCGCCCTGGCGCATGGTGTGCGGGCCGCCACCGACGTGACCGGGTTCGGCATCCTCGGCCACCTGGGTAACATCCTGCGGGCGAGCGGAGTGGGCGCGCGACTTTCGATCGATGCGATCCCGCTCCTGCCACGGGTGCGGGAGCTCGCCGCTGACGGCGTGGTACCCGGCGGCACGAAACGCACACTCACCACGGCTTCGGGTGTCACCTGGGCGCCGGGCATCACCGAGGTGGACCAACTGCTCGTGGCCGACGCACAGACCTCCGGCGGCCTGCTGCTCTGTGTGGCCCCTGCGGCGCTGGACGGACTCCTCGCCCGGCTGGTCCAGGAAAAGAGCCTGGCCCAGTCAGTCATCGGTGCAATCACCGACGCGCCGGCGGGCACGCTGCAGGTAACCCGAGGGAGCTGAGCGATGGCGGTGCGCTGGACTCCGGAACGACTCGACCAGCTCGAGCGCGCTGTCCGCGATGGCCGGCGGGTCGCGCTCACTCGTCGCGGGACCGAGTATATCGTGCTCGCCGTACGACTCACCACGGTGGCAAGCAAGGAGGCCGTGGTCGGCCGGCTGCCGATGACGGGGGAGGAGATGGTGTTCGTGCTTGGGGATCTCGAGAGTTTTCAGGTGGTATAGAGCCATCAGCCGTCAGACATCGGCCGTCAGCTGGCAGGGAGCCGCTGCGGCTGCGGCTGGTGGCGGATGGCTGACGGCTGCTCTCCTTGACACCTCCCTCCCGCGCCCCCACCCTCAACCCATGTTCACCTCCCTGCTCGTCGGGCTGGATGGCTCGCCCATGGCCGAAGTCGCGCTCTCCCAGGCGATCATCGTCGGCCAGCGGTTTCGCGCCCGGCTCCTGATCGCGCACGTGTCGCCGCCCCCGGGCAACACCGGCGAGATGGCGCTCGGCGCGCCGTGGATGGAGTGGACCCCGGAAAGCGTACCCAGCACCCGGCGGGAACATGAGATGGCCACCCGCACCATGCTCGAAGATGCCGCCGGTGCGGCGCGGCGGGCGGGGTTGGATGTCGAAACCGTCTGGCGTGACGGTATGGTGGTCGATGTGCTGCGCGAACTGGCCGAACAGGTCGGCGTCGTGCTGGTGGGTCGGGTTGGGCTGCGCGGCGCTTCAGATCCGCTTGGCCCCGACACCCGTGAGCTGATCCGGCGCTGCCCCCGTCCCGTGCTGGTGACCGGCCGTGCGCCGACCTCCATGGAACGGGTGCTGCTCGCCTACGATGGGAGTCCCGCGAGCGAGGCGGCGCTCGACTTCGCCGCCCGCTTCGCCGCCATCGGCGGTGCACACGTCGATGTCCTGCACGTGGCTCAGGACGCAAACGAAGGGCAACGCCTCCTGGCCCGAGCATCCAGCGCCCTCTCGCTCTCCATGCTCAGCTTCGAAACTCACTTCGTCACCGGCGACTTCGAGCCGGCCGTCGCCGCGACCGTGGAGCGACTCGGCTCGGACACGCTGTTCGTCGGGGCCCATCGTGAGGAGAGCGGCTGGCTGGTGCCGAGTCACACCGAGGCTATCTTGCGGGCCACCGATCTCCCCGTCCTGGTCCACACCCAGCCCTCCACGCCAAGTGCCCGCACCTCCTCCGCTTCCCATCGCCGTCCTGCATCTTGATGAAAGCTGTCTCGGCAATGGGCAGCAGCGCGCCACACCCGGTGGCGCCGGCGGACTGATCGAAGCGCGTGTCGGCGCCACCGTCCAGCGTCGCGACCTCTTCCTGCACGCCCCCGACACCACCAACAACCGCATGGCACTGGCCGGCGCCATCGCCGCGTTGCAGCTATTGGCGGGCAAGAACAAACGACTCCGGGTACTCCTGGTCTCGGACTCCGAGTACCTGATCAAGGGCATGCGGGAGTGGGTGCCGGGCTGGATCGCGCGGGGCTGGACTCGCAAGGGCGGGACGATCGAGAATCTGGAGTTGTGGCGGGTCCTGGTCGACTCCGCCAAGAAGCACGAGGCGCAGTGGACCTGGGTGCGCGGGCACAAGGGCCATGCGAAGAACGAATTCGCCAACGACCTGGCGGTGAAGGCGGCGACAGATCAGATCACGTCGCAGGGGGCGGAGGAGTCCGGCTTTCCCGCGTGGCTCGCCGGGAAGCAGGCCAAGCATCAGTACGAGGGGTACGATCCGGACGCGACCTTTGCCGCGCTGGAGCAGCGGCTGGCGGGAGGGGAGAAGTTTCCGTTGCGGGACGGGGAGTGAAAAGGCCATTGGCCATTAGCCGTTGGCGTTCAGCAGGGGCGACCGCCGAATCAACCAATCACTCAATCGCCCAATAGCCCAACCGCCCAACCGCCCAACCGCCCAACCGCCACCTACCCTACCGCCGCGCC
>JBDTMI010000131.1:0-3267 GCA_039934355.1 Gemmatimonadales bacterium
CCACCTGCCTGCTCGCGACGCTCATCCCCGCGCGGCGGGCGCTCAAGGTGGATCCGGTGGTGGCGATTCGGTATGAGTAGGGGCAGCCCGGCACCGATCGGCCGCTGCGTCCGGGCAGCGACCGCTGAGGATAGGACAATGACGCTGTGCTTCACGACGCTCTCGCTGGTGGCCCTTCTCAAGCACGGCTACTGGCAGGACTCAGCCGATGCGCCCTTTGTCGGCGAACCGTTGAGATGAGCCCAGGTCGTGGCGAAACCACGACGGCCGCACCCGCTGAAGGCAGGGGCGCCTCGGGAGGTTCAGGTCCTCGATGCGCAGGCGCAGGTGGCGAGTGGGAAAGTGCGGGCCTGGTGGGGGATCGAGCTTACCGCCCCGCTATCACCTTCTCCCGGAACTCCCGCAGCCAGTTCTCCACCACCACCAGTTGCCCCGCGCCCGGCGGGGCGTCGGCGGCGGCGAGGCGGACCATCAGGAAGCGCCTGTCGTCCGGGGTAAGGGCGTAGTTGGGAACCACCGTGGAGGGCATAAACTGCGTCTGGGGCGCGATCAGCTGGCGCGGATCGCTCGGCTGGAAACTCGGTGCGGTGCGTATGGTGGCGACCATGATCTCGTTGGCGGGCCCCTGGAAGAACAATTCCCGCCCGCTGTGCGCCCAGCCGGCGGCCACGCCGCCGCCAGTGGAAATCTGCCAGCGGCCCGAGTTGACGTCGGGGAACGGCCGGACGTACACCTCCTGCCGGCCCGACTCGTCCGAGGTGTAGGCCAGCCACTTGGCATCGGGCGAGAGGGCAATGCCGTCTTCGTTGAACCGGCTCACCAGCAGTGGCACCCGTGTGGTGTCCCGGCCCGGCCGGATCGCGTAGACATTGCGGTTGGCGGCACCCTCGATCGTCCGGAACAAGAGCCACTGGCCGTCGCGCGAGAGGTTGGCCTCCTGAATGCCTGCCCCCGTGCCACGCAGCAGCATTTCCGCCGGCTTGGCGCCGTCGGCCTGCTGCCGCCAGACGCTCGTCGGGGCGCTGTCGCGGTTGGAGATGTAGATCACCGATTTGCCGTCGGCAGTCCAGCTCGGGCGATTGTTGATGGTGCCGTCGAAGGTGAGCCGGGTGAACGGACCCGCCGGCAGCTGCTTGACCCGGATGTCCGGGCCGCGGCTGCCGAGGACATCCGCCGCCAGTTTGGTGCCGTCGGGGGAGAGCGCGATGCTGCGGTTGCCCGATGGGGTGAAACGGACCTGGGGCACCAGCGGCCGGGTCGCACCATCGCGATCGACCCAGACCAGTTCACCGATTCCCTCATCTGCCTGGGCCGCGCCCGGAGCGTAGACCAGGGTTCCCTCCCGGGAGATGGCCAGATCCATCGATCCGAAGGTCTTAGTCATTACCCCTTCCAGCAGCGGCACTGCGGGTCCCGTCAGTGTCAGGCTCTGGGCATCAAACGGCGCCGCCAGAAATGCACCATCGGCGCGGACGAACGCGATGTACCCCGGGGCCACATAGCGCGCGACCAGTCCCTTGGTGAGCACCCTCCGCCGCCGGCTGGCGATATCCATGGCCACGAGGTCGAAGTCCTCGGGCTCGAGGTTTCGGCGGGAGCGAAAGAGCAGTGTCTTCCCATCAGGGAGGACTTCCGGCCAGGCGTGGCCGATTTCTCCGCTGGCGCTGTCATACGTCGCGAACGGCTCGGGCTCCCCGCCGTCGGCGCGGATCCGGGCCAGCCCCTGCGGCGTGTCGTAGTAGATCCAGCCGTCGGAACTCCATGCAGCGCCACCGCCGGATCCGGTGCCCGGCTGGGCCACCGTCACCGCCGGCCCGCCGCCCACCGGAATCACTTTCAGGTCAAAGCCGGCGCCGGTGGAGAACGCGATGCGGCTCCCGTCGGGAGAGAAGAACGGGTTGGTCGCCCCGCTGGTGCCGGCGATGGGAGTGGCGTCCAGCCGGTCCCGCTCGCGGAGCCAGAGCTGCCCGCCGCCGTCTCCGGGGCCGAGGTAGACCATCCGCGCCCCATCGGGTGAGATGGCCAGGTTGATGCCAAGTACGCTCTGCTGCATGGACTGATTGGGCGGAATCCCCATGCTGTAGCGCCGCACCGGAAGGGGCGGCTCGGGCCGGAGCCAGCCCCATGCCGCTACGACGGCAGCGAGAACCAGGAGCGCCCCCAGCACCGGCACGCGAGAGCGCCGAGTGCCCGAGGCCGCTGGCGGCCGGGCCGTCGCCGCGGCAAGGCGTCGAGTTGCCGGACCGCCGCCGGTCAGCGCCGCCGCAAAATCCGCCGCACTCGCATACCGATCCGCCGGCAGCTTCTCCAGCGCGGTGAGGACGGCGGCTTCGAGCTCGGGCGGAACGGTGTGCCGCTGGGCCGTGAGGTTGCGCGGCTGTTCGGTCACCACCCGGGCCACGATGGCCTGCGCCGTGGCCCCGGTGAACGGCGGTTCGCCGGTGAGCATCTCGTACACCACGCAGCCGAGCGCGTAGACATCGGAGCGGGCGGTGATCTCCCGCTCGCCCATCGCCTGCTCCGGGCTCATGTAGTGCGGCGTGCCGAGACTCATGCCGGTCTCGGTCATCCGGCTGCCACCGTCGCTCCGGCTCACCGCCAGCGCGATGCCGAAGTCCGCCACCAGCGCGTGCCCGCCGTGCAGCAGGATGTTCTCCGGCTTGATGTCGCGGTGGATGACGCCGTGCTCGTGGGCGTACTGCAGCGCGTCGGCCACCTCGCGGGCGATCTGCACCGCCTCGTTTACCGGCAGCTGATGCTCCCGTTTGAGCCGGTCGCGGAGATTCTCCCCCTCGACGTAAGGCATGACGTAGAACACTGTGCCGGCGGCCTCGCCCGAATCGAACAACGAGAGGATATGCGGGTGCTGCAGATTGGCGGTGGTCTTGATTTCGGCGAGGAATCGCTCTGCCCCGATGACGGCGGCCAGCTCGGGTCGGAGGACCTTCACCGCCACCCGGCGATCGTGCCGGATGTCTTCGGCCAGGTAGACGGTGGCCATGCCGCCCTGGCCTAACTCGCGTTCCAGTCGGTAGCGGTCGGCGAGCGATTCGGTCAGCTTGGGGGGTGGAATCATCGGGTCAAGATGCAGCCCGGGGGGGCCAGGCGGTAGAGGCGGAGCCATTGCTCCGCCCCGCGCAGTCAGTTGGCTCCGCCTGAAGTCGCGCCGCCCGCTGCAGCGGTCGATGGCCGGGCAAACGACCAAGTCACTCCACCCGCACCGCCTCCAGCGCGATGGTGATCTCCACTTCGTTGCCAACGAGGGTG
>JBDTMI010000132.1:0-3228 GCA_039934355.1 Gemmatimonadales bacterium
AACCTGCAACCCCCGGTTTTGGAGACCGGTGCTCTACCAATTGAGCTACGGACCTTCGCGGTGAGTCGGGGCGCGGGCGCTGACCAGGGAACGACATCCCACGTCACGCACGCAAACCCGGCACCCTCCGCCAGGGTGGCTGACGGGGATTGAACCCGCAACCTCCGGTGCCACAGACCGGCGCTCTAACCAATTGAGCTACAACCACCACGACCGCACTGCCCGGGCCTGCCGAGCCGGGGCATTTTACCGACCGGACCCCCTCCGGGTCAACCCCAGAACCGCGATGCCAGAAACGCTGTCCCGGGGTGTTTTGGCACTGGATCTCCGTCCCAGCGCGCGACCGGGACCACCCCCCGCAGCGCATTGGCGACGAAGGCTGGCCGGCCACTCAGCGCCGGCCGGCCGACCCGGCGTTCGGCCACCGGGCCGGACAACTCCTCCACCCGCATCCGCGAGACTCCCGGCAGGATGTCGAGGGCGAGTGCCGGAGCACACAGGGTATCGCCCTCCCACCAGAACAGGCACCAGATACTCGCCTCGGCGACTTCCCCCTCAGCGGTGAGCAGCAGCGCCTCGTCCGGCCGGCCCTGGGCCTGGGCCTTGTCGAAGGCGGCACGCTGGGTGGTCTTGTGGCGGTATCCCGGGTGGCGGACCGCACTGGTCCGGAGCCGGACTGGTTCGACCGAACCGATGGGGCGTTCCGTGACCGTCATCCCCCCGGGTCCGACTTCGAGACGCTGGGCCCGGTCGGGGCCGCCTTCAGGAATCTTGAACGCGAGGGGAAACGGAATGCCGAGGGCCTGGCAACTCGCCACCAGCCGCCGGAGGTGGAGGCCGTAGAGCGGTGCCTTCCCCCCGACGACGCGTATGGTCTCGATCAGGGCCAGCGGAGTGTGGGACATGGCGCTCAGACCTCGACGAGCGGGCGGCGGGCGTCGATCCACGCCTTCACCGCCGTCGCCCCGATGATGATGACTCCGCCCAGCAGCGCCCAGCGGGTTGGCGACTCGCCGTGGACGGCCCACGCGAAGAGCGGATTGAGCGCCGGCTCGAGGAACAGCAGCAGCGACGCTTCCAGCGCCGGGACATGGGGAATCGCCCGGGTCAGCAGCGCATACGCCAGCCCGATCTGGAAGACACCGAGGTACACGATCACCGACCAGTCCACCACGCCATGACCGCCTAACGGGAACAGATTGGGGAGCGCCACCAGGAAGGCCAGCAGGTTGCCCACCGCGACCGCCGCCGCCGGCGACGCACCCCGGGTTCCCATCCACCGCAGGCCCAGGAGCATAGCGGCGTAGGAGACGCCCGACAGCAGCGCCAGCAGGTTGCCACGCACCGGATCGGGCGCCGTGGCAAAGGTCGCCTGTCGCCCCACAAAAAAGAGGGCCATCCCCGCCCCGACCGCCGCCATGAACGTAAGGTCCCGGCGGGTGATCGCTTCCCGCAAGAGCAACGGGCCGAGCAGGAGAATGTAGAGCGGGGCCGTCGACTGCAGAAAGATGGTGTTCGCAGCGGTGGTCAGCTTGTTGGCCAGCACGAAGAGAATCAGCGTCGCCGCGTACGCCACCGCCACCAGCAGGGTAACGCCCAGCGTCCCGCGGGGAATCTTCCGTGCCCCCGGCACCAGTAGCCAGACCGCGAGCGCCGCGATGCCGGACCGCAGCCCCGCGACCTGCCAACTGGTGAACTGTGCCGCCTTGATCGCCGCACCGCCGGTACTGAACAGGACGGCGACGACGAGGATTTCGACGCGGGCGCGGGTGCGGGGGAGCATGCGGAGTGAGGAGTGAGGAGTGAGGAGTGAGGAGTGAGGAGTGAGGAGTGAGGAGTGAGGATTTCTGGGTGACGGCCAACAGCTGACGGCTGACGGCTGACGACTGACATCGTGGATCAGAGTGGTGTCATCCTTGTATCTCCACTGGAGGAGGTAGCGAGGATGGGGACGCGTCGTAGGTTACCGGAGCGAGGGGTAGCTCGTTCATCCTGTGGTGTCCACACCGCCGCTCAGCGGGGGCGCCTCTCGGTTCCGCGTGCTGTGAGCCCGCACAGTTGCCCGGGGTCCGACCCCGCATCGTGCAAGGCTGGGCCATCGCGCGCTTCCCTGCGCCGGAGGGGTCCCATGTCCTGCTGGATCGGTATCGATGTCGCCAAGGCCGTGCTCGATGGCGTGGTGCGGCCCACCGGCGAGGTGGTGCAGTTTTCCAATGATGCGACGGGCCACACGGCGTTGGTGGCGTGGGCGACGCCGCTCGCTCCCACCGGTCTCGTGCTGGAAGCGACCGGCGGGTATGAGCGCGCGGCGGTGGTGGCCTTGGCCGCCGCGGGCCTGCCGGTGGTCGTCGTCAATCCGCGGCAGGTGCGCGACTTCGCCCGCAGCACGGGCCAGTTGGCGAAAACAGATCGGCTCGATGCTGCGGTGCTCGCGCTCTTCGCCGAGCGGGTCCAGCCGGCGGTGCGGCCCCTCAGTGATGCCGCCACGGCAGAGCTGGCCGAGCTCATCACCCGCCGCCGCCAGCTGCGGGACATGCTGACGATGGAGCAGAACCGGTTGCCGCTGGTGCGCTCGCGGGTCCGGCGCGATCTGCAGGCGCACATCACTTGGCTGGAGCGCCGCCTCGACGATACGGATGAGGCGCGGCGCCTGGCGATCGAAGCGAGTCCGGTGTGGCGGGTCCAGGAGGAGCTGCTCCGGAGCGTCCCGGGCATGGGACCGATCGTGTCGCGCACGCTGTTGGCGCTGCTGCCGGAGCTGGGCCAGCTCAATCGGAAGCACATCGCGGCGCTCGCAGGCGTCGCTCCGCTGGCCCGCGAGAGCGGCACGTGGCGCGGGCGCCGCCCGGTGTGGGGAGGCCGGGGCCAGGTGCGGCGGGCGCTGTACATGGCGGCGCTGGTGGCGAGTCGGCACAATCCGGTCCTCCGTGCGCTGTACACCCGGCTGCGCGCGGCGGGGAAGCCCGCCAAGGTGGCGCTGGTGGCGTGCATGCGGAAACTGCTCGTCATTCTCAATGCCATGCTCCACACCGGGACACGGTGGCGGGTCGTCGGGGCTTGAATTCCAAGACAGTTGCTGAGCGCAGCGAAGGATCTACTCACCCCCGGAGCCCGTCTCCGGCCTCAGTAGATCCTTCGTCGCTACGCGCCTCAGGATGACAGTATTTTCACGACTGACGGCTGACGGCTGACGGCTGACGGCCCACCAAGATACCCCCACGCCGACGG
>JBDTMI010000133.1:0-3178 GCA_039934355.1 Gemmatimonadales bacterium
CCCAGCTCCCGCTCAATGCGGTAGCGGTCGGCCAGGGCGGCGGTGAGCTTGGCGGGGGCGCCGGTCATGGGGTTTCCGCCGATGTGCTCGCGGCTAAAGCCGCGGCTCGGCGGGTGTCACCAAAGTGACCCCGTGCTTCGCGCCTCCGTCGCTTCAGCGACATCCGCCGAGCCGTCGCTTGAGCGACGTGCCGGCACGCCATGCCGCAGGCGTCCAGCTCCCGCTCAATGCGGTAGGGGTCGGCCAGGGCGGCAGCGTGGTGCTCCATGGCGGACGTCATGGGCCGGTCCGCTCGGTCCCCGCCGAGTCGGCCGCGCGGAGCTGGGTCTGCCAGTGCTGGACGTAGGTGACCGCGAGACCTGACGGCGACTGTCGCACGAGGTAACGCTCGCCATCGCCGAGCATCGCGAAGCCGGTGCCGCGGTCATCGAAAAGCGCCCGGCGCCAAGTGGGCACGAGGAACAGGGTACGCGGAGTACCGATCGCGCCATCGGGCCCGGCTCCGATCGCTGCCTGCTGCACCCGCCCATCCGGGGTGAGGAAGCTGAGCAGTTGCCCGTGATGGCTCCAGGTCGGCCATCGTCCGCCCTCGAGTGAAACACGCCGGGCTGGCCCGGTCGGCAACGCCTGCACGTAGACCTCGATCCGGCCGGTCTCATCGGAGCTATAGGCGACGGCCCGCCCATCGGGTGCAAAGCGACCGTCCCAGAGTCGGCCGGGGCGGGAAATGTCCTGCCTCGGCTGCGACCCGGCCAGATCGAGGATTGCCAGCGAGGTACTCCACCGCAGCAGCAGACTTCTTCCATCCGGCGACCAGTCGAGCGGAACTAGACAGTTCAGCATGGCCGTGGAATCACGCACGATGATTCGCTCTGTGTCGGTCGCGAGCTCGCGCTCCACGAGCATGCAGCGGCCGGGCCCCAGGACGGCGTAGGCGAGCCTGGTCCCGTGCGGATCGAAGACGGGGAATGCCGGCCCCGCCTGACGGGGAGCGGGTCCGGTAAGCGAATCATGGACGACGAGACGGGTGGCACGATCGGCGTCGAGGTCATACAGCCAGAGGCCCGCCGCGTTCCCCGAGACGGCAACGACCGGCGACCCGGTACCGGGCGGACGCACCCCGAGGCCCCAGACGCCGTCCACCCGCACGGTATCCCGCAACCGTCCGGTCGCATCGTACTCGAGGTACGGGCGATCAATGGTGCTGGGAAGGAAGGCGAGCGCGCCATTCGCCGAGAGGGCCATGGTGTGCACCCCACCAGAGGACCGGAGACCCGACGCGATCCGCACCGGCGGGCCCTCCAGCGCGAGGGTCTTCAAGTTGAGTCGCTGGGCATCGAGGGAGCGGTATTCTGTGGCGCTCGAGGTGACCACGTAGTCCGGCGCCACAATGGCGAACTCTTCCACCCTGAGTGGAAGCGTCGCGAGCTCGGTGCCATCGGTCGTTGCGGCCACCATCTCCAGGCTGCGGCCACGCGAGTAGAGGAATCGTTTTCCATCCGGGAGAAAGACTCCCCGGAGCATGCTGCTGGCATCGGAGGGTACGATCCGGGTACACCCGCCACCGATGGCGGGTACCGTCGATAAGCCGCTGCGATCGCCAAAGAGAATCACGCCCGTCGTCGCCCAGGATCCGCCGGTCGGGTCCGTGACGGGGCATAGCTTCCGCACGTCCCCGTTTGCCGCGAGCAGCATCAGGCCTCCCTCGGCGAAGAAGCCCAGCGTGCGGCCGTCGGGGGACCAGAACGGGGCGTCGGCGCCGCTGGTATGTGGAATCGGCTCCGCATCGGTGCGGTCGAGTCGCCTGAGCCAGAGCATGCGCGAGCCGTCACCCGCTGCGAACACGAAGGCGAGACGCCGTCCATCCGGACTCAGCGCGAGGGAACGCCGTTCGGCGAACACGCCACCTGCCGGCGCAAGCAGCGAGGTGACCGTCAGGGGCTCGGCTGCGGGGGAGCCCCGGTGCCCGAGGCCCCAGCCAATGGCGATCCCGGCGACCGTCAGAATGGCGGTCACGGCACTCCTAACGCCGAGTCGCCGAGCCCCCGAGCCGCCGAGTTCACGAGCGGCCAGGCCGCCGGGTCGCCGAGTCGTGGAGCCGACTCCCGTCAGGGCCCCCGCGAACTCCGCCGCCGTCGCCTGACGATCCGCGGGGAGCTTGGCGAGCGCGACCAGTACCGCATCCTCCACCGCTGGCGGGATGGTGTCGCGCATCCGCGACGGCGGCGCGGGCTTCTCGGTCATCACCTTGGCGACGATCGCCTGCGCGGTGCCGCCGAGGAACGGAGGGTCGCCGACAAGCATCTCGTAGGTCACGCATCCCAGGGCGTAGACGTCGGACCGGGCGGTGATCTCCCGCTCCCCCATCGCCTGCTCGGGCGACATGTAGGTCGGCGTGCCTAATGACATTCCCGTCTCAGTCATCCGGGTGCCGCCGGCCTTGCTCGCGGCCAGCGCAATCCCGAAGTCGGCCACCAGGGCGCGGCCATCGTGCAGCAGGATGTTCTCCGGCTTGATGTCGCGATGGATGATGCCCTTGCGATGGGCGTAGTCGAGCGCGCCGGCGACTTCGGTGGCGATGCGCACCGCGTCATTGATCGGGAGCTGCTTCTCCCGGTTCAAACGATCCCGCAGCGATTCGCCCTCGATGAACGGCATCACATAGAACAGGAACGAATCGGCGGCGCCGGAATCGAACAGCGGCAGGATGTGGGGGTGCTGCAGGTTCGCCGTGGTCCGGATCTCGGAGAGAAACCGCTCGGCGCCGATGACGGCCGCGAGTTCCGGGCGGAGCACCTTGATCGCGACCTTGCGGTCGTGCTTGAGGTCCTCGGCGAGGTACACCGTCGCCATGCCGCCCTGGCCTAACTCACGCTCGAGGCGGTAGCGATCGGACACGGCGGCGGCGAGTCGCGCTGCAGGTTCGCTCACTCCGCCCCGCCAATCAGTTCGGCGAACTTCTTCAAATCGACGTTGCCGCCGGAGACGATCGCCACGATCGGGCCCCGGCCGGCTTTTCCCGTCAACGCCGCCGCCAGCGGCAGCGCCCCCGCGCCTTCACTGATCACGCGCACCGTCTCGGCCATGAGCCGCATGGCCCGCTTCGTCTCCTCGAGACTGACTACGATGCAGCCGTCGAGCAGTGGCTGCATCCGCTGCCACATCCGGGGGAAGACGC
>JBDTMI010000134.1:0-3111 GCA_039934355.1 Gemmatimonadales bacterium
CCATAGCTCAATTGGATAGAGCATCTGACTACGGATCAGAAGGTTGGGGGTTCGAGTCCCTCTGGGCCCATCCGCACGATTCGGCAGGAACCCGCCGCTCAGACGGATCGCAGGATCAGTGACGGGGCGTAGCGCAGTCCGGTAGCGCGCCTGGTTCGGGACCAGGAGGCCCCGGGTTCAAATCCCGGCGCCCCGATAGCACATCATCCGAAACCCCGCCGCGCCCCCGCGCGGCGGGGTTTCGTGTGTGGCGTGGACGGCGCACACCACCGGTTGCACCGAGAGCACGGCGGGCGGGGCACGGGACGACGTTAGTCGTGCGAGTGCGGGTGTCCGTCGCCCGCGGGCGCGGCAGCGGGCAGCGCGGTCTGGGTCAGGCTGTTGACCCCCTCGGTCTGGTAGGCCATGCCCGTGGAACCGCGCGCCGGCCATTTCCGGAGATCGTCAGGCTGGATGAGCCCGTCGAGGTGCCCCATCGCGCCGGTGATCGGACCGCCCGTCGGGTTGTGGTAGCGGGCGACGATGCGATAGCGCCGCTGGGCCCGAAGCCGAAGGCCGGCGCCGGCGATGCCGTACAGTTTCCGGGGCATGTGGGTGATCCGGCCGACGGAGTCCATGGTGGTCGCGAAGTCCGCGAGCACCTTACCGCTCTCGACTTCCTGGAGCATCAGCCCGGCGCCCCAGTCATGCATATGACCGCTCAGGGCGAGGAGTCGTCCATCGACCGGCATGATGAACTCGCGGCTGGCGCTGAAGTCCCCGGGCGGAATGGTGAAGGTGTTGGGTTTGGCCGGCGAATCGGCGACATCGATGCTGATCGGGAGCACGGTGGTTGGGGTCGGCACGAGGTTGGCCGGCGAGTAGCGGATCCGGAGCGTGAGCTGGACACCGTCCAGGTCGTCGGGTGTTTCATTGCCCCACATGATCTTGATGCGCATCCGGCTGCCGGCTGCCAGCGGCATGCCGATCGTCTCCGGGAGGATGAGGCTCTGCGTCTCCCGTCCGATCGCCATGATCTTTTCATCAAGCGGCAACAGGAGCTGGCGCCGGTCGCTGTTGATGATCTGCAGGTGGTGGAGAACGCGCTGGGAGATTTTCTTCCCGGTGGAATCGGTGATCGCCAGACGGAACCCACGTCCCATCCCCGTGACCGGCCAGAGGAATTTCGCCGCGAACTGCGGCATCATCGTCTCGTGATCCATCGGTTCCATGCCGGGCATGGCCATCATCTCCATCATGTCCTTCATGGAGGCGAGCCGGAAGGGACCAGCGATGATCACGACTTCGTGCCGCGACGAATCGACCGTGACGGCAAGGTGGGGATCGGGGACGACGGCCTGGGCGGACAACCGGTGGACAGCCACCAGCGCAGAGAGCAGGACGGACCACACTGGGCGGCGCCAGTGAACCATGCAGAACTCGTTGTCGGGAGTGACCAGCGACACGGGGGCCAAGCAATATAGCGGGCCAGCCGAGCCGGGGGCACACGGCCGGACGGCCACGAGGCACAGAGGAGCGGCGCATGAAGCGGGTTTTGCTTATCCTGGTGGACGGTTTGCGGCCTGACGTGGCCGAAGCGGCACTCGCCCGAGGGGAGTTGCCGGCCCTCGCCGCGCTCACCGCGACGGGAAGCACCACCCGCGGCGTGACCGTGTTCCCGTCGACGACCGGGGTCGCCTACCTGCCGTTTCTGACCGGCTGCACCCCCGGGCGTTGCAACATCCCCTCGATCCGCTGGCTGGAGCGGACCCGATACGCGGGCGACTGGTGGCGGGAGCGCGAACTGGTGCGGAGCTACTGCGGCTACCAAGCCGGACGTCTGGACGGCGACATCACGCCGGGGGTCCGCACCATCTTCGAACTGGTGCCCGAGAGCCTGGGCATCTTCACGCCGGTGGCGCGCGGCCTGCCGCCGGAGCGCAACCCGGCACGCACGGCGCGGCAGTTCTGGGGCGCCCTGTCGCATGTCGCCGAGTGGCACCAGCCCGGCGATGACGCGGTGCGCCGCCACCTGCTCCGTGGAATCGAGCAGGGGTGGCGCTTTATCTTCGCGCAATTCCCGGCCGTGGATGGCTACACCCACCAGAGCTCGCCCGAGGGCCCCAAGGTGTTGCGGGCGTTGCGCCAGGTCGACGCGACGCTCGCCGAGGTGCAGGCACAACTTCGCGCCCGCGGAGAGCTGGAGGATACCTTGCTCATCCTGGTGAGCGACCACGGCGCCTCGACCGTGCATTCGCACCTCGACCTGGCCGACTGGTTCCGCGCGCAGGGCGTGCGCACCATGTCGCATCCGGTGATCTGGGAGCGGAACCCGGTGGCAGCGGTGATGGTTGCGGGCAACGGCTCGGCGATGGTCTATGCGAGGCCGGGAACCCGTCGGGTGGCGCGCCACACACTGGCGGAGTTGCGGGACACTACCGGTTTCGGCGTAGGCCACGACTTGATCGCCGCTCTGCTGCAGGAACCCGCTGTCGCGTTCGTGGCCGCGGAGGAACGGCCCGGTGCGGTCCGTGTGGCCAATCAGGCGGGCGAGGCGACGATCACGCAGGACGAGGACGGGCGTATTCAGTACACGCGCGACAGTGGCGATCCGCTCGAGATTGGCAGGGACCTGACCGAGTCACCGGACGGCTGGCTCGCGACCACGTGGGACGGCGCCTATCCCGATGCCTGTGTGCAGCTCCTCGATCAATTTGCCGCGCCGCGTACCGGCGATCTCCTCGTCATTGGACGGGAGGGCCACGACTTCCGTCGCCGGTTCGAAGTCCCGGAGCACAAGGCGGGGCATGGCAGCCTGATCCGGCCGCACATGCAGGTGCCCATCTGGTCCAACGTACCGATTCCGGAGGGCCGGCTGCGGACGGTGGATCTCTTTCCCTCGATGCTGCAGTGGCTGGGGGTCGCGGTTCCCGAGGGAATCGACGGCCAATTGCGGTGGCAGCCGGGGCTGACCGCGACGGTTGCGTAATGCGGGCGGAGCGGCGAGTTTACCGCTCCCTTGGAACGGTCAGGTGACCGTCGCCACGCGCCCGTAGCTCAGCTGGATAGAGCGCTTGCCTCCGGAGCAAGAGGTCGTACGTTCGAATCGTATCGGGCGCACTCGTCATCGAC
>JBDTMI010000135.1:0-3076 GCA_039934355.1 Gemmatimonadales bacterium
CGGTGGGAACGACGGGGGGAGCGCCGAAGGGCGGGGCGCCGGGGAAGTCTCTCCGATGCGCCCCGCCCCCCCGAGTCAGACCGCGCTGCAGCTACTGAACGGTAATCTTCGCGTGCATCCCGAAGGGGATGTGCGGCGTGCAGAAGTACTTGTACTCGCCTGCCGGTGCGCCCGCGAACGAAATCTCGTACGCCTCACCGATCCCGACCTTCATCGGGCCGGTGAGCGGCGCCATCGTCTCGGTCATCGCCTTGTTCAGCACATCGGCCGCGCCGGCCGGGATGCTGTCCGCGTAGAACGACACGTTGTGCGGCGGTCCGCTCTTGATCACGAACTTCACCGCGTCGCCCGACTTGATGGTCAGATCGGCGGGGGAGAAGCTCGCCACCTTCCCGTCAAAATTCATGTCGACTTCGTGGGTGGCGCCCATCGCTGCCGGTGCTGCCGCCGGAGCCGCTGACGTATCGGCCGGCTTCTCTGCTCCCTTGCCACAGGCCATCAGGCCCAGGGCAAGTCCCGCCACGATCATGTGCACACGCATCAGTTTCCAGCCTCCGCTAACTCAGGTGAACAGAACCTTGTGAAAAGGTTCACAAACATACACTCCTGTACCCCAATCGGGCAGGGGAAGATAAACTTCTCCCATGGCTCCGCATCCCTCCTGCTCGGCGCTCGGCAAACAGTGCCAGGATTTGTCCGTTACCCTGCGCATCGGCGCCCTCGACGAGGGCATGGAATCACTGGACCATGAGTCCACGTGGCTGCTGGGCCACACCGACCGGATCAGTTTCTCGCACCTTCATCCGGACAGCAAGTCCCTGCTGGTTGATGCGGTGCTCCATGTCCGGTGTCGTCACTTGAAAGCGGGGCAGGACCCGGGATCTGCGCGGTGTGCTGCGCTCGGACACACCGGCGCGATGCCGGTGCGGACGCGGGGGGCCACCCAGCCGCGACGGCTCGGACAAGATCAGTTCCGGGTGGTGGAGCGCCAGCAGCTGGCCGAGCTGACCCTGCCGCTCCCCGCGCGAGGCCGCCAGCTCTCGGTCCTGGATGGAATCAACCCCTGCTCGATCGCGCCGTGCAGCACCGCCGACCACACGCGGGGATCCGCCTGCTGCCGCGATCTCCAGGTCGAAATCCTCTGCCGCCGCGATGAGTCGGAGCTGGAGGCCCTCATCCGCTCCCGGCAGTCACCCTATCTCTGCAAGATCACTCGGGAAAATGAGACGACGATCGATGCGGAGATGATCTCGGCATGCGGCTACCTCGACGAGCCAGGCCTGAACTGCACCCTGCATGACCGAATTCGCCCTGATGGACGGACGGCCAAGCCCGATCTCTGCAGCGAGTGGCCCGACAAAGGCAAAGGCTTGCACCCGGGGTGTATCTTCTTGGGGTAGGTTCCAGTGCTGTCTCTACACGAGACAGTAAGCCGACAGTGAATTAAGTTCGGTGTGCATGGTGGTTTGCGGCCGGTCGTCGTAGGTCTGTCGGTCGTCATCAGATACCCCGTCGCAGGTCCGCAGCAGGCTACGGTCCGGGAGCCCCATATGGGCGAAGAGCTCGAAGAGCTGTATCGCACCACCTATACGACAGTCGTTCGCTTCCTGTACCGCAAGGTCTGGGATGCCGACCGGGCGCATGATCTGGCGCAGGAGGTCTTCATGCGCGCGATGCACCACCGCCCCGAAAAACCCCGGGCCTGGTTGTTCGCGGTTGCCGCCAACCTGGCCCGGGATGAAGCCCGCGCCGCGGTGCGCCGCAAGCGCCACCTGACTCTGCTCAAGGATGACCCGATCGTGCAGCCGAGCAGCCCACTGCCGGCCGATGAGGCGATGGAGGTCGATGAGCGCCGGGCGAAGGTGGACGAGGCGTTGGCCACCCTGACGAAGCGTGACCGTGAAGTCCTCCTCTTGTGGGACGCCGGTCTCAACTACCCCGAGATTGCCGGGCAGTCCGGACTGGCGATCGGCGCTGTCGGAACCACGCTCGCGCGGGCCCGCCGTCGGCTGATTGATGCCCACGATCGTATGGAGCAGGAGCGCCGTGCGGCACATTCCTGAGGAGGAGTTGCACGCCTATCTCGACCAGGCGCTGAGCCGCTCGCAGTGCGTGGAGATCGAGCGGCATCTGTCGCGCTGCCCCAGTTGCCAGTTCGAGCGTGACACCATCGCCGCCCTGCGCGATCGGACGACGGAGCTTCTGGCCCGCGTCGGGCCACCGCCCATCGTGGCCCCCCCGTTCAGTCAGTTGCAGCTGCGCGCAGCGAGCCGACAGTCGGAGACCCGCCGGCGTTGGATGACCCGGAGTGCCTGGGCCGCCAGCGTCGCCGTTGCCGTATTCGCCGGCTGGGGTGTGAACACCACGCGGCACCGAGTGGACGCCGTCGTCGCCAGCCATCCCGAGACGTCGTCGGCTGCACCGGCAATCGCCGCAGCGCCCTCCCCCCCCCTGCCCACGACTACGACTGCCATTCGTCAGCCGACGACCCTCACGAATCCGCGTCGGCACCAACTGGTGCGGGCCAGCACCCCGGCACCGGAGGACTCCAGCTTCGGATTCGCCCGTGCGGTTGAAACGGATCCGGAACCGGCCTACAGCGCGATCCAGAGCGAACCACTGGCCTTCGGTTCGGCCCCCTTCGACGATACCGACATCGTCGCCCAGCCGGTGGGAGGCGATCCGGGACTGCGGGGATTGTGGCGCACGTTCATCCCCGACGATAGCAACACGTCGGCCACCGGGGATATTCCGCTGGTCCCCGGTCTTGCCGTGGTGCAAATGCGGGTGCAGCCCGGGAGTACCGGCAATGATGTCACGGCCGTCGACCAGCTGCTCGATTCCGGCGAGCTGGTCCGCACGATCGCCGGCCCGGCCACGCAGGTCGCGGATCTGGTGGATGCCGATCTCGCAAGCAGCGGAGCCAACGCGAAGTCGCTGAGCCGGTTGACGGTCACCATTCGCCAGGGTGACCGGATGGTCGCCGTCAGCGGACCGTCGCAGGCACTGGGATCACTCCTGGCGCGAGTGAACGCGAAGCGGAGATACTAGGGAGTGGGCGATAGGCGATAGGCGA
>JBDTMI010000136.1:0-3018 GCA_039934355.1 Gemmatimonadales bacterium
GACATCCCCTGCGGCGCGGTGGAGAGCCGCCGCATCAGGGCATTCGCTCCCACCAGCGCCACCACGACACCGGCGATGAGAAAAACGAGTGGGGTCCGCCTGAGCGTGGGGGCGGACCGCGCCCGACTGAGGAACTGGTCCTCGAACGCGACGCCGCAGCGCGGGCAGCGAGTGGCCACGCTCAGCGCCTTCTGACCGCAGCTGGGACAGATCGTGTAGCTCATCGTTTGGACCGTACCTTCGCCTCGAGCTCTGCGAACCAGTGCTCGGCGAACACCACCGCGGCCGCATCATCACCCGAGAGCTTGCGGATCATCAGGAAGCGCTGGCCATCGGGGGAGACATCGTACTGCGGCCGGTTCCGGGCCTCGCGGTAGTTGGCCAGATCGAAGAGGGGACGGGGCGTGCCCGCGAGGAAGCCAGGTCCGGGTGCGACCGGGACCGCCATGAGCTGGTGCTCGCCATCGCCCTTGAAGTACAGCTCGCGGCCGCTGTGAGCCCAGCGGACTTCCGTCCCGCCGTTGCGGGACACCAGATGCGACGGATTCCCGCCGGGGAACGGCGCAACGTAGACCTCTTTCCGCCCCGACCGGTCCGCACTGTAGGCCAGCCAGTGCCCATCGGGCGACAGCGCCACGTTGTTCGACAGGAACTGGCCGACCACCAGCGGAATGAGCGTCGTGTCGCCCGTCAACCGGCGAGCGCGAATACGACCGAGGTTGCCTTCTTCATCTGCCCGTATCACCAGCCATTGTCCATCCGCGGAGACCTGGGCCTCCCAGAGGCCGTAGGACGGATAGTTCATGAGCAGTCGGGCGGGGGCGCTGCCATCCACCGCGACCTGGTAGGCGTCGTAGTTGGCCTGCTCGGGACCGGCGCGATTGGAGAGAAAGGCGATCGAGCGGCCGTCGCCCGACCAGGATGGCCGCCAGTTGACTGAGCCGCTGTCGGTCAGTCGCTGCCGGGTGCCGTCGGGACGCCGGATCCAGATCTGGGTCGCGCCCTCGGTCACGCTGACCGCCAGCGTCTTCCCATCTGGTGAGAGCGCGGGGTACTGGAAATCGGCGCGCCAGCTGGTGTCAATCGGCTCGGCCTGTCCCTGGCGCGAGACCCACACCAGCTCCGCCGGTGCGCTGCCACCGGAGGACATCCCATAGAGCACACTGCCTGACGCCGACATCGCAAAACTGCCCGGCAGCACATTGGCGAGTACCGGAACGGCGCTCGAGGTGAGGGCGAGACGCTTCAGGTCGAACGCCGCCGCGAACAGCGCACCAGCCCGGTCGGCGAAGATCAGGTGCCCGGTGGGCGAATACCACGCCTCAATGGCATCGGGGATCAGCAACCGGCCGCTGTCGGCCGGGATATCAAACACGTAGATCGACGAGCTGACAGCGCAGTTGCCCGGGCAGTTGGTAAACAGGACACCGTGCTTGCCGGGCAATGGGGAGAGCAGGCCGGAGTTGCTGGGCGAACGCTCCGTGACACGTCCCAATATCCGGCTGGCACCGCCATCGCCGGGGACCTGCCGGAGTTCCGCGTTGATGCCCACGTACACGACCGATCCGTCATCCAGCCACGCCGCGGAGGCATAGATCGGATTGCCATCGGTGGCGAGGGTGATGGGCGCGCCCCCCTCGACCGGCACCTTGCGCACTCTCCCCCCCGGTACGACAAACGCGATCCAGCGGCCATCGGGAGAATAGGATGGCGAGAGACCACCTTCGGTCCCGGCGAGGGTCCGGCTGTCGGCTTCGCTGCGAAGTTTGAGCCGGAGCAGGGAGGAGTCGTTGACCGGATCCGCGAAGACGATGCTCGAGCCGTCGGGCGCAATCGCCGCCTGGGTCCCGATGCGGGCGACACCGGGCGACAGCATGGAGCCCAGCGAATGACGCCAGAGCGTTACCCGCTGGCGGCTGGTGCTGGCATCCGGCCTCGGACGAAACCAGCCCCAGAGCGCGAGCACCGTGGTGAGCGCGATCGCAGCGTACAAGACGCCCCGTCGCCAGGGCGAGACCGGCGCTCCACGATGCGCGCCGGTGCCGCCGCCCCTGGGGATTGTCGTGCCGGCGGCCGTGAACGCCGCCGCAAACTCCGCCGCGGTGGCGAACCGGTCGGCTGGGAGTTTCTCCAGCGCCGTGAGGATGGCGTCCTCGACCCCGGGCGGGATCGTATCGCGCATCCGGGAGGGCGGAGCCGGTTTCTCGGTCATGACCTTCGCCACGATGGCCTGCGCGGTGCCGCCGAGAAAGGGCGGATCGCCCACCAGCATCTCGTAGGTCACACACCCCAGCGCGTATACATCCGCCCGCGCGGTGATTTCGCGTTCTCCCATCGCCTGCTCGGGACTCATGTAGGTCGGCGTGCCGAGGCTCATGCCGGTCTCGGTCATCCGGCTGCCACCGGCCTTGCTCGCGGCGAGCGCGATGCCGAAGTCGGCAACCAGGGCGCGCCCGTCGTGCAGCAGGATGTTCTCCGGCTTGATGTCGCGGTGGATGACCTGGTGGCGGTGGGCATAGTCGAGGGCGCCGGCGACCTCGGTGGCGATGCGCACGGCATCGGCGATCGGGAGCTGCTTTTCGCGGCTCAACCGGTCCCGCAGCGATTCGCCCTCGATGAACGGCATGACATAGAACAGGAAACCGTCCGCCGCGCCGGAATCGAACAGCGGCAGGATGTGGGGGTGCTGCAGGTTCGCCGTGGTCCTGATCTCCGAGAGGAACCGCTCGGCGCCGATTACCGCGGCGAGTTCCGGGCGCAGCACCTTGATCGCGACCTTCCGGTCGTGCTTGAGATCCTGGGCGAGGTACACCGTCGCCATGCCGCCGGCGCCGAGCTCGCGCTCGAGGCGGTAGCGGTCGGACAGGGCGGATGTGAGGCGTTCGGTCAGCTCAGGCATGGATCCTCGCCGGCGAGCTCGCGGCTGAAGCCGCGGCTCGGCTGCTGTCACTGAAGTGACGTCCTGCCCTGTTCCATGGTCGCTTCAGCGACATCTGCCGAGCCGTCGCTTTAGCGACG
>JBDTMI010000137.1:0-2805 GCA_039934355.1 Gemmatimonadales bacterium
CCGAGTCCTCGCCATGGCCCGATTCAATCCGCTGCGCTTCCCGCCCGGCTACTTCGATCTCCCCGCCGACGCCGGGCAGACGCTGCCGCTCGACATCATCACGGCGTGGACCCACAGCAGCCAGACCCGCGACGCGGCGCGCGCGCTGCTGGGCCCGTGCACGCTGCGCGGCATCGTGGCCAGCTCCGACACTGCCGGGCTGACGCGACTCACCCAGGAGCGCTCGCTGATCGAGATCCTGGCGATGGTGAGTCGCCCCAAGGAGCTGGTGCATGCGTTCGGCACGGCGATTGGTGGTACGGCGATCGGGACCTGGGCCGCCGACAACAGCCAGATGTTTTACGCCGACGGGGTCGCGACCTCGGATGTCCTCGGCATGCTGCTGGCCATGCAGGATCGGGTCGCCGCGGAGTGCGAAGTTGGCATTGGCCTCTGCGCCCATGCCGGCGAGTTCTACCAGCTCGGCAACGCCATCTACGGCCCCGACGCCGATCTGGTGGAGTTCGTGGCCGAAGATGAAACCACGGCCGGTGAACTCGTCATCACTGACGCGCTCCGGCTTCGCCTGGACGACCGTCATCCGCTGCAGCTCGCGGCGCGGAACGATCTGCTGACCCGATTCGGCCTCATCTGGCGGGTGGTTGATGGTCCCCGACTCACGGAAATCGTGCCGAGCGATTTTCACTATCCGCTTCCATTTACCGACGAGTTCTACACCGGGCTCGGCAAATTCCAGCGCACCCGGCGCACGTCGATCGTGCCGCGGCCGGCGTACCGGGAATCCACCGTCGTGGTGATCGATCGGGAACGGGAGGATGGCGACGAACCCGCGGTGGCCGCGCTCAACAACCTCGCCCTCGCCGCCGCGGTCCGGCGACTGGGCAGTGCGCTGGTCCTCGATCTCGACGGCCAGGAGATCAAGACGACCGGCCAGGTCAGCATCTACTGCTTCGGTGTTGCCACCCACGCGCTCGCCTTTGCGCGGAAACTGCGGACCGAACTGGCGGAACAGCGGGTGGATGTGCGCATCGGGATCGACAGTGGCCGGGTCCTCCTCTTCGAACTGGCGCCGGGAAGCTTCGATATCGCGGGTTCAGCGGTGAACGTCGCCTCGAAGCTGGCGCAGGACGCTGGGCGTTTCGGTGCCATCCACCTCACCCGGGGCGCCGCGCGTCAGGCGGGGGTGCCGGATGGCGTTCCGGTCAGCACCATCAGGGTGGGCGGGGTGGATGTCGAAATGGTTGTCGTCTGAAAGGGGTAATGGGTATTGGGCGGTTGGGCCGGAATCCTGAGCCCACGGCGCACCGTATGCCATCCCGCTGGCCGGTTCGCCCATGGCTTGGCCCCTCGCACCGCTCAACCCCACGCAACACTTTCACCCGGAGTCCACATGCCCCGCCCCATCCACTTCGAAATCCACGCCGCCGATCCCGAACGCGCCATGCAGTTCTATCGCGAATTGCTGGGCTGGCAGTTCACCAAGTGGGATGGGCCGTGGCCCTATTGGCTCATCAAGACCGGCGAAGCCGGGCAACCTGGCATTGACGGTGGCCTCATGTCCCGCACCGGTGGACCCCCCATCGAAGGCGCCGCCGTAAACGCCTTCGTATGTACCGTGGACACGACCTCCGTTGATGCGCTCGTGACGAAGCTCCTCGCGCTGGGCGGCCAGATCGCGCTTCCCAAGATGGCGCTGCCGGGCATGGGCTGGCTGGCGTACGGGAAGGACACCGAAGGAAATATCTTCGGCTGCATGCAGATGGACCCTGCCGCCAAATGATTTCCGCCCCCAGATCTACCCGGTCCCTGATTGCCCTGCGGTGCCTGGTGAGTCTGCATCTCCTGATTCACGGCACCTTTCGAGCCCAGGGCGACGGTTACGTGAGCGGATTCGGTGAATTCCTGTCAGGAAGCGGCGTTCCTGCCGGTCTCGTCGTGGCCTGGAGCATCACGCTCTTCGAGATCATCGGTTCACTCCTCCTGGCCTGGGGATGGCAGCAGCGGTGGATTGCCCTCGGCTTTGTCGCGGAGCTCGCGGTGGGCATTGCCATGGTGCACCTGAACGAAGGGTGGTTTGTCGTCGGGGGCGGGCGCAATGGCGCCGAGTACAGCGTGCTGATTATTGGCGTGATGCTGGCGATCGCCTGGGCCGAACCGCGGGCCCGTGAGACGGCCGCTTTTGACCGCGCCACGTCGACGATCTAGGTTTTGCCTCAGGCGCGCTTGCCCGCCCCGGCGTGGTCCGTTCACGGATCGCGCCAATTGACTCGCCTGAACAGGATAGGGAATCATGACGACCATCGCTGTCACCGGCGCCACGGGACATATCGGGCAGCAGCTTGTCCCGCTGTTGCTCGCAGAGGGCATGAGGGTCCGCGCGATCGGGCGCGATGCCAGCCGGCTCCAGCCGCTGGCGGATGTGGGCGCGGAACCGTGGATCGGGACGGTGGACAGTGCCCGCTCCATGGCGGAGGCGTTCCGCGGGGCGGATGCCGCCTTCGCAATGATCCCGCCGGACTACGGGCATCCGGACCCCGCCGCCCGAGCCAAGGCGGTAGCGGAGGCACTCGCCGCCGGAGCACAGGTGGCGAGGGTGCGGCATGTCGTCACCCTCAGCAGCATCGGAGCGCACCTGCCCTCCGGGGTCGGGCCGGTCAATGGCCTGCGTGGCCTGGAAGCGCGCTTCAATCAGGTTCCCGGCCTGAACGTGCTCCACCTGCGGCCCAGCTACTTCATGGAAAACTTGTTGAATGCCATCGGCGTGATCGAGAGCATGCACACCAACGGTGGGGCCCTCAAGGCCGA
>JBDTMI010000138.1:0-2756 GCA_039934355.1 Gemmatimonadales bacterium
ACGGACAGTCAGTGCATGGAAGTCTTCTGGCTGTACGTCGACCCCCCGGAGCCCTTCCTGGCGCGCTTTCCACCGGCGCTGCTCGGCGCGGCGATGCGTCACGCGCTGCGCCAGGTCGCGGCGCGGGCGCGGGCCTAGCTGGCGCTGGGCGCTGGGCGTTGGGCGATGGGTGACAGCAACAACCCAACCGCCCAACCGCCCAATCGTCCAATCGCCCAACCGCCCAATCGCCCAATCGCCCAATCTTCCAACCGCCCAATCGCCCAACCGCCTCTCCCCCACCCAACTCGCACACTTCTCGTACACTCCCCGCTTGCCCCCGCTCCCTCACTGGCCGACCTTGTTCACCAGCCCCCTGAATCGAGGATGCCGCACCGAACATGTCGTCCCGCCCTGCTCCTGTCGCCCACCCCCGTTCCCGCATCAGCTGGCCGCTCGCGGTCCTGCTGCTGAGTCTCGGCCTGACGGCGAGCGCGATCGTGCTGGCCGACTTCCTCGAACGCCAGCGCAAGCACACCGCCGACCAGCTTCTCGGCGACTACGCCGCGTTTGTCGCCTGGAGTTACGCGGAGCACCTCAAGAACGCGCTGCTCGAAGCGACCTGGCAGGTGGTCAACCCCGTCATGCACGAGCAGCTCCATGCTGGTGAACAGGTCCCCTCCGTCGAGCGATTGCCGGAGTACCGGGCCCACAGCCTGATGATGTGCCGCTGCGATCCTGCCTACCGTCCGGCGCTCTACTTCGGCTACAGTCTGGGGAGCGATACCATCGCGGCGATCGACACCCTGCTCAGCCCCATCGCCGACGCGGGACTGCGGTCGGCATTGACAGCGGCGCTGGCCCATACCGATGAGGCGGCCTCCGCGCGCATGGGGGTCGTTCCGCTCGCCGTCGGCCTGACCGCCTACGGCCTGATGCCGACCATGCGGCAGGATACGATCGTGTACGGCTTCGTCTTCGATTCGAGCACCTTCCCGGCCATCGCGCGCGGAGCCCGCGACGAAGGGGATCTGCTCCCCCGTTCCGTCACCGGCGGCCGCCCCGTCGCCGACCTGATCGCCATTGATGTTCGCACTCCCGACGGCGTGGTGCTCTACCACGACAGCAGTTGGCCGGACCCCGCGTTGCAGCGCGTCGACAGTCTCCCGACGCAGGCCGGCGGACTCCGGATCCGCACGGCGGTTCGGCCGGAGGCCGCGGCCCTCCTCGTCTCCGGCGGCCTCTCCCCCTCGACGCGCTGGCTGTTCCTCGGCCTCGGTGCCATGGCGATCGCCCTCGCGCTGGTAGCGCTGCTGCAGTTGCGGCGAGAGCAGGCGCTGGCTCGAATGCGCACCGACTTCGTCGCGGCCGTCTCGCATGAACTGCGCACCCCGCTGGCGCAAATTCGGCTGTTCCTCGAAACCGTGCGCCTGGGCCGCTACAAGAACGACGAGCAGTACCGCTGGCTGATGGCCAACGTGGACCGCGAAGCCAGACGACTCGGTCACCTGGTCGAGAACCTGCTGCTCTTTACCCGACTCGACCGGCGCGAGCCCGCACCTGATGCCGTCGAGCCGATCGACATCGGGATGGAGACCGGCGAGATCATCGACGGGTTTGCGCCGCTCGCGGCGTCACGCCGGGTGGAGTTTGTCCGGACACTCGCCGCCGGGGCCGTGGTACGGATCGATCGGGACCGCTTCCGGCAGGTCGTGCTCAATCTGCTCGACAATGCGGTGAAGTTCGGGCCGGTGGGCCAGACGATCGCCATCACCGTGGAAAGCGATGATGCTCGGGTACGCCTCCGCATCCGCGACCAGGGTCCCGGTATCCCCGCCACCGAGTCGGCCCGCGTCTGGGAACCGTTCTTCCGGGGCACCTCGGCCGATGCGAGGGCGGTCGGCGGAAGCGGGATCGGACTGGCGATCGTGCGGGAATTGGTCGAGCAAGCGGGTGGCACTGTGGCGGTTGAAGCGCACGAGGGGCCGGGCACCGCAATCGTGGTCGAACTTGCAGCCGTCACCCTGACGCCGGCAGGCGTGGCATGACGGGGCGGATTCTTCTGGTGGAGGACAACCTCGACCTTGCCGAGGGGCTGAGATACAATCTCGAACTGGAGGGGTATGAGGTGCGTCACGTCGCGGACGGACCGGCGGCGATCGATGCGGCCGGGAAATGGAAACCGAGTCTGGTCGTACTCGACCTCATGCTCCCCGGTTGCGACGGGTACGAGGTGCTGAAAACCATTCGCGCCAGGGGTGCCAGTGTGCCGGTGCTGATTCTCACTGCTCGCGGCGAGGAAGCCGACAAGGTCCGCGGATTCCGGCTCGACGCCGATCAGTACGTGACCAAGCCCTTCGGCCTGATGGAGCTGCTGGAACGAATCCGGGCGCTGCTGCGCCGCACGGCAAGAATTTCGGGGCATGCCGCGGGCGCGACGGGAACCTTGCCGACGGTGATCGCTTTCGGACAGGTGCGCGTCGATCAGAGCTCCCGGTCAGTGGCTGTGGCGGGTCATACGGTGAGCCTCACGCCGAAAGCCTACGAGCTGATGCTGGCGCTGATCCGTCGCGACGGCGCCGTGGCGTCCCGGGTCGAGCTGCTTCGGGAGGTCTGGGGCAGCGCCGGCGATGTCGTCACCCGCACGGTCGACAGCCACATGGCGGAGCTGCGGCGGAAACTGGAGCCGGAGGCGGCGGAGCCGAGACACTTTCTGACGGTGTGGAAGGTGGGGTACAGGTTCGAGGCGGGGGAAGCAAGGAGTGAGGAGTGAGGAG
>JBDTMI010000139.1:0-2691 GCA_039934355.1 Gemmatimonadales bacterium
TGGGCGATTGGGCGATGGGCGATTGGGCGATGGGCGATTGGGCGATGGGCGGTTGGGCGGTTGGGCGAATTTGAATCGGCTTCAAACCAACGGCTAACGGCCCACGGCCATTGGCTGACGGCTGACGGCTGAAAGCTGACAGCTGCCACCCCTGCCATGTATTCTTTCCGACCTATGACCCGCACCCCCTCCCAGCTCGACGTCCACAAGTTCGGTGGTGCCTCGCTGGCGGACCCGACCGCCGTGCGCCATGCCGTCGCCATCATCCGCGACCAGCCCGCCCCGCGGGTAATCGTCCTGTCAGCCATGGCCGGCGTGACTGACCTCCTGCTCGAGGTCGCCACGCGGGCCCAGGCGGGCGAACTGGTCCCTGCCCTGACGGCAGCAGCGACGCTCCGGGCCCGGCATCAGGCGGCGGCGCGCACGCTGATTCCCGCGGGGCCGGGGCGACAGGAGCTGCTTGAGTTCATCAACGGGCAGGTGGACGAGCTGGAAAGCCTGGCCCGCGGCCTCAGCATCCTCCGGGAGCTGACACCGCGCACCAGCGACTTCCTCGTCGCCCGGGGAGAGCGGCTTTCGGCGCGACTGATGGCGGCGGCACTGGTGGCGGGCGGGGTGAAGGCCGCCTACGTCGATGCCGCCGGCGTGGTGCTGACGGACGCCGGGTTCGGCAACGCCTCGCCGGATCTGGCCCGCACCGACGCGGCGCTGCGCAAGACGCTCGGTGGGTTGCTCAAGCGCGGCATCACGCCGGTGGTGACCGGCTTCATCGGGACCGCACCGTCGGGCGAGGTCACGACCCTGGGGCGCGGGGGCACCGACCTGACGGCGGCGCTGGTGGGGCGCGCCCTCGGTGCCCGACGGATCAGCCTCTGGAAGGATGTGCCGGGCCTGCTGACGGCGGACCCGCGGGTGGTCCCGGACGCGCGGGTGTTGCCCCAGCTCAATGTGCGCGAAGCCGCCGAGCTGGCCTACTACGGGGCCAGAGTGCTGCACCCACGGGCGCTGGTGCCGATCCTGGGCCGGAAGATCCCGGTGTTCGTGCGGCCGTTCGGTCAGCCGGGTGCGTCGGGCACCGAGGTGTCGGAACGGGAGACCGGCCTCGATGTGCCGGTCAAGGCGCTCTCCGCCGCCTCGGGGCAGGCCCTGGTCACCGTGGAGGGCAACGGGATGCTCGGCGTGCCAGGGGTCGCGGCCCGCACCTTCGCGGCGCTGCAGCACGAGGGCATCTCCGTCTCGCTGATCTCGCAGGCCTCGAGCGAGCACTCGATCTGTTTCTGCGTGCCGACGGCCAGCGCGGTCCGGGCGCAGGAGTGTCTCCGCGAGACGTTCAGCGAGGAGATCCGGCACCGCGACATCGACGGTGTCACCATCCGGACCGGTGTGGCCACCGTGGCCGTGGTCGGACTGGGGATGGCGGGCACACCGGGCGTGGCCCACCGCACCTTTCATGCGCTGTCGCAGGCCGGGATCAATGTGATCGCGATCGCGCAGGGCTCCTCGGAACTCAACATCTCCGCGGTGGTCGATGAGGTGCAGGCCGGCGAGGCCCAACGGGCGATCCACGCCGCGTTCCAGTTAGGCAAGGTCGGCGGCGGCTCGGTGGCGCCACGCGATCGCCTGGACCTCTTCCTGCTGGGCTTCGGCCGGATCGGGCGGAGCCTGGTCGAGCTGGTCGCGGAGCTTCCCGCGCACAGCACCCGGGTGCGGATCGTGGCGGTGGCCGACCGCAGCGGGGTGGTCTTCGATCCGGCGGGGCTCTCGACCCACCGGCTGACGACGATCGCCCGGGAGAAGGCCAAAGGGCACTCGCTGCGGCACATGGATGGCGGCCGGGCCGACAAGGCGGAAGAAGCCATCCGCCGGACGCTGCGGCATGCGCTGTCGCACCCGGTGCTGGTCGACGTGACGGCGGATGACACGGCGGACGTCGTGCGCGCGGCACTGACCCATGGCATGGATGTCGTGCTGGCCAACAAGAAACCGCTGGCCGGCCCCGCCGCCGAAGCCGAAGGGCTCCTGTCCCTGGCCGCGACCCACGGACGCCGGTTGCGGTATGAGGCGACCGTCGGCGCCGGACTGCCGGTGATGGACACCTTTGCCAAGCTGGTCGAGACCGGCGACGAGGTGCGCTCCATCGAGGGGTGCGTCTCCGGGACCCTGGGCTTCCTGCTGTCGGAGCTCGAGCGGGGCCAGACCTTTTCCCGCGTGCTGCGGGCCGCCATGGATGCCGGCTACACCGAACCCGATCCGCGCGAGGATCTCTCGGGGGCCGACGTCGCGCGCAAAGCGCTGATCCTGGGCCGCCTGATGGGCTTCCGGGGCGAGCCCGCCGCGGTGGTGACGGAATCGCTGGTCCCGTCGGCGGCGCGCGATCTCCCCCTCAAGCAGTACCTCGCCAAGTTGTCGTCGTTCGATGGCGAGTGGAGTGAGCGGGTGCGCGCCGCGCAGAGCACGGGACAGGTGCTGCGCTATATCGCCACGGTGACGCCACGCCGGCTGCGGGTCGGGCTCACTGCGGTCGACCGCAACAGCCCCTTCGCCTCGCTGCGGGGCACCGACAACCAGATCGTCTTCACGACGGCGCGATACCGCGAGCACCCGCTGGTGGTGCGTGGACCGGGCGCCGGACCGCTGGTGACGGCGGCGGGCGTGCTGAATGACATCCTGGCGGTGGCGAGGAAGTAGGCG